>DATLYE010000018.1:0-32245 GCA_035575135.1 Bryobacteraceae bacterium
CACGCTCTCGGGACTGCAGGGAGAGAAGCTGCGCCTCGCAGCCTTCCGGGGCAAGGTCCTCGTGCTGGACTTCTGGGCCACGTGGTGCACCCCGTGCCGGGCGCAGCACCCGCTGCTTGAAGAAACCCAGCGCCGCTACCGAGACAATCCCGACGTGGTGTTCCTTTCGATCAACACCGACGAAGACCCGTCCCTGGTGCCGCCGTTTCTGGAAGAGACCGGCTGGAAGCAGCCGGTTTATTTCGAGGACGGCCTTTCACGGCTGCTGCGGGTCACCTCGATTCCCGCCACCATCGTGCTGGACCGCGCGGGGCGGGTGTACGGGCATCTGGTCGGCTTCCAGCCGAACCGGTTCGTGGACATGCTCACTGAACGCATCGAAGAGGCACTGCAGCGCTGAGCGCATGGCGTTCCGGCGGGTCATCTGGGTCGTGCTGGACAGCGTAGGCATCGGGGAGATGCCGGACGCCGCCGCATATGGAGACACCGGCAGCGACACCTTGGGCAATCTGGCGCGCCTGCGCCCGCTGAAGCTGCCTCACCTGTGCCGGCTGGGGCTGGCCAATATCAAGCCGCTGGCCGGGCTGGAGCCGGTGAGGGAACCGCTCGGGGCCTTTGGCCGCTGTGCCCTGGCCTCCCCGGGCAAGGATACGACTACCGGCCACTGGGAGATGGCGGGCATCCATCTCGGCAGGCCGTTTCCGCTCTACCCCCACGGCTTTCCGCGGGAAATCATCGAAGAATTCGAGCGGCGCATCGGCCGCCGCACGCTCGGCAACATCCCGGCCTCGGGTACCGAGATCATCGAGCGGCTCGGCGCGGAGCATATGCGAACCGGTTCGCCGATCGTCTACACTTCCGCCGACAGCGTGTTTCAGGTGGCGGCGCACGAAGAAGTGATCCCGCTGTGGGAGCTTTACAAGATCTGCGAGACGGCGCGCCAGATGCTGCGGGGCGAGCACGAAGTGGGGCGCGTGATCGCCCGGCCGTTTGTGGGCCAACCCGGTTCTTTCACGCGAACCCCCAATCGCAAGGACTTCGCGGTGCCGCCGCCCCGGGGCATGCTCCTTGACAGACTTGAGGAACGCGGGGTTCCGGTGCACGCCGTGGGGAAGATCTTTGAAATCTTCCTGGGCCGGGGGATCCAGGCCTACGACAAGACCCGCGATAACGCCGACGGGATGGCCAAGACACTGGAGGCGATGGAGGAAACCCGCGAAGGGCTGGTGTGGGTGAACCTTGTGGATTTCGATCAGCTTTACGGGCACCGCAACAACGCAGAGGGATACGCCGCCGCGCTCGAAGCAGTGGATCAATGGCTGCCGTCGCTCATGGCACGGATGGATAAGGACGATTTGCTGATTCTCTGCGCAGACCACGGGTGCGATCCGACCACACCTTCGACCGATCACAGCCGGGAGTACGTGCCGCTGCTGGTGTGGGGTCCCAAAGCCAAAAGCGGCGTCGCCTTGGGGACACGGCCCACGCTTGCCGACATCGGCCAGACGGTGGCGGAGAACTTTGGAGTTCGCATCGAGAAAGGAGAGAGCTTCTTAGAGGCAATTCTATGAGACGCCCCTTATTGGCTGGCAACTGGAAGATGTACAAGACCGCAGCCGAGACTGCGGCGTTCTTTGAGAAGTTCCGCCCCCTGGTGGAGAACAGCCATCACTGCGACATCGTCATCTGTCCTCCGTTTCCGAATCTGGCGGCGGCGGCGGAAGCGGCGCGCGGGTCGCGGATTGAAATCGGGGGCCAGGATCTGTTTTGGGAACGGGAGGGCGCCTACACCGGCGAGGTCTCCGGGCCCATGCTGGCCGCGGTCGGGTGCCGCTGGGTGATCATCGGTCACAGCGAGAGGCGCCAGTACTTCGGAGAGACCGACGAGGGAGTGCTGAAAAAGACCGTGGCTGCGCTCGAGGCGGGGCTCAAGCCGATCGTTTGCCTCGGCGAACGGCTGGACGAACGGGAAGCGGGCAGGACGGAAGAGGTGCTGCTGGCCCAGTACCGCGGCGGGCTGGGCGGGTTGCGAGTTGACCAGCTCCGGCGCGTGACGATTGCCTACGAGCCGGTGTGGGCCATCGGAACCGGCCGCACGGCCACACCCGAAATGGCGGCGGAGGCGCACCGTTTTCTGCGGCAGCAAGTCGCCGCCCAACATGGCGCAGACGTGGCGGAAGACCTGCGCATTCTTTACGGGGGAAGCGTCAAACCCGACAATATCCGCGGACTGATGGCCCAGCCGGAAATTGACGGCGTGCTGGTGGGAGGCGCGAGCCTGGATCCGGTCTCCTTCGCCTGCATCGTGAACTTCTGAAACTCGGGGCGGCCTCTGCCTATTGCCTCCCGCATGCTAGACGAAGCGCCCCCATGCGGGTCCGGCGCTATGATGTGTCCATGCGAAAACTCCTGATTGCCCTTGTCTTACTCCATCTGCCCCTGCCGGCCCAGGCGCCCAAGGCCTGGACTCCGGAGCTCCAGATGCAGGTGGCGACCATTGGCGCCGTTGTGCCATCTCCGGACGGCAAACTCGTGGCCTACACGGAGACGCGGGCCGTCATGGAAGCCGAAAAGAGCGAAATGGTTTCGCAGATCTTTCTGGCTGCGGCAGACGGCTCCCGGCGCGTTCAGCTGACCCGCGGCGAAAAGGGCGCGAGCGCTCCTGCGTTTTCGCCCGACGGCCGCTTCGTCTACTTCCTCTCGGAACGTTCCGGCAAGCCCAACATCTGGCGCATTGCCGTAGACGGCGGTGAGGCCGAGATGCTGACCGACTGGAAGGGGGAGATCGGCAGCTACAAGGTTTCGCCCGACGGCAAGTGGATCGCATTCACGGGACGCAGGCCGGACGACGAGGAAGAGAAGGCAAAAAAGGAAAAGCGCGACTGGGTCGTGGTGGATGAGAAGCCCAAGAATCACTCGCTCTGGATGATTCCGGCCGAGCCGGATTCCCAGGGCAAGCGCGAAGCGCGCGAAGTGGTGCCCGCGACGCGGCACATCACGAATTTTGACTGGTCTCCGGACGCCCGGCGCATCGCCTTTGAGCACCGTCCGGCGCCCAAGGCGGACGATTGGACGCGCTCGGACCTGTCGGAAGTCGAGGTCGAAAGCGGTCAGGTCCGCGTGCTTGCGGCGACGGGGGCCGCCGAGCAGGATCCCCACT
This sequence comes from Bryobacteraceae bacterium, assembly GCA_035575135.1. Lineage (GTDB taxonomy): Bacteria > Acidobacteriota > Terriglobia > Bryobacterales > Bryobacteraceae > JANWXD01. The sequence goes on from DATLYE010000018.1 coordinate 3,161, forward strand.
ATTCGCCGGACGGCCGCTACCTCGCCTTCACGGTGAGCACCGAGCCGCCGCGCTGGCCGGGAGAGGAGCGCATCGCGGTGATGCCCTTACCCGGCGGAGACCGGCGCCTGCTGGCCCCTACCTACGACGAGCGCCCGAACCTGCTCGGCTGGACGCGGGATTCCTCCCGGCTGGTCTTCAGCGAAATGAAACGCACACGCAGTGCGCTGTATACGCTGCCCCTGGAAGGCTCTCCCACGACGGTCTACGAGCCGACGCAGGGCGTGCTGGGGTCGGTGACGCTGAATCTCACCGGAACGCACGCCGGGTTTGCCCGGGAATCTTCGACGGAGGCGCCGGAGGCGTATGTGCTCAACCTGGGCGGCGGAGCGCCGGTCCAGGTCAGCCGGGCCAACACCGATCTACCCAAGCTCCCGCTGGGCGAAACCAGAGTCGTGCGGTGGAAGGCTCCTGACGGACTGGAGATCGAAGGACTGCTGACATACCCGGTGGGGTACGAAGCCGGCAAAAAGTACCCTCTGATTCTCAACATCCACGGCGGACCCGCGGGCGTGTACACGGAGAGCTTCATCGGGCGGCCCGGGATTTATCCGCTCGCCGCCTTTGCCGCCAGAGGCTATGCCATCCTGCGGCCGAATCCGCGCGGCTCCGGAGGCTACGGCAAGACGTTCCGGTTCGCGAACGTCAGTGACTGGGGCGGCAAGGATTACGAAGACCTGATGGCCGGCGTGGATCATGTCATCGGAATGGGGGTGGCCGATCCGGACCGGATGGCGGTGATGGGCTGGAGTTATGGAGGCTTCATGACGAGCTGGGTCATCGGGCACACGCAGCGTTTCAAGGCGGCCGTTGTGGGCGCCGCCGTGACGAACCTCTGGAGCTTCACGGGTACAAGCGACATCCCCGGCTTTCTGCCGGACTACTTCGCGGGTGAGCCGTGGGACAACTTCGAAGCCTACCGCAGGCACTCGCCTATGTCGTATGTGAAAAACGTGGCCACCCCGGCGCTGATCCTGCACGGCGAGGCGGATGTTCGCGTGCCCATCTCCCAAGGCTACGAGCTGTACAACGCGCTCAAACGCCGCGGCGTGACGACGAAGATGGTGGTTTATCCGCGCACGCCGCATGGCCCGCGCGAGCCCAAATTCCTCCTCGACATCATGCAGCGGCACCTGGACTGGGTGGAGAAGTACGTGCACTGAGGCCAGATGTGAGCGCCCGGCGGTCCGACGCGCGCGGAGTCTCCCACCGGCAGGCACTGCGCTTCATCCTGCTTTTGGGCGGCGTGAGCCTCCTGTCGGATGCCACCTACGAAGGTGCGCGCAGCATCACGGGGCCGTTCCTGGCAGTCCTTGGGGCAACCGGCACGGCAGTCGGTGTGGTGGCGGGACTCGGGGAGTTGCTGGGGTACGGCCTGCGATTGGCCTCCGGCATCCTTGCCGACCGGACCCGGCGCTACTGGGCCATCACGATCGGCGGATACTGCATCAATCTGCTTGCAGTGCCTCTGCTAGCGCTCGCCGGACGCTGGGAGACAGCGGCAGCGCTGATGCTCGCCGAACGAGCCGGCAAAGCGCTGCGCACACCGGCCCGTGATGCGATGCTCTCCCATGCGGCCTCGGGCGTGGGGCCGGGGTGGGGTTTCGGCCTCCATGAGGCGCTCGATCAGGTGGGGGCGATTGCGGGCCCGCTCGCAGTCGCTGCACTCATCAGCGAGCACGGAAACTACCGCGCTGCGTTCGCGTGGCTGCTGGTTCCGGCGCTGCTGGCCCTGCTGACGCTCGCCGCCGCCCGGCTGGCGTACCCGCGCCCCCAGGACCTGGAGGTGGAAGTAACGCGGATCGAAACCGGAGGGCTGCCGCGCGCCTTTTGGATTTATGTCGCCGGCGCCGGGCTCATGGCGGCGGGCTACGCCGACTTCCCCCTCATCGCGTACCACATTGAAAAGAATCAGGTCATGCCGCCCGGCGGTATCGCGCTTCTGTACAGCCTCGCCATGGCAGTGGACGCAGTAGCGGCGCTCGTGCTAGGGCGAATTTACGATCGTGTGGGGCTCCGCGTGCTGGCAATGGCTGCCGCCGTCTCTGCCGGGTTTGCGCCCCTGGCTTTCCTGGGCGGCCGCGACCACGTCATTGCGGGCATGCTCCTCTGGGGCTTCGGCATGGGCGCGCAGGAATCCGTTCTGCGGGCAGCCGTGGCCGGCATGGTTCCGCCGGAGCGTCGCGGCACGGCTTACGGCGTCTTCAATGCAGGATACGGCGCCTGCTGGTTCCTGGGCAGCGCGCTCATGGGCGTTCTCTACGACGCCTCGGTCCCACTCCTGGTAGCCTTCTCGTTGACGGCACAGCTCTGCGCCGCCGGAGTGTTTCTGAGCGCGCGCCGGCAACGGAGCTAGCCGCCCTGCTCGGTGCGCACTCGGGCGGGCCGGGCAACGCGCCGGCGGCCGAGCCTGCGTGGCCGGAACACTCGGGAAATCAGGGCCATGCTATGCTGGATTTACTCCCTCACTCCGGGGGCAGCATGCAGCAGCTCCGTTACACGACGCGCAGCGGTATTGATGTCATCCGCAGCGTGTCCCGCGTGCCCTACCGCCGGGGATTGAAGCATTTGTTACGCGAACTGGACTGTTACCGCGGAATCTACCTTTCCTCCGGCTACGAGTATCCCGGGCGATACTCGCGCTGGGACATCGCCTCGGTGCGGCCTCCGCTGGAGATCGTCGCCCGCGGCCGCACCATGGAGTTCCGACCCCTCAACGTTCGCGGCGAGATTCTGAACCAGATCCTGTTTCCGATTCTGGCGGCTCATCCCCACTGGGAGGCGCTGGAACGGCAGGCAGGAGCGCTGCGAGGGACGCTAAAGCCGCTGCCCAAACTGTTCCCGGAGGAGGAGCGCAGCAAGCAGCCGTCGGTGTTCTCCATTCTGCGGGCGCTGATCGAAGAGTTCCGCTGCGAAAAGGACAACCGTCTTGCGCTCGTTGGAGCTTTCGGCTACGACCTGCTGTTCCAGTTCGACCCGATCGAGCTCAAGCTTCCGCGGTCCGGGCACAAAGACCTGCATTTGTTTCTCTGCGACGACATCTACTACATGGACCGGAAGAAGGAGCAGATCGAGCGGTTCCAATACGACTTTGAGAAGGACGGGCTGTCCACGCTCGCGCTGGCCCGCAGCGGAGAGCCGGTCCCGCCGCCGCCGGCGCGGGAGCCGGGGGAAATCGTCTCCGACCACACGCCGGAGGAGTATATGGCCAAGGTGGAGGCGGTCCGCCAGGGCATGCGCCGCGGGGATTACTACGAAGTTGTTCTGCGGCAAACTTTCCGCGCGCCCTATTCCGGATCGCCCTCGGCCCTATTTGAGCGGTTGCAACAAACCAGCCCGAGCCCTTACGAATTCCTCTTGCAGTTCGGTGACGAACAACTGGTGGGCGCCTCCCCGGAGATGTTCGTGCGTGTGGAGGGGCGGCGCGTAGAAACCTGCCCCATTTCGGGAACGGCGCGGCGGACGGGCGATCCGCTCTCCGACGCAGACAGCATCCGCGAGCTCCTCAACTCCACCAAGGAGGAATCGGAGCTGACCATGTGCACGGACGTGGACCGGAACGACAAATCGCGCGTGTCGGTGCCCGGCTCGGTGCGGGTCATCGGGCGGCGGCTGATTGAATCCTACGCGGGTGTTTTCCACACGGTAGATCACGTCGAGAGTATTTTGCAGCCGGGCTTCGATTCGCTCGACGCCTTCCTGAGCCACATGTGGGCGGTCACCGTGATCGGCGCGCCGAAAAAAGCCGCCGCCCAGGCCATCGAGAATCTGGAAAAGGATGCCCGCGGCTGGTATGGAGGAGCGGTGGGCATGATCTCGTTGAACGGCGACATCAACACTGGGATCCTGATCCGCACCGTGCACCTGAAGGACGGCATCGCGGCCTACCCTGTGGGGGCCACCCTGCTGTATGACTCCGTACCGGCCCTGGAAGAACAGGAGACGCGGTTCAAGGCCACGGGGTTCTTCCGCGCGTTGCGGGAGCAGCCCCGGGAGAAACCGCGCGTCGAGGTGCGTTCGCTTCCGGGCGAAGGGCTGCGGCTTCTGCTCGTGGACAACGACGACTGCTTCATCCATACGCTGGCCAACTACGCGCGGCAGACCGGGGCGGAGGTGATCACTTACCGCGCTGGATTTCCTCTGGAATTGCTCACGGAACTGTCCCCCAGCCTGGTGCTGATTTCGCCCGGCCCGGGGCGGCCTTCGGATTTCGGCGTGCCCGATCTGGTACGGCACACGGCGCGACTGGGCATTCCCGTTTTCGGCGTGTGCCTGGGACTGCAAGGCACGGTGGAGGCGTTCGGCGGCGAGCTGGGCGTGCTGGATTATCCAATGCACGGGAAGCCTTCGCTGATCACTCACGACGGTCGCGGCGTCTTCGAGGGTCTGCCGGAGAAATTCAAGGTGGGCCGCTACCACTCGCTCTATGCCCTCCGCGAGAAGCTGCCGAGCTGCCTGGAGGTGAGCGCGGAATCCGAGGACGGGGTCATCATGGGGGTGCGCCACCGTGAGCTTCCCATCGAGGCCGTGCAGTTCCATCCCGAGTCCATCCTGACGCTGGCGGGCGACTGCGGCCTGCGGATGATGGAAAACGTCGTCAGGCTTTATGGCCGCATCCGCGTTTGACTCCGGGCGAAACTCCGCCCGGCGACCCGCTCACTCATGGAGGAGGTAATTGTCGTCGGCGGGGGCCTTGCCGGGATGGCGGCCACGGCTGCGCTGGCCGGCGCCGGCTTCCCTGTAACCCTGCTGGAGGCCCGTCCCTATTTAGGAGGGCGCGCCTCATCATTCCCGATACCGGGGCGGGGAGACACGGCCGAGGTCATAGATAACTGCCAGCACGTGCTGCTCGGCTGCTTTCACAACTTGTTGGATCTTTACGAACGGCTGGGCGTGCGGGAGCGGATCCGGTTCTTCGAGGAATACTACTTCCTGGAGCCGGGAGGCAGAATGTCCGTGCTGCGCGCGGGGCGTTTGCCGCCGCCACTACATCTGGCCGGCTCGTTCTTGCGGCTCCGATTTCTTGACCTCCGTTCCAAACTGGCGGTGCTGCGGGCGCTGGCCGCCCTGAACAAGGATTGCCTCCGCGAAGACCTGGATCAGATCACCATGCAGGACTGGCTGGCGGAAAAACGCCAGCCTCCGGCAGCTGTGGAAGGCTTCTGGCGCCCGGTGCTGGTGAGCGCCATTAACGAAGAACTCGACCGCATGGCGGCGCGCCACGGTTTCCAGGTTTTCCTGCTGGCGTTTCTCGGCTCCCGCGAGGCCGCCCGGATGGGCCTGCCCGCGGTTCCGCTCGGCGAGCTCTATGCATCTGGGGCGTGGGCCGGGCTTCGGAACGTACGAATCCGGTGCCGGGCGGCAGTGGACCGGATTGTGGTCCACGCCGGCAGAGCCTGCGGCGTCCTCGTAAACGGCGAGCGGCTGGAGGCGGCCTACGTCGTCGCAGCCCTGCCGTTCGACCGGCTCCCCACCGTCGTTCCGGAAGCCGGCGTTGACACGACGCGATTCGAGTACTCGCCCATCACCGGGATTCATTTGTGGTTCGACCGGCCCGTGACGGATTTGCCGTATGCCGCTCTGCTGGGCCGGACGATTCAGTGGTTCTTCAACAAATCAGGAGGCAGCTACCTGCAGGTCGTCGTGAGCGCGTCGCGGCAACTGATCCGCAAGAGCCGGGGAGAAGTCGTGGAGCTTGCCGTCCGGGAGCTCGGAGAGTTCCTGCCTGCGGTCAGACACGCGCGCCTGGAGGCCAGCCACGTGATCAAGGAGCTTCGCGCTACGTTCTCGGCGCGGCCGGGACTGGAGGAGGTCCGTCCGGGGCCGGAAACGCGCATTGCGAACCTGTTCCTGGCCGGAGACTGGACGCGTTCTGGCTGGCCCGCCACCATGGAGGGCGCCGTGCGCAGTGGGTATCTGGCGGCCGAAGCCGTGACGCGGGCCGCCGGGCGGCCGCGAAGATTCCTCATTTCGGGCCCGCCGGATGGTTTGCGATAATCGGGGTATGCGCCGCTCGGTTGCAGTTGTGATGTTTATTGCGGCTGCCTGGGCGTTTCCCGTCGCCGCCGATGACGACGACCTGACCCGCCTTACGATCGAGGTCAAGAACATTTACGACAAGCCCATTGAGCGGGCCAGCGTGATTGTGCGGTTTGTCGAGGGGCGCTCCATCAAGAAATTCGGCAAGAAGATCCGCACGGAGTGGCAGCTCCGCACCAATCAGGACGGCATCGCCAAGATTCCCCCGATTCCTCAGGGCGACGTTCTGGTGCAGGTGATCGCGAAAGGCTATCAAACCTTCGGGCAGAAGTTCCGCATCGAAGAAGAGGAGCGGACGATCGAGGTGAAGCTGAATCCCCCGCAGCCTCAGTTCTCCGCACATCAGTAACGGGTCGCGCTTACAGCGCCGCCACGCGGCGGTGGATCACGAGGAAATACATCCCCAGCGCGATCAGCAACAAACCGTTGAAGGCCAGCACCACGGGCGCCGAAAAGAGTGGAACCAGGGATCCGGTCAAGAGGCTTCCGATCGGCATCCCCCCGCGAAAGGCCACATTGTAGACGCTCATCACCCGTCCCCGCATCTCGTCCACGGTGATGAGCTGCACAAGAGAAGTGACAAGGGAAAAAACTGCGATCAACGCGACGCCGCAAAGAAAAAGTAACACGCAACTGAGCGCCACGGACTTGGACAGTGCAAAGGCCGCGATGCCCGCGCCCAGCAAAATCAGCATGACCAAAGCGGTGCGCCCCTTGTGGCGGATGTTGCCCATTCCGGCCACGACGAGGGCGCCGGCCACGGAGCCGGCGCCGGAAACCGACAACAACAGCGTATAGGTGCTCGGGCCCTGGCGAAAGACATCCTTGACAAACACCGGAAGAAACACGATCAGCGGAATCGCCAGCACGGTCATGCAAAACGCCAGCACAATCAGCGATTCCATGGCGCCCTGGCGGCGGATGAAACGGATTCCCTGCCGCATGCTCGCCAACAACGAAGAGCCCCCGGACTTCGGTACAAAAGGCGTACGCAGCATGAGCAGGGACACGATCACGGCGATGTAGGAGACGCCGTTGAGGCCGAAACACCACGCCGCGCCAAGCTGCGTGAGCGCCAGCCCGCCGAGCACCGGACCCACGACGCGCGCGAGGTTGAACTGGATCGAGTTCAGCGCAATGGCGTTCGATAAATCCTCGGGCTTCACCAGCGAAGGCACAAGAGCTTGATAGGCGGGTCCGCCGAAGGCCTGGGCTGTCCCCACCAGAAACGAAAGCGTCAAAATATGCCAGACGCGCACCACGTCCAGAGCAACCAGAACCGCCAGGAGAAAGGCGCACGTCATCTGCACGAACTGGGAGGCCAGCAGCAGATGCCGCCGGTCCATACGGTCGGCGACCACCCCGCCCACCAGCGAAAACAGGAAGATCGGAATCTCGCCCAGAAAGGCGTCGAGTCCCAGCAGAAAGGGAGAACCGGAGATTTGGAGCACGAGCCAGCTCTGGGCCAGCTTCTGCATCCACGTGCCGATGCTCGAGGTGCAGGCGCCTGCCCACATCAGGCGGAAGTCGCGGTACTGAAATGCCTTAAAAACGCGGCCGAACAAGCCTCACCTGAAGAGGCGGCAACCTCCGGCCCGGAGCCGGGCGGCCGCCGCGAGAAGGAGACGCATAAGGTTGCATTCTACCAGCCATTCGGCAGGGCCTCATGAGTTCCCGCCGCTGTGATAGGATCGAAAGAACCGATGCCGGTCCGCCTAAGGCCCGTGTGGTTCTCTGAGAGTTGAAATCTATCGTCGAGTTACGCAGGTTTGTAACGTTTGTATCCTTACTCCATCTCCAGGTTCCACGTATCCCGAAAGTTCCTTGTGCAGCGAGGTGAAGTCCGTTCGCGCCGGCGGTGGGTCCGGACGCTGGCGCTCGCCTTCTTAGGGTGCGGGCTTTCACCTGCCCAACCACTGGTGGAGCTCCGCGAAGCGAGTGCGCGGCGGCCTCCCCAGGGTTTACCGGCGCTGTACCAGCGACAAGTCAAGCTCCGGGGCACCGTATCGCACGGCCCGGTCCCGGTGATCGAATACAGCCATTTGGCGATCGCGGACGAGAAAGGGTTCGGTGCGGTGCTCGAAGGTGAGCTCAACTCCTTCGAAGGGATCCGGCCGGGGACCGTGGTCGAAGCCAGCGGTATGATCACGCACAGGGCCGGGCTCCCCGTCCTTCGCGTTGCGGCGTTGCGCGTGCTAAAGCGGGGCCCGGCGCCTGCCCCGCGGCGCGCGCGCCTGGCAGAGCTCAACAGTGACCGACATCTGGGAATCTACGTCGTCACGGAAGGAACTGTGCGGGCGGCCGGAGTCAACCGCGGGGGCCACTTTCTTGAAATCCAAGAGCCGGAAATTCCTCCGGTGACCGTCTTCCTGCCGCACCGCGCCGTGCGGGGTCCGGGTCTGAGCGGGATCCGCCGTGGCGACCGGGTACGTGTGGCGGGCATCGCCCATCAGTACTGCCCTCTGCCTCCGTACAACCGGGATTATCAGATCCTGATCGGCGACGCATCGGCGGTGCAAGTGCTGCACAGGGCCTGGCCTATCCCGCCAGAGATGATCGGAGGATTCTTCGGGGCGCTGGCGCTGGCGTTCGGGCTGTGGCTGTTGTATGAGCGCCGGGTCCGAAAGAAGCGCCGCGGCATTCGCCGCTTATACGCCCTCGGTGAGGAGATGACCGCGCCGGCTGCCCCTATCGAAAAACTCAAGAACTTGCAAACCTCCATTGCCGCGGCGCTGGACGTGTCCGAAGTGCGCCTGTATGTGTGGGATCGCGATGCGGGCCTGCTGCGCCGGATCAGCGAGGCAGGCATCCAGGAAAGCTACGGGGTCAACGTAGAGGGCGCCCGCGGCTTTCGTGGATCGGCTCTCGCGCTGTGTTTCACCGGACGGGCACTGCTGGAAGTTCCCGACGTGCGGGAGAGCCCGTTTCTCGGGACCGATGACGCGAGCCAGCTGCCGCCCTCGGCCCTGTTTTTACCCATGTTCGCCCAGCAGGAGCTGCTCGGGATCCTGGAGATTGACGGCCGCCGCGCACGCCGCTTTGCCGCCGACGAGCAGGCGGTGCTCCAGCATCTGGCCAACCAGATCGCAATCGGCATGAAGCTCTTGGAGCAGCAGACCATTCGGGAAAGGACCTACCGTACCGAGAAGCTGGTCGCCACGGGACAGCTGATCGGTACGCTGGCGAGCGAACTGAAAGCGCCGCTCGAAATCATCGCCGCTCTCAGTGAGGCCGCCCAGTCGGACGAGACTCTGGCGGTCGAAACGGTCCGCTCGATCGCCTCCACCGCCAAAGAAGCGGCGGCCATTCTAGCGCGGCTGTTGCCCCTCACGGGAGAAGACCAAATCGAAGCCACCGACTTGGCGGCGCTGCTGCGGGGACTGTTGGATACCCTCCAGGTGCAGTGGAAGGACGCCGGTGTCCGAGGCGATGTTCTGATTCCCGCGGGAACCGTGCCTGTGGCGGCCCCACCCGGCGCTTTGCGCGGCGTATTCTCCAGTTTGCTGCGCCGGGCGTTCAGCCCGGGCGGAACGTTCAGCGTCCGCGTGGCCGAACTTGCCGGAAAGGTCGTGGTCGAAATCGCACCGGCGCGAGAGGCCCAAGCCGCCGGAGTTGATGAGCCCGAAGAACGTCCCTTCAGCATTGCGCTGTGCCGCACCATCCTCCAGAACTACGGCGGGGTGCTTCGCACGACCGGGCAGGGAGAGGCAAGGCGATGGGAAGTCGAATTGCGTGCGCCGGGCTATGGACCGGATGCGCTTTCTCCCGAGGCCCACGCGGCGCTCCCGCGCCTCACCGCACTGGTGGTGGACCCGGATCCGGAATCGCGCCATACCCTGGTCGGGCTCCTCGGCGAAGCGGGACACCGAGCTGTACCCGTGGCAGGCGGTGAGGAAGCCATCCGCCTAGCCGACCGCTTCCGTTTTCAGATCCTGGTGTGTCCGTCAATCCTGGCAGGCACCAGTTGGCTTCATCTGGTAGAACGGACCCGCAATACCATCGGACGCTTTCTCGTGGTGACCGAGCACGCGGGGCCGGAACTCGCCATGGCGGTCGAGGAGCGAGGCGGCCGCGTGCTGGTCAAACCCGTACGCCCCGCCGATCTGGCGCGGGCCCTGGCCACTCTCACCCACCCAGGGGCGGAAACGCAAGGCTGAGCGGTCAGGGTAGAATCGAGACAAGCGATGTTCCGACTGCTCGTCCTCCTGGGCTGGATGATGGGACCGTTTGGCGCGCCGGCCCAGAAATACGAGGGACCGCGGCCGCCCAAGCCGGATCTCCCCTACCTCCAGCACGCCGACAACCTGATTGAAACTGAGGTCGGTGAGGCGCGCGAGGAAAACCGAAGGGACGAGAATGTATATATCGTCCCGGGGAGCTCTTCGCCAGCGCGGACCCCCCTCGCCGAGCCGATCTTTCTGTTCGTCTCGGAAACCATTCCCGCCGAAAAGCTGGCCCTGTTTGCGATGCAGGTGCGGCGCGGCAATCGGGAAATCGCCTTCCCGCAGCGGCGCAAAGACCGGGGGCCCCGTCCATTGCGCCTGTCTGTGCGGAAGCTGGATGATAACCTGTATCGCATCGAAGCCAACGAGACGCTCGAAAACGGACAATACTGCCTGTCTCCGGAAGGATCCAACAAGGTGTTCTGTTTCGAGGTGTATTGAAGCAGGCTTCGCTCCCAGAAACCGCGTGTTAGGATGAGATTTCCCTGCATGGTCAAACAGATCCCGGACATCCTCGCCCGAATTGTGGAGCACAAGCGCCTGCAGCTGGCAGAGGTGCGCTCCGCTCACCGGCAATGGGAACGGCAGGCGGAGGACTGGATCGAGGAACGCCGGCCCTTTCGAGAAGCGCTTCGCTGCGCGCGTCCGGCTATCATTGCCGAAATCAAAAAGGCCTCCCCCAGCAAAGGCGTGCTCGCTGCCGACTTTAATCCGGCCGCGATCGCCCAAGCCTACGAACGCGGGGGTGCAGCGGCTCTCTCCGTGCTGACGGATTGGAAATTCTTTCAAGGCAGTCTCGATGATCTGTGTGCAGCCCGGCGCGCCACGCGGCTGCCGGTGCTCCGGAAGGACTTCGTGATTGACGAGTGCCACGTGGCGGAGGCCGCGGCCCACGGCGCCGATGCCGTGCTGCTGATCGCCGCCATTGTTCCGCTGCACCGCCTCACCGCGCTGCGGGAGTACGCCGAACAGTTTCGCATGGACGCCCTCGTCGAGGTCCACGATGAAGACGAACTGGCCAAAGCCCTGGATTCGGGTGCGCGGCTCATCGGGGTGAACAACCGCGACCTGCGGACGTTTGAGGTTTCCCTGGAAACGTCCTTCCGCCTGGTGCGCAGGATTCCGGACGGCGTGATGAAAATCAGCGAGAGCGGCATCGAATCCCGCGAGCAAATCCGCCGGCTCGCAGCCGAGGGCTTTGACGCGTTCCTGGTGGGCGAGCACCTGATGAAGGCCCCGAACCCTGAGGCGGCTCTGCGGGCTCTGACGGCATGATCGTGAAGATCTGCGGCATTACGAATCTCGACGACGCCCTGGCGGCGGCGGAGGCCGGTGTCTCCGCGCTCGGCTTCAACTTCTATCCGCGCAGTCCACGCTACATCGCCCCGCAAGCCGCACAGCGCATCCTGGAATGCCTGCCCGCAGGGATCTGGAGAGTCGGGGTCTTCGTCAACGAGCGGGCCGAATCGGTGGTCGAGACGGCGCGGCAAATCGGCCTGGACGTCGTCCAACTCCACGGTGATGAGCCTCCGGAGGCGCTGCCGACGGGCCTCCGGGTCTGGAAAGCCTTCCGGGTCGGACCTGCTTTCGACACCTCGCAACTCGGGCGCTACGCCGTGGAAGCCTGCCTGCTCGATGCCGCGGGAGCAGGCGACTTCGGGGGCTCCGGCCGCACATTCGACTGGACGATCCTGCCGCCAGTCAGCCAGCGCATCATACTGGCCGGGGGTTTGGACGCCGCCAACGTGGCGGCTGCGATCCGTGTGGCCCGGCCGTGGGGCGTCGATGCCTGTTCCCGTCTGGAATCGGCTCCGGGCCGGAAAGACCACCGGAAGATTGTGGAGTTTGTCCGAGCCGCGCGGGAGGCGCAGCAGCCATGACCCCGCAACCGGACGCGCGCGGCCACTTCGGCCCCTACGGCGGGCGTTATGTTCCAGAAGTCCTCATGGCCCCGCTCGAGGAGCTGGAAGAGGCATACCTCGCGGCGCGACAAGATCCCGCTTTTCAAGCGGAACTGCGACAACTGCTGGCCGACTACGCCGGGCGGCCCACGCCGCTCTACTTTGCGCGGCGGCTCAGCGAAGCGACGGGGGGCGCGCGCATCTACTTCAAGCGGGAAGACCTGCTGCACACGGGGGCGCACAAGATCAACAACTGCCTCGGACAGGTGCTGCTCGCCCGGCGCATGGGCAAGCGGCGCGTGATCGCCGAGACGGGCGCGGGCCAGCACGGTGTGGCGACAGCGACCGTCTGTGCCCTCTTCGGGCTGGAGTGCGTGGTCTATATGGGTGAGGAGGACATGCGGCGCCAGCGCCTGAACGTGTTTCGCATGCGACTTCTCGGCGCCCGTGTGGTCGGAGTCGCCGCCGGCAGCCGCACGTTGAAGGATGCCATCAGCGAGGCCATGCGCGACTGGGTCACCAACGTGGCCGACACGCACTACCTGCTCGGCTCGGCCCTGGGCGCCCACCCGTACCCGACGATGGTTCGCGACTTTCAGAGCGTGATCGGCAAAGAGACCCGCGAGCAGATTCTGGCCGCAGAGGGGCGGCTCCCCGACGCCATCTTCGCGTGCGTGGGCGGCGGAAGCAACGCCATCGGGATCTTTCACGCCTTCCTCGAAGACGCGGACGTCCGGCTCGTCGGCGTGGAGGCGGGAGGATGCGGAACCCAGCTGGGACAACATGCCGCGCGATTCGCCGGCGGAGCGCCGGGGGTGCTGCACGGCTCCTTCAGCTACCTTCTACAGGATGCCGACGGGCAGGTGGCGCGCACGCATTCGGTTTCCGCGGGGCTCGATTATGCACTCGTCGGGCCGGAGCACGCCTGGCTGCACGACCAGGGACGCGTCGAATACGTCGCGGCGACGGATGCGGAGGCGCTGGAGGCGGCTCACACGCTGGCGCGCACCGAAGGACTCATTCCCGCGCTCGAAGCGGCGCACGCCGTGGCGGAAGCTCTTCGGCGCGCGCCGCAGGCACCCAACCAGGTGTTTGTCGTCAATCTTTCCGGCCGGGGTGACAAGGACATGGACATTTACCGGGAGCGCTTCCCAGAGCTCGATGTCTGAACGCCCGGTCACGCGTATTTCCCGACTGTTCGAACGCCTCCGCCGGCAAGGGCGCCGCGGCCTGATCGCCTACCTCACGGCCGGCGATCCCGAGCCGCAGCGCACGCCCGAGCTCGTAGCGGCGCTGGAGCGCGGCGGGGCGGATCTGATCGAGCTCGGGATGCCGTTTTCGGATCCCATCGCCGACGGCCCTGTCATCCAGCGCGCCAGCGAGCGGGCCCTGCGCGCCGGAATGACCCTGGCGCAGCTGCTCGAAATCGCGCGGACCATACGCGCTCGCTCGGAAATTCCGCTGCTGTTGTTCAGCTATCTCAATCCTGTGCTGCGCTACGGGCTGGAGGCGCTCGCGCGGGATGCGGCTGCGGCGGGGCTGGACGGCTGCCTGCTCACGGACTTGAGTGTCGAGGAGGCCCACGCCTACGTGGGAGCGATGCGGCGGCACGGCCTGGACACGGTGTTCCTGGCGGCGCCCACCAGCACGCCGCGGCGCCTGGAACTGGTGGCGAAGTATTCCACCGGCTTCGTATACTTGGTGTCACGCACGGGCGTCACCGGGGAGCAGGAATCGCTTTCCCGTGCCGTGGCGCCGCTGGCCAAGGCCATGCGGGCTGTAACGGACTTGCCGCTCGCGGTCGGCTTCGGGATCTCCCGTCCCGAGCACGTGGCGGAAGTCGGAGCGCTCGCCGACGCCGTGGTCGTGGGAAGTGCTTTCGTGCACTTGATCGAGCGGAATCTGGAGAACGCATCACTCGAGTTGCAACTGGAGTCGCTGGCCCGGGAACTAAAACACGGCTTCGTACGCCAGCCGATATGAGCAGGGAAGCGGATCTGAAGAGTCTGGACGACTGCCGCCAGAAGATTGACCTCCTGGACCGGCGTATTCTGGCCCTGTTGAATGAGCGCACGCGCATCGTCGAGGAGATCGGCCGCATCAAGCGGCGGCTCAATCTGCCCATCTACGAGCCGCGCCGGGAGGACGAAGTCTACGCGAACGTGACGTCGCACAACGGGGGGCCGCTGTCGGCCGAAGCCGTGCGGCGGGTGTTTGAACGCATCATTGACGAGATGCGGACCGTGCAGAAACTCCGCATGCTCGAAGAGGAACTCGAAGGAAAGGACGGGTCGGAACCCGGCTGACAGTATCTATGCTCGTCGTCATGGAGGAAGGCGCCACAGAGGCGCAAATTCAGGCTGTTATTGACCGGATGGTGGCTCTGGGCTTCACGGTCCACCGCTCGACCGGTGTGATCCACACCGTGCTGGGCGGCATCGGCCCGGAAGAGGGCGTGGATCCCATGGAGCTGGCGGTGCTCGACGGGGTCAAAGAAGCCCGGCACATCAGCTCGCCTTACAAGCTGGCGGGCCGGCATTTCCGGCCGGCCGGTACGGTGGTGCGCGTGGGAGAGGTGGAGATCGGCTCGACGGCTGTGGTGGTGATGGCCGGCCCGTGCAGCGTGGAGAGTCGCGATCAGATTCAGCGCGCGGCGGAAATCGTCGCCTGCGCCGGGGCCAAGATCCTGCGGGGAGGGGCCTTCAAGCCGCGCACCAGCCCTTACAGTTTTCAGGGGCTTGGCGAAGAAGGTCTCAAACTTCTGCGCGAGGCCGCCGACCGCAACGGCCTGCTGGTGGTCAGCGAGGTGATGGATCAAACCCAGATTGACCTTGTGTCCCAGTATGCCGACATCCTCCAGGTGGGCGCGCGCAACATGCAGAACTTCAACCTGCTGCGGGAGTTGGGCAAACGCCGCAAGCCGGTGTTACTCAAGCGGGGCATCTCCGCCACAATCGAGGAGCTGCTGCTGTCGGCCGAGTACATCCTTTCGGGGGGAAACTACGATGTCATCCTGTGCGAGCGCGGGATCCGCACCTTCGAGAGCGCCACGCGCAACACCATGGATATCTCGGCCATTCCCGTGGTCAAGAAGCTTTCCCATCTTCCGATCATTGCCGACCCGTCGCACGGCACCGGGCGCCGCGACCACGTGGCGGCGCTGGCACGTGCGGCCGTGGCGGCAGGAGCCGACGGGTTGCTCGTGGAAGTCCATCCGGATCCGGACCGCGCGCTGAGCGACGGCGCGCAGTCGCTGCTACCCGAGCAGTTCGAGGAGCTGATGGCCCAGTTGCGCGTCATCGCCCCCGTAGTGGGCCGCACCCTGTAAGGCGATGGAAACGGTCGCCATCGTCGGCGTGGGGCTGATCGGGGGCTCGTTCGCCCTGGCGCTGCGCCAGGCGGGCTACGGCGGCCGCATCCTGGGCGTGAGTTCGCCGCGCACCATCGAAGCCGCCTGCGAGCGCGGCGTGATTGACGAAGGGGTGGCGCTCGAAGAGGCGGCCGCGCGCGCCGACGTGATCTACCTGGCGCAGCCTATCGAGCGCATCCTCGAAACGCTCGAGCCAGTCGGCGCGCTCGCGCGTCCAGGTACGCTCGTGACCGATGCGGCAAGCACAAAGGCCAGGATCGTGGAACGGGCGCGCCGTTGCGTAAGGCGGGCGCAATTTCTCGGCGGGCACCCGATGGCGGGCAAGGAAACGCGCGGCGTGGGCGAGGCCGAAGGGACACTCTTTCGCGGGCGGCCATACCTACTCACTCCGCAGAATTCTGAGGAACTGGAGACGGCCGCCGCCCGGAGCTTCACCGCGTGGGTCCGGCGCATCGGGGCCATCCCTGTGATCCTTTCGCCCGAGGAGCACGACCGGCTGGTGGCCTTCACGTCACACCTGCCGCAAGTGGCCTCGACCGCGCTTGCCGCGGTGCTCGCCGAACAACTCGGGGAGTCCGCGCTGCGGGCGGCCGGCCCGGGACTTGCCGACCTAACGCGGCTGGCTCTCAGCCCTTTCGATATCTGGAGAGGGATTCTCGAAACCAACGCCGGCCCGATCCGCGAGGCGCTGGAGGCGTACATCCGGAAAATCGAATGCCTGCGCGATTCCCTTCAGAACGGACGGGCGCGAGAGGACTTCGAGGCCGGAGCCGGTTTTGCGCGCAAGCTCCGGGATCTGCGCAACTGAACAACGCTACGCCTACTCGAAAACCTTCTCCACAGGAAGGACGCGGACCGCTTCCGGCTTCAACCGGATCGGCCAGCGTTCGACCACTTTATCTTCATCGAGAATGTCCTTGGGCTTGGGGGCGTTGTAACTCATCGGAGACGGCTCGTTGGCAAGCAGCTTCGCGCGCAGCTGGTCGCAGTTCCTGGCGACGATGACGATGTGGAGATCCTCCGTGCGGAGATGTCTGCGGATGGCGCGGTTGACGTCTTCCACAGTAAGGCGGGCCAGTGCGGACCGGACGTAGTTGATGTAGTCGGGGATGCCGTAGTAATGCGAGTCAATCGCATAGCCGAGCTGGGCGTCCTGGGTCTTGAGCAGCAGGTTGACATACTTGGACAGGAACGTGCGCGTCCGCTCGAAGTCCTCCGGCGAAAGCCCGCGCTTGATGAGGCGATCGAGCTCGTAAAGGGCCAGGCGCAGCGCGAAGTGAGCCGTGGGAGGCTCTACCGGCCGGATCCAGATCTGAAAGATCTGGCTCAGGCGGGCCAGATTGGGCTCTGGTTCCAGGCGAAACATGCCGCGCGGGAAGTATTCGATGTAGGCGTAATCCCCGTAGTTCAGCCCGCGCAGCTCGCGCATGCGCTGGTAGAGCCGACCGCCGCTCATGCGGTGCTGCCCGAAGTAGGACTGGGCCACGAGCAAAGCGGGGAAATCCGGGTGGCCGCGCCGGACCTCGATCGGGAACCCGAGCGAGATCGCCACCGAACGCGTCTCTTTCTCGATCATCGTGACGCGAATGCCCTTCTGGAGGGAGGGTGCGGGGCGCGTG
This sequence comes from Bryobacteraceae bacterium, assembly GCA_035575135.1. GTDB lineage: Bacteria > Acidobacteriota > Terriglobia > Bryobacterales > Bryobacteraceae > JANWXD01. Next base: position 20,352 of record DATLYE010000018.1, read on the forward strand.
GCGGGGGCGGGCTTGCCCTCAGGCAGCGCTGAAAAATCTTTTCGCATCCGCTCCACAAAATCGCGCGGGTAGCCTCCGGCAATACCGAGTATGAGGTTCGCCCGGGTGTAGTGATTGCGGTAGAAACGCCGGAGATCTTCAAGTGTGAGTCTTTCGAGGCCGGAAACCGTCCCGACGTTGTGATGCCCGTACGGGTGGTTTGCATAGATCTGGTTGTAGAGGACCTCCTTGCCGAGCTCTTCGTCGTTCGTGCCGCGCAGCGTCACCCGGAGGAAGTTGACCGCGTCGTCGCGAAGGCGTTTGAAGTCATCCTGGCGCCAGCCGGGGTCAAGCAGCATGGACCGGAAAATTCCGTAAAACTTCTCGAGATTGTCCACGTGCGTGGTGGCGTAGAAGACGGTCATTTCCTTGTCCGTGTGGTCGGCGACGGATACGGCCATCGGAAAGAGCCTGTCCAGGATTTCCTGATAGGTCATCTGGCGCGTTCCCCCGCGCGCCAGCATGGCGGCGGTGAGGGCGGCCGTACCCGGTTTGTCCGCAGGGTCACTGGCCGAGCCGGTCAGGAACACGATCCGAAAGCTCACGAGCGGGGAGGGGGCGGGCAGCGCCACCACCCGGACGTCGGCCGAGAGGGTCCCCGCCGCCAGCAGCAGCATCGCCGCAGAATTCTGCAGTCTCATCGCCCGGCACCTCGGAGGGTAACGACGGTCCGCCCGCTGTCGGTGAGATACTTGGCCGCGGCTGCCTGTACGTCTTCCGGTGTGATGCCGGCGTAGGTTTCATACAGCCGGTTGATCGTTTCCGGCGTGCGCCGCAGCGCCACGTAGCGCGCCACGGTGGCCGCGATGCTTTGGCTGTTGTCCAGGCTCAAAGCAAACCGGTAGCGAAGGTGATTCTTCACTGCCTCCAGCCGCGGGCCGGGCAGCGGCGCTTTTCGGAAGCCTTCGAGGGTCGCCAGGATCTGCTCCCGCACGTAGGCCACGTCGGCCGGATTCTTGATGCGCGCCCACACGGTAAACAGATACGGGTCCACACGATCCGCGTTTTCTGCCTCCAGGTAATCCACCTTCTGTTCGCGGATCACCAGCCGCTGGTAGAGTTCGGAACTTTCCGAGAAACCGGCGAAGGCCAAAAGGTCAAGAGCCGCCAGATCCTTCTCCGTGTCGGAATACGCAGGCCCTTTAAACGCGATCGCCAGCCAGGGCAGCGTCGGCGAGGGCCAGGCGACCTCGGACTCGCGTGGGCCCTTCTGCGCCGGCTCCGGGGGAATTTCCGGGCGATAGCCGCCGGGCTTCCAGCCGGCCCAGTATTTCTCCACCAGCCTCCGCACCTCCTCGGGGCGCACATCGCCCGCCACAACGATCGTGGTGTATTCCGGGCGGTAGTAGCGGTTGAAGAATTCCAAGCTATAGGCGTACTGATTGGGCATGTCCTGAATATCTTTTAAGAAGCCCATGGTCGTGTGTTTGTAAGTATGGCGTTCGAAGGCCGTCTCCCGCAGGACCTCAAAAAGCTTGGAAGTCGGGTTGGCTGCGTTCTTGTTGTATTCCCCCAACACAGCCAGGGCTTCCGTGCGGAACACTTCTTCGGTGTAGTGCAGATTCTGGAAACGGTCGGCTTCCATCTTGAGGATCGTTTCCAGGTCTTCTTTGGAGAACGTCGTATGGTAGGCCGTGTGGTCGTCGGTGGTGTAAGCGTTGGAGGAGGCTCCGGCCGCCTTGAGAACGGCTTCGTACTTCTCCGGCGGATACTCTTTCGTGCCTCGAAACATCATGTGCTCGAACAGGTGCGCGAAGCCGCTCTTGCCGGGCTCGACTTCGTTGCGCGAACCGGCTTGCACCACGATGTACAAGGCCACCACGTTGGGATAGCTGGTGGGGATGGTGATCAGCCGGAGGCCGTTGGCGAGGTCGTATTGATCGTAGTCAAACGGAAAGATCTTGGTTGCTGCCGCGGATCCCAGGGCGCACGCAAGCGTTACAATCACGGGCCAGCGCATCGTTTCCCATCATAACCGCCCGTCCGTCCGCCGTGCCTCCGGCCGCAGGCAAAGGAGGGGGAATCCTGGTCGTGGCAGAATCTGAATTGCTCCGGCGCCGTACGGAAGCTCCCCTCGTCGCCGGGAACGTGGTCCGGCTACGCCAGCGCTTGCTTGCAGTACTCAAAGCAACGCCGCACTTCGGCAACTGTATCCTGGCCTTTGTATTCGTACTCGATCATGGCCGGAATCGCGAGCTTCCGAGTCTTGAGCAACTGCAGCACCTCGCGAATCGGAGTATCGCCCTCCCCGAACGGCACGTTCGCCCCCTGATTTTTCCTGCGGTCCTTGATGTGCAGCGTGACGATCTTGTCGTGATGCCGGGCGATGAAATCCACCGGATCGTAGCCCGCCGCAACGAAGTGGCCGATGTCCAGATTGATGGCGATGTACGCCGAGGCGCCGCGCATGGCCTCCTCGAAATCCTCGGGCCGCGCAAACTCGTTGGGGCGCAGACTGGAATGGTTGTGCATGCCCACGTGAACCCTCGCCTTGGCCGCATACGGATCGATCCGCCTGGCGGTGCTCACATTGGCCGAGGCCGTCAACACGCGCACGCCGAGCGCCTGAGCCATCTCGAAACCGCGGGCGATCTCCTCGTCCGTAAAGTCGTCCCGAAAACTGTAGTTGTACGCATAGAGCTCGACGCCGGCCTCATCGAACTTCTTCCGCACCGAACGGAAGTGATCGAGCGACACCGTAAGCCTCCAGTTCCGCAGTTCTTCTCGGGAAGCCTTGCGCGGTTCGACGTGACCGGACCAGAGTTCGCAGTAACCCAAGCCCACTTCTTTGTAGGCCGCCAGAGCCTCTTCGAGTGAGCGGTCGCGAAAGCTGTAACTCTGGGCGCCGATCATGACTCCGGCGATTCTGGAGTCAATTTTCGGTGCACCTGCCGCCACGCCACAGACCGCCACGGCGCAGAAATGTCTTCTGGTGTACATCGCAACCCGCCTCCATTCCGCACCATGCTACCACCGAAGCGCGCCGGCAAGTAGACTGGGGGTTTGTCCGTAGTGGCTGCGATTTTCGGAGCAGGCCTGGCGCTCGCCGCCGCCTTCGGGCTGGGGCGCCGGCTGCTGCCCGCATCGAGCAGGACCGTGCAGCTGGCCGGCGGCGTTCCGCTGCTGAGTCTGAGCGTTTTCCTGCTTCTCGCCACGCAAGCCGCGAGTCGGGGCGCGCTTGTGCTGCTTTGCGCGGTCGCCATCGCCGCCGGAGCCGTGCGGAAGCGAGGACGCCCGCATCTCGCCGTGGCGCCTCCGGGCTTTCTATGGGTGGTTCTGGCGCCCTACGCTGTGCTTTACACGATTCACGCACTGGCCCCCGAGATTCAGCCCGACGCGATCAACTATCACCTCGGGTTGGTGCGGGAGTTTCTCCGCGTCAAGGGATTTCCGACCCGGGTGGCCTTCTACGAAATGCTCCCTCAGGGAGCGGAGACGATTTTCCTGCCGGCCTACGCCGTCGGGGGAGCCGTGGCGGCCAAGCTGGTTCACTTCGGTTTCCTCGCAGCGACCGTGTTCCTGATGCTCGAAACGGGGCTGAGACTGGGGCTGAGCGCGGCTGCTTCCGCCGCCGCAGCAGCGTTCTACGTGATTTCGCCGGTGACCGGCGTAACCGGAACATCTGCCTACACGGATGTTCTGCTGACCTTCGCCGCGCTGGCGGCCCTGCGGCTGCTCCTGGAATGGCAGCAGCACGGCGGCAGGGTTATTCTGGCTGCGGCAGGCCTTCTGGCGGGCTTCTGTTATTCCGTCAAAATGAGCGGCGCCGTGGTGGCCGCGGGAGTGCTGCTGTATCTTGCGGCGCAACGGGTCTGGAAGGCCGTACTGGTCTTCGCCGCGGCTGCCGCGCTGGTGGCGGCTCCGTGGCTCGTGCGCAATGTGCTGTGGTGCGGGAACCCACTCGCTCCGTTCTTCAACGCGTGGTTTCCGAACCATTATTTCCACAGCGCCTCCGAGCGAGTTCTGCTTGAGTCGCTGAGCGCCGGAAGCGTGCCGGCGGCCGCCCTGCCGCTCGAGCTGACAGTCCGGGGCAGCAGGCTGCAAGGGTTGCTCGGACCGCTGTTTCTGCTGGCACCCGCCGGGTTGCTCGCACTACGGCGACGGGAGGGGCGCTGGATGGCAGCCGCAGCACTGATTCTCGCCGCACCGTGGCTCGCGAACTCCGGAACCAGGTTTCTTCTCCCCGCACTGCCGTGGCTGTCGTTTCTGCTGGCCATGGCCCTGCCCGGGAAACTGCGCCTGCTTGCGCTGGCGTTTCACGCTTTCAGCTCCTGGCCCGCGGTTGTCGGATGGTACGCCGATGCCGGGGCCTGGCGGCTCCAGGGCTTTCCTTGGCGGGCGGCTCTCGCGATCGAATCCCAAGAGCACTATCTGCGGCGGGTCCTTCCAGCGTACCGAGTGGCAGAGATGATCGAGCAGCACACGCCGGCCGGCGTGCGGATTCTGGACTTGGTCGGAGCGCCGAAGGGCTACGTGGATCGGGAGCTCGTCGTGTTTTGGGAATCGGCTCTGGGGCAGCGCCTTATGGGCGCTTTGGCGCTCGCCACGCGCCAGGAGCCGGGGTTGCTGCGGCGCATCGAGGCGGCTTGGCCGGAGCTCGAACTGGAGGCCGTGCGGCTCGGCTGGGCGGGCCCGCGAGTCCCCTCCTGGAATCTGCACGAAATCCGCTTCTACAGCCGTGCGGGGCCGGTCCCGACGGACCGGACGTGGTTGCTTTCGGCACGGCCCAACGTATGGGAAGCACCGTATGCCCTCGATGGGAATCTGGTCTCGCGCTGGAGCACTTGGGAAGCAGCGCGCCCGGATATGTTTTTCGAAATCACCTTCCGCCGTCCGCTGGCACTGGTGGCGCTCACCGCCGTGAGCACGGAGCCCGGAGACGTTGTGATCCAAGGCCGCCTCAGCACCGGAGGCTGGCGACTCTTGGCCGAAAAGCCCCCGGACAGGCCCTATCCCCCGGTGGATTTGAAAGCTTCGGCGATCCGCGTGCTCAAGCGAAGCGGCGTGGGATTTATTCTGGCCCCGGTGGCCGGTGAAGGGACCGGGCGTATCGGCCGCCTGCTCGCCGGCCAGGCAAGCGACTGGGGAGTGGCCCGCGAGGCGTCCGCCGACAGCGCCATGTTGTTTCGCATCTTGTGAGGGATGCGCTTGCCCGATCTCTCCCGCCGCGACGTGGCATTCTGGCTCGCATGTTTCACGCTGCTCGCAGCCGTTCGACTCTGCCATAGCGCCGTTTTGTGGGCCGATGAAGCGTACGGTATCGCCGGAGCCCGCCGGATCTTGGAAGGAGCGGCGCTTTACCGGGATGTTTGGTTCGACAAGCCGCCGCTGTACGCGTGGATTTACGTGCTCTGGGGCGCTCAGACCGGCTGGATTCTACGGATCGCCGGGGCATCGTTCGCGCTGCTGTGCTGCTGGCTGGCCGCCCGCGCCGCCCGCGTGTGTTTCGGGCACGCCGAGGGCCGCATCGCAGCCGCGGCAATGGCGTTCTTTTTGAGCTTTGATCACCCCGCCGCCATCCTGTCTCTGGCTCCGGACTTCCTCCTGATTCCGTTCAGCCTGCTATCCGTACTGGCTGTTTCCGTGGGACGGGCCGGGATGGCCGGCGCAATCGCAGCCGCGGGCCTGCTGGCCCACACCAAGGCTTTGCTGCTGCTGCCGGTGATCCTTGTGTGGCGGCCGGAGGGCTGGAAGCGCGCATTGGCGGCTTTTGCCGGAGGTGCGGCCGCCGTTTGCCTCCTTGCGTGGGACTGGTGGGAACCCGTCTGGAGCTGGGGTATTTTCTATGCGCATAACACGTTTGTCGAAGATCCCGTCCGGGAGGGCCTCCGGCGGACACTAAACTGGGCCGGATTTCACGCCGCGCTGGTTGTCGGAGCGTGGCTGTTCTTTGCCAAGCCGCATGTCCTCCGCGGGCGGATGTTCGTTTGGCTTGCAGTCAGCCTGGCAGCCGTCAGCGCGGGGGCGCGCTTTTTCCCTCGGTACTACCTGGCGCTGCTGCCGGTCATGACGATCACTGCGGCGCGAGGATGGCTCCGGCTTCCGCGGAAGTGGGCGATCTTGCTGTGCACCGCAACACTGGTCGTTCCGGCAGTGCGCTTCGGCGCCCGCCATCTCGCGACCTTGCGCGGCGACCCGGCGGCTCTGCGCGACCTGGCTCTGTTCGAGGACTGCCGCCAGGCAGCCGGAAAGCTCCGGGAGATGGCAAGACCGGGCGATACGCTCTTTGTGTGGGGTTACCGGCCCGAGCTGAACGTACTCGCAGCGATGCCTGGCGGGACGCCGTTCCTGGACTCGCAACCCCTCACCGGAGTGATGGCCGACCGGCACCTGGAAGTCTCCCGCCCCACTCTTCCGGAACTGGCACGGCGCAACCGGTTGCGATTGCGGCAAACCTCTCCCGCTTTCATTGCCGACGGGCTCGGGATGCTGAACCCCGATCTCGCCATCAATCGGTACGAGGACCTGAGACCGTGGCTGTCCCGGTACGAGCTGGTGGCGGAAACCCGCTTCACCAGGATCTACCGGCTGCGAACCGGGCGCGGCTTGAAAACCGCTTGGATGCTCCGTCGCTGGTGGAGCGGCTTCCCTTCCCTACCGCCGGCCCAGACTGGTGGCGATGGCCTCGGCAATCTGCTTGCCGTGAAAACGCCCGTTCTCGATGAAGATCTCATTGGTGTTCATGCCGGCCACGATAACCCCGGCCAGGTAGATACCCTTGCGTTCGCTCTCCAGCGTTTCGGGGTCAGTGTACGGGCGTTCGGTTTCCGGATCGAAGCGGATGCCCAGCGACGCCATGAAATCCACGTCGGGATGGTAGCCCGTCATCGCGAAGACGAAGTCGTTCTTGAGCCAGATCTCGCCTTCGGGGGTGGCCACACGGATGGAATCCGGCCGGATCTCCAGCACGCGCGAGCGGAAGTACGCTTTGATCTCACCAGTGCGGATCCGGTTCTCGAGATTAGGCTTGATCCAGTATTTGACCTTGTCGGAAATCGCTTCGCCGCGGTGAATCAAGGTGACGCGGGCGCCCGTCCAGTGCAACTCCAGAGCCGCAATCGCCGCGGAGTTCTTGCCGCCGATCACCGCCACATCCATGTCGTAATAGGGGTGAGGCTCTTTGTAGTAGTGGATCACCTTGGGTAGATCCTCGCCCGGAACGTTCAGCAGGTTCGGGCGGTCGTAGAACCCTGTGGCGAGAATCACTTTACGCGACGGGTAAGTGCGCGGGCAACCGAAACGGTCAATGGTGTGGGCGACAAAGTTGCCGTCTTCGCCCGTGATCCGCTCGACCCGTTCGTACTGGCGGACGTCGAGCTGATAAAACTGCGCGACACGCCGGTAATACTTGAGCGCCTCGGTACGCGTTGGCTTTTCGTACATGGAGGTCATGGGAATGTCGCCGATCTCCAGCAGCTCCGGCGTGGTAAAAAACACCATGTTGGTGGGGTAGTTGTAGATCGAATTGACGATGCAGCCCTTTTCGATGAGCACGGCGCTGAGGTTCCGCCGCTTCAGCTCGATGGCGCAGGCCAGCCCGGTAGGTCCGGCGCCTACGACGACAGCGTCGTAGGGGCTCACAGCAAGCCCTCCACTTCGCTGTAAACGGAAGCCAGCGCCTCCGGCAGCGCGGCCACGTCCTTGCCGCCCGCCTCCGCCAGGTCGGGCCGCCCGCCGCCGCGCCCACCCACTTTCTGGGCGACGGACCCCGCCAGCTTGCCCGCGTGAACCTTACCCGTCAAATCCTTGGTCACGGCGGAGACGATGGCGATCGAGGAATCCTGCGCGGACGCGAGCACCACCACGGCGGACCGCCATTTGTTGCGGAGGGAGTCCGCAATCCGCCGCATCTGCTCGCGGTCCAGGCCGTCCACACGGCCCGCCAGTACCTTCACGCCTTTGAGTTCGCGCGCCTGGCTCTCCAGCTCCCCGATCTGCGCCTGCGCGACTTTTTCTTTGAGCTGCGCCAATTGCCGCTCAAGGGTCTTCTGCTGCGTGAGCAGTTTTTCCACGTGTTCGACGAGCTCGCCTTCGGAGGCGCGCACCAGGTGCGCCAGACGTCGCAAGGTTCCATGGCTCTCCTGAAACCGTTGCAACGCCGCGGTGCCGGTGACCGCTTCGATGCGCCGCACCCCGGCCGAAATGCTGCCCTCGTAGAGGATCTTGCACAGGCCGATCTCCCCTGTCCGGCGCACGTGGGTTCCGCCGCAAAGCTCCCGGCTGAACCCGGGTACCGTGACCACACGCACCGTGTCGCCGTATTTTTCGCCGAACAGAGCCATGGCCCCGCTGGCCAAGGCCGCTTCTAAGTCCATGAGCTCCGTACGGACTTGGACGTCGCGGAGAACCTGCTCGTTGATGAGCCGCTCGACCTCCTCAAGCTCCGCGGGGTCCATGGCAGCGTAGTGCGTGAAGTCAAAACGCAGCCGCGCCGGCTCGACCACGCTGCCCGCCTGCTTGACGTGCGTTCCCAGAACCGAACGGAGCGCGGCGTGCAACAAGTGCGTAGCGGTGTGGTTGCGCATGGTGGCGCGGCGCGATTCCTCGTCCACCTTGGCTCGGACGCATTCTCCGACCCGCAAGGGCACGAGCGTCCTGACCCGGTGTACCGTAAGTCCGGCAATGGCAGGATAGGCCGTCTCGACGCGGGCCACCATTTCTCCGGTCTCGGGGGAATAGAGGACGCCGGTATCGCCTACCTGTCCGCCTGCCTCGGCGTAAAACGGCGTTTCATCCAGAATCACTTCCACCTGTGCGCCGGCCGGCACGTCTTCGACGAGCTTCTGGCCCGCCACCAGCCCGACGATACGGCACGAAGGGGACTCGAGCGTTTCGTAGCCCACAAAGCGCGTCCGGCGCTTCTCCGCCAGCTCGCCGTAGACGGAGGCGACCTGCGCCAGTTGGGCGCCTTTCCAGCTGGCACGCGCGCGCTCCCGCTGCCGCTCCATCTCCCGCTCGAAGCCCTCGCGGTCAATGACCAGACCGTACTCGCGGGCCATTTCCTCCTGCTCGTCGAGCGCGAGTCCGTAGGTGTCGTACAGCCGGAATGCTGCCGCGCCCGACAGAACCCCGCCGGAGGCTGCACGGGCCTCGTCATGGAAGACGCGTTCGGCCACCTGGAACGTCGTCTGGTAGCGATGTTCCTCGTCCTTGACGATGCGCGCCACGCGCTGCACGCTTTCCATGAGCTCCGGATAGGCGGGCCGCATCAGTTCGGCCACCGCGCCCGTCAGCTTGTAAAGGAAGGGCTCATGGACGCCTTGCAAGCGAGCGAAACGCATGGCGCGCCGCATGATCTTGCGGAGTACATAGCCGCGACCCTCGTTGGACGGGAGCACGCCGTCGTGGATCAGAAAAGCGGCGGCGCGGCTATGGTCGGCCGCAATGCGGAGAGCTACGTCCGCCTTGGGGTTCTCTCCGTAGGGGATGCCGAACAGTTCCGCGGCGCGGTCCACCAGCGGCCGCAGCAGGTCGGTGTCGTAATTGGACAGTTTGCCCTGAATCACCGCAGCGGCGCGCTCCAGCCCCATACCCGTGTCAATCGAGGGACGCGGCAGCGGGTTCAGGCGACCGGCGGCATCCCGGTCATACTGCATGAAGACGAGATTCCAGATTTCGACGAAGCGCCCGCCGCAGTCGCTTGGAAACTCCTCGTGCTCGTGGCCGGGCTCGGCGGCTTCCGGCCCGAGATCAAAATGAATCTCCGAGCACGGACCGCACGGGCCCGTTTCCCCCATCTGCCAGAAGTTATCTTTCTCGTCGAGCCGGTAGATGCGGCTCTTGGGAAATCCGGTAACCTTCTGCCACAGCAATTCCGCTTCGTCATCGTCCCGGAAGACGGTAAAGTAAAGGCGCTCCTTGGGCAATCCGAACTCGCGCGTGACCAGCTCCCAGGCGAACGCGATGGCTTCGGCCTTGAAATAGTCGCCGAACGAGAAGTTGCCCAGCATTTCAAAGAAGGTGTGGTGCCGCCGGGTGTAGCCGACATTGTCCAGGTCGTTATGCTTGCCGCCGGCACGGACGCATTTCTGGGCAGAGACGGCACGCGTGTAGTCGCGCTTCTCCCGGCCGAGAAAGACGTCCTTGAACTGGTTCATGCCCGCGTTGGTGAACAGCAACGTCGGGTCGTTGGCCGGCACCAGAGACGAACTGCGCACCACGCGGTGGCCGCGCGCGGCGAAGAAATCGAGAAACTTCTGGCGTATCTCGTGGCCGGTCATTGACTCTATTTTCCCACACGGACCTGCGTAGGCCGGATCTGTCACCAGGCGTGAGCCACGCGGTAGTAGTAGGGGTCCGCGCCCGCTTCCAGGCCGCCGGCATCGGCCACCCGGACCACCACCGGGGCGGCGCCGCTCGCAGTCCGCGGCCGCGTTGAGACCTTGTGCCCGCGCTGGCGGAGCTGCTGCGCCACCGCCTCCGGAATCCGGTCGTCCAGAATGAGATCCCCGGGGTTCATGGCGTGGTTGTCGAAACTGGAGACCAGATGCCGGGTCTGGAATCGGGGCGCTTCCACCGCTGCCTGAGCATTCATGCCGAACAGTGTGATGTTCAACATCACCTGAAGCAGCGCCTGGTCCTGATTGTCACCTCCGGGAGTGGAAAGGGCCAGATAAGGCTTTCCGCCGCGGGTGACGAGCGTCGGGCTCAGAGTCACGCGCGGCCGCTTGCCGCCCGCCAGCTCATTGGGATGCCCCCGTACAAGCAAAAAGCTCTGCGCCCGCTGGGTCAGAGGGATGCCGGTGTCGCCTGCGATCACGGGGGGCATCCAGGCCCCGGAAGGAGTGGCGGAGAACATGACGCCATTGCGGTCTACGGCGTTCACGCAGGTGGTGTCCTTGGAGGCCAGCGCGTCATCAATCCGTGCCCGCACTGCTTCCTCCTCGGAAGGGTGCCGCGGCCGCGGGGGGTCGCCGGCCACCCCCGGTTGGAATTCCAGCGATGCCCGTGCCGCGATCAGCCTGCGCCGGGCCTCGGCGTACTTTTTCGACAGCAACTCGGCCGCAGGGATCCGGCTGAATTTCGGATCCCCATAGTAGGTGTCGCGGTCCGCGTAGGCCAGCTTGAGGGCTTCCACCACGGTGTGAATATACTCGGCCGAGTTCCAGCGCATCGCCTTGAGATCGTACCCCTCAAGGATGTTCAGCGCTTGCACCATGGCAGGCCCCTGGCTCCAAAAGCCGGGCTTGAAGACCTCGCATCCGCCGAAGACGGTCGAGACCGGAGCTTCCGGGCTCAGCCGGAACGCGGCCATGTCCTCGTAGCGGAGCAGTCCGCCGTTCTCGCGGCTGAAGGCGTCAATCCGGCGCGCGATGTCGCCGCGGTAAAAGAAGTCGCGCACCGCCTCGATCCCGGCGGCGCGAGTGCCCCGGGCGGCGCGTCCCCGTCTCTCGGCCGCGATCATCGCGCGCAGCGTGCGGGCCAGATCCGGCTGCCGGAACAGTTCACCTGCGGAGGGCGGGCGGCCGTCGGGCAGAAAGACGCGCCGCGAGGTGGGCCACAGCTCGAAGAAAGGCTCGACACGGCGGATGCTGTTGGCGCGCGTTTCATCGAGCACCATTCCGTCGGCCAGCTCGATGGCGGGCGCGACCACCTCGGCGAAGGACTTGGTGCCAAAATCGCGCAGGGCCACTAGCACGGCATCCACCATGCCCGGCACGAGCGCGGGCATCAGGCCCGCGACTGGGACCATCCCCCGCAAGCCGCCGGGTTCCAGCCGCAAAACTTCCCCCGGCATGAGCCGCCGGTTACGGAAGAAGTCGGCCGTGGCGCTTCTGGGCATCGTGCCCACGCCGGCGATGGCGTATACCTTGCCATCGGCGGTACGCACGAGGATGGGCGCCTCGCCGCCGAAG
>DATLYE010000019.1:0-78303 GCA_035575135.1 Bryobacteraceae bacterium
TTGAGAGATGGTATCCCGCAGCCTGCTCACCCCAGATCCACCGGTCCAAGGCGAAGGAGGCCGCCGTCAGGGGCCGGTATTCGTTCCTGCCGAAACCGAAGGACTCCCGAAAGTAGCGGAGAACGTCCGAGAAGCCGATCCTACCGACGAGCTGGAAATCGTCGGAGACGCGCTGTGCCTCCAGGGCGGGGAGCCAGAGCGCGAAGACGAGGAGCGAAAGCAGACCCAGACTGAGAACGCGCTCCCGCCGGCCAGCGCGCCTGGCCGGCCCGGGGCAGAGTTGCGGCGGCGCCATTGCCCGTAGGATACACGGGCGGGGGCGGCCGTGATCTGGAGAGACGGGGGAGCGAACTGGAGGGCGGGGTCAGGATCTGCCCGCAAGCAGGCCAAAGGGGACCTAAGGCCTGGAAATCCGAAGTTGACAGTGGTAAACTGTGGCTCGGAAACAGCTTCCGAGAGGTTACGCAATTGGGGAAGGGCGCCTACCGTGAAGCTGAGGCGTTGATCTTCGGCTCAACGCTGTTCAACGAGCCGAAGTCTCATTGCGCGACCCGCCTTCGGAAACTGCAATCTCTGTCCAGCATAGGAGGGTGTATGTGGATACGTGCCTTCACGGCTTATGTGGTTTGTGTGCTCCTGGTGGCTGCCGTGGTCACGGGCCAAGAGACGACCGGCGGGATCCGGGGCACGGTTACGGATCCTTCGGGGGCGGCGGTGCCGAACGCTACGGTAGAGGCGAGCAGTCCGTCGCTGGTGCGGGCGCAGCGGACGACGACGGACGCAACAGGTAGTTACATTTTCCCATCGCTGCCTCCGGGCACCTATACGATAACGGTAAAGGCCAGCGGGTTCCGAACCCTGGAGCAGTCGGGGATCATGCTCCAGGTGGGGCGGCTGCTCACTGTAGACGCGCGGCTGGAGGTGGGCGCGGTGACGGAAAGTGTAACCGTGTCGGCCACGCCGGCCCTGATTGACGTTTCCCAAAGCGGCAGCGCGACCAACGTAAACGTAAGCTTTTTCGAATTCCTGCCGAAGTCGCGCTCGTTTGACATGCTGATCGAGCTGGCGCCGGGGGCCCGGCGCGAGCCCAAACAAGGTGCTGCGGGATACCAGGTGGACGGCTCGAGCGGTTCGGAAAACGTCTTTGTCATTGACGGGGTCGAGGTCACGGATTTACAGCACGGCAACCTGCCGACCGCGAGCCGCGTGCCGATGGAGTTTGTCTCGGAGCTTCAGGTGAAGAGCAGCGGGTTTGAGGCACAGTACGGCGGCGCCACCGGCGGCGTGGTCAACACGATTCTGCGGAGCGGGAGCAACGAGTTTCACGGCCAGTTTTCCCTGTACCACGAGACCGACGGGATGAATGCGGGGCCGCGGCCCACGCTCCGAGCGCCCAGTCCCCTCAACGACAATATTGCGGATTACTTCCATAACAAGCGGGACGGCTTGCGTTTCCTCAATCCGGGATTTTCGCTGGGCGGGCCCTTCGTGAAGGACAAGCTGTGGTTTTTCGGGAGTTACTTTCCGGCGATGTGGCGCTACGACCGGCGAGTGACCGAGCAGCGATTCCGCGATTACAGCAACGTGGTCTGGTATCGCCGGGACCGGCAGGACTGGCTGACGGCCAAACTGGATATTGCTCCGGCAGCCAAGCTGCGCACCTATCTGTCCTACGTGTACTCGCCGTACAAGGTCAACGGCCTGCTGCCGAGCCAGCAGGGGACTGACGACCCGAAGGCGCCGTGGCCGGACCAAGGGTACCGGAGCCCGGGGGCGACTTATGCTTACGGCGCGGACTACACGGCGACGGCCAGGCTGCTGTTCAGCGTCCGGGGCGGTTATAACTATCGCAACTACAAGGACTATGGAATTCCGCGGGGCACGCGGTACCGCTTTGCAAACGCCAATACGAACCTGCCGCCGGATCTGCCGGTTCCTCCTAATCTGCAGGGACCGGCCGGCGATTTCACGCCGAACAATTTCCAGACGGTCAAGGATATTCAGACACGGTGGAACCTGAGCGCGGACGGGACCTGGATCACCCATCTGGGGGGTCAGCACAGCTTCAAGTTCGGCTATCAGACCAACCGGCTGCACAACGACGTGTTTTCGGGCTGGCCGGACGGCTACATTTTCCTTTACTGGAACCGCACGCGCATCGGCATCACAGTGCCGGGCACCATGCGGGGCAAGTACGGGTACTACATTGACCGCTTCTTTGCGACGACTGGCGACGTCGGCAGCGACAATACGAGTTTTTATATTCAGGACGGCTGGAACGTCCACCCGCGGCTGCGGCTGAATCTGGGCGTGCGGTTCGAGAGGGAGTTCTTGCCCTCTTTCAGCGCCGATCCCCGGATACCGGGGCGCGCCATCGAGTTCGGCTTCGGCGAAAAGGTGGCGCCGCGGCTCGGGTTTGCCTACGACCTGTTCGGGAACACCAAGACGAAACTCTACGGGGCGTTCGGGCTGTTCTACGACATGATGAAATACGAGATGCCGCGGGGAAGCTTCGGCGGCGACAAGTGGCATGACCGGGTCTATCCGCTCGATGATCCGGACTTTTTCAAAATCAAGCCGCTGCCTTTTGGCCAGACCAACCCGAACGTGTTCGAGGTCGTGGACTGGCGCATCCCCTCCAACGATCCGAACGACAACACGATTGATCCGAACCTGAAGCCGATGCGCATCCGGGTATGGGACTTCGGCGTGGAGCACGCCTTGACGTCTTCGCTCGTGTTGAATGCGCGTTACACACGGCGCCGGCTGGACCGGACGATCGAAGACGTGGGCATTCTGACGCCGCAGGGCGAGAAGTACTTCATCGCCAATCCCGGTTTCGGGATCACGGCCGACCCGAAGACCTGGGGCCCCGGGATCCCGGTGACGCCGAAGGCCAAGCGGGACTACGATGCGATGGAGCTGCGGCTGGATCACCGGTTCGGGCGCAATCTGGTGTTCCAGGCCAGCTACACGCTCAGCCGCCTGTGGGGCAACTACGGGGGACTGGCCAGTTCGGACGAAAATGGCCGCCAGAGCCCGAACGTCAACCGGTACTTTGACCTGCCGTTTATGAGCTACGACGCCAAGGGTCAGCTTGTGTACGGCCGGCTGGCGACCGACCGCCCGCACGCCTTCAAGCTGTTCGGATCGTACATCTTCCGCAGCCGTGCAGGGGAGACGCGCTTTTCGCCGGTGTGGTTCCTGATGAGCGGGACGCCGCTGACCACGGAGGTGTTCGCCGTCAGCAGCGTTCCGATCTTCGTCAACGGGCGGGGCGACATGGGCCGGACGCCTACTTTCTCGAATCTGGACCTGGCGGTCACGCACGAGTTCCGCATCCGCAGCGAGCGTTACCGGGCCAAAGTGGGCTTCGAGTTTTTCAACCTGTTCAATCAGAGCACGGTGACGGACCGCTACGTGCGCTACACGCATCCTAACGACGGCCAGATCGCCTTCGAGCACGAGGCGGACTTCTTCAAGGGGTTTGACTACAAGAAGATGATGGCCGAGCAGGGGATCCGCGTAGCCCCGGGCTACGGCTGGGCATCCAGTTTCCAGGGACCGCGCACGGTCCGGCTCGGGATTCATTTCAGCTTCTGAGAGTGAGTGGCGCCTCGCCGGGCTTCCCGGAGGGAGGCGGCAACAGTCGTCACTTCCAAATTCGGCAGGGTCTCTACCGGAAACGGGAACAACTTCTGGGTGGTGGCGGCGTCGGGATGCCGCTAACCTACTGAGAAACTGAGTTTTTGCGCTTGTAAAGCGCCTCTGGACCCCTGCGTGCAGGGCTGAGGGCGCAGTCCAAATTTCCCCAGGGAAAGGAACTGGTAGTATGCGAAGCCGTGAAGCGTGGTTGATCGGTGTGCTGGCGGTCTTGCTGACAGCCCTGCCTTTGGCGGGGCAGGTCGAGACCGGCCAGATCGTGGGTACTGTAATGGATCCGACGGGCGCCGTCGTGCCGAATGCGAAGGTCACTGTCCGCGCGCAGGCGACGCAGGCGACTCGCAGCGCCACGACCAATGAAGCGGGCCTGTACACGTTTGCCAACCTGCTGCCCGGAGATTACGAGATCACGGTTGAGGCCGCCGGGTTTGCCACGCAGCGGCGGCCGGTGACGGTGGCGGTGGGCGCGCGTGTCACAGCCGATTTCCGCCTCGAAGTCGGGCGGACGGAGACAGTGGTGGAGGTGGCGGCCACGGCGGTGCAGGTGAACACGGCGACGCAGACGCTGGGCGTCGTCATTGACCGCGATGCCGTCGTGGAACTGCCCAGCCTCACACGCAATCCGTACGACTTCGTGGTGACCGCCGGGAACGTTTCCGAAGCCGACCCGACGGGCCGTGGCGTGGGAGTGGCGATCAACGGCCAGCGGGCGGCCTCGACCAACATCCTGCTGGACGGGGCAGCCAACAACGACGAGTTCGTGGCGGCGGTGGGCCAGACCGTCCCGCTGGATTCGGTGCAGGAGTTCAGCGTACTGACCAGCAACTTCACGGCGGAGTTCGGGCGCGCCGGCGGGGGTGTCGTCAACGTCGCCACCAGGTCGGGGACGAACGAATTCCACGGTACGGCCTACGAGTTCAACCGGGTGTCTCGGCTGACGTCGAACACTCCGGAAAATAACGCCAACGGCGTGCCGCGCTCGGTCTTCACGCGGAACCAGTTCGGCTACTCGATCGGCGGGCCGATCAAGAAGGACAAGGCGTTCTTCTTCCAGAACACGGAGTGGATCCGCATTCGCAGCGGCGCGTCCCAGTTTGCCTGGATTCCGACGCCGCAGTTCGTCGCCGCGGCGGCGCCGAACACCCGCGAGTTTTTCTCGCGGCTGGGCACGCGGCGCTCCGACGCCCAGAGCCTGGGAGTCTTCAGCCGCAACCAGTTGATCTCTCAAGGGTTTGATCCCTGCGCCGGAGCGGCGGCGGGTGGCCCGTGCCAGCGCCTGGATCCCAACATGCCGCTCTTTGAGAAGGTTACTTACACCATCCCCAGCGACGCGGGCGGCGGCGACCCGCAGAATGCCGTGCTGCTGGTCGGGCGAGTGGATTACAACCTCAGCGAGCGGACGCAGCTTTACGGCCGTTACGCGCTGGAGGACCGGGACATTTTCGACGGCACGGTATCGAACAGCCCCTATGCAGGTTTTGACACGGGCGTGACGACGCGCAACCAGAGTTACCTGGCTTCGCTGATCCACACGCCTTCTCCCCGTTTTGTCACGCAGTCGAAGTTAGTGTTCAACCGGCTGAACACGTTGCAGCCGCTCGGATCGGCTGGTGTAGTGCCGACGCTGTATATGCTCGATCGGCGGGCGGTGTTTCTCGGAACGAGCGTGGCATTCCCCGGATACCTTCCTTTCAGTCCGGGAACGGGAATTCCGTTCGGCGGACCCCAGAATTTCCTCCAGGGTTACGAGGACATCAGTTACACCAAGGGGGCTCATCAGTTCCGTTTTGGCGGCTCTTACGTGTACCTGCGGGACAACCGGACCTTCGGCGCCTACCAGGAGGCTGCCGAGACGCTGAGCACGCGTTTCGGCACGGCGATGGATAACTTCCTGACCGGCGACCTGCTGCGGTTCCAGGCGGCGGTGGACCCGCAGGGCAAGTTTCCGTGCGGGGCTACGGTTACGCCCCAGTGCACGCTACAGCTTCCTGTGGGGCCTCCGAGCTTCAGCCGGAGCAACCGCTACCACGAGTTTGCGCTGTATGTGCAGGACTCCTGGCGCGTACGGCCGCGGATGACGGTGAATCTCGGCGTGCGCTGGGAGTATTTCGGCGTACAGCACAACAAAGATCCGCGCCTCGATTCGAACTACTATGACGGGGCGGGCGGCAACATCTTCCAGCAGATCCGCAACGGGGATGTGGCCATCGTTCCGAACAGCCCGATCAAAGGTCTGTGGCGAAAGGACTGGGACAACTTTGCGCCCCGGCTGGGCTTTGCGTGGGATATCACGGGAGACGGCAAGACGAGCTTCCGCGCAGGGTACGGCATCGGCTATGAGCGGAATTTCGGCAACGTGACGTTCAACGTGATCCAGAACCCGCCGAATTACGCCGTGATTGCGCTGACGGCCGGTGTGGATCTGCCCAGGATTCCGGTCAGCGTGGACAACGCCGGGCCGCTGGCGGGGACGAGCGGGACGAAGGCTCTGCCTCGCGTGAGCCTGCGCAACGTGGACGCGAACATCCGCACGGCCTACGCCCATTTCTGGAGCGCCTCGCTCGAGCGGGAGGTGACTAACGGCCTGGTGGTGGGTCTGGACTATTCCGGATCGAAGGGGCAGCGGCTGTACTCGCTGGAAGATCCGAACCGGGTGGGGGCAGGCCATGTGTTCCTCGGCGACCCCTGCGCCGATCCGGGCAATCCCGGCGTGTGCACGAACCGGCTGCGCCTGACACAGTACACCAACATTAACCGCAGGGGAGGCAACGCGTTTTCGGATTATCACGGGCTCAACATCCGCACGACGATCCGGAACTTCAAGGACACGGGTTTGAATCTGACCGCGAACTATACGTGGTCCCACGCCATTGATAACCTGAGTTCGACCTTCAGCGAGCGGTCGAACAATTTCAACCTGGGTCTGCTCGACCCCTTCGATCCTAAGCTCGACCGCGGCGACGCGGATTTTGACATCCGGCACCGTCTCGGGCTGGGAGCGCACTGGGAGATCCCCTTCGCGCGCAACACGCGCGGCGTGGTGAACCGGATCCTGCACGGCTGGGTCGTGGCTCCGATCTTCACGGCGCGGACGGGGAACCCGTACACGCTGTGGGACTGCACCAACGCGTTCTTCGCGGTGTGCCCGCGGGCGATGTTTGACGGTCCGGTAAAGAGGAGTCCGACGGAGAACCCGCCGCCGGCCGGGCAGCCGAACCGCTTCCGGTTCCTGGATCTGACCGGGGCGCCGATCAACTCCGACTACGTGCACCCGATTACGGGGACGGCGGAGTTCGGTCCCTTCCCGAAGAACATGACCGGACGGAACGCGTTCCGCTCGCCGGGAGCCTGGAATATTGACGTGGGCTTCTACAAGAACACCCGGGTCAACGAGCGGTTTACGCTGCAGTTCCGCGGCGAGTTTTACAATCTGCCGAACCACCCGAACCTGATCATTGACGGCGGCGAGACCGACGTATCGTCGGTTGCGTTCGTGCCGGCGCTCAAGGAGGGTCGGCGCAACATTCAGTTCGCCTTGAAGCTGATCTTTTAGGCTTCCACCTTCGGCTTTCACCTCCACTGGGGCGGGCCGCCAGGCCCGCCCGTTTTTTTCAGAGGGAAGGGTTACCGGCCCGCGATGCAATCGGCCGCGCAGCGTCCGAGGCGCACGCAATCTGGGATGCCGATGCCGTAGTAGGCGTTACCGACCAGGTACAGTCCGGGAAAGTTTCGAAGCCGCGCCTCGATGGCTTCGAGTCTTTGCGGGTGCCCTACGGTATACTGCGCCATGGAGCGCGGCCAGCGGGCGATGCGTGCGAACCGGGGCGCCGCGGTAAGGCCCATGATGCGCCGCAGCTCGCTGCGGACGCACGCCTCCAGGTCTTCGTCACTCAGGTCGAGCACGCTTTCGTCGCCCCCTCCGAGGAAACAGCGCAACACGACCTTGTCTTGGGGAACACGGTGCCCGAACTTGGTTCCCACCCAGGTGCAGGCGATGATCCGCCCTCGCTCGCGCCGGGGGACGAGGAACCCGAAGCCGTTCAGCGAACCGGTGAACTGCCGGCGATCGTAGCCCAGAGCCACCGTCACGGAGGAATGGTACGGGATAGCCTCCAGAAGCGCCGCCAGTTCACCATCCAGCGTGCGCACGAGCGCGGCGCTCTGCCAGGCGGGACACGCCAGGATGACACAATCGGCCGGGAAGACGCCGTCTTCGGTCCGGATGCGGTAGCCGCTATCGTGCCGTTCCAGGGCGGTGGCGCGGGCGACAACGGTCCGCGTATGGGATCTACCGGCTTCGGCCAACGCATGGATCAGAGTTCCCAGGCCGCCGCGCAGAGTATGAAACAGGGGTTGCGAGTTGCGTTCCTGCCGGAGCCGCCGCCGTTCGGCCAACACACCGCGGGTCAGGCTGCCGTAATTCCGCTCCAGCTCGAGGAAACGGCTCAGTACGCTTGCCGTGCTCAGCCGCTCTGCGTCTCCTCCGTAGACTCCCGCGAGGAGCGGCTCGGCCAGATAGTCCACCGCCTCCTGGCCGTAGTGTTCCCGGATGAACTCTGCGACGGAGACGTCCGAAGGCCGGGGGGCACGGGGCTTGCGGAAGAACTCGGCTGCCATTTGCAGTTTTGTCCCCCAGCCAAGCAGCGGACTTGTCACGATTGGAAGGAGGCGTGTGGGAATCATGAGCATCAGGCCGTCCGGCAGGGGAAGAAGCCGGCCGTGTCTGAAGACGTAGGTCACCCTCAGGTGATCATTCGATCCGATGATTTGGTGCTCGAGGCCGAGGTCGCGGACCAGTTCGATCGCCCAGGGTTTGGCGGACAGGAAACTGTCCGGGCCCGTCTCGAGGAGGCAACCTTCGACGACTTCGGTCTGAATGACGCCGCCGAGCCGGGGCTGCTGCTCGATGAGAGTCGAGGCGATGCCGGCTTTGGCCAGGTAATAGGCGGCCGAGAGTCCGGAGATGCCGCCCCCGACGATGACGACCGAGGGTTTTCTAGCCGGATCGGAGCTTTTCTCCGACCACGGCAGCCAGCGCGGCGATAAAGGTTGGGGAGTCATTGAGCGATTCGGTGCGGACGAGTTCGATGCCCCGGTCGCGGGCGTAGTTCCGGAAGAGGACGTCCACGTCGTAGAGGATCTCGAGGTGGTCGCAAACAAAACCGACGGGGGCCAGGACCGCGCGGCGGACGCCTTCTGCGGCCCAGGCATCGAGCACGGATTCCACAGTCGGGCCGAGCCAGGGCTCCTCGGTCATTCCCTGGCTCTGATAGGCGAAATCCCAGGTGTCTAGGCCGCAACGCTCCGCCACAAGGCGGACGGTCGTCCTGACTTCGGCATCGTAGGGATCGCCGTTTTCGAGAATTCGCTCGGGCAGGCTGTGCGCGGTAAACAGGACGCGCCCGTGGCCAGCCAACGGGGCGAGCTTTTCGGCGAAGGCCTCGATGAGCAGTGGATGGGCGTGGAAGCTCTTGGTCCAGACGATCTGGGTGGCGGCGCCGACGGCGACCTTGGCCTCCTGGGTTCGGCGAAAGTAGAGCCCGACGCTCATTTTGGAGTACTGGGGCGCCAGGCAGACGGCGATCAGTCGCTCGACGCCGTCATGGTGGATCTGCGCCATCGTCTCCCGGATGAAGGGATGCCAGTTCCGCATGGCGAAGTAGACCTTGACGGGAAAGCCGTCGGCCTTGAGCTTCTGTTCGAGAGCCTGGGCCTGACGCCGGGTGCAGGCGAGCAGCGGGGAACCGCCCCCGATGGCGGCATAGCGATGGCGGATCTCTTGGACCATGGCGGGAGGGACGGGTCGCCCGTTGCGGATGCAGCGCAAGTACTCTTCGATATCTTCGATGCGTTCGGGCGCGCCGTGGGCCAGAAGCAGAACGGCCTGCCGGATGTGCGACGGGTGGTTATTCACAGCGAACCGGGAATTGAGGAATCCCTTTTTTGAGTATAGCGAGCGGTTTGCCGCCGCTGCCGGGCGGTCGTCGCTGCGGTTTGAGGACCGGGGCGAGGAGACTTAGAGCTGTGGAAGTGGCATCGGCGACATAAAGGTGCGTCAAGCGAGGGGCGTTTTGTTGAGATCTCGTTGCCGCGGATTACCAAGCCCGCCGGATAAAGATGCATGTGAAAAAATAAAGGGCATTGTCTTGAGCCCGGCTTGTGGGCGTGATAGGATGTAGCCACCGTGACGGAGGAGGGGGTTGTGTGGGTTCGTGTTGCGATTCTCGGCGTCATCGCAATCCTGGCGGTGCCATGGGGTCTTTTGCGGGCGCAGACTACGTTCGGCAGCATTAGTGGTACGGTGACGGATCCCGCGGGGGCGGTGATCCCCCGGGCGAACGTCACGGCGACGCACGAGGCGACGGGTTACCGGTACGAAACCACTTCCAACGAAGCCGGCTATTACACGATCGCGCAGTTGCGTGAAGGCAGATATACCGTGCGCGTAACGGCTCCGGGGTTTCAGGAGTTCGTGGCGCGGGACGTGGAGCTGGTCGCACGGGACCAGAGGCGTCTGGACATTCAGCTTCAGGTCGGCCGGGTCGAGGTGACCGTGGAGGTCTCTGCCGGGGCCACGCTGATCGAAGCCGAGACGGCGCGGATCGGGGATTCCAAGGCTGCCCGGCAGCTGCTTTCACTGCCGATGAACACGCGGTCGCTGTATTCCTTCCTGGTGCTGTCGCCGGCCGTCGTCAAGGCAAACGGACAGGCGGCGCGGCGGTTTGCAGGGAGCCGTGTGAACCAGTCGGATCAGTCCATTGACGGCATCACGGTGTCCAACGGGTTCGACGGCACGCAGATCAGCCCGCTGGTGGACTATATCGAAAGCTACGCCGAGATCCGCGTGGACATGGCCAACAACAGCGCGGACATCGGCTCGGTGGGTCAAGTGACGGTGGTCTCCAAGAGCGGGACCAACGAGCTGCACGGGAGCGTGTTCGATTACTACGCTACGCCTTGGTTCCGGGCGCGCAACCCCTTTGCGGCGCAGCGGGCCACGGGAGTGCGACACTGGCCTGGCGGCAGCATCGGGGGCCCGGTGGTGTTGCCGAAGCTGTACAGCGGGCGTAACCGGACGTTCTTCTTCTTCTCGTTTGAGACCTCCCGCGGGAGCGTCACGCAGCAGCTGCTCAATCCCACCGTTCCGATTCCGAAGTGGAGGGAGGGTGACTTTTCCGGTGAGCTGCCGCGGACGGTCGTCCGGGACCCTCTGACGAGGCAGCCGCTGCCGGGCAACCGCATCCCACCGTCGCAGCTGAATCCGGTCTCGCTCCGCATCCAGCAACGGTTCTACCCGCTGCCGAACGTCGGCGATCCGAATGTGTTTCAGGCGCGCAACTACCTGGAGCAGAAACTGCGCGCCTTCGATCCGAACACGTACTGGACGGCACGGATTGACCACCGCTTCTCGGATCGTAGCTTTGTGTTTGCGCGCTACACCTGGGACCGCAGCCACAGCCGGGAGTGGGAGAGCAATTTACCGACGGTGGGACTCCGCTGGCAGACGCGCAACACGCGGGCGGTCAACGTCTCCTACACACATCAGATCCGGCCCACGCTGATTGCGGAATCCCGGTGGGGTTATGCGTTCAACAACAATCCCCGCAACGGGCCGCTCAAAGGGCTGGAAGTAGTCCGGGAGCTGGGGCTGGTAGGGCTGGCGCCCGATCTTCCGGACATCAACGGGATCTTCGATGTCAGCTTCTCGGGCCTGGGTGTGCAGGGCATCACGCAGACGCAGTGGCGCCACCCCGGCTTCCGGAATTTTGCGCAGCAGTTCCAGCAGCATGTGAACTGGTACCGCGGCCGCCACACTCTGAAGACGGGGATTGTGGTGGACCGCGTGAACTTCCAGGACCGCCAGGCGAACGCGAATCTGTTCGGGCGCGCGGTCTTCTCCAATCGTTTCACCGGCCACCCCTATGCCGACTTCCTGTACGGCATCCCGACCACCACGAACCGGGCGTTCCCGCCGGTGTTGATTGACCGCAACCGCTGGGGCCACAACCTCTTCGTGACCGACGAGTTCCGGGTGCATCCGCGGCTGACGCTCAACCTCGGCCTGCGGTACGAATGGAAGCCTACCTGGAGCGAGGCCGGCAACATGCAGGCGCTGTTCGACATCGCCACGGGACGGATCGTGGTGCCCGACGGCGGGCTGAAGGCGGTCAGTCCGCTCATGCCGCGCGGCTATGTGGACGTCGTGGAGGCCAGCCGGGCCGGTTACGACCCGAAGCTGCTGCTCAAGACGGATCGCAACAATTTTGCGCCTCGGCTCGGCCTGGCTTGGCGGCCCGTCGGTGCGGACACAGTGATCCGGGGCGGCTTCGGCATTTTCTACGATGTTGTTCCGCGGGCGCTGACGGCGGGCGGCGTGCCGTTCGTGGTGAACGAACCGAGCTTTACGAATCCGGCCACGAACCCCACGGTGATTCTGCCGCGCGTGTTCCCGGACTCGGTGGGCGGGCCCTCGACGGTGACGCTTCCCGCTGCGGTCCGGCCCGACATCCTCACGCCGTACAGCATGCAGTACAGCCTCACCGTCGAGCACCAGCGGTGGGAAACCGGCTTCCGAATCTCTTACGTGGGGACGAACACGCGCCAGGGCGAGTGGAGTTACAACATTAACCAGCCCTTGCCGGATGACCGGCCGTTCTGGGAAAAGCCGCGGCTGTTCCCGCAGTATCCGGCGATCAGCTACCTGACCAACGGAGCCGGGCACCAGTATCATTCCCTGAATGTCGAAGCGGAGCGGCGTTTCAGCCAGGGCTTCGGATATCAATTCTCCTGGGTGTGGGCCCGGGACATCGGGGATCTGGACCGGGGCGAGTCTCCGGAAAACGCCTATGATCGCAGGCGGGAGCGGGGGGTATGGACGGACATCCCGACTCACCGGATTGCGGCCAATCTGATTTACGAGCTTCCGTTCGGCCGCGGCCGGAAATTCGGCAGCGGGCTCGGGCGGGCTGCGGACCTGGCGATCGGGGGCTGGGAGTTGTCCACCGTGTTGCTGTTCAGCTCGGGGCAGTTTCTGACGCCGCAGTGGACCGGGCCGGACCCGACAGGCACGGCGTTCACCAGTACGCGCACACCGGCGCAGGTGACCATCCGGCCGGACATTCTCCGCAACCCGAACCTGCCGGAAGACCAGAGGAGCCCGCAACGCTGGTTCGACGCCTCCGCGTTTGCGGCTCCGGCGGTGGGACGGTTCGGGACGTCTGCAAGAGGAGTCATCAAGGGGCCGCCGTCGAACGTGCTTCATGCCGGTCTGGCCAAGTGGCTGCGGTTCAACGAGCGGTTCCGGGCGCGGCTGGAGATAACGGCGACCAACTTGTTTAACCATCCGAATTACAACGATCCCGCGGTGAACATCTCGAGTGCGGCTACCGTGGCGACGATCGGCGGGGTGGGCGGCGGCGACGGCGCAACACAATACGACCAGACGGGCGCCCGCTCGTTCCGCGCGGGGTTTCGTGTCGAGTGGTAGCACGTCCGCCCGGGCTGTAGAATACGCCGCATGACGGTTCTACGCCTCGGGCTTGCGGCGGCGGTGTTGTGCCACGCCGCCACATGGGCGGCCGAGAAACCCACACGCAGCCAAGTGCTGGAGGCGATGCTCAAGGCCGCTCGGTTTTTCCGGTACCAGGTTTCCACCGAAGGCGGGTACCACTACTACTACACCGCAGACCTGAGCTACGGGCGTTCGGAGGCTTCCGAAGGCTTAACCCAGGTGGAAGTGCAGCGTGCGGCAACGCCCGGCGTCGCGCTGGCGTATCTGGAAGCCTATGAGGCCACCGGAGAGCGGGAGTTTCTGGAGTTCGCCCGTGCTGCGGCGCACGCTCTGGTGCGCGGGCAGCTGTGCAGCGGCGGGTGGGATTACTTCATCGAGTTCGACCCGGACCAGCGCAGGCATTACCAGTACCGTGCGGATCAAAACTGCGGCGAAGACAAGCGGGGCGTGACCAATCTGGACGACAACGTCACCCAGGGAGCGCTTCGCGTGCTGATGCGGGTGGACCGCGCGCTGGGCTTTTCCGATGAGCTCATCCACGAGGCGGCGCAGTATGCGCTCGCCAAGCTGGTGGAGGCCCAGTATCCCAACGGCGCCTGGCCGCAGCGTTTCCGCCATCCGCCGGATCCGGCCAAACACCCGGTGAAGCGAGCGAGCTATCCCGCTTCGTGGCCTCGCAAATGGCCCGGGGCGGACTACCGGGCCTACTACACGTTTAACGACAACACCATCTGCGACGCGATTGACGTTTTGCTCGAAGCGGCTCGGATTTACCACGAGCCGCGTTACCGGGCCGCGGCGGAGAAGGGCGGCGGGTTCATCTTGCTGGCGCAGATGCCGGAGCCGCAGCCTGCCTGGGCGCAGCAATACGATGCGGACATGCATCCGGCGTGGGCCCGGGCTTTCGAGCCGCCGGCGGTCACTGGCGGTGAGTCCCAGGCGGTCCTGCGGACGCTGTTGGTCCTGTACCGGGAGACGGGGGACCGAAAGTACCTGGAGCCGGTTCCCCGGGCGCTCGAGTATCTCAAACGCTCGGTGGTTCCGCGCACGGATGCGGAAGTGTTCCGGCGCGTGCCGGAAGGCCCGGTGCTGGCGCGGTTCTACGAGCTGAAAACCAACCGGCCGCTTTACATCACCAAAGGCACACGGATTCAGGCTGCGGGTCTGGGCAGCCGCATCGTGGACGGCTACGAGTTGAGCTATTCTCCGGATTCCGTCATTACGCATTACGGCGTGCTGGTCAGCGGGCGGGAGCTGGCACTGATTGAAGAGGATTATCGCTGGCTGGTGCAGGCGGATCCTGCGGCCGTGCGGCGGCCGGAGAAGCTCCGCGGTTTGTCGCCCTGGATGGAGCGGGTGCGTCCGGTACCGTCGGCGGAGGTGAGCCCGGACGAGGTCAGGCGGCTGATCGCTTCGCTCGATGAGCGCGGCGCGTGGGTGAGGCCGGGCGTGATCGGCAAGCCGGGCCGGCTCGTGTTTGTGTATGCGGCGCGTCCGATGGTGCTGCGCATCGGCCGGGGCCGCTCCGACGGAGCGGCGGAGGAAACGGCGCCGAGGGCTCAGGTGATCCAGCTCCGCCCTGACGACACGGTAGAAGTGTTTCTCGGAGCGGAAGCTCCGGTCGAAAGGATCATCAGTTCGGCCGAGTTTTCCCGGAACCTCACGACACTGGCGACATACTACACGCAGGCGCGATGAGGAACAGAACCGCAGGCCGGCCGGCGCCGGCTTAGCGGTAGCGGCTCAGAAGGTCATTCCAGCGGATGCGCAGCAGATCCAGAAACATACTGACGCTGTCCCGCCACATGCTGACCTTGGTCCCCTGACAATGACGCCAGCGCACGGGCACTTCGACAGCGCGAAAGCCGAGCCGGCGAGCCAGGTACAAGACCTCGACGTCAAAGCCGAACCGGTCCAGCGTCTGCCGCCGGAAAATCTCGCGCGCGGCCCGGCGCTCGAAGAGCTTGAAGCCGCATTGCGTGTCGGCGTAGGGGAGTCCCGCCAGCAGCCGGACGAAGAGGTTAAAGACGCGGCCGGCGGTTTCGCGGAACCAGGACTGGTGGATCTCGATCAGGGAACGGTCCAGGCCGCGGGAGCCGAAGGCGATCTGCGCCTGATGTTCTTCGACGGCGCGAAAGAGTTTTGCGGCTTCCTCGATAGGCGCCGACAGGTCCGCATCGGTGAACAGGATCCAGTCGCCGCGGGCTTCGAGGACTCCGTGGCGCACGGAGAATCCTTTGCCGCGGTTGCCTGGATTGCGCAGCAGGCGCACTTCGGGGTGGGCCAGCGCGTAGTCTTGCGCCACCCGGGCGGTCGAGTCCGTGGATCCGTCATCCACGACCACGATCTCGGTGAAACGCCAGGCCCCGTGGCGAAGATATTGGGTCACTGCGTCCAGCGCAGCGGGCAAGCGCGTTTCTTCGTTGTAGGCAGGAATGACGATAGAGATGGAATCCAAGGGTCAATTATAATGAGGGTTCCCCGCGAAGGAGAACCTGCTTGTCGCTCGAACACGAGCTGCTGGCGCAACGTATCCGGCGGCTGCGCGAGATCCAGGAACTGGGTTTCCGGCCTTACGGCGCCCGGTACGACTTCACCCACACGATTCCCGACATTCTGGCAACGTATGGAAACAAGAGCGCGGAGGAACTGAATCCGCGCGTGGACGTCCGCGTATGCGGCCGCATCCACACCATCCGGCACATGGGGAAGGCGGGTTTTGCGCACCTGATGCAGGGCGGCGAGCGGCTGCAGATCTACGTGCGCCAGGATTCGGTGCCGGAGACGCACTTCCGGCTGTGGCGGGGTCTGGACATCGGCGACATCATCGGGGCGGAGGGCTACCTGTTCCGCACGCGCACGGGCGAGTTGACGGTGCACGTGGAGCGGCTCGAGCACCTGGCCAAGACGCTGCTGACGATGCCGGAGAAGTGGCACGGTCTCGAAGATGTGGAGGTGCGCTACCGGCAGCGCTATCTGGATCTGATCGCCAACCCGGAAGTGCGGCGGGTGTTTGTGCGGCGCAGCAAGATCATCGCCTCCTTCCGGCGGCAACTGGAGGCGCGGGGGTTCATCGAGGTCGAGACGCCGATGATGCAGCCGCTTTACGGCGGCGCGGCGGCGCGCCCGTTCGTGACCCATCACAACGCGCTGGACATGGACCTGTACCTCCGGATTGCACCGGAATTGTATCTGAAGCGGCTGGTGGTGGGCGGGATGGACCGGGTCTACGAGATCAACCGGAATTTCCGCAATGAGGGCATCTCCTCGCAGCACAATCCCGAGTTCACGATGCTCGAGTTTTACCAGGCCTACACGGACTATCGAGGCCTGATGGATTTCTCCGAGGAGCTGCTGCGCCAGGTGGCTCTGGACGCCACCGGTTCGACGGAAGTCGAGTTTCAGGGGCACAAGCTCGATTTCGGCCGGCTGCGGCGCCTGAGCCTGCGGGAAGCGATCCTCGCATTCTGGGAAGACGGCGAGCGGCCGACGCCGGAGCAGCTGAGCGATCCCGAATGGCTCAAATGGCACTCGACCAAAGGCACGCCGGGCGAGGCGCTGCAAGACCTCTTCGAACGGGTGGCGGAGAAGCACCTGATCCAGCCCACGATCATTTACGACTATCCGGTGGAGACGTCGCCGCTGGCTAAGAACAAGCCGGAGGAGCCGCAGTTTGTCGAGCGGTTCGAGATTTACGCCGCGGGCATGGAAATCGGCAACGCCTATACGGAGCTCAATGATCCGCTCGAGCAGCGGCGGCGCTTCGAAGCGCAGCTTCGCCTGCGGGAAAAAGGCGACGAAGAGGCCCACCAGATGGACGAGGATTTTCTGCGGGCGCTCTGCTACGGCATGCCGCCGACTGCGGGCGAAGGTATCGGCATTGACCGTCTCGTGATGGTGCTGACCAACTCGCGGTCTATCCGCGACGTGATCCTCTTTCCGCTGCTGCGCCCGGAAGGACCGATCGGCCTGGCCGAGCGCCTTGCCGCCCTCGATGGCTGCTAGACCCTCCCCCGCGCGGTTCGAGCTTTTTGTCGCAGCCCGCTATCTCAAGGCCAAGCGCAAACAGACCGTCATTTCCGTCATCACGCTCATCTCCGTGCTGGGCGTGGCGGCGGGCGTGATGGCGCTGGTGATCGCCCTGGCGATCAATAACGGCTTTCGCAGCACGCTCGAACGCAATCTTCTGGGCGCGACGGCGCATGTCACGGTGCTCGAGAAAGAGCCGGGCTTCGGGATCGCGAACTGGCGCGAACTGGCGGCGCGGTTGCGAGGCCTGCCACACGTGGCGAGCGCCGCTCCGAGCCTGTACGGGTCGGTGTTTCTGTCGAGCCCGTTGCAATCGGACGGGTGCGTCCTCAAGGGGATCGAGTCCGGCTCCCACCAGGCGGCGGACCTGGCGCACTACCTCAAGGAAGGCTCCGTGGCGGCCCTCGAAGAGGAGGGCCGGCTGCCGGGGATCATTCTCGGCTCGCGCCTGGCGGCCCGGACGGGGTTGCCGCTCCACAGCGTCGCCACCGTCATCAGTCCCCAGGGAGAACTGACGCCGTTCGGACCGAGACCGAGCTATTTCCGCTTTCGCGTGGTGGGCATTTTCGAAACCGGCTTCTACGATCTGGATGCGGCCTGGGCCTTCACATCGCTCCGGAGCGCGCAGAAGGTGCTCGCGGTGGCGGACGTCGTCAACGCCGTCGAGTTGAAGATTGACGACCTCGACCGGGCGCCGGAGGTGGCCCGGGCGGCGGAGCGCATCATCGGCCCGCGCCTGGCGGCCACGCACTGGATGGAACAGAACCGCCAAATTTTCAACGCCCTGCGCATGGAGAAGACCGTGACGATCATCACCATCGGGCTGATCGAACTGGTGGCGGCCATGAACATTCTGGTGGCGCTGGTGATGATGGTGATGGAAAAATACCGGGACATCGCGGTGCTGATGTCCATGGGGGCGCGGCGCGAACAGATCCGGCGGATCTTTGTTTACCAAGGCTTGATCATCGGTACGGTGGGAACCGTGCTGGGGCTGGCGGCGGGTTACGGGCTCAGTTACCTGGCGAACCGCTACCGCTGGGTGCGTCTGGACGAGGAAGTTTACTCACTGAGCTTTGTGCCGTTCGAGCCTCGCTGGGTGGACGGCGTTTGGATTGCCGCCGCGGCCATCCTGGTGAGCTTTCTGGCGACGATCTATCCGGCCACGAACGCCACAAAGATCGCCCCGGCAGAGGCGTTGCGCTACGAGTGAAGTCGGCCGTGGAGCGGGCGCGGATCGCTACAGTCCGCGCAGGAACCAGTTCGATTCCTTCTCGCGGCCGATGGTGGTTTCGGGGCCATGGCCCGGAATGACCAGCGTGTCCTCCGGCAGCGTCAGCAGCTTGTCGCGGATGGAGAGCAGGATCAGGCGCCCGTCGCCGCCCGGCAAGTCCGTGCGGCCGATGCTATCGCGGAACAGCGTGTCTCCGGCGATGAGCTTGTTCTCCGACGGCAGCCAGAGACTGACGCTGCCGGGTGTATGTCCGGGAGTGTGCAGCACGAAGAAATCGGCGGCGCCCAGGCGGAGCCGGTCTCCGTCACGGGGTGAAACGTCCACCTCGGTGCGGGGCGGGACGGCGACGCCGAGCCAGGCGGCCTGCCAGTCCAGCTGCTCGTAGAGGGGCAGGTCGCGATCGTTGAGCCAGACGGGCGCTCCCGTGGCCTGCTTGAGACGGGCGGCCCCACCGATGTGGTCAATGTGGGCGTGCGTGACGAAGATGGCTTTGAGGCGCAGGCCGTGCCGCGCCAGAAGCTGTAAGATCTCGCCGACGTTGTCCCCGGGATCAATGACCAGCGCCTCGCCCGTCTGCTCGTCGCCGAAGATCGAGCAATTGCACTGCAACAAGCCCACGGGCAGAATCTCGTGGATCACCTTCCGATTGTATACTTCGGTTGATGGAAGAGGGCTACCGGGCGCTGCGGGGAGCGGCGGCGTGGCTCGATCTTTCGGCACGGGGCAAGATCGTTGTCCGTGGCGAGGATCGGGCGCGCCTGCTCCATGCGCTGTGTACGAATCACATCCACGAGTTGCGGCCCGGCGAGGGTTGCTATGCCTTCTTTTTGGACGCTCAGGGGCATATTCTGGCCGATGCCCACGTGTTCTGTTTCGAGGATCACTTTGTCGTGGACACCGAGCCGGAGACGGCGGCGAAGCTCTACGCGCACATAGACCGCTACATCATCGCGGATGATGTGACGCTGGAAGAGGCAACCTCCCGCCTTGCGACGATCGCGCTGGAGGGGCCGAAGGCGGGCGCGGTTCTCGCGTCCCTAGGGGCGCCCGTTCCGGCGGCGCCGTTCGCACACGCGGCCTGGGGCGCGAATCTGGTGGCGAGGGCAACTTACACCGGCGGGGAGGGCTTCTTCGTGATGCTTCCTCCAGCGGAGAAAGCTCGGCTGATCGAGGCGCTGGAGCGGGCGGGCGCCGCGGCTGCCGATACCGAGGCGGCCACGGCCGTGCGCCTGGAGCACGGCAAGCCGCGCTACGGGGAGGACATCACCGAGCAGCACCTTCCGCAAGAGACACAGCAGTTGCATGCGGTTCACTTCAGCAAGGGCTGCTATCTCGGCCAGGAGATCGTGGAGCGGATTCGTTCGCGGGGACATGTGAACCGCCTGCTGGTGCGGCTGCTCGTCGAGACGGGGACCGCGCCGGGGCGCGGAGTCGCGGTGTTCGCGGGCGGGACGCCGGTCGGGGAAGTAACTTCGGCGGCGTTGGCGCCTGCGATCGGCAAGGTGATCGCACTGGCGTATGTACGCGCGGGGCACGCCGCGGCGGGGACGGCACTGGAGTGCGAAGGGCGCCCGGGGCGTGTGATTTCGTTAACCGGAGACCCGCGCGCGGAGCTCGTCCAGCACGCTCCTGGGGATTGAGAGATTCCCTCCGAGCCCGCGGCCGAGCTCGATCGCGGGTTTGGCCTTGCCGTGGAAGTCCGAGCCGCCCGTCACGGCAAGCCCGTAGCGGCGTGCCAGATCGAGGAAGCGGGCGACGTCCTCGGGTCCGTGCTCGCTGTAGTAGACCTCGATGGCGTCGAGTCCCGTCTCGGCCATCTGCCCGAGCAGCGCATCGAACTCCCCGTCATGGTTCTTGATGAGGCGCAGCGGGTGAGCCAGGCTGGTGAGACCGCCGGCCTGCCGGATGCGGCGCACACCCTCGGCGAAGGAAGGTTCCTCGCGGTATACGTACGCCTTCGCCGACTCGTCCAGATACTCGTCGAAGGCCTGCTGCACGCTGCGGACGTAGCCCTTGGCGACCATGACCTGAGCAAAGTGAGGGCGCCCGGTGAGGTTCCGCCCGAGGGCTTCCACTTCCTCCAGCGTGATGGCGACGCCGAGAGCGTTCAGCTTTTCGATCAAGCGCCGGTTGCGGTCACGGCGGGCCTGCTGGATGCTCCCCAGCCACTGGCGAAAGGAATCGGGCGCCGGTCCGTTGAGGAAGTAGCCGAGAAGGTGAACGGTCTTCGGTCGCACCCCCGGCCGGGTTTGCAGCTTGGTGCTGAGTTCGATGCCGCAGACAAGATCGAGCCCCACGGCCTGCGCCGCCGGCACGGCTTTGTCGAAACCGGCCAGGGTATCGTGGTCGCAGATGGCCAGCGCCTCGAGGCCCATGGCGGCTGCGCGCGTCACCAGTTCGGCCGGGGACAGACTGCCGTCGGACTCGTTGGTGTGGGTGTGGAGGTCGATCAAATTTCTGCCGGCTCCCGGCTGAAGGAGATCAGCCCCATCTCTTCCAGCTTATCCCAGACTTTCTGGGCGCTCTCCTCGGGAGTTTCGACAGAAGAGTCAATGACCACTTCAGGATTTAAAGGCGGCTCGTAGGGATCCGATATTCCGGTAAACTGCGGGATTTCGCCGTTCAAGGCCTTCTTGTACAGGCCCTTGACGTCCCGCTCGATGAGAACCTCGAGCGGGCATTTCACGTAGACTTCCACAAAGTTGGGGATTTTGGAGCGGATCTCATCACGGATCTCGCGGTAGGGCGAGATGGCGGCGGCGATGGCGATCACCCCATTGCGAGACAGGAGCTCGCAGACGAAACCGATGCGCCGGATGTTCGTGTCCCGGTCCTCTTTGCTGAAACCGAGGCCCTTAGAAAGATGCGTGCGCACGACATCTCCGTCGAGGACCTCCACTTTGGCGCCGGCCTCTCGCAGGCGTCTGGCGAGAATCCCAGAGATCGTGCTCTTGCCGGCTCCGGACAAGCCAGTAA
Source organism: Bryobacteraceae bacterium (assembly GCA_035575135.1). Classification (GTDB taxonomy): domain Bacteria; phylum Acidobacteriota; class Terriglobia; order Bryobacterales; family Bryobacteraceae; genus JANWXD01. The sequence goes on from DATLYE010000019.1 coordinate 21,414, forward strand.
ACCAGATGGTAAAGCCTTTATGCATTCGCTCCTCGAAGCAATGTTTCCAAAGTGATGTCCAGCTCGCGGCGGACCTTGCCGGCCGGAGAAAAGTGAATGCCGCACTCTTTGACGGCATCCTGTTCCCACCACCAGCGGCCGGCGCGCTCCGGCTCACCGTCGGCGACCGGGCGCGTGCAAGGCGCGCAACCTATGCTAGTGTAGCCGAGAGCATAGAGGGGATGCTGGGGCACGTTGTGCTCCCTGAGGTATGCTTCCACCTGGTCCCGCGTCCAGTCGGCCAGCGGACTGATCTTGAGCCGCCCGTTCACTTCTTCGACTTTTTTCAGGCCGGCGCGGGCGCCCCCCTGGGAGCGGCGCAGTCCCGTGACCCAGGCCGCGAATTCCTGCAGCTTGCGCTCGAGCGGCCGCACCTTGCGAACTTCACAGCAAAGCTCGCGCAGTGCGGTGCTGCGGTGAAAGAGGTTTTGGCCGTAAAGCCGGACCATGGCTTCGACTTCGGCGGCATCCGGGAAAACGGTTTCGACCTGAAACCCGTAGCGCTCCCGCACGATGTCCGCCATGCGGTGGGTTTCTTCGGGCAGCCGGCCGGTGTCCAGGGTGATGACACGGATCGAGGAGGAGATCCGCGCGGCCATGTCGAGAATGACCATGCCGGTGTTCTGGAAGCTGGTGACGAAGGCGAGGCGGTCGCCGAAGGTCTCGATGGCCCAGCGAAGCAGCTGCTGGGGCTGGCTGTGTTCGAGGTGCTCGTGCGGGGCCACGGCAATACCCAAATCCCTATCGAGATTATCATATTTCCGCGGCGGGTGCAAGAGGACAGCGGGGTTAACGCTCTGCGGTCCGTGCTGCCGGGTCGGACTCTGCGCCGCAACACAGCCCTTCAGGTTCTGCGCACGCAATGGCGGGTGCGCCGCATCAGAACGCGTTAGAATAAGTTGCGGAGCATTCTCTCCGGTTCTCAGGGAGGTCGGTATGCCGATGTATGTCTTCCTCTGCAAAGATTGCAACAAGGAGTTCAACATCGTCCTGCGAATCTCGGAACTGGAAAAGGGCGGCGTCAAGTGTCCTCATTGCGGCAGCGAAAAGGTGGAGCAGCAGGTTGCGGCCTTTTCAGCCGTGACATCCAAGAAGAGCTGACGCATCTCGGGTCGCGCTGATGGGCCCGGCTCCGGAGGTGCTGGCCCGGGTCGCCGAGATCGCGTCAGATCACCGCAGGGGAGCAGATACGCTGGCGCGAAAGGCGGCCGAGGCGCTGGAATGTCAGGCCGCCGTTCCTTCCGCCGATGCGACTAACCTGCGCGAGGCCTTGGCCGAAGCCGCGCGCCTGCTAGTGGCGGCGCAGCCGGCCATGGCCTCGATTTTCAACCTGGCCAATGCGGTGCTGTTTGCGATCGAAGGACTCCGCGATGTCCCATCCATTCGCAGCGCCGTAACGTCGGCATGCCGTGGTTACACGGCAAAAATCGCCGAGGCGCACGAAGCCATTTCCCGGGCGGCGCTCGAACAGATCCCGGAGGGCGGAACGGTGCTGACGCACTCGTTCAGCTCTACAGTGGTGGCGGCCCTGCTTGCCGCGTCGCGGAGCGGGCGGCGCTTTTCGGTGATTTGCACGGAGTCCCGGCCGTTGTGCGAAGGGGTCTCGCTGGCGAGAACGCTTGCCGCAGCGCAAATTCCTGTGACGCTGATCGCCGATGCCGCCGTGCATCATCATTTCGGCAAGGCGTGGCTGGCGCTCACGGGCGCCGACACGGTGGCGCGCGACGGCGTGCTCAACAAGGCCGGCACGGCTTTGCTGGCTCTCGCCGCACGGGCTCATCGCAGGAAGTTCCTGGTGCTGGCCGGCACGCACAAGTTCCTGCCGTCCGGGCGCAGGCTGGTTTGGGAGCGCCTGGAGAACCCGGACGAGATCCTCTCGGAAGACATCGCCGGGGTCCGTGTTTCGAATGTGTATTTCGATCTCACGCCCCTCGGTCTGGTGACGGCTGTGATCACAGAGCAAGGAGCGCTGCCGCCGGCAGCGGTGCGGCGCCGGTTAGGCGAGCTCAAAGTACATCCCTCCCTGGCGGGCCGGCGTCGAGCTCCCGCGGCCTGACGTGCTCAGGCTAGGATAGGGGATTAACCTTTTCGGGAGGTGGGCGATTGTTTTCGCGTCTCATCCGGCGGATCCACATGTACCTCGGACTGTTTCTGGCGCCGTGGATGCTCATGTACGCCGCGAGCACCATCGCGATGAACCACCGGGCGTGGTTTCAACGCCACTACGGCGGCCCTCTGGTCGTGTGGGAAAAAGAAGCCGAGCGCCGCTGGGGAGGAGACGTGCCCGCCGGTCTTCCTGCGCGCGCGGTGGCGGCCCGCATTCTGGAGGATCTGGGAATCGAAGGGGCGCATACAGTGAACGGACCGGACGCAAGCGGCGGCGTCACGGTGGTGCGCTCCGCTGCGCTGGTCCCGCGCCGCATTCGCTATCTTCCGGCAGAAGGCAAGCTGGTCATCGAAAAGCAGGTCTTCCGCGCACCGGTGTTTCTGGAGCGCATGCACCGCCGCCGCGGCTACGAACAGCCGCACCTTCGCGACGATCTTTGGGCCGTCTCCGTGGATGCCGTCGTAGCGGCGATGGTGTTCTGGGCGCTTTCCGGGCTCTGGATGTGGTGGGAGATGCGGGCCACGCGGGCCTGGGGCCTCATGTTCGCGGCGGTGGGCCTGGCTCTGTTCGTGCTGTTTCTGGCCACGATCTGAAGGGGTGCGATGCGCTTTTCCTCCTTTGTCCGGCGCTTGCATCTTTACCTGGGAATGTCGCTGCTCCCGTGGTTCCTCATGTACGGGCTGAGCTCCCTGGTGTTCAACCACCCGCGGCCGTTCAACTACCTTTTCGGGCCGACGGAGTGGACTCCCCGCCTGGAGCGGTCCTACGACTTGCCGGTCATCCCGGACCGAGACGGCCGCGCCTTCGGCGCCAAAATCCTCAAAGATCTGGGTCTCGAGGGGGCGTTCGGGGTGTACTGGCCGGGCCCTCGCGAGTTCCATGTCTACCGGTTTGATTTCTGGAACGCCACGCAGGTCCGGTATCTGCTCGACGAAAGGCGTCTGGTGGTGCTCGAAAAGAAGTTTCGCTGGGATCACTTCCTGACGGGCATGCACGCGCGCGGGGGATTCGAGCAAGCCACTTTCGGCGACGACGCCTGGGCTGCGATCGTGGACGTAGTGGGGGTGGCCATGATCTTGTGGGTGGCTACGGGGGTGTACATGTGGTGGCAGGTGCGGCAGACGCGGAGATGGGGTGCGCTGGCGCTGGCGGCGGGGTTCGCAAGTTTTCTGGCGCTGTTGATGGTGCTGTGAAGGGCGGCTGTTTCCGGCCAGGGCAGGCCGAGGTTCCGCTCGTGCCGGGTGAATTTGATCTTGACAGCCAAAAGAGCACAATGTAAACTGGAGCGTTTTAGTCCCAGATAGAGCATGGGAAACACGGAAAAATCTGGAAATTGAATCTGAAATCCGGAGCTTTTTCTTGTGCTGAGTAACCGATTTCGCTCGATTTTGTTGATTTCACCTCCTGTGGGGCTGGCGGCGTTCTGCGTTTACCTGGCCTTGAGTCCTGCTACGGATCTCTGGGCACAAGCAGTTCCACAGGTGGAGGCGCAAAGGCCGCGCGGTGCGTTGCCGACGCGGCTGCCGCCGCCAGGGACGTTCGAGGTGGCCACGACCGGGGCGCCGCGCCTGCCGCGACCGGTACCGGTGCAGAGCCTGGTGACGTTCGAAACGGCTTTCATCCAGCGACTGAACGAGGCGATCCGCAATCCGGAGGCCTTGAAGGAGGGCAAGCCGAAAGTCGTGGTTATAGTGGACACGAAAGTGTGGCGGGAGATCGTAGACACGCGGGCAATTGTCGTGGTCGAGAGCGCCAGGACGGTGGAACTCACCACGGCGCAAATGCAGGAGCTTCGCGACACGCTGCTGCGGCAGGTGGACAATGCCGTGCGGGCGGAACTGGCCGGCCGGGGAGGATTGCGGCAGCTCGGTTCCGGAATCGTGCTCGACGACGTGATCGTGGCCAACCTCAAGCCGGTCGCGAACTGAGGTGGGAGCCGGCGGACGTCTTTCGGTCTCGGAACAACCGCGATCACGGCGCCGGAAGCTGGCAGGGGCCTTCTGGGCGTTTCACCTGAGTTTCTGCGTACTGTTCGTCAGCTGGCCGGCGTTCCGCAGTGAGGCCAACCCGTTGTGGCGCTATCTGCGCATTTACGGGGCGTACACGGGAGCCTCCACTGCTTACGGGTTTTTCGCTCCGGCCGTACCTAGCGCTCGCCGTGTGGAGGTGACGGCGCTGTGCGGGGAGCGATTGATTCCGGTGGAAGTCCCCCTGCGCGGGGAGTCGCGCAACCGCCTGACCAGCATCACGAGCCTCACCTCCTACCCACAGGTCGAGCGAGCCGTGGTGGCGTGCTTCGGCGCCTACGCGCTGGCCCGGCAGCCGTGCGCCACGGCGGCGCTCGTGAAGGTGGAGTACTATGCCGTGCCGAGCATGGAAGCCTACCGCCGCGGAAAACGGCCGGGGTGGAAACTGCTGCGGATCTATCCACTGGCGCCGGCTTCTGCGCTGAAAGTGGCGCGCGGAGGACGTCCCTGATGGCGGGGTGGCTTGAGCGGCTGCGGCGGCGGGTGCTCGAGGAGGATCCCGAGGCTGCGGCGCGGATGCTGGCGATCTTCCGGCTGATCCTGGGTGCCGCCTTGCTGTGGCAAGCGTTGGCCACGGCGAAGGATCTGCCGCTGCTCATGGGTGAGTTCGGGCTGATTCAGCGCAGTCTCAACGACGCCCTGGCGGCGGAAGGCGTACCGCGCATCGGCTGGTTCGTGCCGGCACAGGCTCCTGCATGGCTTTCGGAAAAGCGCGTCATCTATCTGCTGTTCAGCTTGTATTTGATCAGCATTTTTTACCTCATGGCCGGCTACCGGACCAGGCTGTTCGCCGGGGCGTCGCTGTTTTTCCACCTTTTGTTCAAGGCGAGCGGGGCGGCTTCGGCGTACGGGGCTCACGAGCTGGCCACGAGCGCGCTGTTTTTTTGCCTGATCTTACCCGTGGACCGCTTCTATGCGCTCTCAGGCCGCAGGGGCATTCCCCTCCCGGAGACGATCGACATCGGGCGGCTGGGCTTGCGCGCCTACATGAGCGTGGTGTACGTCTCTTCGGGCGTCGAGAAGCTTTCGGGCGAGGCGTGGCGCAGCGGGGAGGCGATGTGGAATTTTCTGATGCGTCCCGAAGTCACGGTGGCGGACTTCGGCTGGATCAGTCAGGCGCCGTGGCTTGCAGCGGGCGTGGCGTGGGCGGTTCTGGTGATCGAGGCCGGCTACGCGTTGAGCCTTTTTCTGCCGCGGGTGCGCTTGTGGTGGCTGGTGCTGACGGTGGTCCTGCATCTGGGGATTGCCATTACGGTCAATTTGTGGTTTTTTTCGCTGACCATGATTGCGTTGAACGTGGCCGCGCTCGGCGGCTCACCCCGCCTTCCGCACCTCAAGGGGATGCGGTTTATCGTCCGGCCACTTGAGAGACTTCTGCCGAGGGCGGTACGGCCCGAGGCGAACTAGTCGGCGACCTGGTCGAGGATTGCGAAATCGCCCGGGTTCCAGGCCTGTGCAATCAGGTAAAGCCTTCCGTTGCGCTCGACGAGCACGGCGTGGTGAACGTGGCGGAAATTCGACAGGCCCAGCTCTTCCTTGGGCAGAATCGTCGAGGCGAGCTTGCCGTCTTCGAAGATGTAAATGGGGGCGCCTTTGCTGCGATCCGGGCCGTCGAGAGCCGGCACGACTGCGTAGCGGCCGGAATAGTCAATGTCGCAGGGCAGCGAGCCGGGCGGCGTCTTGAGCGTCCCCACGTACTGCCCGTAGCGGGTGAAGCGCTCGATCTCGGAGTTGGGACGGTCGGCCACTTCGAGGAACCGGGTTCCGGGAGGGACCGCAATGCCGTGGCCGGTGCCGAACTGCCCGGGCGCGGAGCCTCGCCCTCCGAAGGCTAAATCGGACCACTCGATGCGGACCGGACTGGCTGCGGCGAGGCGGGCCGTCAATACGAAATCGAGGTTGGAGTAACCGGTGGTGATGTAGAACCGCTCCTCCAGTTCCGCGATGTCGGTCGGCACAAAGTTACCCGCTCCGGCAAAGTAGTCGTTCACCGCCGGGTGGCCTAAATCAGTTCCCGGCGCCGGAGGAGGCAGGGTGTGAACCAGTCTGCCGTCGAGGCTGACCGTATAGATGCGACCGGCTTCGTTCGCGGCGAAGCTCAGGTATGCCGCTCCTGAGCGCGTATACCAGATGGCGGTGTTGTGGAGGTTGGTGTTCTTGAGTTCGCCGGGTGTTTCGAGCAGGCGAACGCTGGACAGCTCCGCGCTGATTTGCAGGATTCCGGCGCCCTTCAGCGCAAAGTAGATTTCGCCCCGGCCCGGACGCCGGTCCACAGCGAAACCTCCGTGGGCCTGGGGCAGGACCCTCTGGGCCGCCTCAGGCAGGAGGGATGCGGTGTACAACAGGCGGAAGCGGAGCGTGCCCTGACCGCTGGCGGCTGTCGCGGCGGGCGACCCCGTGGCCGCCGCCCAGGCGGCGGCCAGCAGGATGGCGAACAGGATGCCGAGCATCAGGCGCGCCATAGGAGGAACTACCCGCAAAACCAGACCATTAGACCATAACCCGCTCCGATGCAGGGCGTGCAAAGGCTTGTTACACTGAAATCCCGGCTATGGCAATCAGCAAGGAACTGCTGGATATCCTGGTGTGTCCGTTGTGTAAGGCGCCTGTGGAATTGAAGCCGGACCAGAACGGGCTGAAGTGCGTTCAATGCAAGCGTGTCTATCCCATTCGGGACGACATCCCGGTGATGTTGGTGGAAGAAGCGAAGATCGAAGAATAGCAACGCCCGGGATGAGCCGTGTACTGGACCGGTTGCCGGCGGGCGCCCGCATTCTCATCGTGCGCCTACGTTCGCTCGGCGACTGCGTGCTGACTACGCCGGCGCTGGCCCTTTTGAAGGCGGGCCGGCCCGACCTGTGCGTGGGCGTCGTGGTCGAAGATCGGTTTCGAGCCGTATTCGAGGACAACCCGGACGTGGACGAGATCCTGCCGCCGCGGCTGAGTGCGGTGCGGCGCTGGCGCCCGGCTCTGGCGGTGGACCTTCACGGAGGACCGCGGGCGCGTCTGGTGACGCTGCTGAGCGGCGCCGAGACGAGCGCCACTTTCGCGGACCGGCTGCACGCCTGGTTTTATGACATCCGCATCCCCACCGCACAGGAAGTTCTCGGAGTGGCGCGAAAGGTTCACACCGCGGAGCATCTGGCCGCGGCGATGTTTTACCTGGGTGCGCCGCGAGATGAGGTTCCGCCGGCGCGCGTATTTGCGCGGCCGGCGGCGCTGGAGCGGCCGTATGCCATCATTCATCCCTTTGCGACGGGCGAGGGGAAAGCGTGGCCGGCGGCGGGTTTCACGGCAGTCGGGCGGTATCTGCGGGAGCAGGGCCTGGAGCCGCTGTTGATCGGCTCGGCTCAGGACGATTTTTCGGCGTTTGAGGGTTTCCGGCGCCTGGCGGGTGCGCCGCTCGGCGAGGTGAAACGCCTGCTCGCCGGGGCGCGCGTGTTCGTCGGCAACGACTCGGGCCCGGCCCACATGGCAGCGGCGCTCGGCGTGCCGCTGGTGGTGATTTTCGGCGCGTCCGATCCGGAGATCTGGGGACCCTGGCGGGCGCGGGCGGAGGTGATCGTGGCCCGGGGCGGCATCGAGTCGGTGAGTGCGGCCGAAGTCTTCGGGGCGCTCGAACGGTTGCGGGTGGCGGCATGAAGCAGTGGTGGCGGCTGCTGGGCTACGTGCGCCGCTATCTGCCCGCTCTCGTTGCCTCCGTGGTGTTGATGGCGGCGGTGGGCGGGCTGCATGCCATGATCGCCCTGCTGATCCAGCCCGTCTTTGACCGCGTCCTCGAACCGGCCTCCCCGGAGGCGCCTGTGCGCCTGTTCACGCTCCCCGTCACGGGGCGCGAAGTCCACCTGAACGAGCTCGTTCCCGGCTGGATCCACAACGTGTGGACGATGATCGCCTTCGCGATTCTGGCAGTCTTTCTGCTGCGCGGCCTGTGCGACTACGCCGGAAACTACCTGGTCAACTACGTCGGCGTTTCGGCCGTGACGGACCTCCGGCAGCAGGTTTTTGACAAGATCCTGCGGCTTGGGTCGGACTTTTTTGAATCGCATTCTACGGGCCGGCTCATGTCGTCGGTGATGAACGACATCGAGAAGATCCAGGTGGCGACCTCCCATATCCTGGCCGATCTGCTGCGGCAGTGCTTCATCGTGGCGGGTCTGCTGTACGTTCTGCTGGACAAGGACTGGAAGCTGGCGCTGGTGAGTCTGACCCTGCTTCCGTTCGTGCTCGTGCCGACGGCGCGCATCGGGCAGCGGATCCGGCGGACGACCCGGAGGGCGCAGGATCAGATGGCGGAGCTGAACCAGATTCTGCAGGAGGCCATCAGCGGGCATCAGGTGGTGAAATCCTTCGGCGCCGAGGAATATGAGTCGCGGCGGTTCCGGGAAGCAGCCCGCCGCCTCAAAGCGAGCAATCTCCGCTACGTGGCGCAGCAGGCGCTCGCCTCCCCTTTGATCGAGTTCTTCGGCGCCCTCACCATCGTGGGCCTTCTCACTTACGCCCGCACGCAGATCAAGGCGGGGGCCATGACCACGGGGGAATTTACAGCCTTCGTCATTGCGCTGCTGATGCTGTATGAACCGGTCAAGCGCCTGACGGGCATCCACAATATTTTCCAGCAGGCGATCGGGGCTTCCCAGAAGGTGTTCGAGTATCTGGACCGGGAGGAATCCATCCGCGAGCGCCCCGGCGCCGTCACCCTGGAACGGTTCGAGCGTTCCATCGTCTATGACCGGGTCAGCTTTCGCTATCCCAACTCTCCCGACGGCTTTCTTCTCCACAACATCAGCTTCGAGGTGAAGGCCGGGGAGGTGGTGGCGCTGGTGGGCCCGAGCGGAGCGGGCAAGACCACGCTGGTGCGCCTGCTGCCCCGTTTTTACGACGTCTCCTCCGGCGCCATCCGCATTGACGGCGTGGACATCCGGGATCTGCGCCTGGCCCCCCTGCGGAGGCTGATCGGCTATGTGCCCCAGGACACCTTTCTTTTCAACGACACGATCGCCAACAACATCCGCTACGGCCGCCGGGACGTGAGTCTGGAGGCGGTGCGGAAGGCGGCTCAGGCGGCGCTGGCGGAAGAGTTCATCCTCCGGATGCCGCAGGGGTATGACACGGTGGTGGGCGAACGGGGGCACAAGCTGAGCGGGGGTCAGAGACAGAGGATCGCCATCGCCCGCGCCCTGGTGGAGAACGCGCCGATTCTAATTCTGGACGAGGCCACTTCGCACCTGGATGCCGAATCGGAGATGCTGGTGCAGCAGGCTCTGGCCAACCTGATGGAGGGCCGGACGGTGATCGTGATTGCCCACCGGTTGTCCACGGTACGCCGCGCCGACCGCATCCTGGTGCTCGATCAGGGGCGGATCTGCGAGACCGGCCGGCACGAGGAACTGGTGAACGCCGGGGGCGTCTACCAGCGCCTTTACGAGCTGCAGTTGATCGAGGCGGATCAGGATAGCCGGCCATGAGCGTGCGAAGTATGACGGGGTTCGCCCGCGTGAGCCGGAGCAGCGACGCCGGCGAGGCGGTGGTGGAAATCAAGAGCTTGAACCACCGCGCCCTGGACGTACATTTTCATCTTCCTCCGGCGCTCGAACCCATTGAACCCGTACTGCGCGATGTGGTGCGGCGCAAAGCCGCCCGGGGGCACTTTCAGGTGCGGGTCCGGTTCGAGCCCGCCTGCGCGGGGGAGCCGGTCGTGTGGAACCGCCCGTTGCTGGCAGCCTGGGTGGCCGCGTTTCGCGAGGCCGCCCGGGAGTTTGGAATCCCGGGGGAGCCCGACTTGAACGCCGCCCTTTCCGTGCCGGGGATGCTGCGCGAAAATCCGGAGGCGGAAGCCGATGAAGCCGTCAAGAGCCTGGTTTCCCGTGCGGTGGAAGAGGCGATGGACTGCCTGAACGTCTTCCGGGAGCGGGAGGGGGAGCAGATCGCCGGGGAACTACGCGGGCGCGCGGCAGCCATCCGGGAACTGGCCGGGCGCATGGAGGCCGTGCGCGCCGAAGCGCTTCCTGCGTTCCACAATCGGCTGGCAACCCGCCTGCGGGAGCTGCTGGGCGACAGTTCGCTCGATCCGCAGCGCCTGGCTCAGGAAGCCGCCTTCCTGGCCGAACGCAGCGACATCGGCGAGGAGCTGACGCGCCTGCGGATCCACGCGGATCAGGCGATGGCGTTGCTGGAGGGCGGTGGGGAGACCGGCAAGAAACTGGATTTCCTCCTTCAGGAGATGGGCCGGGAGACCAACACCATCCTTTCCAAGAGCGCGGGTGCCGGGCAGCCCGGACTGGCCCTCACGGATCTGGCCCTGGCCGCCAAGGCGGAAATCGAAAAGATGAGAGAGCAGGCGCTCAACCTCGAATGAGCATCGTATTCATCGTCTCGGCGCCTTCGGGCTCGGGCAAGTCCACGCTGGTGGGCAGGCTGCTTGCGCGCGTGCCGGGCCTGATGTTTTCGGTTTCTTACACGACACGGCCGCCGCGGGGACAGGAGCGCGAAGGGGAGAACTACCATTACGTGAGCCGGGCCGAATTTGAGGAACGCATTCGGCGGGGCGAATTCCTCGAGTACGCCGAGGTGTTTGGGAACTACTACGGCACCCACCGCAGCGTGCTGGAGCAGGCAGAGGCCGCAGGCTGCGACCTGGTGCTCGACATTGACGTCCAAGGTGCGCGACAATTAAAGCGTAAGATTCCGGATGCGGTGAGCATCTTTATCCTCGCTCCTTCCCGCCAGATTCTGGAGCAGCGCCTGCGCAGCCGTTCGGAAGACCCGGACGAAGTGATCGCGCGCCGGCTGCGGGAAGCGGCCGAAGAGATCCGGAACTGGCGTTGGTACGATTACGTAATCGTCAACCGCGAAGTGGAGTCCTCGGTGGATACGCTGGCGGCGATCGTCAAAGCCGAGCGGGTGCGCCGCTGCCGGATGGAGCGGGAGATCCAGCCGATTCTGGAAACCTTTGAACAGGGCGGAGGATAGAAGCCTGTGCAGAAAACGTCGAGGAATAACAACCAGTACGCGATCCCGGACGATCCCGAGCAGAGCACGTACCGGTGGATCATCGTGGCGGCCAAGCGGGCCCGCCAGCTGCAGAGCGGCGCACGGCCGTTTCTGACGACGACGGCCCGCAAGCCGACGGTGATCGCCATGGAAGAGGTTCGCCGCGGCCTGGTGAAGTGGGAGGATCCGGTCGCCCGGGCCGAGGCGGAAGCGCGCAGCCGGGAGTAAGCCGTGCGCGTCGCCCTCGGCGTCGGCGGGGGAATCGCCGCCTACAAGGCGGCGGAACTGGCGCGCCTGCTGACCGAGCGCGGGGCTGCCGTGGAAGTGATCATGACGGCGGCGGCCCGGCAGTTCGTGCGCCCGCTGACCTTTGCGGCGCTCACCGGCCGGCGGGTGATCACCTCGCTGTTTCCCCGTCAGGATGCCGACGCCCTGGCAGCCGCCATGGAGCACATCCGGGTGGCGCAGGAGAACGATCTGCTGCTGGTGGCGCCCGCCACGGCCGATCTGATGGCGAAGTTCGCCCGCGGGATTGCGGATGACGTTCTGACGACGCTTTACCTGGCGTTTCGCGGGCCGGTGCTGCTGGCACCTGCCATGAACTCCAACATGTGGAGGCACCCGGCGACGCAGGAAAATCTTCGCCTCCTGCAAGAGCGCGGACACCGCATCGTGGGACCCGGGGAGGGTGCTTTAGCGTGCGGCATGACGGGGCCGGGCAGGATGGCCGAACCCGGCGAGATCGCCGAGGAAGCCTTCGCGCTCTTATCCCGGCGGCGCGATCTCGAGGGGGAAACCGTGCTGGTCACGGCCGGCCCGACGCGCGAGCCGCTGGATCCGGTACGCTACCTCTCCAACCGGTCCAGCGGCAAGATGGGCTACGCGCTGGCGGAGGCGGCGGCCGAGCGGGGGGCCAGCGTCGTCCTGATATCGGGTCCGGTTCACCTGGCTGCGCCGTCCGGCGTGAAACTGGTCCGGGTGGAGACTGCGGCCGAGATGCGCGCGGCGGTGTTCGAACACCTCGAACCGGCGACTATCATCGTCAAGGCGGCGGCCGTGGCCGACTACCATCTGTCGCGGGTGCCCGCCAAGAAGATGAAAAAGACTGCGGCGAGGATTTCCCTCGAGCTCGATCCGACGCCGGACATTTTGGCCGAACTGGGCCAGAAAAAGGGAGACCGGCTGCTCATCGGCTTCGCTGCGGAAACCGAGAATCTGCGCGAGGAGGCCCGCCGCAAACTGATCTCCAAGAACTGCGACATGATCGTGGGTAACCTTGTGGGCGAGGAAGGGGCCGGATTCGAGTCAGATTCCAACCAAGTCGTGCTCGTGCTGGCGACGGGGGAGTCGATCGAGGTGCCCCGGGCGTCCAAGCGCCAAATCGCCGATCGCATCTTCGACGAAGCGCTCAAGCTGCGGCTGGCGCTGCATGCGTCCTGATGGATCCCGAACTGCTCCGGCGCTATCTGGCCTGGTACCAGGACCTCGGCATTCGCACGCTCTGGCGGAGGGACCCGCCGGTGCTGGGGCGCGACTTGAGGGAAGCAGATCCGGCGGCTGCGGCTGGGGCGGAGACGCCTTCGCTGTTTGGAGAGGAAGCGCCGGCGGATGATTCGCTGGCGAAGATACGGGAAGACATCGGCGAATGCACCCGCTGCCGCCTGCACGAAGGCCGGACCAACATCGTTTTCGGGGACGGTAACGAGCAGGCGAAGCTGGTCTTTGTAGGCGAAGGGCCGGGCGCCGAGGAAGATGCTCAGGGTCTGCCCTTTGTGGGCCGCGCCGGGCAACTGCTGACGCAGATGATCGAGGGAACGGCGCGCAAAGAGGGGATTCCGCTGCTCCGGCGCGACGTCTACATCTGCAACGTCGTCAAGTGCCGCCCTCCCGAGAACCGGACGCCCTTGCCGGACGAGATGGAAACGTGCAGTCAGTTCTTGTTCCGGCAACTGGCCGTGATCCGGCCGAAAGCGATCTGCTGTCTGGGGGCCACGGCGGCCCGCGCCCTTCTCGGCCGCAAGGAAGGAGTCACGCGACTGCGCGGAAACTGGTACCACTGGCGCGGGATCCCGGTGATGGTCACTTACCACCCTTCGTATCTGCTGCGCCCCTACAATCAGTCCGCCAAGCGAGAGGCTTGGGAAGACCTCAAGAAGGTGCTGCACTATGTCTACGACTGAGGGGCGGCGGGGACTGTTCCTGACTTTCGAGGGAATGGACGGTTGCGGCAAGACGACGCAGATGAAACGGCTCGCCGAAAGGCTGCGAGGCGCCGGCTACGAAGTGGTCGAGACGGTTGAGCCGGGAGGAACCGCCGTGGGCTGCGCGATCCGCCGGATTGTCCTCGATGCCTCCCACCGGGAGCTTTCCCCGACGGCGGAGCTGTTGTTGTACTTTGCTTCGCGGGCGCAGAACGTCGAGCAGGTGATTCTGCCGGCCCTGCGCCGGGGACAGATCGTGCTTTCGGACCGGTTCACGGATTCCACGCTTGCCTACCAGGGAGCGGGGCGCGGCTTGGGCGAGGAGGTGGTGCGGCAGCTGGACCGGATCGCCACGGGGGGCCTCAAGCCGGATCTCACCGTTTTGCTCGACATTGATCTCGAAACCAGCCTGGCGCGTGCGCGCGCCCGCAACCTCGCCGAGCCGGGCGCCGGAACGCGCATGGACGAGCAGGCCGTGGAGTTTTACCGCCGGGTGCGGGACGCATATGAGCGCCTCGCGGCGCAGGAACCGGCGCGCTTTGTGATTGTGGACGGGCGCGGCGAGCCTGAGGCCGTGGCCGAGGCGGTCTGGAAGGCCGTGACCGCGCGCCTGCCGGGGCTCCATGTTTGAGAATTTCTTCGGCAACCGGCGGGCGGCCGCCGCTCTGGAGCGCATGCTTGCCCAGGAGCGGATTCCCCACGCGATTCTTCTTGCGGGCCCGGAGGGCGTGGGGAAGGCGACTTTGGCGCGCCGCTTCGGGGCGCGGCTCCTGGGCGGCGCCGATCGCATCGAGCGGGACGACCTGAGCCTGCCGCACAACCTCGCGGTGATGGCCGAGCGGGACAAGTGGCCGGCCGAGCGCCGCAACGAAGATCCGCTGATGTTTGCCACGCATCCGGACTTTGTGACGTTTGCGCCGGACGGTCCTCTGCGGCAGATTACGATTGCCCAGATGCGCCACCTGCGCGAGCAGGCCCAGTTCAAGCCGCTCGAAGGACACCGGCGCGTGTTTTTGATTGACCAGATGGAACGCGCCAACGAGCCGGCCGCCAATTCGCTGCTGAAGACCCTGGAAGAGCCGCCGGAGCACCTGGTGGTGATCATGACGGCACAGAACCCCTACGACCTGCTGCCCACCATCCGTTCGCGGGCCATCATCCTGCATCTGGGACCCCTCAGTGACGAAGAGATGGCGCAGTTTGTGAGGGCCCGGGGTCTGGACCATCCCGAACGCAGGATCGCCCTGGCGGAGGGAAGGCCGGGGGCGGCGGTCTCGCTGGATCTGGCCGACTATGACCGCCGGCGCGAGGCGATGCTGGGCCTGCTCGAGGCCGCCGCCGGGCAGTCGGGATTTGCCGCCTGGCTGGAGCGATCGGAGGCGGCGCCGGGCGTGCGCGGCGACCGGTTCGAGCTTTCCGTCAAGGTGCTTTACGGTCTACTGGAAGACCTGCTCATCCTGAAAGCGGGCGGCGGCCGCCTCCGGAACTTCGACGCCCGCCGCGAGTTGGAGCGACTGGCGGAGCGGGTTTCCTTCGACTGGATCCGCACGGCCGTGGCGAAGACCGATGAGCTCGTGGAGCTGCTGCGGCGGAACATCCAGAAGGCGCTTGCTCTGGACGCGCTGGTCGTCGAGTTGCGCGAGGGCGCCCGGTCAGTCGAGGCGCCCTGAAGAAGGGCAACCGCGTTGTGGGTCTCAGGGTATGGATCTGGGTTTCCGGAGGCGCAGGGGTTTACAGGACTTACCGGGATTCGCCCTTGACGCTGCCCGGGGGCCGGGCCTAGAATTGGAGGTAGCCCAAGGCCGGAGTACGACTGGGCACGGTGACCTATGAGGATCCGCATTACCGTCGCTCTCGGTTCTTTGATGCTGCTTTTGCTTGCCGCAGCCTCCCGCCAGCAAGCCCTCGCGGAAAAGAACAAAAACAACAAAGGCGCCGGCGATGCGCCGCGGGAGACCGTGGCCAAGCCGCTCAGCGAGAAGGAGCGCCGAAAGCGCGAGGAACGGTTGCGCAAGGAGCTGGAAACCCCCTACCGCAAGTGGCTGGAGGAGGACGTGGCCTACATCATCACGGATGAGGAACGGGCGGCCTTTAAACGCCTTTCCACCGATGAGGAGCGGGAGCAGTTCATCGAACAGTTCTGGCTGCGGCGGGATCCCACGCCGGATACGGCGGAGAACGAATACAAGGAAGAACATTACCGGCGCATCGCCTACGCCAACGAACGCTTCGCTTCGGGAATCCCGGGCTGGAAGACGGACCGCGGGCGCATCTACATCATGTACGGGCCGCCGGATGAGATCGAGTCCCATCCCTCCGGAGGGACCTACGAACGTCCCTGGGAGGAAGGCGGGGGCACGACCTCGACGTTCCCCTTTGAGAAATGGCGTTATCGCTATATCGAGGGTATCGGCACGGACATCATTATTGAATTCGTGGATCCAACCATGACGGGCGAATACCGCATGACGATGGATCCCTCCGAGAAGGACGCGCTGTTGTACGTGCCCAATGCCGGCTTGACGCTCATCGAGGAGATGGGACTGGCTTCCAAGGCGGATCGCTTCAGTCGCACCGACGGCACGCGCTTGGGGGTGGGCAACCAGCCGCTGCCGGCGCGCATGAACCAGTTTGAGCGCCTGGAACAGTTCGCCAAGCTGCACCGGCCGCCCGCGATCAAGTTCAAGGACCTGGAAGCGGCGGTCACCTCCAAGATCACTTACAACCTGCTGCCCATGAAGGTGCGGGCGGATTACATCCGCGTCACGAACTCTTCGATCCTGACGAACATTACCGTCCAGTTTGAGAAGAAGGATCTCCAGTTCCAGGAAAAGGACGGCATTCAGAAAGCGATCGTGAACATCTACGGCCGGATCACTTCCATGTCGCGCCGTCCCGTCAATGTGTTCGAGGACGTGGTGACGGTGGAGGCGCCTGCGGAGCTGCTGCAGGAAGCCGTCAAGGGCGCCGCCGTGTATCAGAAGACCGTGCCGCTGGCGCCGGGCTTGTACCGGCTGAACGTCGTGGCCAAGGACGTTGTGGGCGGCAACATGAACAACTATGAGATGGCGCTGCGTGTGCCGCACTACGACGACGAAACGCTTTCCTCGAGCTCGTTGATTTTCGCGGATGTGATCGAGAAGGTTCCGACGCGCAGCATCGGCACGGGGCAGTTTGTCATTGCCAGCACCAAAGTGCGCCCGCGGGTGACCGAGACGTTCAAGCGGAACGAGAAGCTGGGCATCTACATTCAGCTCTACAACTTCGAACCGGACGAGAAGACGAACAAACCGGACGCAACCATCCATTACGAAGTCATCAAGAACGGTACCAACGAAAAAGTCTTCGAGTATAGCGAAGAGGTGGCCTCTCTGGAAGGTGCCTCGGCCAACCAGGTGACCGTCGAGAAGATACTGCCCCTGGCGAGCCTGGAGCCGGGCCAGTATACTTTGAAAATGACGGTGACCGACCGACGGCGGAATCAGACGATTACGCCATCGGGCACATTCACCGTGAACTGAGGTCCATCCAGGGACAGCGGAAAGGCTGCGGATGAAGGTCCGACGGACGTGGGCGGCGGCGGGAACGTTGGCCGGTTTGCTGGCTTGGAGCCGGCCGACGTCGGCCGGTGAGATGCTCGGCAGCGTGGGCGGGCTGGTGACGGACACCCTGGGGGTGCCGCAGATGGGAGCGGCCGTTCTTCTGTTTGACAGCCAGGAGCGGCTGGTCCGCCGCGTCGTCACCGATCAGGCCGGCGCCTTTCTGTTTGATGCCCTCAAGCCGGGTACCTATTCCCTCCGGGTGACGCTTGCGAGCTTCGTCCCGGCGCTCCGGCGCAACATTCTCGTGCAGCCGGGCACGAAGAGCCTGCTCAACGTCAACCTCGCGGGTCTTCTGAGCTCGATCGAACTCGTGTACACCTCCAAAGAAGGCCGGGCCGTGATGAGCGAGGACTGGAAATGGGTGTTGCGTTCCACCGCCGCCACGCGTCCCGTGCTGCGGATTGCGCCGCGGATTGATGTGCCGGAGTCGCGGAAGAAAACGAGCTTCGCCTTTTCGGACACGCGGGGCGTGGTGCGCATTTCGGCCGGAGAGGAGGGACGCATCTCCGCCTACGGGAACGAACCCGACCTGGGAACCGCGTTCGCGCTGGCAACATCCCTGTTCGGGAGCAATCACGTGGCGTTGAGCGGGAATTTCGGTTACTCGGCTGCCGCGGGCATCCCTACGGCGGGCCTGAGCACGCGCTACCGGCGCGATGCGGGGGGACTGTTCCGCCCCGAAGTCCGCCTCACCATGCGGCAGATGTTTCTTCCGGCTCGGGCCGGCACGGCCTGGGTGACGGGGCAGAAAGACGGGGCGCCCGCCCTCCGCACGATGTCGGTCGGCTTTGTGGACCGCACCCAACTGACGGACTTTCTCCACCTTGAGTACGGTTTTGCCCTCGAGTCGGTCTCTTTCCTGGAGCGGCTGAACTACGTGAGTCCCTACGTGCGGGCGACCTACCGGCAAGGGGAGTCCGAGGCTCTGGAATTTGTCTACAGCTCCGGCGTGCCGCCGGCGGAGGCGTTGGCGTACGGCAAAGAGCCGGGGGCGCAGTTGCACCAGGACATGGCCGCCCTGGCGCTCTTCCCGAGGGTCTCGCTTCGGGACGGACGGGTGCGAGTCCAGCGGATTGAAACATTCGAGGTGGGTTACAAAAAGTCGGCCGGTTCCCGCACCTACAGCCTGGCAGTGTACCGGGAGAAGCTGCGGAACACCGCTCTAACGATGGTGGCGCCGCCGGGCGCTGTGCCGGCGACGGACCTTTTGCCGGACCTGTTTTCCAACAGCGCGGTATTCAATATCGGGGACTTGCGCGGGGTCGGCTACATGGCTTCGGTGACCCAGGCTTTGGGCAACGCCGCGCAACTCACGGCGGCTTTCGGCAGCGGCAACGCCCTCGTCGCCTCCTCCGACGAAGTGCACAGTGGAACGCCCGACGACGTCCGGCGGCACCTCCGGTACGGCCGCCGCTACTGGATGACGGCGCGGCTGGCCGCAACGCTGCCGCAGGCGGGCACACAGCTGGTGACGAGTTACCGCTGGCCGGACGGCCGGGCCCTGACGCCGGGGCATTACTACCTGACGCAGACCGTGGGTCCGGAAACGGGCTGGAACGTGTACGTCCGCCAGCCCATGCCCGCGCTTCCCGGACTCCCGGCACGCCTGGAGGCGTCTGCGGATTTCCGGAATCTCCTCGCTCAAGGCTACCTGCCGGTCAACTTGCCGCAGGGCAGGCGGCTCTATCTGGTGCAGACTCCGCGCAGCGTGCGGGGTGGCGTGAGCTTCATTTTCTAGCCGGGTTGGCCTTCCAGAGGCACAGCCCAGGCGCCACCCGATACGACAAAGCGTCTGGCGGGGGCAAGCCCGGCCTCAGTCGGCAGGAACCAAAAGCATCCACCCCAAGGGCGCGTCTTCGCCCTGAATTACAACGATCAGCGCCGCGGGAAGCCCCGGCAGGCGTGACGGGAAGCGCCGTGCCCGTTTCCGCAGTGCGACCGCGCGCGGCGTCTCAGGAGCTTGCGAAGCAGCGGGAGATGAAAGAAGTCTAACCTCGCAGTGGCAGCGGTAGAACATTCCGGTTCCGGTGACCACTCCCTGCTTTTATTATCCCGCACCGCCCGGGGCGGGATAGAGGGAGATCGCCTCCAGCACCGCACTGCTCCCTCAAAGGAGGACATCGCCTATGGGTTGGCAATCGCGTTCCTCCCACGCTCGACCTCAGCGGCACGGTCGGCAGAGTGGCGGTTTCAGGGTGTGCAAGACGCTTTCCATTGATCCTGGCGCAGTTCGCGACAGGCCGCACCGGTTACCTGGGGGACAGGCGGCGGCGTGCCGCTGACTTCAGGCCTCGTCTGCCGGAGCGCAGCCGGCGGCAGGCGAGGTCCGCCTGTTAACAATCCAAGGCCGCCACTCGGCTGTGTCGAGGATTGCTTGGGCAGACTGTTCTACAGCTGCGGAGCCCCCGAAATGCAGGATCACCGGCGCCAGCTTTGCCACCGCTGTGAGCAAGGTCGAGCGGCGCCTCGCAGAAAGAACGTGCAAGAAATTCGCGAAAAGCTGATACAGATCCGCGACTGGCATCTGGGAGGCCAACTGGGACAGCCTCTCACCCAGGCGCGCGATCAGTTCTGCTTCTGCGTACGCTGACAGTATCGGGTCCGCCTCTTCCGTATCGGCTGCTGGGCGCGGGGGGAGCGCGGCGGCCAGCGCCTCGGCCAGCAAGTGGGGCGGCAGGTGCGGCGCCAGGGCCTCCACGGCATAGGCCCGGGAACGTGGGTTCGAAGAAGCGCGGACGGCGGCCAGCGCCTCGGACAGCACTCGGGTCCGCTCTGGCTCAGCGAGATGCAGCGCCAAGTCCGCCAAGGCCTTGGCTCGCCCATGGGTGTCTTTGATAGGGATAGCACGGGCGGCGGCCAGCGCCTCGGCCAGCACTTGGCTGCGCTCTGGCTCAGCGAGATGCGGCGCCAAGGCTGACAAGGCTTTGGCTCGGTAGCAGTGTTCTTTGATAGGGCGGGCGGCGGCCAGCGCCTCGGCCAGCAAGTGGGGCGGCAGGTGCGGCGCCAGGTCCGCCAAGGCTTCGGCTCGCCAAAGGGCGTCTTCGATAGCGCACGCGGCGGCCAGCGCCTCGGCCAGCAAGTGGGGCGGCAGGTGCGGCGCCAGGTCCGCCAAGGCTTTGGCTCGCGCATAGGGGTATCGGATAGCACGGGCCACGGCCAGCGCCTCAGCCAGCAAGTGGGGCGGCAGGTGCGGCGCCAAGGCGGCCAAAACGTTGGCTTCCGCATAGGCATCGGCGTTTTCGATAGCACGCGCGGCAGCCAGCGCCTCAGCCAGCACTTGGCTGCGCTGTGGCTCAGCGAGATGCGGCGCCAAGTCCGCCAAGGCTTTGGCTCGCCCATAGGGTTCTTCGAAAGCGCAGGCGGCGGCCAGCGCCTCAGCCAGCACCTGGCTGCGCTCTGGCTCAGCGAGATGCGGCGCCAGGGCCGCGAAGGCTTCGGCTCGCCAATAGGCGCCTTCGATAGCACGGGCGGCGGCTAGCGCCTCGGTCAGTAAGTGGGGCGGCAGGTGCGGCGCCAGGTCCGCCAAGGCTTTGGCTCGCCCATAGGGGTCTTCGAAAGCGCAGGCGGCGGCCAGCGCCTCGGCCAGCAAGTGGGGCGGCAGGTGCGGCGCCAAGACCTCCAAGGCACGGGCCCGGGAAGGTGAGTCCGAAATAGCGCGGGCGGCAGCCAGCGCGTCGGCCAGCACTTGGCTTCGCTCTGGCTCAGCGAGGTGCGCCGCCAGCGCCGCCAAGACTTTGGCGCGCTTGTTTTCGTCTCCGATTGTGCGCGCGGCCGCCAGCGCCTCGGCCAGGACTTCGCTCCGTCGTGGCTCCGGGAGCCGCCATGCAAAGATCGCCAGTGTTTCAAACAAGTCTTCGCCGCGGTATGCCTCGTCCAGGATTCCGCGCGCGATGGCCAGCGCTTCGGGGAGCAAGGACTCAGGCAGCTGCGAGGCCAGAGCGGCCAGAGCCTCGGACCGACCCTTAGCAGTGAACGCCTCTCGCGCGGCGGCGAGGCCTTCGCTGAGCACCAGGCTGCGCCGCGGCTCTTCCAATTGCGGCGCCAAAGCGGCCAGCGCCTGCGCACGGAAACGTCCCCACTCAATCGCACGGGCGGCGGCGAGAGCTTCGTCGAGCCATGGCTGTAAAAGCTGCGGCGCCAAAGTCGCCAGGGCCCGAGCGCGGAAGTAGGGGTTCGCAACCTGGCGGGCGGTCGCCAACGCCTCTGCCACCATGTTCCGCCGGTGCGGCTCCGGGTAGTGCGGCGCCAAGGCCGTCAACACCTTGGCACGGAAATACGGTTTTTTGATCTTGCGGGCAACCGTTAGCGCCTTGCCGAGCACCTCATCACATTGCCATTTCCGAAGGTTTTCGGCCCAGGTCTCCAGGACTTCTACGCGGTCCCGGTCGCCAAAGTCAAGGCTCCGCTGCATGTCGGCCCAGGCCTCCCCTACCACTTTGCGGCGTTCCGGCTCGGGGAGCTTGGGGGCCAGGGCCGCCAAGGCTTTGGCTCGGGGATTGGCGTCTTCGATAGCGCGCGCGGCGGCCAGCGCCTCGGCCAGCAGGGCGGGCGGCAGGTGCGGCGCCAAGGCCGCCAAGGCTTTGGCTCGACGATGTTCGGCGTCCAAAGCGCGGAGGGCAGCGAAAGCGTCGGGTCGGCTATAGGGGTCTTGGATGGCGCGGATAGCGCGGGCGGTAGCCAAAGCTTCGGCGAGCGCCTCGGTGCGCTGCGGCTCCGGCAGATGGGGCGCCAAGGCCGCGAGCGCCCCGGCCCGTTTCTCAGGCGGTGTTTGGCGCAATAAAAGCAGCAGGCCGAACTCGGGGCTCACGATGCCGCGCCGAACGCAGGCCGCCAACAGACCAGCAGGAACGTTCACCTCGACCCAGGCCATTGAGGCAAAAGTGGAAAGGTACAGCGCCGCCCGCACCAGGTGCCCGGCGGCCGGCGGCCCCTGCCGCACCGCGAGGCGCCAAACGCGCTCAGCGTCGTTCAAGAACAGCCGCGGGGCGCCGCTTGCCTGAGCCGTGACCTCCAGCCACAAAGGCGAGAGCAGATTATAGATTTCGGCGCTGGGCGCCGCCGCCCGCTCCAGATGCTCGCCAAAATAGCGCGCAAGATACGGTGAGACCTCCTCGGGGCGGCGCCGCCCGCTTTCGAGCTCCGCCAGCACCCTGCGGCCCCACTCGGCGAAACGCTCATGGGATCGCCGCCGTTGCCGGTCCGGGAGATTGTCATAAAAATACGCCGCCAGTCTCGGGTGGTGGAAGACGCAGTCCGAAGAAGACACAAGCGGACCGAGCCGTTGCAGAAGGGCATCGAGATCCGAGGCCCCGATGCCATCGCCTTCCAGCAACTCCAGCAGGTCACCGCGGGCGAGCGGGCCACAGGCGCACGAGAGCACTTCCAGCAACGCCTGAAGCTGTGGCTCGCGCCGGCTCCATTCCTGGCCCCACAGCCCTTGCCGGCCTTCGTACCATTGCCGGATGTAGCCTTCGTAGCCCGGCCGGATCGTGCCCAGATCCTGCGGTCGCAGCCGCGGCGCCTCATTTCCCTGCTGCCATAGTTCGCCGGCGTAGAGGCCCAGCAGCAGAGGCTCGCCTTCAGAGAGCCGGTACAGCTCGGCGGGCAGATCAACCCGCGCCGGTGGAAAGCCCATCTGTAGCAAAACCTCTGCCACCCCCTCAGCGGAGAGCGGACTGAGCTGCCGGCGGCGGGCCAGGCTGCCATCCCAGTCCAGCCGGAGCGCCCAGGCGGTAGCGTCGGGCATCCGGGTGCCGGCGCGGGCCGAAACCACAACGCGCAGCCCTTGGGGCGGGTCGCTTGGAAACAGGTTCGGGTGCGCCTCCCAGCCAACCGCCTCGTCCAAGCCGTCCAGGATCACCAAGAGGGGCCGGTTTTGGCTGACCCGCCGCATGTAGCCCAGCGAAGCTTCTTGCAAGAGCTGAGGCGGACGGTCGCCCAGGGGCGCTCGAGGCTCGCCATGGTGCGCCGCCAGGCCGGTGGCCAGAGATCCGAAGACGAAGTCCGGCAGATTAGTCCCAAACCGGACGCTCACGGGGATGAAAATAACGCCCGCCTTGCCGCGCGCAGCCACATGCGCAGCCCAGCGCAGCAGCAGGGCGGTTTTGCCGCGACCGGCCTCGGCGGCCAGCACAAGATAGGGCTCCCGACCCCCTTCCAGCCAGTCGTCCAGTTCCTCCAGCTCGGCCTGGCGCCCGCCGAAGGCGACCGGAGTTTTCTCACTTCCCAGGTAAAAATTCAGTACATTTTCAAAGGGAGCGCGCAGACCACTCAGCCACGGGGGCGCCAGCGCCCTTAACGCGTCAGGCTCAGCGGCCTGGCGGTGGTGACCTCCGTTTGGTTCGCCTTGCTGTCGACCGGCTTGGTTAAGCTCCGCCATGATGTGCGGATGGGAGATTATCCGTAGCGCCCGGCCCGACTATGGGCACCAGTCAATGATCGCGATTAGCTCATCGTCGCGGCGGCAGCGATATCCATAATTGCATAGCTCGGACACGACGATTGCTTCGTATTCTTCCTTAATCAGCCGAAACAAGCCGCCGCAGCCGGCGAAAGTACCGTACTTCACACATATGTCGGGAGGCATCCACTTCTCCATCAATTCAGACGGGCACTCCGGCCAAGAACCAGCAAAACAATACCAGGGTTCATCATCGAGAGGCACTCGAAACATCTCTAATTCCCGATACATTTGCTCCAGACGCTTCCGCAGCCGCCGTGTAGCCCGCTCCAGATCCGTCACCAGCATCGGGCGTGGCGAGGTGTGCGGTTGAACTTCCGTCGGGTTTTCTTCGGACGCCTCCCCAGGAGTCGGAGGCGCCGTCTCCAACTCGAGATCACCCGCAGAGGAAGCGTAGGGAGATTCATCCTCTTCCTCTTGGTCCAAGTAATCTTCTTCGGACATAATCGCCCCCATTTCAAGTAACGGCAAAGTATCGCGACAAAACTCTTCGAACGTTATGGCGCCTCCGCCCAAGAAATCGCGCTCCAGGACGTCCTGGGCGACCTCGGGAAACTTTCGCTTGAACTCTCCCCAGGTGTCGTCCAGGCACTCGGAAATGCCATACAAACGATCGGCCAGCGGCCGAGGGACAAACACCAGGCACCCCTCGCCGCTCCGGCCATAGATCAACTCATCCGATTCCAGCAGATTGGGGAGGGACTTCGAAGAACTCGGCTTCTGAAAAGGGTTGATCTTCCCTCCGGGCTCCCGCGGGCCGGGATCGGACGGATGCCGGGGCATATACCATACCTCGCTTCGATACGGGAGTTTCTGTTTTGGACTCCCGGACAACTCAAATGTACCCGCCCGATCTTTCAAGAATCAAGCCTCACGTCCGTATTTGCGGGCCTGCCGTCGTGGCCGGAAATCCATGGCCGTCACCCTGCCGACGAGTTGGCGGCTCGGGCGCGCCCGTGCCGCGAAGTCCCAGGACCCGGGTTTTGAACGATTGTACCGGAGAAGTTCTAGAATGGCCGATATGAACATTCCGGCATGGTTGTTGGTTGCGGCGGTGGCGGCTTCGGGCCAGCCGAAGCGTCCCGTCGAGGAGTTTGCCGCCTCGGGTGGAACAGTGCGGATTACTCCCGTGCGCCACGCAAGTTTGATGATCGAGGCAGGCGGCCAGGTCCTCCACGTGGATCCTTGGAGCCAAGGGAACTATGAGGGGCTGCCCCAGGCCGATATCATCCTGATTACGGATATACACGGGGATCACCTGGACCGAGCCATGGTGCAGAAGCTGAAGAAGGCCGGCACGGTGACGATTGGTCCCGAAGCCGTGGCAAAGGCTCTCGAGGGAGTCACTGTGCTCCGCAACGGAGAGACCACAAAAGTCGGGCCCTGGACGATTGAAGCGGTACCCATGTATAACCTCAAGCGGGGGCCGACTGAGGGGAAGCTCTATCATGACAAAGGCCGCGGCAACGGCTACGTGATCAGTTGGGGAGGCAAGCGCATTTATGTCTCAGGGGACACCGAGGGCGTACCGGAAATGCGGGCTCTCAAAAACATTGACGTGGCCTTCGTCTGCATGAATCTGCCGTTCACGATGCCTCCGGAGGAAGCCGCGGAGGCCGTAAAGGCCTTCCGGCCGAAGATCGTCTACCCCTACCACTACCGCGGCTCGGATCTTTCGGTGTTCCAGAAGGCGCTCGAAGGGACGGGAATCGAGGTTCGAATCCGCGACTGGTACTATTGACCGCCTGCGGGACGCAGGCGAATCGTCAAAGGGGGACGCGGTGTGACCTCCAACTCGACAATGCCGCCCGGATCCGCCTGAAGTTCCCGCATCTCTTCGTCGTCGGCTTCGATTTCATAGCGGCGTCCCGGCTCCAATCCCACAATGAACACCAGCTTGGTATCGGGGTTGTGGAGGGTAAAGCGCGCGGGGCCGGCGACATACAAGACGGCGGCGTCCTGAATGCAGATCGGTTTAGGCTGGAGCTCGGCCGTCAGGATCTTGCGCTCGCCCTTGTCGAAAATTTGCAACTCGCGATCGAAATAGCCGAGCCACGTGGCGTCTTCCTCCCAACTGGAGCGCAGAAACAGCCGCCCGAAGGTAGCGTCATGCCAGGCCAGAGGCAGGTGGTAGTAGCTCAATCCCGGCAGGTAAGGGTTGGCCCACAGGAACTCGTAGGGGATGCCGAAGGAGCCCCGCATCAGGAACCGGTCGTGGATCAGCCAACCTTGAAGGAACTGGTTCTCGAGCAGATTGGGATCATAGGCGACCGTGGCCAATGCGGCGGCGCGAGTCAGGGCGGCCTGCTCGAGATTGACCTCTCCGTCTCCCTTCCAGGCCGGGATCCAGTATTCGTTTTCCGCGGCGGGGAAGGGCACTGGGTAGAAGCTGAGGAGCAGGTACCTGGGCAGGTCGCGGAACCACAGGCCGGCGGCCTCGCGCAGGTCAACAAAGAGATTGTCCCGCACCGCGTGAAGCAGTTCCGCCAAGGGATAGAGTTCTCCCCGGGAAACGGTTTCGCGGCCCCCGCGAAGCCCCGGCACGATCTGCTGCCGCCACCAGACTTGGACCGCGAAGCGAAGTTCGCGTTCCGGCAGCCCGGCCAGGTGCCCGGACATGGCGATAGCGGCCAGCACCCGGTCTCGCATGGCAGCTACCGTGGCCGAACCCGGGGAAGATTCCAGCAGGCTGCGCAGTCGCGCCGCCAGCGTCCTCGATTGGGATTCCGTCAAGACCGAGTGGCACCAGTCAAACACCAGCGCGGCTTGGCGGAGATCGGCCTTCTCGCGGGTGGCCCACGCTGCCGCCTGCCGGCAATAGGAGGGGTCCTCGGTCACCTGGGAAAAGAGCGAGAGGGCAAAGCCGGGCTCGGGCAGCGACGAGCCGGTCTTGACCACAAGCTCGAACTGCTGCCAGCGGAGCGACTGGCGTTCCCGCTCGCGGCGCAGGAGGCGCAGCCGGCGCGCTTCCAGAAACAGCCGGGGATGATCCCGGCCGATCCGATAAGCTTCTTCGCCATCCTGCGCCGCCAGCGACTCCAGCATCAATCCTGCCGCCAGCGCGAGCACCAAAAATTTCCAGATCATTCCCTTCGATTGTGTCATATGGACACAGCCGGCAGGCCAAACCCAGGTTCCGGACCAAGTGTGTACTGACAGACAAAGACTTAGCTCGAAGCAAGGCTGGGCTCCCGATTGCATCACCACCGGCGAATTGATGCAGTTGCTCTTTGAACCTGCCCTCTGCTGCAACACGCAGGCAGGGGTGGTGAGCGATGAGGCAAAACCGGCAACGTGCTCGCGGGAGACGGTGTTTGGACTTCGGCCTGTTCATCACACCGCTTGCGGGTTGCAACAGAGGGCTTTTTGTGGACTCAAACAGGATGGATTTCTCGCCGGGGATCCCGGGTTCCGGCGATAACCGGAAGGTCTTGGTGGAGAAAAACTTTTAAGAGGACGCGGGCTTCACCAGGGTCGGAACGGCAAGCGGGTGCAACGTTGTCCGGTTGCGCCGGCGCCGGATCCCACGCCCCCGAGGGGCGGACCGCATCGGAAGGGGGGTTCCACACACCCCGCATCACTTCCGATGCGGTTTTTCTTTGGCCGGCCTGCGGGATTCACCAGGCCAGCGTGCCGGACCGCGGTTCCTCCTCCGGGTTGGGCAGGTAGAGAGTCTTGCAGCGTTCACAGCGGTAGATCTCCGCGTCGGGGCCAAACTTTTCCTTGACCTCTTCGCCGAAGAAATACCACCGCTTCAGATGGCCGGCACAAATCTTGCCCTTCTCGGCCTTTTCGTTGCACGCCCGCTGCCGCAGGATCCTCCGTTTCACTTTGGTGCCGTCGCTCAGCACAGCCACAACTTCAGACTCCGGTGCGGGGGCTCCGGGCAGAGGAAACTTTGCAGCGGCCATAACCAGCTCGAAATGAGAGTATAGCAGTGAAGCCTGCTCTGGGGGGGTGCGAGCCCGTCCATGGCCGCCTCCGCCCCGTCGAAGTGCTATAATCGCGTGTCAGTGGCCCAGACGATAATCCGTAGGCGCCCCAGGCGCAACAATTACATTCTCATCATATTTGACAGCTGCCGGTGGGACTCCTTTGTGGCCGCCAGGCCCAAAGTGATGCGCAAGCTCGGACGGGTCGAGCGGCGATGGTCCTATGCCTCCTGGACTTCGCCCTCCCACTACAATTTCCTGATCGGATTAATGCCGCACACCAGCCCGCGGCATGTGTTCGCTTCCGAGTACTACAAGCGCGAGTTCGTCAAGTTCAACGAGCGGCTTGGTTGCAACGACTTCGAGTTCAAGTCACTGGTCCCACGCTTGTACCTGCCCGCTTTTCTGAAAGAAACCTTGGGCTATCGTACGCACGCCATGGTATCGCTGCCGGTGTTGAACCCCAAGACGGTACTGAATCAAGGGTTTGACACATACAAGCTGATGGAAAAACACAACGACATGCGCGCCATGCTGCGCGAGATGAAGTTTCCCGAAGACCGCCCCTCGTTTTACTTGCTCAATGTGGGTGAAACCCACTATCCCTACGCGCTGCCGGACGAGCCGCCGGAGCTTTGGCCGCGCATCAGCGGCGTTCACGGCGTCTTCAAGCACCTGGACGACCATATCGTGGGTGGCAAGCTGCGGACCCGCAAGGAGAAATTCTTCGACCAGAAGAAACTCGACGAACTGCGGCAGCGCCAGATTCAGGCCGTCCGGTATCTGGACGGTGTCGTCGAAGAACTCTTTGATCTGGTGCCGAAAAACACCTATATTACGATCACCTCCGACCACGGCGAGCTCTTTGGCGAGGATGGCTACTTTGGTCACGGTCCGATTCAGCACGAAAAAGTCTTTGAAGTCCCGTTTGTTGAAGGGAAGCTGCGGTGAGTGGTCGCGTCCTGCAAAGGTACGCTTTGGCGGCCCTCGTGTTTTGTGCCGCCCTGGCGTGGCTTTGGGGGCGCCCGGAGCCGGAGCCGGTGCAACTGGCCTACATCGGGCCGGGCGCCGGATTTGCCTTCCTGGGTTCGTTCCTGGCGGTGCTGGCCGGATTCTTCCTGACTCTGGCGTCGTTGCTGTCATGGCCTTTCCGCATGGCGTGGCGGGCGCTGCGGCGGCGCCAAGGCTTCCGCCATGCGCGAATTCGGAAGCTGATTTTTGTCGGTCTGGATGGCCTCGACCCGGCGCGCACCGAACGGCTGATGGAGGAGGGCAGGTTGCCCAACCTGGCGCGCCTGCGGGAACACGGCTGCTATCGTCGGCTCCGGACGACCTTCCCGGCCCTCTCCCCGGTCGCCTGGTCCACGTTCGCCACGGGCGTCAGTCCGGCGCGCCACAACATCTTCGACTTCCTGAACCGGAATCTGAAGTCCTATCTGCCTGAGCTGTCCTCAGCCAAGGTCAGCAAACCATCGCGCGTCCTTCGGCTGAAGCGGTGGAGCATCCCCCTGGCGCGCCCGCGAGTCGAGATGCGGCGCAAAAGCCAGCCCTTTTGGAAAATTCTCGGCGAACACAACATCGGCTCGACGATCCTGCGGGTGCCGATCACGTTCCCGCCGGAGAAGTTCAACGGGCGTTTACTTTCGGCGATGTGTACGCCGGACCTGAAGGGCACCCAGGGAAGTTTCGCCCAGTTCACGACACGGCTGGAGCAGGCGACATTCGAAAGTGGTGCTCGATACCCGTTGCGCAAGGCAGGCGATGCTCTGGAGGGCGAACTGGAAGGTCCCGAGGATGCTTTCCGCCCGGGCCAGGAACCACTTCGGATCCGGTTCCGGATCGAGCGCAACGGCGACCAGGGGGCGCTGCTTCGGGTCGGCGGGGCGCGCTACCCGCTGCGTGTCGGCGAATACAGTCCGTGGATCCGCCTCACGTTTCGTACGGCTGTGGGCGCGACGGTCCAAGGGATCGCCCGTTTCCTGCTGACGGAGACAACCCCCCACGTCTCGGTGTACGTGTCGCCGATTAACATCGACCCGGAACGGCCCGCACTTCCTATCGCCCACCCCTCCTACTACGCGGCCTACCTCGCCAAATTGCTGGGTCCCTATGCCACGCTCGGCATGGCGGAAGACACTTGGGCACTGAACGAAGGGGTCATAGACGAGGAAGCTTTCCTCAAGCAGGCCTACCTGATCTTCGAGGAGCGCAAGGCCATGTTCCTGAGCGCGCTGGAGCGGACGCGGCGCGGCGTGGTGGCGTGCGTCTTCGACACCAGCGACCGGATCCAGCACATGTTCTACCGCCACAGCGGTGGCAACGGACGATTCGGCCGCGTCATCGACGAGATGTACGTGAAGATGGACGAGCTGGTCGGTCAGGTGATGAGGTACGTGGATCCCGGCACGGTGCTGTTCGTGCTTTCGGATCACGGCTTCTGCTCCTTCCGGCGCGGCGTCAACCTGAACGCGTGGCTCTGGAAGCATGGGTATCTTGCGGTGAAGGAGGGCGAGCGACCCGGGCCGTATTTCCAAGGGGTGGATTGGAACCGCACGCGGGCTTACACACTGGGGCTCGGCGGCCTGTATCTGAACCTCAAGGGGCGCGAGGCGTGCGGCGTTGTCTCCCCGGGCCGGGAAGCCGACGCGCTCAAAAACGAACTCATCGAAAAGCTCAGCGGGCTTCGGGACGAGCAGGAAGGGCAGATCGCCATCCGACGCCTGTACGCTGCCAGCGATCTGTACCGCGGACCGTACCTGGAGGCGGCGCCGGATCTGATTGTGGGCTATAACGACGGGTATCGCACTTCCTGGGAGGCGGCGGTCGGCCACGTCACCGCCGAGGTCTTCAGTGACAACCGCAAGGCCTGGAGCGGCGACCATTCCGTGGATCCGTTTCTGGTGCCGGGCGTGCTGTTTTCCAACCGGAAGATTCCGGCCGAATCGCCGGGAATCGAAGACCTGGCGCCGACCGCGCTGGACCTGTTCGGGGTGCCGGTTCCGGCGTGGATGGAGGGCAAGCCGCTCATCGCCCCTGAAGAAGCGAGGACCGCGGCCTGATGCGGCGGTCTGGCAGGACACAGTGCTGGATCTGGGCGGCGATCGCGGGGCTGCTGGCGGCAGTAGGCTGCGGAACGTCCTCTTCCGCTTCCGCTGCCCGCGGCAAACGGGTCATCGTTTTGGGGATCGACGCCATGGATCCGGCGTTCCTCGAGCGCCACTGGGAGGCGCTGCCGAATCTGGATCGCCTGCGGCGCAGCGGGAGCTTCCACCGGCTCGCGACGACGATTCCGCCCCAGAGCCCGGTGGCATGGTCCACGTTCATCACCGGCATGGATCCGGGCGGGCACGGCATTTTTGACTTTGTGCACCGGGATCCGCTGACGCGCATGCCGCTGTCCTCCATGGCCGAAACGGAACCTCCCAAACGCACGCTGCCTCTGGGGCCGTACGAAATCCCGCTGTCGGGCGCCACCGTCAAGCGATTCCGGCGGGGAGAAGCGTTCTGGCAGATCCTGGCCGCCCGCGGCATTCCGGTAACCATCCTTCGGATGCCGAACAATTTTCCGCCCGTGGAGTGCGAAGGCCGCACGCTGGCAGGAATGGGCGTGCCGGACTTGCGGGGCACCTTCGGCACGTTCACCTTTTTTACGAGCGAGCCCGGCGCCGTAACCCGCGAGGTGGCGGGAGGGCGCATCCTGGCGGTCTCCCCAAAGGGGAACCATGCCGAACTGGTGCTGACGGGCCCGGCCAACACGCTTCGTAAAGACCGGCAGCCGGCTACGGTGCGGATCTCCGTAGATGTCGATCCTCACATGCCGGTCGCCGTGTTTCGCGTTGAGGGCCACGAGTTCGTCCTCCAGCAAGGGGAGTGGTCCGGATGGATCCGCGTCCGGTTTGCCCTCATCCCGGGACTGGCGGATGCCGCCGGCATGCTTCGCGTGTATGCCAGGCGGCTGAGGCCTCATCTGGAAATTTATGTGTCGCCGCTCAATCTGGATCCGGCGGATCCCGAGATGCCGATATCCACTCCGCCGTCCTACAGTCGCGAGCTGGCGCGGGCCGTCGGTCCGTTTTACACGCAGGGCATGGCGGAAGACACTGCGGCGCTGCGGCGGGGCGTGTTTACGCTGGAGGAATACCTGCGGCAGAGCCGCATGGTTTCCGAAGAACATCTGAAGCTGTTGCGCTTCGAACTGGGCCGCTTCCGGGACGGGCTGCTGTTCTTCCACTTTTTCGGCGTGGATCAAGACTCCCACATCTTGTGGGGCAAGTATGAAGACAAGCTTCTGGAGACGTACAAGCTCGCCGACGCCGCCGTGGGCGAGGTGCTGCGCAAGGCGCCGGACGCCACGATCGTCGTCATGTCGGACCACGGTTTTTCGCGCTTCGACCGCGCCGTACACCTGAACACGTGGCTGTGGAAAGAAGGGTTCCTCGAACTCGACGATCCGTCCAGCGCCTCCAACCAGGAGTTGTTCCCGCACGTGGACTGGAGCCGCACTCAGGCCTATTCTCTCGGTCTGAATGCGGTGTACCTGAATCTGGCGGGCCGGGAACAGGGCGGGATCGTCGAGCCGGGTGAGGAGGCCGAGCGCATCCTGGAAGCCATTCGTGAGCGGCTGCTGGCCTGGCGGGACCCGGCCGATAACCGCCGCGTGGTGGATGCGGTATACCGGGCGCGGGACGTCTATCACGGCCCGGCCCTGTCCGCGGCTCCCGACCTGATCGTCGGCTGGGCGCCGGGCTACCGGTCCTCCTGGCAGACCGCGCTGGGTGCGGTGCCGCCCCAGGTCCTGGAGGACAACACCGAGGAGTGGCGCGGGGACCACTGTATCGCGGCGGAGCGTGTTCCGGGAGTCTTGATCACCAACCGCAAGGTCCGCCGTCCGGATCCCCGCCTGGCGGACCTTACGGTGACGCTGCTCGGCGAATTCGGCGTGCCCCCGCCGCCGCAGATGCGCGGGCGGCCGCTGCTGGGAGGGTAAGCAGGGGTATGTTGCGAACGACAGTCAAATTGAACAAGGCGCTCTGGCAGCGAGTGAAACGCTGCGCGGAAAAGGAAGGGTACAGTTCGGTGGACGAGTTTGTCCAGCATGTGCTCGAAAAGGAGACGGCGCGCATCGAGGAGGCCGAGTCCAACGAAGAGATCGCGCGCAAGCTGAAAGGCCTCGGTTACCTGGAGTGAACACGGGAAAGGGCGTGTGGAGTCTCTGCTGGGCGCGCTGAGCGCGGTGGCGCGAGAGGTTTTTGGCCTGCTCGAGGAAGTTCCCCCGATGATCAGTCTGACGGCGGTAAGTGCGCTGGCGGGAATCGGCATGTTGTGGGTGTTTGGGAGACTTTCCCGTCAGGAGGACATCCGCAGGGTGAAGCGCGAGCTGGCGGCCTGCCTCTACGAGATCCGTCTGTTTGCCGAAGAGCCGTGGTTGATTCTGCGGGCGCAGAAACGGCTCCTGGCCGGCACGGCACGATATGTCGCACTGATGTTTCCGCCGGCGATGATTCTGGCAGTTCCGATGCTGCTGGTTCTGGTGCACCTGGATGCCTTCTACGGTCGTTCTCCGCTTGCGGTCGGAGAAGCCGCACTGGTGACGGTGCAGGTTGACCGTATGGACGGGGCCCCATTGGTCCTGGAGCCCCCGGCGCGCATCCAGGTCGAGACGCCGCCGGTGCACGTTTGGCGGGAAGGGAAAGTCGTGTGGCGCATCCGGCCGGAGGGGGAAACGGAGGGGAATTTGCGCTTGCGGCTGGCGGGCCGGACCTATGAGAAACAAATCGTCTCGGGTCCGGGTCCGCGTTATCTGGTCGGGCGCCGGGTCCGTTCCTTCCGGGAGTGGATGCTGACGCCCGGCGAGCGGCGGTTGCCGGAAGGACCCGTGGAGGCGATTGAAATCACCTACCCTCCGGCGCAGGTGGGCTGGGAACCGTTCGCGTTTCACTGGCTGATCTGGTTTCTGGTGATTTCGCTGGCCAGCGCCTGGGCCTTCCGGGGGGTGCTGGGCGTGGCCCTGTGAAGCTCCGGCGCACCAGAATCGCGTGGGTGGAGAGGCGCCGGAGTTCTGCTAAACTTGTCGTTTCGCCGCTGAGCAAATCGAGGAGGTTCGTGTGAGAAACATCTTTACTTCGGAGTCCGTGACGGAGGGGCATCCCGACAAGATGGCGGACCAGATTTCCGACGCCGTGCTCGATGCGGTCCTCGAGCAGGATCCGGAAGGGCGCGTGGCGTGCGAAGTGCTCGTGACCACGGGCCTCTGCGTCGTGGCCGGCGAAATCCGCACCACGGCTTCCGTGGACGTGCCCAAAGTGGCGCGCACGGTGATCAACGAGATCGGTTACACAGACTCGGCCTACGGTTTTGACGGAAACACCTGCGGAGTGATCAACGCCTTGCAGTCCCAGTCTCCCGACATCGCCATGGGCGTGGACACCGGAGGAGCGGGCGACCAGGGACTGATGTTCGGCTTTGCCTGCGACGAAACGCCCGAGCTGATGCCGCTGCCGATCATGCTGGCGCACAAGCTGGTGCGGCGGTTGAGCGAGGTGCGCCGGGCGGGCACGCTGGACTTTCTCCGTCCCGACGGCAAGTCTCAGGTGAGCGTCGAGTACCGCGACGGCAGGCCGTTGCGGATTGACGCCGTGGTGGTCTCCACGCAGCACAGCGACCGCATTTCCACCGGAGCGCTGCGGGCCGAGGTGAAGCGGCATATCATCGAGCCCGTGCTTCCTCCGGAGATGGTGGATGCCAACACGCAGTGCCTCATCAATCCGACCGGGCGGTTTGTGATCGGAGGGCCGCACGGCGATACCGGGTTGACGGGTCGGAAGATCATCGTGGACACTTACGGCGGCATGGGGCGGCACGGGGGCGGCTGCTTTTCGGGGAAAGATCCGACTAAAGTGGACCGCTCGGCCTGCTACATGGCGCGCTACATCGCCAAGAACATCGTGGCTGCGGGTCTGGCCCGCAGGTGCGAGGTTCAGTTGGCCTACGCCATCGGGGTGGCCGAGCCGGTTTCGGTCATGGTGCAGACGTTCGGCACCGGGGCCATCGAGGACGACCGTCTGGTGGAGTTGATTCGGGCGCACTTTCCGCTGACGCCCCGGGGAATGATTGAACACCTCCGCTTGCGCCGGCCGATCTATCGCCGCACGGCGGCCTTCGGCCACTTCGGCCGCAGCGAGGATACCTTTACGTGGGAACGCACGGACAAGGCGGCGGTTCTGCGCCAGGAGGCGGGCACGGCCGTGGCGGTGGGCAGCTAGCGCAGAGCCGAAGCAATTCGGGGGAGGAAAGCCATGTCGGCCGAAACGCAAGTACCAACCAGTTTTGACGTGCGCGATCTCGGTCTTGCCGAGGCGGGCAAGCGCCGCACGGAGTGGGCCGCTCAGTTCATGCCGGTGCTGCGCTCCATCCGCAAGGAATTCATCAAGCGGCAGCCCCTGGAGGGCGTACGGATTGCGGCCTGCCTGCACGTCACCACGGAAACGGCCAATCTGATGATCACGCTACGGGACGGGGGCGCGTCCGTCGTGCTGTGCGCCTCCAACCCGCTTTCCACGCAGGATGACGTCGCGGCGGCGCTGGTGCGCGATTACGGCATTCCGGTCTACGCCATCAAGGGAGAAAACCACGAGGTCTACTATTCCCACATCGCCGCCGCCCTGGAGCACCGCCCGCACATTACGATGGATGACGGCGCCGACCTGGTGACCACCCTGCACACCAAGCGGCAGGACATCGCCGGGGAAGTCTTCGGGGGTACGGAGGAGACCACCACGGGGGTGATCCGGCTGCGCGCCATGGCGCGCGAAGGCGTGTTGCGGTATCCCATTATCGCCGTCAACGACGCCCAGACCAAGCATCTGTTTGACAACCGTTACGGGACGGGCCAGAGCACCGTGGACGGGATCATCCGGGCCACGAACGTCCTGCTGGCCGGCTCGACCGTGGTGGTGGCAGGCTATGGCTGGTGCGGGCGGGGCGTCGCGCTCCGGGCGCGCGGCATGGGGGCCAATGTGGTCGTGACGGAAGTGGACCCCATCAAGGCTTTGGAAGCGGTCATGGACGGCTATCGCGTCATGTCCATGGCGCAGGCTGCCGAAATCGGCGACGTGTTCATCACGGTGAGCGGCAACAAGAGCGTCATCGGAGCGGAACACTTCCAGCGCATGAAGGACGGGGCCATCCTTTGCAATTCCGGACATTTCAACGTGGAAATTGACCTGGAGGCGCTCGGCCGTCTGGCTTCCTCCCGGCGCCCGGTGCGCGAGTTCGTGGAGGAATACGCTTTGCGCGACGGCCGGCGCATCTACCTGCTGGGCCAGGGGCGACTCATCAACCTTGCGGCGGCGGAGGGACATCCGGCTTCAGTGATGGACATGAGTTTCGCCAATCAAGCGCTGGCCGTCGAGTACCTGGTGGCGCACAGGGGAGAACTGGAGAAGAAGGTCTACCCCGTCCCCGATCAGCTCGACCGGCAGGTGGCGCAACTGAAGCTTGAGGCAATGGGTGTGCAGATCGACCGCCTCACTCCGGAGCAGGAGCAGTATCTGGCTTCTTGGTCGGAGGGTACCTAGCCGGCTCACCCCTTCCATGACGACGGAACAAACCTGCAAGCGCACGCTGGAAATCACCGTTCCCGCCGAAGAAGTGGAAAAGGCGACCGAGCGTGCCGTCAGTGAGCTGGCGGCGCGGGTTCGGCTTCCCGGATTCCGTCCCGGCAAGGTGCCTCCGAGTCTGGTGCGAACCCGCTTTGCTCAGGACATCCGGCAGGCAGTGGTCGAGGAGTTGGTGCCGCGTTTTCTCCAGAAGAAGGTTGAAGAGGAGAATCTGCGCGTGGTGGGCACGCCGGACGTCACCCGCATCCAACTGGAACCGGGCCAGCCCATGCATTTCACCGTCGAGTTCGAAGTCGCTCCGGAGATCGAG
Organism: Bryobacteraceae bacterium; assembly: GCA_035575135.1. GTDB lineage: Bacteria > Acidobacteriota > Terriglobia > Bryobacterales > Bryobacteraceae > JANWXD01. The sequence goes on from DATLYE010000019.1 coordinate 57,703, forward strand.
CTGAAACCCTACCGCGGGCTGACGGTCCCGTACCGGGATCCGGAAGTGACGGACCAGGAGGTCAGCGAGCGGCTGGAGGCGATCCGGGAACGGAAAGCGCAGTACGTGACCCTGGAACCCCGTCCTGCGGCCGACGGGGATTATGTGGCCGTGGCGCTCGAGAGCTTTGATACCTCCGGAAAACTCCTGAACCGGCAGGAGGAGGTGCTCGTGCATGTCGGGGCCGAGGAAACGCTGGAGGAATTCAGCGAGAACCTCCGCGGCCTGTCGCCCGGGGAAGAGAAGGAATTCGAAGTCACCTACCCTGAGGACTACGGCGACGAGAAGCTGGCGGGCAAGACGCTGCGCTTCCGGGCGCGGGTGAAGGCGATTCGCTGCAAAGAGTTGCCCGAGCTCAACGACGAGTTCGCCGCGGAAGTGGGGGATTTTCAGAGTCTGGAGGAACTGCGCGAGGAAGTGCGCCGCTCCCTGTTGCGCGAAAAGGAGGCTCTGGCCAGGCGGGAGGCCAAAAACAAGCTCGTCGAAGAGCTGGTGGCCCTGCATGACTTTCCGGTGCCGGAGGCATTTCTGGACCGGCAGCTGGAGATTCAGCTGCGCGAATTTTTCGCGGCCCGGGGTGTGGATCCCCGCTCGGTGAGGGTGGACTGGCAGAAGCTGAAGGAATCGCAGCGGGAGCGGGCCATCCTGGAGGTGAAGGCGTCTCTGTTGCTCGACAAGATCGCCGAACGCGAGGGGATCGAAGCCACCGTTGAAGAAGTGGACCGGGAAGTACACCGGCTGGCGCGGCAGGAGCGGGAAAACGTCGTCGCCATGCGGCGCCGGCTCGAGGAGCAAGGGGCGCTCCGGCGGATCGCCTCGCGCATCCGTGCGGAAAAGACGCTGGATTTTCTGTTCGAGCACGCGCGGAAGGTGGCGCAGGAGTGAGGGTCTGATGTGTGGCGCAAAAAAGGTGCCACACCAGGCTGACGGATTTTACGGACGGGTTTTATGGGCGTCGTTGCTCCTGCGGCGGACCATGAGGGATAATAGGGGTGGATCTCGCACGATGCCGAGGATGTTTGAATCTCCGGGTGGGGGCGGCATGTGAGACGCACCGGGTCTGACGATTCACTCCGCTGTTCCTTCTGCCACAAAAGCCAGGATGTAGTCGGCAAGCTCATCTCTTCTCCGAGCGAATACCCGCGCGCTTATATCTGTGACGAGTGCATTGCGGTCTGCAACTCCATCCTGGAAGACGACCGCAACGAGCAGCCGCACGCCATTGCCGGCAAGCTTCCCAAGCCGCTGGAGTTAAAGGAACACCTCGATCAGTACGTCATCGGCCAGGAAGCCACCAAGAAGAAGCTCGCGGTCGCCGTTTACAACCACTACAAGCGGATTTACATGAACAAGAGCCGCAGCTCGGATGTGGAGGTGGCCAAGTCGAACATCCTGTTGATCGGGCCCACGGGTACGGGCAAGACACTGCTGGCCCAGACGCTGGCGCGGATTCTGGACGTGCCTTTCGCCATCGCCGACGCCACGACGCTCACCGAGGCGGGCTACGTGGGCGAGGACGTCGAAAACATCATTCTGCGCCTGCTCCAGAACGCGGACTGGGACGTGCAGCGCTGCCAGCAGGGCATTATCTACATTGACGAAATTGACAAGATCGGGCGCAAAGACGAGAATCCGTCCATCACGCGCGACGTCTCCGGCGAAGGGGTGCAGCAGGCGCTCCTGAAGATCCTCGAAGGCACCATCGCCAACGTGCCGCCCCAGGGAGGACGGAAGCACCCGCACCAGGAGTTCACCCCGGTGGACACCACGAACATTCTGTTTATCTGCGGCGGTGCGTTCGTGGGTCTGGAGAAGATCATCAGCAAGCGGATCGGACGGAAGGCCATGGGGTTCTTGGCTACGGACGACCCGGAGGGACGGCGCCCGGGTGCCCGCCGGGATGTCAATCTGCTGGCGCAGGTGCAGCCCATTGACCTGATCCGGTTCGGCTTCATCCCGGAGTTTGTCGGCCGCCTGCCGGTCATTTCGGTGCTCGAGGATCTCGACAAGGACGCTCTGGTCCAGATCCTCACCAAGCCGAAGAATGCGATCGTCAAACAGTACCAGCGCCTGTTCGAGTTCGAAAATGTTAAACTGAAGTTTACGGACGACGCCCTGGAGGCGGTGGCCACGCTGGCTCTGGAGCGGAAGGTGGGGGCCCGGGGGCTCAGGATGATTCTCGAGGACATGATGCTGGATCTGATGTACTATCTCCCCTCTTGCAAGAAGGTCCGGGAGTTTGTGGTGACCAAGGAGATGGTCATGTCCCAGAAGATCAACCTGGCCGTGCTCGAGAAGGCGGGCTGACGGCTCTTTCGGGAGTGGCGCGCCTGCGGGTTTTCGCTGGGCTGTGAAGGCACGGCCGGGGCGGCCCCACCGCAGCAAGGATAATCATGCTTACCTCAAGAGAACGTTCCGAAACGCGGCGGCTTCCGATGATGCCCGTCCGCGACGTCGTCATCTTCCCGCACATGATGACGCCGTTCGTGGTGGGCCGCGAGTCGAGCGTCCGCGCCCTGGAAGAGGCGCTGGCCGGCGATAAGAAAATCTTCCTGGCCACGCAGCACGACGCCTCGGTGGACGAACCGCGGCCCGACGAGATTTACACCGTGGGCACGATCGTCAACATCGTGCAGAGCCTGAAGCTGCCGGACGGCAACATCAAGGTGCTGGTGGAGGGTGTCGAGCGCGGCAAGATCGTCTCGGTCAGCGACGAGGAGGGCTTCTTCCGCGCCGTGGTTCGGACGTTCCAGTACAAGGTGGAGCCGGGCCCGCAGCTGGATGCGCTCATCGGGCGGGTCACCACCCTGTTTGAACAGTACGTCAAGCTCAGCCAGAACCTGAATTACGAAACCATGATCGCCGCCATCCGCGTGGACGATCCCGGCCGGCTGGCGGACACGGTGGGCGCCAACCTGCAGCTCACCATCGAAGAAAAGCAGGAGTTGCTGGAGATCTTTGACCCGGTCGAGCGCCTGAACCGGGTGGCGGATCTGCTGGATATCGAAATCGAAAAGCTCAACATGGACCGCACCATCCAGGGCCGCGTCAAGCGGCAGATGGAGCGGGCGCAGAAAGAGTACTACCTCAACGAAAAGATCAAGGCCATCCAGAAGGAGCTCGGCCGCGGCGAGAAAAGCGAGTTCGACGAGCTGCGCAAGAAGATCGAAGCGGCGGGGATGAGCAAGGAGGCCTACGAGAAGGCCATGGCCGAGCTCAAGCGCCTGGAAAGCATGCCGCCGATGTCGGCCGAGTCCACGGTTTCGCGCAACTACCTGGATTGGCTGCTGGCCGTGCCGTGGAAGAAACGGACCCGCGAGATCCGCGATCTCAAGTACGCCGAGAAGGTGCTCGAGTCCGACCATTACGGTTTGGAGAAGGTCAAGGAGCGGATTCTGGAGTTCCTGGCGGTGCGGCGGCTGGTGAAACATCCCAAGGGGTCCATCCTGTGCTTTGTGGGGCCGCCGGGCGTGGGTAAGACGTCGCTCGGAATGTCCATCGCCCGCGCCACGGGCCGGAAATTCGTGCGCCTCTCCCTCGGCGGCGTGCGGGATGAGGCGGAGATCCGGGGCCACCGGCGTACTTACATCGGCGCTCTGCCGGGACAGATCATCCAGATGATGAAGAAGGCCGGGACCAAGAACCCCGTCTTCATGCTGGATGAAGTGGACAAGATGTCCATGGATTTTCGCGGGGATCCTTCGGCGGCCTTGCTCGAAGTGCTCGATCCGGAACAGAACTACATGTTCATGGATCACTATCTGGACGTCGAGTACGATCTCAGCCAGGTGTTTTTCATCTGCACGGCGAACGTGCTCCACACCATCCCGCCGGCGCTGCAGGACCGCATGGAGGTGATCCGGCTGTCCGGCTATACCGAACCGGAAAAGCTCGAGATCGCCAAGCGGTTCCTCGTCAAGAAGCAGATGCAGCAGACCGGCCTGACCGAGAAGGACATTCGCTTCACCGACGAGGGGCTGCTGACCCTGATTCAGTACTACACCCGGGAGGCCGGCGTCCGGAACCTGGAGCGCGAAATCGGCAACCTGTGCCGGAAGGTGGCCCGCAAGAAGGTCACCTCGGACGGCAAGGGCGAGTTTGCCACCGTGGTGATTACGCCGGAAAACATTCCGGAATACCTCGGGCCGCAGAAGTTCCGCGACCTGAAAGCCGAAAAGAAGAATGAAATCGGTGCGGCCACGGGGCTGGCGTGGACGGAAGTCGGCGGGCAGATCCTGACGACGGAAGCGACCATCATGGAGGGCAAGGGGAAGCTCACCACGACCGGCAAATTGGGCGACGTGATGCAGGAGTCGGCGCATGCGGCCATGAGCTATATCCGCTCGCGCGCCGCCATGCTGGGGCTCCCCAAGGACTTCTACCGGCATCTGGACATTCACGTGCACGTGCCGGAGGGAGCCATCCCCAAGGACGGCCCCTCGGCCGGCATCACCATCGCCGCGGCGATTGTCAGCGCGCTCACCAAGATCCCGGTGCGCTGCGACGTGGCCATGACGGGGGAAATCACGCTGCGGGGCAAAGTGCTGCCGATCGGCGGGCTGAAGGAGAAGCTCCTGGCGGCTCACCGCCACGGCATCCATGAAGTGATCCTGCCTCGCGAGAACGAAAAGGATCTCCCCGACATTCCGGAGAATATTCGAAACGAGATGCGGCTGCATTTCGTCGAGTCCATGGACGAAGTCCTGAAGATCGCCCTGGAGCGGGAAATCGAACCGCTGCCGGTTGCCGGGCCGCAAGCCGCGGTCGAAGTAGGTGTTCCAACCGCGCCCGAAAAACTGATGCACTGAAGTCGCGGGAGGACGGGAAGTTCTGCGAAGACGGGCGCCCGACAGGAGGGCGCCACGAGCTTCCGCAACAGGTCACAACGCGATCATTCCAAACTCATCTCAGTATGCCGGCCGCACACCGATTGGCCGGCCGGAAGTGAGGTTACCTTGGCAGACGAACTGGAAAAACAAAACCAAGCCGTAGAGGAAAAGGCGCCCGAAGAAAGTGCGGCGCCGCCCCAGCCTGCGCCTCGCAAGAAGCACGGGCAGGGAGGACAGAACGCGGTCGCCAAAAACGGTTCCACGACCCTGGATCTGGTCGAGCTCAAGGAGATGAGTATCCAGAAGCTCAACCAGATCGCCAAGGAGCTGGGGGTGCAAGGCGCCGCGGGGATGCGCAAGCAGGATCTCATTTTCAAGATCTTGCAGGCCCAGGCGGAAAAAAGCGGCCTGATCTTCTCCGAGGGCGTGCTGGAGTGCCTGCCGGACGGCTTCGGGTTCCTGCGGTCGCCGGAGTACAACTATCTGCCAGGCCCTGACGACGTCTACGTGTCTCCGTCCCAGATCCGCCGTTTCGATCTGCGCACCGGGGACACGATCTCCGGCCAAATCCGGCCGCCCAAAGAGGGGGAGCGGTACTTTGCGCTCATCAAAGTTGACGCCATCAACTTCGAGCCGCCCGAGGAGGCCCGTAACAAGATCTTCTTTGACAACCTTACGCCCCTCTACCCCAACCAGCGGCTCCGGATGGAGACCACTAAGGACAACTACTCGGGCCGGATTCTGGACCTGCTGACACCTATCGGCAAGGGGCAGCGGGGCTTGATCGTTTCGCCGCCCCGGACGGGCAAGACCATGCTGCTGCAAAGCATCGCCAACTCCATCAGCACGAACCACCCGGAGGTGGTTCTCATCGTGCTGCTGATTGACGAGCGGCCCGAGGAGGTCACCGACATGCAGCGCTCCGTCAAAGGCGAGGTGATCAGCTCCACCTTTGACGAGCCGGCCAGCCGGCACGTGCAGGTGGCCGAGATGGTGATCGAGAAAGCCAAGCGTCTGGTGGAACACAAGCGGGATGTGGTCATTCTGCTGGACTCGATTACGCGTTTGGCCAGGGCTTACAACACCGTGGTCCCGCCCTCGGGCAAGGTGCTTTCGGGCGGCGTGGACTCGAACGCCCTCCAGCGGCCGAAACGCTTCTTCGGGGCGGCCCGCAATATCGAGGAAGGGGGTTCGCTGACCATTATCGCTACGGCCCTCATTGACACGGGCAGCCGGATGGACGACGTCATATTCGAGGAGTTCAAGGGGACGGGGAACCTCGAAATCCACTTGGACCGCAAGCTGGCTGAAAAGCGTGTCTTTCCGGCCATTGACATCCACAAGAGCGGAACGCGAAAAGAGGAGCTGTTGCAGCCTAAGGAAGAGCTGAACCGGGTCTGGGTGCTCCGCAAGGTCTTGAGCCCGCTGTCCCCGGTGGAGGCTATGGAGCTGCTGCTGGACAAGCTCAGCAAGACGCGCAATAACGCCGAGTTTCTGGCTGCCATGAGCGCCTGAGGCCGGAGCGGACCGAGCCCTTGGCGGCTTGGGCTACGAATTTCGCCCCCCGGCATAACCTGGGGCGGCCGAACGGCGTCTTCTCATTGAAGATCAGGACGGAAGGCACGGAGCTCCGGGTCCGCGGGCCGGCCTTCTGGTGTACGGAATTCAGATGCAGCCGCAAACGAGTCCCCTACCTGCTCCCACGCCCCCATTGCGACCGGCCGAGGTCCCTGCCCGTCCTGCGGTACGGCCTCGCCGGCCGCGGAAGGGCTGGTACCTCCTGCTCGGCTTGACCGTTGTGGCCGGGGTGGGGCTTTTGTACTGGCTCGGACGGTCGGCCAGCCCCGCCCGCCAACCGGCCGTAGGAACCGCCGGAGTGCCGCTTTATACGGTGGCCCCGGGTGAGGTGCGCCTGACGATCCGGCTGACGGGCACAACCACCCCCGAGCGTTACGCCCTATTGACGGCGCCGATTCTGCGGGGCGGACGAGGCGGCAGTCTCGGTATGGGCGGCGGCGTTTCGACGGCTGCTGGTCGCGGTGGCCGTGGTGGGGGCGGCGGCGGAGGCGGCGGGGGTGGTGAGTCGTCGGCTCGCACCGTTTCCAGTGTGCCTTCCGCTTCCGGGCTGGAAAGCGGCGGAGCAACTGTTGCAAGCACGGCCGGTACCGGTTCATCCACGCTCGGCCCTGCCGGCTCCGGGTCGGCTGCCTTCCGGGCCGCCACCACCCGCTTTGGCAGCGCTCCTGCCTCTTCGCGTACCTCCCGGGCTTCTTCCACCGGTACGGCAAGTTCGAGCACGATGGGATCCGGTCTTGGTTCGACGGCCTCCAGCTTGCCCGGCGGCCCCAGCGGTCCGCCGTCCGGCGGAGGAGGCGGCGGGGGAACTATGGTCATCACCGGCGGAGGCGGCGGCGCCCGTGTGGGCTTCGGTCTGGTCCTGGTCAGCACGGCGAAACCCGGCTCCTGGGTCAAGAAAGGGGATATCGTCGCCGAGTTTGACCGCGAGGAGATGCTGAACCGGCTGGACGACTTCAAAGCCCGGGTGACCCAGGCGGAAGCCACCATCAAGAGTATCCGGGCGCAGCTGGAAGTGCTGAAGGATGCGCACGAGCACTCCATCCGCGTGGCGAAGGCCAATCTGGACAAGGCGCTGCTCGATTTGAAAACCATCCCGGTGCGTTCTGCGAATGCGTCAGAGATCCTGCGGCTGAACGCCGAGGAGGCAGAGGCGACGTACAAGCAGCTGTTGAGCGAAGTCAAGTTCATGGAGCAATCTTTGAGCGCACAGCTGCGGATGGCCGAACTGGCCCGGGACGAAGCAAAAGTGGAGTTGCAGCGCGTGCAGGCCAACGTGGACCGTATGGTCGTACGTGCGCCCATTGACGGCATGGTGGTGATGCAGACGGTGATTCGCGGGGGCGAGCAGGCACAGATTCAGGCGGGCGATCAGATCGGGCCGGGCCAGCCTTACATGCGTATTGTGGATCCCAGTTCAATGCTGGTGGACGCCGTGGTCAACCAGGTGGATGCCGAGCGGATCCGTGTCGGCGCCAAAGCCACGATTCGTTTCGATGCCTACTCCGACCTGGTGCTGCCCGCACGCGTGGTGGCGATCGGAGCCATGCCCAAAGCGGCCGGTTGGCGGCTCGAGTACGTCAAGGAGATTCCCGTCACTTTGAAGCTGGAGCGTCTGGATCCGCGGGTGATCCCGGATCTGTCCGTCAGTGCCGACGTGGAGATCGCCTCCGAACAGGCGGCCGCTGTGGTTCCTCTGGAAGCTGTGTTCCGTGACGCCCCCGGCCAGGCTCCGTATGTGTTTGTCCGGCGCGGCTCGGCATGGGAGGCGCGCCCGGTCGAGCTGGGGCTGGTCAACCACATCACCGCGGCAGTGCGATCCGGCCTGAAGGCGGGCGAGGTCATTGCATTGCGCCGTCCTCCGGCCCCGGCTAAATAACTCGACAAAGGCACATGGCGAACTCGAAAGATCTGAAACCGAAACAGCGTCTGGGACACAAGCCCGCCTCGCGTGCGCGCAAGGCGGCCGGATGGCTGGTGGGACTGGGTCTGGTGGGCGCGGCGGTTTACGCGGCCTACCGGTCGGCCTCCCCCACAGTGGTTGAAGTGCCCGTGGCGCGAGCCCAGCGGGGCGAATTCGTTCTGGCGGTCCGAACGCGGGGTGAGATCCGGAGCACGCGCTCCGTGATTCTGACGGCTCCTCAGGTTCCGGATCCGCGCATTGTGCGGCTCGCCGAGTCGGGCAAGCCGATCCGAAAGGGAGACGTCGTGGTGGAGTTCGACACGGCGGCGCAGGAACAGTACTACCTGGAGCGGGCCACCAGCGTGCGCACGGCGGAAAGCCAGATTGTGCAGACCAAGGCCGCGCACCGCATCGTCAACGAAACCGACGGCCTCAATCTCATGACCGCCGAGTACAACGTGGAGCGGGCGAAGCTGGAGGCCAGCAAAGCGGAAATCCTTTCGGAAATCGAGGGCGCCAAGAACCGGATCAACGTGGGAATCTCCGAAGGCGAGCTCAACCAGGTCAAGACGACGATCAAAGCCCACAAGGTGTCGCAGGAAGCCGACCTGGAAAGGCTTCAGGAATCCAAAGACAAGACCATCCGGGACATGGAGCGAGCCAAGGGCTATCTGTCCAAGATGGTGATCCGCGCGCCCATTGACGGCATCGTCAATATCCTTCCCAATTTCCGCTCGGGCGGATCCTTCGGCCAGATGCCGCCGCCGTTCAAGGAGGGGGACCGCGCTTGGACCGGCGCCGCCATTGCCGAGATCCCCGACTTGTCGGAGATGCGCATCGAACTGAAGCTGGAGGAAGTGGACCGCGGCAAGCTGAAGCTGGGCCAGCAGGTCCGCATCCGCGTCGATGCCATCCCGGACAAGGAGTTTGTGGCGGAACTGGACTGGATCAGCCCGATTGCGGCTCTGCAGTTTCGCGGCTGGCGGGAGGCCGATAAAGTTTTCCCGGCGTATGCCACGCTCAAGAACCTGGATCCGCGGCTGCGACCCGGCATGAGTGCGACCGCGGAAATCATTCTCGAGAGCCAGGCGAATGCACTGCTGATCCCCGTGCGGGCCAGCTTCCTGCGGGGAGGCAAACCATCCGTCTGGGTGCAGAAGGGCGAGAAGTTCGAGCTGCGCACGATCGAAGTGGGCAAACGCAACGAAGAGAACGTCGTGGTGCTGGGCGGTTTGCGTGAGGGCGAAGTGGTGGCTCTGGAGGATCCGGCGGAGGCTGCCCGGCGGGCCAAGAAGCTATAGGGAGCGGGAGCAAGCATGAAGAAGTGGATTTTTCGAGCGAGCGTGGCGGGTCTGGCGGCGCTTGCCGTCTGGGGCGCCTACCGGTTCGTCCGGCAGATTCCGCAGCGTCAGGAACATATTCCCACGACGCGAGTCCGCCGGGGTGATCTGGTGATTCGGGCTTTCGCGCGCGGCGAACTCCGTGCGGTTCGCTCCGAGACGCTCGTCGCCCCGAACCTGTTCGGCACGGTTCAGGTCACCAAGCTGGCGCCTCTCGGGGCTTTCGCCCGCGAGAAGGACCTGATCGTGGAGTTCGACGATTCCGAAGTGCGGTCGCGTCTGGAAGAAAAGCAGCTCGAGCTCGAACAGATCGAGGAGCAGATCAAGAAGGCCCAGGCGGAGCTGGCGATCCGCAATAACCAGGACGAGGTGGACCTGCTGCAGGCACGTTACGCCGTGCGGCGCGCCGAGCTGGAGGTCAAGCGCAACGAACTGCTGTCGGCGATTGATGCGCGCAAAAATCTCTTGAACCTCGAAGAGGCCCGGCGCCGGCTGAAACAGCTGGAAGTGGACATCAAGTCCCGGCGGGAGCAGTCGGAGGCCGAGTTGGCCGTGCTGCGCGAGCAGCGCAACCGGGCTTTGGTGGAGCTCAACCGCGAGCGGATGCGCCTCAGCCAGACCAAACTACTGGCCTCGATGAGCGGGCTGGTGGCCATCCGGCAGAACATCTTCGGCGGCATGCGCATGTTCGGGGCCCAGGTGCCCGACATCCGGGAAGGCGACCAGGTGCAGCCGGGCATGCCGGTGGCTGATGTGCTGGACCTGTCAGAACTGGAAGTGGTGGCGAAGGTCGGAGAGCTCGACCGCGCCAACTTGCGCGAGGGTCAGGACGTCATCATCGAGCTCGACGCACTGGCGGGAAAGAAGCTGCACGGCAAGATCAAGAGCTTGAGCGGCACGGCCAGCGCCAACGTATTCTCCGGTGACCCCGCCAAGAAGTTCGACGTGACGTTCTCGGTGGACATGAAGGAGCTGCTGAGCGCGGTGGGAGCCAAGCCGGAGCAGATCCGGCGTGTGCTGGAAACGGCGGAGCGGAACCGCAAGAGAGCTCCGGCGCAGGTGCAGACCGCTTCGTTCGGCATGCCGGGCGGTTTCCCGGCGATGGCGGGGATGGCGGGTGGGGGAGCTTTCGGCGGGCCGGGCGGAGCGCCGGGAATGGGGCAAGCCGGCGGCGAGCAGGCCGAAGGGAGCCAGGAAGGCCGGCGCCGCGGCGGTTTTGGCGGCGGCATGTTCGGCCAGCTCTCCGAAGAGGACCGCCGCAAGATGCGGGAGGCCATGCAGAAGGCTCTGGGCGGGCGGAGCATGCAAGACCTCAGCCCCGAGGAACGGCAGAAGATCTTTTCTGAGTTGCGGCAGAAGTTTCAGCTTCCCGCGGCCGGCGCGCGGGGTCAAGGGCAGGGGCCGGCACAGGGTCAGGCCGGCGGGGGAGCGCCGGTCTTCGGCCTGCGTCCCCCCGGAGCGCAGGGCGAAGCCGGGAGCCCGGGACTCCCGGGCGGCATGATGCGCGGCTTCGGCGGTCCGGCCGGGCCCTTCACGGAAAAGGATCTTGCGGAGGCCAAGCTTCCGCCTCCACCGGAAGAAGACAGCCAGTTGGAAGTGCTCCTGCGGCCCGGTCTGCTTGCAGACGTGGAGATCATCGTGGAAAAGATCCCCAACGCCATCCATGTTCCTGCGCAGGCCGTGTTTGAGAAAGAAGGCAAGCCCGTGGTTTACGTGAAGGTGGGCGAGCGTTTCGAGCCGCGTTTTGTGAAATTGAGCAAGCGGAGCGAATCGGCGGTGGTGATTGCAGAGGGACTGAAGCCGGGTGAGATCATCGCTCTTGCCGACCCGTTTGCCAGACCGGGACAGAAAAAGGAACAGAAGCCGTCCCAAGGGGGCGGCCCGCCTATGGGCGGCATGGGCGGAGGACCGCGGACGTGAGCCGCGGAGTGCCGGCAACAGAGAAGGAAAGGTCAGCAGTATGTCGGGTTTGAGCAGCTATTTGCCCGAGCTGTACATGGGGCTCTCCAGCCTGCTGGTGCACAAGCTTCGCAGCTTGCTCACCATGCTGGGCATGATCTTCGGTGTGGGCGCCGTGGTGGCGATGCTGTCCATCACCGCCGGAGCGCAGCGGGAAATGATCAGTTTCATTGACCTGCTCGGCGTGAACAACATCATCGTGGAAGCGCGAGAGGCGGTGGACCGCAACGAGCTCCAGGCGCGGCGGCAGATCTCTCCCGGACTGACCTTCCGGGACTTCCGCGCGATCTCGGAAAACGTCCAGGGTGTGGAGGCGCTCACGCCACGCAAGCGGTTCAAGCCCACCAAGGTGTTGCCCAAGACGACGCAGGAGCCGCCGCTGCTGATCGGCGTGCTTCCCAATTTCATGCAGATCAACAACCTTACCGTGGTGGAGGGCCGGTTCTTCACCGAGGAAGAGAATCTGCAATCGGCGCCGGTGTGCGTACTGGGCGAGTCGGCCAAAATCAACCTCCTCGGCTACGACCGCGCCGTGGGCAAGTACGTCAAGATCAACAACGTCTGGCTCCAGGTGATCGGCGTGCTCGCCCATCAGGCCACGGCCGACACCGAGGTCGAAGGCCTCGAAGCGGTCAACCGCAACAACCTGGTGATCGCGCCGCTGAACACCGTGATGCGGCGTTTCGAGGATTCCAACAGCTTCCTCAAAGACGAGATTGACGGCATCTACATCCGGGTCAAAGAGGGCACGGACTCGATCGAAACGGCCAACGTGGTGCGCGCGATTCTGACCGCCACCCACAAAGACGCCGGCGACTTCACCGTGGTCGTGCCGGCCGGCCTGCTCGAGGAGCGGCGCCGCACGCAGTTCATCTTTGAAGTGGTCATGATCTGCATCGCGGGCATCTCGCTGCTGGTGGGCGGCATCGGCATCATGAACATCATGCTGGCGACCGTGCTCGAGCGCACGCGGGAAATCGGCATCCGCCGCGCCATCGGCGCCCGCCAGTCCGACATCGTGCGCCAGTTCCTGACCGAAGCCGTGATGATTTCGATTCTCGGCGGTCTGATCGGCATCGCCTTCGGGTTCACGCTGTCGCGGGTCATCGCGGCGGCGGCCGGCTGGTCTACGGTCGTCACCGCGACCTCCATCGCCGTCGCCTTCGGCGTGTCGGTCTTCATCGGCCTGCTGTTCGGGATCTACCCGGCGGTCCAGGCCGCGAAATTGGATCCCATCGAAGCCATTCGCTACGAGTAGTTAACCGATATGAGACAGTTTTTGGTTTTGACAGGAGTGTTTTGCGCCGGCGCGGCCTGGTCGCAGGAAGCGCCGGCGTTTCCGCGGCCCGCCTATTTCCGGCAGCACTTCGGAACGCCGCCTCTGCGGGTGGAGCTTCAGCCGCCCGTGCGCCTGGCCGATTTTCTGGTGGACGGCAAACTCGAGCTGTCGCTGCGCTCCTACCTGGAGCTGGTTTTGGCGAACAACACGGACATCGCCATACAGAAGGTCTCCGTCGAAGTACAGAAAAACGCCGTGACACGCGCCTTCGGCCGGTTCGATCCCACCCTGACGGCCAGTTTCAACAGCACGCGGACCAAATCCCCGGCCAGTGACGTGCTGGCCGGCGCGGCCACGCTCAGCCAGTTGAATCAGCCCGCCAACTTCAGCTACCAGCAGGTGCTTCAGACGGGCACGCAGTTCAACGTGGGCTTCTTTGCGAGCAAGAACTCCACCAACAGCGCGTTCCAGACCTTCAACCCGGCGCTCAACGCCAGATTGAATTTCGGCTTCACGCAGCCGTTGCTGCGTGGCCGGGGCGCCTATGTCACGCGCCTGCCCATCCTGATCGCCCGGAGCCGCCTCCGCAGCGCGGAGCACAACCTGCGCGACCAACTGCTGCGGCTGCTTACCGCGGCGGAGAACGCCTATTGGGACGTGGTCGGCGCGCGGGAGAACGTCGCGGTGCAGGAGCAGGCAGTGGCCCTCCGCGCCGAGGCTCTCAAGATCGCCCAGCGAGAGCTGGAACTGGGTGCGCTCTCGCCGCTGGACATCTACCAGCCCCAGGCCGACTACGCCTCCGCCCAGATCCAGCTCTCTCAGGCCAAGTACCGGCTGGCGCAGCTGGAAGATGCGCTCCGCAAGCAGATCGGCGCCGATCTGGATCCGCAATTTCGCAACGTTCCCATCGTGCTCACGGAAACCGTACTGCCCCCGGCGGACACAGCCACGTTCGACCGCGAGGCGCTCGTCGAAAAGGCCCTGGCCATGAGGCCCGATCTGATGGCCGCCCGCGAGAACCTGCTCACTGACGATATGAACATCCGCTCCGCCACGGACGCTTTGCGGCCGGATCTGTCCCTTACGGCGAGCTACGCTTCGTCCGGACGCGGCGGCCCGTTTTTCCAGCGGACGAACATTTTCGGTCCCGAGGGTCCGGTCGGTACGGTGATCACCGTGATTCCCGGGGGGTTCGGAGACGCTTTGAGCCAGTTGTTCAATTTCAACTTCCCCACCTACGCGTTCGGGCTCACGCTGCGGCTTCCCATCCGCGACCGCGCGGCCGCCGCCAACCTGGCCGACGCGCTGGTCCAGAAGCGACTGGACGCGCTGCGGGCGCGCAACCTGGAGCAGACGGTGCGCCTGGAGGTGTTGAACGCCATCAGCCAGGTGGAGTCCAGCCGGGAAGCTGTGAAACTCGCGCAGGTGGCCCGGGATCTGGCCCAGAAGAACCTCGAAGCCGAGCAGAAGAAGTACGAGTTGGGAACAACGGTTCTGTTCTTCGTACTGGACGCCCAGACGCGACTGACGACGGCGCAGTCGCGCCTGCTGACCGAATCCATCAACTACCGGCGTAACTTGCTCAATTTGCTTCGGGTCACCGGGGAACTGCTGGAGCAGCGAGGCATCGCGATACAATAGGCCCATCAGACGGCTGCCTCTCGGGGCCTGCCAGCAGGCAGCGAGGGGCGTCTGCACCATGGGCCTGATCCGCGTACTCTCCGACCAGGTCGCCAACAAGATCGCCGCCGGCGAGGTGGTCGAGCGCCCCGCCTCGGTCGTCAAGGAACTGCTCGAAAACTCGCTGGATGCCGGCGCCACTGAAGTGCGCGTGGAAATCGAAGCCGGCGGCCGGCGTCTGATCCGCGTAGCCGACAACGGTTGCGGCATGATGCACGATGATGCGCTGCTGGCCTTCGAGCGGCACGCCACCAGCAAGCTGCGGGATGTCCGAGACCTGCTCTCGATCGCTACGCTGGGTTTCCGAGGCGAGGCGCTTCCCTCGATTGCGGCGGTCTCCCGCACGGTTCTCGAAACGCGCTGGGCCGAAGAACAAACCGGCACGCGCGTCGAGATCGCCGGCGGCAGGATGCTGCGCGTGGAAGAAACGGCCCTGCCTCCGGGTACGACGGTGACGGTACGCGATCTGTTTTTCAACGTCCCGGCGCGCAAGAAGTTTCTCCGCTCCGAGCAGACTGAGACGGCGCACGTCGCCTCCCTGGTGATGCACTACAGTCTGGCGCATCCCGGCCGGACCTTTCTGCTGCGCCACGAATCCAGGGAGTTGCTCCATGTGACGCCTGTGGAGACGTTGCGCGAACGCGTCTACCAGGTTTTCGGCAGCCAGACCCTCGAGGAACTGGTGGACCTGGGTTGCCGGGAGCGGACCCTGGAGCCCGCCTCGGCAGGCGGTGCGGCAGGCGCGGAGTCCGGCCTCCGGCTGTTCCGCTTGCGCGGTTTTGTGTCGCGCCCTCAGGTGCAGAAGCTGAACCGCAATTCCATCTTCTTGTTCGTGAACGGGCGCCTGATCCGGGATCGGCTGCTGCTGCACGCCCTTTCGGCCGCCTATCACAACCTGATCCCGCCGGGCTGTTTCCCTTTTGCGCTGTTGTTCCTGGAGTGCGACCTCGAAGAGGTGGATGTGAATGTGCACCCGTCGAAGACCGAGGTTCGGTTCCGGCACGGGTCCTTCGTTCACGACTTCGTGCGCGACGCCGTGCGGGAAGCCTTGGTCGAAGCCAGGCCCGCCGGCAGCTTCTCCTCCAGCCAAGACCCGCAGCCTGCCGCAAACCTGCCGTACTCGGAATTTACGCAGCAGATCGAGAATCAGGCCTGGACGGCCCCGCTTTCCGGCGCCCCGCCGGAAAACCCGGAGCTCCTGCCCGCCTTTACGCTGAGGCCGGTGGCGGCTCCCCCTCCGCGGCTCGATTTCGGCGCCGATTCGGTCCCTTCGGAAACCGGCGCTCCGGCCGCGGCGGAGGTGAAACTTCCGGTTCCGGACACCCATGGCGGACTGCCGGCGGACTTCGATGCAGCCCAGGTGGGCAGCCTCGACGCCCTGCGGGACCTGCGCCCGCTAGGCCAGCTCCACGAGAGCTTCATTGTGGCAGCGGGCCGCGACGGCTTGTGGCTGATTGACCAGCATGTCGCCCACGAGCGGATTCTCTTCGAGAAAGTCCTGCGCCAGCTGGCCGCCGGCAAACTCGAAACGCAGCGGCTGCTGCTTCCCGTGCTGGTGGAGCTGAGCCCGGCGCAACTGGTCGAGTATGCCCGCATTGCGAACGAACTCGAGGCCGGCGGCTTTGAAACCGAGCCGTTCGGGCCGCGCACGATCGCCGTCAAGACGGCCCCCGCGGGCCTGGCTCCCGGCGACATCGAGAAGGTCCTCTTTGAGATTCTCGAAGTGGCCGAGCGCGAACTCCGCCGCGCCTCCCTCGACGACTTGCGCCGCGCGCTGGCGGCCTCCATTGCCTGCCGTGCCGCCATCAAGATCAACACCAGACTCGAGCCCGCCAAGATCCAGTGGCTGCTCGAAGAACTGGCTCGCACGGAATGCCCGATGAGCTGCCCTCACGGCCGTCCGGTGGCCCTCCGGTACGCGACCCGTGAGATCCTGCGGGCCTTCCACAGGATCTGACAGGTCTGGTCTCCGGGTGCGCAGCCTCCGAGCCCGCTACGCGTTCAGAGCTGTTGTTTCCGGACGGCCGCGGGAAGCTCAGGCAAACGCGGCCGACCATCCGGCCTTGATCAGCACGTATGCCGCCCAGGGAATCATGATCAATACCAGGGCGCGCTGGTAAGAAATCTTCCTGGCGGCTGTGGAAAAGCCCAGAGCGAGCAGCAGAATCACCCAGATGCTGAGCAAGTCGAGCGAGCCGGCGATGGTGTGAAGAAACTTTGGCGTGCCGGTGGGGTCCAGGTAAGCCCCCAGGCTGAGCGGGACCGGATTCTGGAGGTCGAAATCCTCCGGGTTTTTGAATCGCATCACGATCATGCCCAGCACGACCCCAAGCGCCGAGGGCAGGGAAGCGTAGGTCGTGATGCTGAAGGCCTGCCGGAAGCGGAGCTCCGCCCCGGCGAGGGCGTTGAAGACTCCGAGCAGCACGGCCGAGATCAGCAGCATGGAAACGGGGACGCCGAGGAGCGCTCCGGCATAACCGAAGCCGGCGCCAAACTTCACGGCCTGTTCCAGGGCGCGCTCGCGCTGTTCCGGGGGCATCTGCTGCACGCGCTCGTTGGTTTCCAACTGGTGGCGCATGAAGGTCTCCCAACCGACGGTGCGCGAGAACATGACGATATAAACCAGGGAGAGCGCGGTCATCAGGATGAGCGGCGCCCACCATCTGGGATGGGCCGCAAGGTCTTGGAAAACGGGCTTGGGTTCCCAAAACACGCCCACCAGGCGCTGGGTTTCCGTGAGGGGACGGGGTGCGGGTTCAGCGGTAGCCATGGCGCACCCATTATAGTCCCGGAGCGCTGCGGCAAGGGCGACTCCGCGATGAAGGCCGCCGGCTTGCCCCGAGATGACTTTGCCGCAACCAGACGGCTACACTGAAGCTGTGCGGCGGGCGGTGATCCTGATGCTCGCGGCGGCGCTTCAAGGAGCCGCATCGCAGGAGTCCCGGCCTTCCGGCAGGGTCCGTCCTCCTGAGGCCTCGGGCTGCCCTCGCGACAAACTCACCGCCTACATCGGGCGCGTAGCCGCTTACTCTCGCACTCCGGAGCGGCTTCTCATTGAAATCGAAACGGACTGGCAGTCCAGAGAAAAGGCCGAACTGCACTATTCGAGCGAGCAGGACGTGACGCGCTGGTTCCGGTTGCGCGGCGAACCCTTTCGTCCCGAGGACTGGAGCCGGATCGAAGAAAAGCCCGGTCGCTTGCGGAAGGGCGTGCGAGCTGCGGTGTGGGTGTGCGAGGGCGGGGGCAATCCCCTCATTGACTGGGAACCGCCTCGGGAGGGCAACTAGCTCCGGCAGCGTGGTCAGTCGAGCCCGCGGTACAAAGCCGCGAGCGCGCTCATCCGGCCGGATTGCTCCGGTGTGAACTGGAACATGCAGGCGTCGTCGGTGTAGTCCATGAAGTTTTCGACCGGGTCGAGACCCGGGTGCTTCGGCCCGACGCAGGTATCGCGGCCTGTCGGGCAGCCGAAAGCCGGAGAGCGCTCCGCCGGCGTGTCGGCGACCAGATCCCCGCTCGTGCTGCACGCTCCTTGAAACGTGTGATACAGCCCCAGCCAGTGTCCCACCTCATGCGTGGCTGTGTCGCCTTCGTTGTAGGGGGCGGCAGCGCCCCCCGGCAGCGAGGAAAACAGGACCACCACGCCGTCATTGATCGGGTCGGTAGCGTAGCTCCAGGGGAATGTCGCCCAGCCGAGCAGGCCGCCGCCGGGGTTCGCAGTGTAAAGATTCAACGTGTCCGCGCCCCCCTGCCGCAGCGCCGCCTTTGCCTCGCGCTCTTCCTTCGAACCCGGCGACATCGTGTACCAGGCGGGGTTCGTGGTGCGAGTGATACCCGCCAGCGAGAACACGAAGGGCGTCGCCGCGCCTCCCGTGGCCCCGCCGAACGAGGAGTTCAACACCTGAATCTGCTGGCGGATCATGTTGGTGGGTACGTCACCGTTTTCGATGCCGGGCCCGTTGTTGATGACGTGGACGTAGACCGGAATCACGATCGAACTGTTGGGGGCGCCTCTTTTTTTGCCGCTCGAGGCGCGGAAACGGCTCAAGGCAGCCTCGATTTCGGCAGCCTCAATATCGTCTACGTGTCGCGTGGCGCAGCGCGCTCCGCTGTCAATGAATGCCTTCTGGCTGACCCAGGTGCGGCCTCCCAGTGTGAAGGGCGCATCCGCGGCGACCGGAGCCTGACCCGCGGCCGGGTGGCCCAGCCAGATGGCCAGTGCGGCCCATGCCAGAAACGTGCACCGAAAGCTCATACGTCGCTCCTGTACGGTCGTGTCGTTAGTATAATCGAGCCTTTCATACGTGTGGGGACGGCAAGTCCAGGTGGCGGCAGCCGCTCGCGCCGGAGGCGTTTACCGCTATACTTGGGGAAGAGAGGATCGTGGGCCGCATTCCGGGGTGGCAGAAACGATAACATTCCGATGAAGAAATCAAGACAAGTGTTGCTGTTGTGGGCGGGACTGGCCTGGCTCGGTTTCCCTGTTGCGTCTGCCGCTCCTGCCGGCTCTACGGAACGGGCGCCCAACCGGGCGGAAGCGTACTATCACTACTCCATGGCGCATCTCTACGCGGAGCTGGGCACCCTGTACGGCAACCGCGGTGAGTACTTCTCGCGCGCCATCGAACACTACAAGGAGGCCATCAAGGCCGACCCTGGAGCCAGCTTCCTCGCTGAGGAGCTCTCCGACGTCTACGTGCAATCCGGGAGGCTCAACGAGGCGGTCAGCGAAGCCGAAGAACGCCTGCGCCAGAATCCGGACGCGCTCGACGCGCGCCGCCTCCTCGGCCGCTTGTACATGCGCCTCATCGGCGATCCGCAAACCAACCGGATCAACGAAACCATGCTCCGCAAGGCCATCGAGCAGTACGAGAAGGTCGCCGAAAAGGAGCCCAAGAGTATCGAGACCTGGCTTGTGCTGGGCCGCCTGTACAAAGTCGGCCAGAATTCCCTGGAGGCGGAAAAGGCCTACCAGCGCGCCCTGGAACTGGATCCCAACAGTGAGGAGGCCATGACCGGGCTGGCCATGGTCTACTCCGATCTGGGCGACAACCGCAGGGCCGTCGAGATGCTCGAACGGGTGGTGCGAGCCAACCCGAACTTGCGGACCCTTACCTCACTGGCCAGCGCCTATGAACAGATGCGCGACTACAAAGGTGCGGCAGAGATTTTGAAGCGGGCTCTCGAGCTGGCGCCCGACAGCCCCGAGCTCAAGCGCGCTCTGGCGCAGGATCTGGCCCTTTCCGACCAGCTGGACGCCGCGATCAGCATCTACGAGGAACTCACGCGTTCCAACCCCAAGGACGTGCACTCCTGGCTTCGCCTGTCGCAGGCCTACCGCCAGAAGCGGGATTTCGTCAAGGCTCGCCAGGCGGCCGAGAGCGCCAAACGCCTTGACCCGGACAACCTCGAGATCCGCTACAACGAGGTCAACCTGCTCGAGGCCGAGGGCCGGAACGCCGAAGCGATTCAGCTCATGAACGAGATGCTCGAGAGCTCCTCCCGGAAGTCTTACAGCCCGCCGGAGAAGGCCAGCCGTGCCGTGTTGCTGGAGCGCCTCGGACAGCTGTACCGCAACAATCTCCAGTACGCCGAGGCGGTGGCCACGTTTCGAAAACTGAGCGAACTCGATCCGGACCTGGGCCCGCGCGCCGCGGCTCAGGTCATGGACACCTGGCGGCAAGCCAAGGAGTACGCCAAGGCAGCGGAGGAGGCCGAGGCCGCCTACAAGAAGTATCCTCAGGATCGCATGGTGGCCATCGTGCGCGCCTCCATTCTGGCCGATTTCGGCAAAGCCGATCAGGCCGTGGCGGCGATCAAGAAGGTTTTCGACGGCAAGGAGGATCGCGAAGCCTGGATCGCGCTGGCCCAGGTCTATGAGAGGACCAAGAATTACGCGGAAATGGGCAAGGCGCTGGATGCCGCCGAGAAGCTGTCGGACTCCGACGAGCACCGCCAGACGATCTACTTCATGCGCGGCGCCATGTTTGAGCGCATGAA
>DATLYE010000020.1:0-7300 GCA_035575135.1 Bryobacteraceae bacterium
CATCCAGTGGCCCTTCACGATGGTCCGCCGCCGTGACGGAGAGAAGGTGTACGAAATCTTTTCCGAAAGCGTAGCGATCAATCAGAACCTGAGCGACAGTCTGTTTAGTTTGCCCCCGAACATCAAGATTCTGAAAAGACCGTAAGAGGCCATATTGCAGATGTAATAGTTCTAGAACTTAAGTCCTGGTGTTTCTAATTCTCTATGTAACCTGTTGATAAAACGAGGGATTTTCTTTTCCGCTGAATGGTCTCGCCAAGCTCGCCGGCGCGCCTTTCGGATTTCGTATGACGCCGTGGGTGCTGTAAAATCGAATTTGCCTTGCCGACAACGACGTTATCGAGGGTGTTTACGAATGGCACTTTGGAGGACGGTGTGTTTCGGGATGCTCGGGGCCGTTCTGGCCGGCTCGTCGGGCGCTCAGGCTAATACATGGGTACAAGTTACCTCGTACCTGACGGCACGTTATGGCGCCGCGATGGCTTATGATGCCGCACGGTCGGAGGTCCTGCTTTTCGGCGGCTTCGACGGTGCAAACCGCAATGACACCTGGGTGTGGAACGGAACCGCCTGGACCCAGCGATTTCCGGCCACACGGCCTCCTGCCCGGTGGGGCCACGCCATGGCCTACGACAGTGTGCGCGGTCAGGTCGTGTTGTTCGGTGGCGTGGGCAACTCCAGTTTCTTGAGCGACACGTGGGTTTGGAACGGGACGGATTGGGTCCAGCAAAGCCCTGCTACCGCTCCCCCAGCACGTTATGCGCACTCGATGGCGTTCGATGCCGCACGGGGCGAGATCGTGTTGTTCGGGGGATGGAGTGGCAGCGGGGCCCTTCAGGATACATGGGTATGGGATGGAACTCAATGGTCCATGCGATCTCCGGCGACCAAACCCACGGCGCGCTCCGGTCATAGGCTGGCCTACGACGCAGCACGGTCGGAGGTCGTCCTGTTCGGAGGATTGTCGAACACGTATCTCAATGATACGTGGGTGTGGAACGGAAGTAGCTGGAGTCAGAAGTCTCCGGCGGTGACACCCGCGGCGAGGCACAATCACGGCATGGTATACGACGACTCCCGCGGTCGCGTCGTCCTGTTTGGGGGAGGTACGGCTTCCGGGCTGAGTCAGGAGACCTGGGAATGGAACGGGACAAGCTGGAGTCAGGCGAGCCCGGTGAATCAGCCACTGGCCCGTAACTGGCACACGATGGCCTATGACGCCGCCCGGGCGCGGGCTGTGATTTTCGGCGGAGACGGGGGACCCTCTCCCAGTTCACCCACCTTCCTCAATGACACCTGGGAGTGGGACGGCGTCAACTGGGCGGAGAAGCTGCCCGTCGGCGGCCCGCCGGGCCGGCGGGGTGCCGCTGCGACCTATGATGCCGGCCGGGGCGAGATCCTGCTGTTCGGTGGCTCGGGAGCTGCCGGCCAGCTGCTCGCTGATACATGGGTTTGGCAAGGAGCAGCTTGGGTGCAGAGGTTGCCGGCGGTGGTTCCTCCGGCACGTAGCGGGCACGCCATGGCCTACGATCCGGATCGCCGCAAGGTTGTGCTGTTTGGAGGAGCAGCGGGTTCCGCGTCCCTGCTCAACGACACTTGGGAGTGGGACGGAACCTCCTGGGTGCAAAAGTCACCCGCGACGAGTCCAACACCACGGGAAGGCCACTCGATGGTCTTTGACAGCCAGCGGCGCCGGATCGTGTTGTTCGGGGGCCGGGATGCGAGCGGCGCTCTGGCGGACACCTGGTTGTGGGACGGCAGCCAGTGGGTCCAGCAATTCCCGGCCGCCAGCCCGCCGGCGCGGTACGGGCACGGAGCGGCCTTTGATGCGGCGCGAGCAGAGGTCGTGGTGTTGGGCGGCCGAAACGGCTCAAGTTTTCTCAGTGACACCTGGGTGTGGGACGGCACAACCTGGAATCTGAAACTACCGGCCGGCACTCCTTCGCCGCGGGCGAATTACGGCATCTACTATGACGGGGTCCAGCAACTGGTCGTCCTGTATGGAGGAGTGACGAGCGGCGGAACGCTGCTCGGTGATACCTGGCATTGGGATGGCACAACGTGGACCCAAGCGTCTCTGCCGGAAGCGCCGGTCTCCCGGATGACCCCCAGTCTCGTCTATGATGCGGCACGCGGTCACGGTGTCCTGTTTGGAGGCACCGGGTTGAATGACACATGGCGATATGAGCCTCCTGCTACGGCGCCGCTTCCGAGGTTTGTAACTCCGGGGTCGGGTACGGGGACGACTCAGAGTTTTACATTCGAGTTCGAACACCCATCCGGCTGGCAGCAACTGCAAGTCCTCAACGTCTTGGTCAATTTCTGGCTGGATGGCCGGCAAGCGTGCTACCTGGCATACGTTCCTTCGACGAGCACTTTATATCTGGTTGACGACGCAGGCAACGCCGGCGGGCCGTTTGCAGGCTCGTTGACACTGAACCAGGACACCGGGACGATCGGCAACAGCCAGTGCACCATCAGCGGCGCCAACTCGTGGGCGCAGCATGACGGCAAACGGGTACGGCTGCATCTGGCGATCACGTTTAACGCGAGCTTTGCGGGATCGAAGATTGTATATCTGGCGGCCCGGGATGGTGTTGCAAATTCGGGCTGGCAGAGATTCGGAGTGTGGACGGTTCCTGGCGCCTCTCTTCCTCCGGGAACACCGGAAGTGAGTTCGCTTCATCCGGCGGAGTTTACGGGCCGTGATCCGGAAGTGGTGGAGATCGAGGTTCGTGATCCCAACGGAGCGGCCGACATCGGCGTCATCAACCTGCTCGTCAATGACTGGCTGGACGGGCGGCAGGCCTGCTACGTGGCATACGTGCCGGCGCTGAACACCGTGTTTCTCGTCAATGACGCGGGCGACGCGGGCGGTCCCTTTGCGGGCAGCATTGTCCCGGGAACGTCTCAAACGGCCGCCAACACCCAGTGCACGCTCTACGCACAGGGCTCTTCAGTGACCAGCGGCGTTCAGAACCTGACGCTCCGCTTGCGCATGCAGCTTCACGGGTCGTTTGCCGGGGCCCGGGTCACGTATGCGGCGGTGCGTGACCAGTCCAACAACAACTCCGGGTGGCAGGCGTCAGGACGCCGTCGCGTCCCGTAGAGAGGACCGGCTCCGGCAGCGGGCCCGACGCCGGAGCGGGTCTGTCAAAACAGCCGCTCCTGTCGCTTGAGTGTGCCGAAGGAGCCGATGTTGGCCACCGAGAAGGCCACACGGAACTGGTTCTCGTTGCGGGTGCCGAAACCGAAGCGGCGATACTGCACGCTGAAGCCGCAGCATTCGGTGTTATAGGTGACCTGCGTCGTGGCAAACTGCATCACGCCCAGCCGATAGTCGTAGATGGCGCTGAAGGCGGCGTTCCAGCCGCGGCGGTTCTCGTTGCCGATGCCCAAAAGCCCGCGGAACTGATTCGCTCCCGGCGTCAGCAGCGGCGAACTCCGCACGAAGTTGTGACCGATCGAAACGAAATAGTCGGAGAAGCGCGCGTCGGCGCTCAGACCGCCGTTGACCAGTTTGCCGCGCAGGGGATCGTAATCGCTGCGCCATTCCAGGCCGAAGCGCGGTGAGGGGTTCAGTCGCAGGACCGAGACGACGGGAGAATAGTGCCGCGGCCGGTCGAGGAAGGCGAACGGCGTCAGGGTGGCGGAACTCAGCACCACGTTGCGCCGGCCGGCCACGACTGCGCCGCCGAAGTCCGGATCAAAGTAGCGCCGCTGCCAGAGCTGCCAACTCATGACCTCGTGCACTTCCCCGTGACGCTTGGCGTAGAGCCGGTTGGTCAGCGAGATCTCGGCCTCGGTGGTGTTGGCCAGCAGCTCGGTTTCATCGAAGCGGATCAGATCGTCGAAGTTCGAGATGCCCGTGGCATGGCGGAACAGCAACCGGGGCTCGATGACGTGCTTGACCTGGTCTCCCAGCCACCTCGGCCCCTCGAACACCCGGGCCAGAGACGGCGGCGCCAACTCAACCGCAACTTCCCGGGCGTTCCGCAGAAGATTACGGCCGACGACCTTGCCCCCGTCGAACCGTTCGCCGTAATGTGTCTCCCGGATCGAAAACGACGGCAGCAACCGGAACCCTTTCCAATCCAGTGCCGTCATGATGCGCGGCTGGAAATCCACGCGTTCCAGGAATTGACGGGTCTGAAACAGAGGCTGGTTGCGGCGCACCAGGCCGGCTCGCGAATCGAAGGAGACCCAGACGGGAAGGCCGCGGCTCCAGAGGCGGCGTTCCCGGGCGACAAATTGCACCTCCGGAAGTTTGCGGATCACGATCTTGTCGTCCGGCCGGATACTCTGGATATTCTCGTTGCGCTCGAACAGAAAATTGAGGCCGTAACTGCCCCAATGTTTTCCGGCGAAGCCTACGGAGTGCACTTCCGAAAAGATGGCCTCATTAAAAGACTCGGTGAAGGCCTGGCGGAAACGGAGCGAGCTCAGGTAATTGGCCTCGCCGCGCGCCTGCCATCCACCGCCGAGATCGGAGCGGCCTTCGACCGTGAGGATCAACCCGCCTTCTTTCTCCCCGCGGCGGCCGCCGGGCAGCAGAGGGCCGCGGTCGTTGACGCCGTAAAGGATCACGTTGAAATCGCTGGCCCGCGTAGGTTTTCCCCGGACGTCCACGTGGTGCGCAAAACCCCGCTGCGTGAACAGCTGCGTGCGGTAGGCCGCATCGAAACTCCGGTTGATGGCCCAATAGTAGCCGAGGCCGACCATCTTGCCGCGGCGGGATGAGTTACCGAGGTTCGGTGTCAGGAATCCGCTTTTTCGAGGACGGGCCTCGAGGGACTTGTAAAAGAAGGGCGAATAGAACAGCGGCACTCCTTTGAGCCGGAAAGTGGAACGGCGCACGATGGCCCGCTCGTTCGGAACAATGTCAAAGACGGGTGCCGTAAGCTTCCACCAGGGCTTGGGAAGATTGCAGTTGGTCACGAAACCGTCGTGGAGAAGGTACTGGTCTTTCTTCTTTTCGGCCCAGGCTCCCTCGAAATAGAACGGGTTGCTCGTCAGCAACAGCCCGGGGCGGGGCTCCACGCGCGGCGGCGTGCTCCCGCGGACTTGGTAAAACCGGCCGGATTCTGTAGCGAGGTTGAGCTCTGCGCGGTCGGCCCACAGTTCTTCACCCCGGCCGAAGTGGCGAAAGTGGACGTGACCGGAAGCACGAGCCTCCCGGGTCTCCTGGTTGTAATCCACCTCGTCGGCGCTGAGCAGCATCTCGCTGGTTTCGATTTCGACCTTGCCGCGGAGGCGAAACCAGGGGCCGTCGGCGTTCTGTGTGATGGCCCGGATGACGACCTCGTCCGGCGCGGGCCGCTCCGCCGCAGTCTGCTGCGCACGAGCCGTTTCCCCGGGGAGCCAAAGTGATGCAATGCCGGCAAAGGCCCAAAGTTTGACGTGACAAATTCCGAAGATTATGTTAGTAACGAAAGGAGGGCTTTGGTGCACTCGGCGCAGGAAGCTCAAATTCCGACCGTAGCATGCGGTCCGTCGGAACCGCAAGGCGGAGGGGAGTAGGCGACAAATGGAGTGCGGCTATTGCCGGTACGGGAATCCGGAAGGAGCGCACCGCTGCGCGCGGTGCGGGCGGCCGTTTCCGGCGCCGGTGCGGTCCGTCCGCCTCCGCGGAGGCCAGGCGGCGGCAGCCGTGGCCGCTCCGGTGCCGCTCGACGCACCAAAATCCGCCACACGGTATCGCCGGCGCCGGGCGGTCCCTCAGCAGCAATGGTTGTTCGAAGAGCTCCGGCCGCGCATCCCGTCCGGGACCAAGGTGATCCCGTTCGACGCCTTGGCCGGAGGGCCGCCGGCGTCGAAGCCGGGACCGCGCGCGCGGGCGCCGCGACGGCTGGCGCGGGAAAATGTCCCGTTGCAGCAAGCTCTGGACTTCCTCCCGGAGCTGCCGCCCGCGCCACGGCTCCGCAGCGGGGTGCCGGTCTCAGTGAACTGCGAAGCGCCGGTGGCGCCCGTGGAAGCAAGGCTTCAGGCGGCTTTGCTGGATCTGGCCGTTGGCGTCTCGGCCTGGGCTGTCTTCGCCGCCATCGTGCTGACCGGTACGGAAGGTGGTGCACCCCGGGCACCGACTGCCGGCGCGCTCGGGGCGGCCTTTGGGCTGATTTTTCTCTTCTATAAGCTGCTGGCGGCCTTTTCCGGCGCTTCTTGCGGAATGCGCTGGACACATCTGGCCTGGGTGGACTTCGACGGTCGCCCGCTGGCATTACCCCAGAGGCTGGGACGGCTGGCTGCGGGCGCCGTCAGCGTGCTGCCGGCCGGATTCGGGCTGCTCTGGGTGCTCCTCAACGAGGAGCGGCTCGGTTTCCACGATCACATCTCCAAAAGCTTCGTGACGCGGCGCCGCTAGCGGCCAGACGATGAAGCCGACCACTGCCGGGTTTTGAGACTATTGCTCGAGCGCTCTGGACTCTCGAACGGTTGTGAGCCGCCGTCCTAGCGGCGGAGGAAGCGGCCGATGCGTGCCACGGCCTCCATCAACTCCTCAAAGGCCGCTGCGTAGCTGAAGCGAATGTACCCCTCGCCGTAAACCCCGAAGGAGGCGCCGTTCAGGCAGGCCACGCCCGCCTCGGTCAGCAGGGCGTCCGCCAATTCCTTGGAGGTAAGGCCGGTGCCTTGGACGTTGGCGAAGGCATAAAATGCCCCGCCGGGCCGTTTGCAGCGAATCCCCGGCAGACTGTTGAGCCCGTCGCAAAAGGCGTCCCTCCGGCGGCGGAACTCGGCCACCATGCGCTCGACCTCGTCCTGCGGACCGGTAAGGGCGGCGATGCCCGCCCGCTGGGTGAAACTTGCGGTGCAGGAGTTGGAATTCACCATGAGCTTGTTCACTGCTTCAACCAGCCACGTCGGCATGACGCCAAAACCGATGCGCCAGCCCGTCATGGCATACGTCTTGGAAAAGCCGTCGAGGATGATGGTCTTCTCCAGCATGCCGGGGAACGACGCGATCGAAACCGGAGCGCCGTCGTACCAGATGCGCGAATAAATCTCATCCGAGAGGACCATAAGGTCGCGGTCGCGCACCATCTCCGCAATGGCGGCTACATCCTCCGGCGGAATGACGCCCCCTGTGGGGTTGTGCGGCGAGTTGAGGATGACCAGACGCGTCTTCTCACTCAAGCTGTCCCGGAAGCGGTCCAGATCAAATGAAAAACCGCGGCACTCCTCAAGAGGAATCGGCACCGGGCGTGCGCCGAGGAAACGGATCATGGACTCGTAAATCGGGAAGCCGGGGTTCGGGTAAATGACCTCGTCCCCGGGCTCCAACAGCGCGAGCATGGGAAAAAAG
>DATLYE010000021.1:0-47573 GCA_035575135.1 Bryobacteraceae bacterium
GCGCCCGTCGCGGCGCTCGACCACAAAGTTGTCGTGCGCGAGCAGGATCCGTTCCTCGCCCGGCTCCAGAAGCGCAGGACGGCGGCTGGCACTCCAGAAGCGCCCGATGGCGGCCTCCGCTTCGGCGGCGTGCCGGAGCGATTCACCCGCATCTGGAGATTTCGCGCGCACCTATCATAGGAAGTGCGCCATGCTTCGTGAACGTCTCGCCGAAGTCCGCCAGCGGATTGCCCGTGCCGCCGCCCGGGCCGGACGGAGGCCTGAGGAGATCACTCTGGTCGCCGTCACAAAAGTGTTTCCGGCATCGGTGATCCGTGAAGCCTACGAGCTGGGCCTGCGCGACTTTGGCGAAAACTACGTGCAGGAATTCGAGCGCAAGCGCCCCGAGCTGGGAGATCTGCCGGGCGCCCGGTTTCACCTTATCGGGCACTTGCAGTCCAACAAGGCGCGCCGCGCGGCCGAGCTCTTCGATGTGATCCAGACACTCGACACCCCTAAGCTTGCCCGGAGGCTGAACGACACCGGACGCCCGTTGCCCGTGATGATCGAAGTCAAACTCTCCGAAGAAGGTTCCAAAAGCGGCGTGGATCCCTCTGCCCTGCCTGCCCTCATCGAAGCGGTGCGGAGCTGCCCGAACCTCCGGCTCACCGGCCTGATGACCATGCCGCCTTGGTCGGAGGACCCCGAAGTCTCGCGGCCCTATTTTGCACGCCTCCGGCGCCTGGCCGAGGATCACGGCCTCAGGGAGCTCTCGATGGGCATGTCCCACGATCTGGAAGTCGCCATCGAGGAAGGCGCCACCTGCGTGCGCGTCGGCACGGCGCTTTTCGGTCCAAGATGCCGGCCCTGACGGTGGGCTGCTACTACCCCCGCGGCAAGACGGGCGTCAGAGACTACGCCGAGGCGCTGTGCGCCGCACTGAACCAGCACGGCGTGCGCGCCAGGCAAGGCAACCACGCGGACATCTGCCTCTATCACCTCGGCAACAACCCGCTGCACCGCGAGATCTATCTGCAGGCTCTCGCCCGTCCCGGCATCGTCGTTCTGCATGACGCGGTGCTTCACCATTTCTTTCTGGGCTGGCTTGACGGGCGCCGCTACGTGGAAGAGTTTGTCTACAACTACGGGGAGTGGAGCCGCGAGCTGGCCTGCTGGCTCTGGCAGCGGCGGGCGCACGCCGCATCGGACGCACGCTATTTCGAGTTCGCGATGCTCCGGCGCATCGCCGAGAGCTCCAAGGCCGTGGTGGTGCACAACCCGGCTGCCGCGCGGCTGGTTCAAACCCATGCACCCGAAGCCTGTGTCTGTGAGATTCCACACCTGGTCTTGCCCGCAGCGTGGCCGTCTCCGGCCGAAGCGGAGCGGCTGCGCCAGACTCTGGGAATCCCTCCACAGAGTTTTGTTTTTGGGTTGTTCGGCTACCTGCGCGAATCCAAACGCCCGGGCGCCGTGCTGCGGGCCTTTGCCCGCCTGCGTGGCACCGGAGTCGGCTGTGCTCTTCTGGTCGCCGGCGATTTCGTCTCCCCGGAGCTCGAGCGCGCCCTGGCGCCCCTGCTCACCCAGCCGGGCGTGATTCGCGTCCGCCATTCGCCGGAGCCTCTGTTTTTACGCCTGATGATGGCCGCCGATGCGTGCATCAACCTGCGCTGGCCCCCGGCGGGTGAGACCTCCGGCATCGCCATCCGCATGATGGACGCCGGCAAGCC
Organism: Bryobacteraceae bacterium; assembly: GCA_035575135.1. Taxonomy (GTDB): domain Bacteria; phylum Acidobacteriota; class Terriglobia; order Bryobacterales; family Bryobacteraceae; genus JANWXD01. The sequence continues at coordinate 1,707 of DATLYE010000021.1, forward strand.
CGTACTGCTGACGGCAAGCCAGGAGAATTCCCGCTTTCCCGAAGATGCCTGCGTGCGCATCGAAGCCGGAGAAGCGGAGGAGGAGATGCTGCTCGCATCCATGCTGTGGCTGGCGCGCTTTCCCGAAATCGCGCGCCGGATCGGCCGCTCTGCTCAGAGCTATGTGCGCCGCCTCCATGCGAGCGCATCTGTGGCCGCCGCCTACTGCCGCTTGCTCCGGCAAGTCGCCGCGTAGCGCGTCACGGACTCCGCCGCCAGCGCGCCAGGTAATTGTCAGCGGCCACACGCTCGGCCTCGCGCGCCAGTTCGGCCTCCCACTCGGCCAACCGCCGCGCCCTCAGCCGTTCCAGGAGTCGCACCTGACGGTGCGCTTCGATGACCGCCTGGCGCTGCCGCTCGATTTCCTGTTCGATCCGCGCTTTGCGTTCGCACAGATCCTGCTCGACCGCCGCCAGTCGCCGCAGGTAGGTATCCAGCGCCGTAAGCTCTGCCCCGGTGAGGCCTGAACGGGCGGCCATCTCCGCAGGGAGGCGGCGGCGCAGCCCCTCCAGCTCCGACCGGGAGCGTTCCACATCTCGAAGTGTGCTGTAAAGGTTGCGGAGCTTGTCTTCTTCGATGCTCGCCAGCGTTTGCCGCCAGCGCAGTACGGACTCCAGACGAAAGCGGAATCGCTTCACGGCAGCAATGCGGCGATCGCCTCGAGCCTCTCCAGTGTCTCCTGGAACGAGGACTTGGTGGAGGGCTCCTGGCGCAGAAACTCGACCAGTTGCGGCCGGGCACGCAGCACCGCGTCCAGATGCGGGTTGGTGCCGGCCACATAGGCGCCCAGCTGGATGAGATCCTCGGCCTGCCGGTAGGCGGCCAGCGCCTCGCGAACCTTGCGTGCCCGGGCGGCGTGTTCCGGCGAGGTGATATGCGGCGTCAGGCGGCTCACCGATTCCAGGACCTCGATCGCCGGATAATGTCCGGCCGCACCGAGCTGTCGCGACAAGACAATATGTCCGTCCAGAATGGCCCGCACCGCGTCGGCCACCGGCTCGTTGAAGTCGTCCCCCTCGACCAGGACCGTAAAGAATCCGGTGATCGAGCCCCGGCGGAAGTTGCCGGCCCGCTCAAAAATCTTCGGCAGCAGGGCGAATACCGAAGGAGTGTACCCCTTCTGGCTCGGAGGCTCTCCGGCGGCGAGGCCGATCTCGCGCTGCGCCATCGCCAGGCGTGTCACGGAGTCCATGACCAGCAGCACGTCGGCGCCCTGGTCGCGAAAATACTCCGCCACGGCCAGCGCCACGAAGCCGGCCCGAACCCGCAGCGGCGCGGGCCGGTCCGAGGTCGCCACGATCACCACCGAGCGCTTCCGGCCCTCTTCGCCGAGCTCATGGTCGAGAAAGGCGCGCACCTCGCGATTGCGTTCCCCCACCAGCGCAATCACGCTGACGTCGGCGAAATTGTTGCGCGCCATGGCTCCGAGCAACGTGCTCTTGCCCACTCCGCTGCCGCCGAAGATGCCGATGCGCTGGCCCTTGCCGCAGGTGAGCAGACTGTCAATCGCCCGGATCCCTGTCACCAGCGGTTCGGTGATGTGTTCGCGCTCCAGCGGACCGGGCGGACTTTGATACAACTCGTAGAAGTCCTCCGGACAGACGGAGGGGCCGCCGTCCATGGGCTGGCCGAAGCCGTCGAGCACACGGCCGAGCAGGTCCCATCCCACGCCCACGCGCGCCTGTTCCTTCCGCGCCACGATGGGGTCGCCGAGTTGCAGTCCGTCGGTCTCCTCAAGCGGCATCGAAAGGACGCGGCCGTCGCGGAAGCCCACGACTTGCGTCCGGATCCGCCGCCCGTTGGAAGCGCGCACCTCGCAGAAGTCGCCCATCGCCGCCGCAGGTCCCTGCGACTCCACCAGCAGGCCGACCAGTTCCGTCACCCGGCCCGTCCACAGCATCGGGTCCAGCTGCTCCAGGGCCTCCAGGCAAGGGGCGAGGTCAACGCGTTCGCGGTTGGGAGCCGGTCTCATGGGCCGCTCTTCCGCAGGCGGTCGGCAAGACCACGCTCGATTTCCGCCAGCTGGGTCTCCACCGAAGCATCCAGGTTGCCGCGCTCGGTTTCAAAGATGACGGCGCCGGCTTCCAGACGCGCGTCGGCGACCACCTCGGCCGCCTGCGCTCCCTGGCCCTCGGCGAGGGCAGTCCGGACCGCGACGGCCAGCTCCGGGTGCACGCGCACCCGGGCGATCTCCTGGCCTGCCAGGCGCTGGAGGGCCGCGTGCACCAACCCCGCGATCGCATCCGGGTCGAGGGAAAGTTCGCGCCGCAGAATCCGGCGCGCGATGGCGACCGCCAGGTGCACGAGGTCGGCCTCCGCCTGCCGCCGCAGCCGGGCGCGCAGGGTCGCAAGATCTTCGACGGAGCGCGCCAGTTGCTCGATGACCGCGTCCAGCCGCCGCCGTGCTGCCGCTTCCCCTTCGCGCCAACCTTCCTCGTGGGCCGCACGCAGCCGCCGCTCGAACTCGTCGGCCGGGACTTCGCCTTGCGGCCGTCCCTGCGGGGGCCGTGCAGCCACCACATCCGGCCACACCACCGGCTCCGCCCGCGCCCCCTGCTCTCCGCGGAGAATCCTAGACGACATACTGCTCGGCCGCCGTCTCCTTCAGGCTCAGCACGCCGTCGGCTTCCAGCTGGCGCACCACGGCGATGATGGCCTGCTGCGCCGCCTCCACTTCCCGGATCTTCACCGGACCGAGCGCCTCCATGTCTTCGAGCAGCATCTCCCGGCCGCGCTGCGACATGCATCCCATGATGTGGTTCTTGAGCTGGTCGCTCGTGCCCTTGAGCGCCACCGTGAGCAGCTTGCGGTCCACCTTGGCCAGAATCTCCTTGATGCCGTTGGTGTCAATCAGCAGCAGATCTTCGAAGACGAACATCAAGTGACGCACCCGGTCCGCCAGAGCCGCGTCCTGTTCGGCGATGTTTTCCAGAATCTCCTTCGAGACGCTGGAATCAATGCGGTTCAGCAGCTCCGCCAGCGCGCGGACCCCTCCGTAGGACTGCCGGCTCAGTTCGCCGATGCCTTTGAGCCGCTGCTGGATGATCCGCGCAATGCGGTTGATGATTTCGGGCGAAATCTGGTCCAGGCTGGCCATACGCAGCGCCACCTCGGAGCGGATCTCCGCGGGAAGGTTCATCAGCAGGGCTGCTCCCTGAGCGGGGCTCAACTGGGAAACGATCAGCGCGATGGTTTGCGGATGCTCGCTCGCCACGAACTTGGCCAACTGCATCGGATCCGCCTTCTGCAGCGAGGCGAAATCCGCCATGTCCGCGTTCAGCGTGCGCGTCAGGTATTGAAGAATCTTCTCCGCCTTGTCCTGCCCGAACGCCGAGGCCAGCAGCCGCCGGGCGTGCTCGATGCCGCCCTTGACGACGTAGTCGCGCGCCAGCGTCATCTGGTGAAACTCTTCGAGGACGGCCTCGGCCTGTTCGGCGCTCACCGAGCTGAGGCGAGCCACTTCGCGGCTCACCATTTGGACCTCTTCTTCGGAAAGCTGCCGCATCAGTTGCGCGCTGGTCTCTTCGCCCAGCACGATCAGCAGCACGGCGGCCTTTTGCAGGCCCGACATGCCCTGTGTGGCCGCGCGCGGCGTGTTGACGATCATCTCCTCCGCCTCCCGGGCCGCCCGGTCATGATTCAGCCTCCGTCAGCCAGGTTTGCAGCACCTGCGCCGTGGCTGCGGGATCTTTCTTCACCATGTCGCGCAGGCGGTCCGCCAGCACGTCGGCGCGCTTGGTGGGCGCCTCAGGCAACTCCAGCGGAGGGGCCTGCGTCCGCGAGGGGCGTGCCCCCTCGGCCAACCGGGCGGGCGATTCTCCCGGCGGCAGACTGGCCTGCGCCGTCACGGTCACGCTCGCCCGCTTCCGCTTACGCAGCAGCAACCACAGCACCGCGACGAGCACAAGGAGTCCCGCGGCGCCACCCGCAAGGTAGTACCAGAGAAGGTCTTTGAATCGCTGCTGCCAGGAAGGGACCCCGGCGGGTGGGCGGGGTCGAGCCGTGGGCGGCGGCTCCCACTCCTCCGGCGGCCGAGATTCAAAAGGCAAAGACTCCACAATCAGCTGGTCGCCCCGGTCCGGCACCAGCCCGATGCTGGCCGCCACGATCTGGCGGATGGCCTGGATGCGCTCCGGCGGCAGAGGAACCAGAGCGCGCCGCCGGCTGTTGCCTTCCCCCTGCCACACGCTCACGTGATCGAGCAGCACCGCCACCGAGAGTCGCTTGATCGAACCTTGCGGCAGCTTGACGCGCCGCACCACACGGCTGGATTGATAACTGATGGCTTCCGTACGCCGCGACAGCCCTCCCGCCGCCCGCGAAGGCGTGGCGGTGGGACGCGGCAGGTTCGAAGGCGTCCCGGGCACTCCGGCCGCCGCCCCCGTGCCGCTCAGCTCTTCGGTCTTCTGCGACGTGACCATCACCGAGCGCGCCGGATCGAAGGTCTCTTCGCTCTGCTCGCCGCTCGAGAAATCGCACTCCGCAGACACGGCCGTGCGGAACTTGCCCGGCCCGACCAGCGGCTCCAGCGTGGCGTTGATCTTGGCCGCCAGGTCCCGCTCCAGGCTCTGGCGGTAGGCCAGCATCGCTTCGGAAACCTGCTCTTCGCCCAGCGTGGCCCGGGGTCGGTTCAGCAGCCGCCCGCGCATGTCCAGCACCGACACCGCCTCCGGCGCCAGCCCCTCCACCGCGCTGGCGACCAGATGGGTGATGGCCTGCACGCTGGCAGGCGCCAGCTCGGCGCCCGGCTTCAGTCGCACCAGCACGCTGGCTTTGGCAGGGCGCCGTGTTTCTTCAAAGAGCGAATCTTTGGGGAAGGTCAGGTGCACGCGGGCCTGCTCGACTTCCGCCAGGCACATCACCGAGCGCTCCAGCTCCCCTTCCAGGGCCCGGCGGTAGTTGACCTGTTCGGCAAACTCTGTGACCCCGAAGTTGCCGCGGTCGAATAACTCAAATCCGATACGCCCGCTGCGCGGCAGCCCCGCCGCCGCCATGGCCAAGCGCACCTCGGCCACCTTCTCCTCGGGCACCAGAATGGCTCTGCCGTCGGCGGCGACTCGGAAGGGCACCCCGGATTCCTTTAACCGGGCCACCACGGCCCCCGCATCCTCCGGGCTCAGGTCCGCGTACAAGGGACGGAAGCCCGCCTCCTGGCGCCAGCGCACCAGACCCCACAGCCCGGCGGCCGCCACGAGCACGGCAGCCAGGATCAGCAGGCGCCGTTGCGGAGACAGCCCCGCAATCAGTTGCTTGAATTGCGACATGGTTCAGGCCGGCAGCACATCGCCTCAACTGTTATATCTGCATCCGCATGATTTCCTGATAGGCCTGGACAACCTTGTTGCGCACCTCCAGAAACAGCTCGAAGGCCAGCTCGGCGCGCTCGAGCGCCAGCGCCACCGTGTGCAATTCGCCCCCCTCCCCCGCCAGAAATCGCTCGATTTCCGTGTGCGCCTGCCCGCGCAGCGCCTCCACGGCGCCCACGGCCCGCTCGAGCGCGGCGTGGAAATCCGCCTCCGCCCCCGGCGCCGTCCCCACGCGGCCCGGATCCGGCGCGGTCACCTCTGCGGGCGCCCGGACGGGAAGAATGGCCGCCATGCTCCGTCACCTCAACAGATCGAGCGAACGCTGGATCATGTCTTTGACTGCCGTCATCGCCGAGACGTTGGCCTGATAGCTCCGGGCGGCGTTCAGCAGATCCACCATGTCCTCGGCCGGATTGACGCGCGGGAACGCCACGTAGCCTTCCGCGTCGGCATCCGGATGCCCGGGCAGGTAGCGGCGCTCCGGCTCCCGCTGGTCCACAACGATTTCGCCCACCTCCACGCCCTCACCCGATCCGGTGGCCAACGTCCCGAATAGCGAAGCAAACGGAGACTCCGCCGGCGCCGAGACAAACACCACGTCTTTGCGCCGGTAGGGCCCGCCCTCGGGCGTTCTGGTGGTTTCGGCGTTGGCCAGGTTCTCCACCAGCAGCTCCGCCCGCGTCCGCTGCGCCGCCAGCCCCGAAGCGCTCACCGACAAGGCCGTGAACAAACTCATCTCCGTCTACCTCCCGCCTCAACTCGCGCGACCCTCGCGAATCGCCGCCCGCACCTCCCGGATCTGGCGCCGCAGCAGGGTCGAAGCCACCTGGAAGCGCAGGGCGTTTTCCGCCAAAAGACGCGCCTCACGGTCCAGACTCACGTTGTTGCCGTCGTTTTTTACCTTTAGCCCCTCGACCTCCACGACCCGCGGCGGCACACCCCGGATCAGACTCCGAAACTCGGCGGCGAAATCCAGATCCTTGGTACGGTAGCCGGGAGTGTCCGCATTGGCGATGTTGGAGGCCACCAGCTTCTGGCGAATGCTGAGCAGATCCAGGTAGCGTTCGAGAGCCCCGGCAATACGGTCCAGCATCTCGCCGGGACCAGAGCACGACCGTTGCCAGTCGCGCGCCCCGGAGCTTCATGGGGTTACCGCGCGCGGGCGCGCCAGAATGCTGGCACCGTCAGGAACTTGGCAGGCGTATCAGCCGCGCCACCGCCCGCCCGGCTCGGTTCGCTGCGGGGCAGGGTGATACTGCCGCAGCAGTGCCAGACGGCCGAGGGCAGCCGCGGCTTGGGCGCGCGCCGCCACCGCCTGCCGGTGCGCCCACTCCCAGAGGGGCCGCACCTGCTCCCATTCGGCGGCCGCATCCGGATCCGCCTCGAGGCCCGCCGCCTGTTCCTCTACGATGGCGAGCGCCTCCTGCCACTGCTCCCGCTCGACGGCCCGGCGCAGCCGGGCGGCCGCTTCCGCCGGGCGCCTCATCGGAGCAACGTCTCCCGGGCAATCCGCATGGCCTCAAACAGCGTGTTGAAGTAGCGGACCTTCTGCTCCAGAGCGGCAATCAGAGCATCCGCCGCAGCCATCTGCTCGGTGAGGCTTCTTTCGAGCGAATCAATCCGCTCCTGCTCGGCGGTGATGCGCGCCTCCTGCGCCTGAAGCGTCGCCGCGATCGAAGACAGCGCACCGCTCAGCAGGCCGCCGGAACCTTCGCGGACCGCCTCCAGCGCATCCGTGGCCGCCTTCAGGAATCCTCCCGTTTCCGGGCTGCCGAGGAAGGCCAGCAACTCGTTCAACCGGCCGCTGGTCGCCTGTTCAAAGGCGCCGGCGTCAAACGACAGCCGGCCCTGATCATCGAAGGAAAGGCCGAGAGCGGCCAGGGAATCGAGCCCGCCGGAACCGTTTGCATACCCGGCGATGTTTCGCAACGTCTCCGACAGCGCCGCCACAAGGCTGTTGCCGCTCAACACGCCGCCTGCCTGGCCGCGATGCCGGTCAAGCTCCGCCACCGCGTCGTTATATGCGGTGACCAGTGAGGACAGCGCGTTGCTGATCGCCGCCGTGCCGCGCGACACGGTGAGCGTCGCCGTGCCTGCTTTGAGCAGCGTCACCGACAGTCCGGGCGCCACCGTGACGGAGCGCGTATCCGAGGAGATCGCCGCCGCGGGCTGGCCGTTGATGCGGTAGCTGGCCAGGGTACCGGTCGCGGTGGTGGTGAGCAGATCCTGTACGCCGTCATTCAGCTGAACCGTGACGGCGCCCAGCTTGCCGGCGCGCAGCGACAGGCGATAGTCGGGGGCAGAGGAAGAACCCAGGTTGATGATGGTGGCGCTGACGCCGGCTCCCGCGGCGTTGATGGCCTCCGCAAGGGCCGCCAGCGTCTGCGAGGCCGGTGTGATCGTGTAATCCACGCCGTCCACTGTAAGTGTGAAGGATGAAGCCGTGCTGAGATTTTGCGCAGCCGGATCGGTGACGGTGGCCAGGCCGTCCTGGCTGAGCGCCGTGGTGAAGGAACCCGGATCCAACACTTCGATGGTGTAGGTGCCGGGCAGCGGCGCCCCGGAGATCGTGGCCATCACCACCGCCCCGTCGGAGTTCGAGAGGCTGTAGGATCCGCCTGCGGCCCCGGTCGCCAGTGCGGTGATGGCGTTTTGCAGCCCGGCGAATTTCGAGTCCAGAGACCGCAGCGCCTGCGATTCGTCCTCAAGGCGCGTCTTGGCCTGTTGCAACTGGAGCAGCGGCAGCGAGGCGATGCTGATGCTACGCTCGATGATCTTCTGAAAGTCCGCCGAATAGCGGCTGGTTCCGGTGAAGATCGTATTGCTGGTGGCCATCGGAGTTCCGTGGGGGAAACCGGGCCGCCGCCTCCTGCCGCGGCCCGGTCACTCCCTTTGCGGCGACTAGGCCCGCAGCAGCGCCAGCACCGCCTGTGGCGAGGCGTTGGCCTGCGCCAGCGCGGCCAGTGAGGCCTGCTCGAGCACCTGCGCCTTGGTCAGGTTCGCGGCCTCCGCGGCGATGTCGGCGTCGCGGATGCGCGACTCGGCGGCCGAGAAGCTGGCGATCTGCGACTGTGCCAGCTGGATGGCGAACTGGAGTTTGTTCTGTCCCGTTCCCACCTTGCCCTGCACGACGCCGAGGGTCGTCACTGCCGCGTTCAGCGCCGTCAGCGCCGCCAGAGCGTTGGCCGTCGAACTGGCGCCCGCCGCCGGTGCGGTCACGGTCTTGGCGCCGTTGCCGCCCGTAATCACGTCGCCGGTGGTCGCGGCCTGCGTCTGCACGATCGTGAAGGTGTTGTTGCTCTGGATCGAGAAGCCGGTTCCGGCCGCATCGTAGACCGCATAGATGCCGAGCGTGGCCGTCTGCGCGTTGATCGCGCTGATAGCCGCCGCAACGGAGGCGCCCGTGGTGGTGTCAAACGTCACCGTCGCGGAGCCGTTGGCGTTGGTGAACACCACGACCTCGGAGCCGTTGCTGACCGCCGTAAACGAGCCGGCCGCCACGTTGTAGTTGTAGTTGCCCGTATTGATGGCCGTCGAGTTCGCGGTGGCAAACGCCTGCCCGGCGCCGGCCGGGGCGTTGACCAGCACGGAGAACGCCCGCGAGCCTCCGAACTGCAGCTCGCCGACATCGCTGCCCGAGCCGACCATCGAGGCGGAAATGCCGTAGCTTGCCAGCGCATTGTTGAGCTGGTTGAGCACCTCCGTCCCGCTGATCCCGGAAGCCGACCCCGTGACGGTCACCGTCACGTCCTGGGTGCCAGAGCCGTTGTAGATGCGGAACACTACGCTTTGCGTGTCGCTTCCATTGAGGAACGAAAGTGCCGGATTGTCCAGCCGGATCGAGTTGCCGGTCAGCGGCGTGCCGCCGCCGGAAACCGACGTGTTGGCGATGCCGAGGGCGGTCGCGTCCACGCGGTTGGCCGAGCCGCTCAGATCAATGGTGACCTGGGCGTTGGCCTGCGTGCTGCCGCCGCCGATGTAGACGTTCACCACGCGGTTGTTGGCGCCCCCGTCCACCAGACCGATGTTGGCGGCCTGGCGGTTGATTTCCACCAGCAGCGCCTGATACTCGTTGTTGAGCGTGTTGCGGTCTCCGGTGAAGGTGGTGGACGCCGACTGGCTGGCCAGCGTCTTCAGCCGGTCGAGCAGCCTGGAGATGTTGTTCAAGCCGCCGTCCACCAGCTGCAGCACGCTGATGCCGTCGTTGGCGTTGCGCACACCTTGCACCAGTTCGGCGATGTCGCTGCGGAATTTGTTGGCTACGGCCAAACCCGCGGCGTCGTCGCCGGAAGAGTTGATGCGATAGCCGGAGGTCAGTCGCTGAATGGTCCGGCTTTGGAATTCGCCGTTGACCCGGAGGTTTTCCTGGGCAATCAGCGAAGCCACATTGGTTTGAATCGAAATTGCCATGTCATTACGTCCTTGTGCCGAGAGGTTCCGGCTTCGTGCCGGAAACGGCCGGAAAATTCAGCCGTCACTGGCCATATCGGCGCGGCAGGCGCGGCTTTGAGCCAGCGCTTCCAATGCGGCCGCCAGCCGGGCGACCACCGGCGCCCAGTCTCCGGCGGTTTGCTGCCGGAAAAGCCGCATGGTGGGATACCACGGCGTGGTGTCGCCCTCCAGGCCCCAGCGCCAGTCCGGCACAAAACTCAGCAGCACCCAGACGGGAACGCCCAGCGCGCCCGCAAGGTGAGCCATGGCCGTGTCCACGCTGATGACCAAATCCAGGGCGGCAATCGCCGCCGCCGCTTCGGCGAAGCTTTCTAGTTCCGGGCCCACGTGCACCAGCCTGAGACCGGGCGGCGGCGCCCATCCCTGACAGGACCGCGCGCCGTACTGCAGGCCCACAAAGCTCACCCCCGCCACGCGCCCGAGTGGCGCCAGCACCTCCAGGTCCACGGAGCGCCGGCAGTCGTGCGCGTGCTCCGGGTTGCCCGACCATACCAGACCCACGTGCAGCCCGGCGAGCCCGCTGAATCTCTCCTGCCAGGCCGCGCGGCGCTCCCGAGGAACGTAGAGATAGGGCACCGCCGCCGGAAGCCCGTCGGGCCGCGTGCCGAGGATCCGCGGCAGACTCATCAGCGGAGCCTGCACGTCGAACGGAGCCAGCGGGCCTCCGGCCGCAACCACTCCGTCAACGCCGGGCGCCGTTGCCAGCAGCTCCAGCAACGCGCGCGGCGCCTCGACAAGCACCCGTCCGCCGCGCGCCTTGACCTCGCCGGCGAAGCGTACAAAATGAATCACATCCCCGAGGCCCTGCTCGGCCCACAGCAGAATGGTGCGGCCGGAAAGCGGCGCGCCGTCCCACAGCGGCTGAGCAAACCGTCGCGGCTTCAGAAACGGCATCCTCCAGCGCCACTCGAACTCCTCAAAACCGCGCTCCCAGTCGCCGGTCCAAAGCAGCGTCAGCGCCCGATTCCACCGCGCCCGCGCATGCTCCGGCTCAAGCCGTAAGGCCTCCTCATAGCAGGCCAGGGCCCGGGCGGGATCTTTAGCCTCCCGGTAGACGTTGCCCAAGTTGTAGTGCGCGTCGGCCAGATCCGGCTTCAGAGCCACGGCCTGGCGAAAGCACCGGGCTGCCGCCTCGGCCTCGCCCAGCTCCATCAGCGCCGCCCCGAGATTGTTCAGAGCCTGGGGGTGTTCCGCGTTGCGGCGCAAAGCCTCCTGGGCGCAGGCGGCCGCCATGCGGTACCGTTTCCCCTCTGTCAGGCACATCGCCAGCTGCGCCCAGCCGTCGGGATCCTCGGGTCGCAGGCGTACGGCGCGCCGTGCGGCGCCCTCGGCGTCCTCGAGCCGGCCCAGCTTGACGAGCACCACGGCTAGGGTCAGGTGAGCATGGAAAAAATCCGGCGCCAGCGCGAGGGCCTGCTCCAAGCAGCGCACCGCTTCTTCGAACCTGTGCTGTTTTCGCCTGACGTGAGCCAGATTGAGGAGCGCCTCGGCGTAGTCGGGCCTGCGCCGCAGAGCCTCGATCAGACACAGGGCCGCCTCGTCCAGATTCCCCTTGCCGGCCAGCGCGTTGCCCAAGTTGTTGTACGCCTCCACCAGTTCCGGGCGTAGCTCAAGGGCACGCACGAGCCAGGCGATGGCGTCATCCCAACGCCGGAGCCGCTGGAGCGCATTGCCGTAGTTGACCATCGCTTCGGCGTAGGCCGGCGCCAGCCGCAGCGCCTCTTCGAAGGCCAGGCAGGCCTCCTCGGCCTTGCCCGCCGCCAGCAAGGCGTTACCCAGGTTGTTGTGGAAGGCCGCCACCTCGGGGCGCTTCCGGATGGCGTCGCCGATGAGGGCCACCGCGGTTTCCACACGGCCGCGTGAGAATTCCACCATGCCGAGCAGGTGCAGCGCGTCGGCGTTGTTCGGCTCCCGCGCCAGCACGCGCCGATAGGCGGCCGCAGCCGCAGCCAGATCTCCTGCCTGCTGTCTGGCCAGACCTTGCTGCAAGATTTCGAGCGTCGCGCTCATCGCTTATTGCCCCGAAACCTCCTCTAGAGCCGCTCGCCGCAGCCTGCCGAGCAACGCGCCCAGGCGCTCCGGAGCCACGGCCAGGGCGGCCCGGAGATTCTCCTCCGAGGCCAGCGCAATCTCCTTGCGCAGGACCGGAATCTGGCGCGGCGCCGTGATGCCCAGCTTCACCGTACCGCCCGCGGTCTCGATCACCGTAATTTCGATCTCGTCCCCGATACGGACGGCCTGGCCGGCGCGCCTGCGAATCACGAGCATCGTGCGGCCTCCAGCAACGCCAAGGGATGGCGGTGGGAATAGGCCTGCTCGGCCTGCACCGCCTGCACGGCACGGCGGTTGTGCAAATTGATCACCACCGGCGCCAGTAAATTGGCGGTGGCCGAATCCTCTTCGCCGGCAAAGACGATCGCCAGACAAAGCAGGTCCCGCCCCAGCCGGGGCTCGGTTTCCGGAGAAAAACCCAGCAGGGCAAGGTCCTCGGCGACAAAGACCGGCCGGTAGCCCGGATCTACGCACTGCACCGGAACGGCGAGGAAACACAGGTCGGCCGAGCTCAGGCTCTGGAGAAACACCAGCGGGTGATGGGCCGGCTGCTCGATCAGAATAAAGCGTTTCTCCGAGGGGAACCCCGGCAATCCTTCAGGAAAGTCCAATACCGCACCCTCGGAATACTCCAGCGCTCCGAAATACCGCGTCTCGCAATGAGGCATCAACGTGACGTCCCTTGCAATTTCAAAGCCGCAAGTTGCGCGAGGCTCTGCGTCAGCTCGATCACACCGTCTCTGTGGCGCGTTTCTTGCAATTTCAAAACTTGAGCCCATCAGCCGTGGCGCTTGCCGGCCGCTGGAGCTTCAGGTTTGCCGGCCGGCGGCTGCGGCGGAACGTGCGGCACCGGCTCCCGCAGCAGTCCCACCCGGTTCAGGATCACGATGTCCACGCGCCGGTTGCGCGCCCGACCTGCTTCGGTCTCGTTGGAATCCACCGGCACGTTGTCGGCGTAGCCCGCCACGGCCAGGCGCTCGGCCGGAATGCCGAAGCGCGTGGTGAACAGTTTCAACACCGCGATCCCGCGGGCAGTCGAAAGCTCCCAGTTGCTGGGGAACCGCTGGTTGTGGATCGGCACCGAATCGGTGTGGCCCTCCAGGCGGACCGGGTTGGGCAGCTTCTCGATCACGCGCGCAATCTTTTCGAGGCTCGGGTACGTGGCCGGGTCAATCGTATCCTCACCCGTAGGGAAGAACGCCGCCTGAGGCAGGCTGACCACCAGACCGCGCGGCTCCAGGCTGAGCTGCAGCTTTCCGGCACGAATCTCCTCCTCCAGTTCCCGCGAGAGAAATTCCAGAGACGGCAGCAACTCAGCCAGCACGGGCTCGGCCTGCTCGGGCTGCGGTTTGGCAACCTGCTTGTCCTGGCCCTTCTTGGTGCCGCCCGGGCCCCGCATCATGGCGTTTCCCTTGCCGACGTCGTCCACGGTGCCGCCTAAAATGGCTGCGATTTTGGCAACGGCGTAACCCTCTTCAAGGGCCTTGCGCACGGACTCGGAGACCTGCTGGGCCTTGCCCTTGTCGGTCTGCGAAGAGGCAAACATCACGACGAAGAAGGCAAAAAGCAGGGTGATGAAGTCGGCGTAGGAAACCAGCCAGCGCTCGTGGTTGACGTGTTCGGCATGTTTTTTCCGGCGGCCCATGGCATCACCCTAGGCGGAAGCGGTTTCCGCTGCGGCAGGAGCCTTGGCCTGCTTTTCGGCTTTCTTGGCCTTGACCGGCCCGTGGCGCGTATACGCCTCGAGCTTGCTGCGGATCAGCTTCGGGTTGAGCCCCTCGACAATGCCGGCCACCCCCTCGAGCATCATTTCCCGGATCCGCAGCGCTTCATGGGCCCGCGCCCGGATCTTGTTACCGGCCGGAAGGAAAAACAGGTTCGCCGATCCCACCCCGTAGACGGTCGCCACAAAGGCCACGGCGATGCCTTTGCCGACCTCCTCGATGTTTTCCAAATGCTTCATCACCTGGATCAGACCGAGGACCGCCCCGATGATCCCGATGGTGGGTGCGTAGCCGCCGGCAGCTTCATAGACCTTGGCCTCGGCTTCGGCATGATGCTCTTCCAGGCCGATTTCGAGCTCCATCATCTTGCGCAGGTCTTTGAGATCCATGCCGTCAATGGCCAGATTGAGGGCTTTGCGCAGAAAGGGATCGGCCACCGCGTTGGCGTCCTGCTCGAGGGAGACGATGCCCCCCTTGCGCGCCTTGGTCGCGTACTGGATGATTTCCTCGATCACCTCCTCCGGCGACTGGACCGTCTCAAAGAAGACGACCGACAGTTTCTTGGCGGCCCGGACGAGCACCGCCGTCGGCGTCGTGACCAGCACCGCCCCGATCGTGCCTCCCAGTACGATCATGGCAGCGGTAATCTGCGCCACGTCTTTGATGCTGCCACCTTCGAGGATCAGGCCCCCGATGATCCCCGCCAAAGCCAGAATCAGCCCGCCGGCCGTGGTGAAATCGAGCTTCTTGCGGGCGCCCTTTTTTGCTTGTGCCGTCTTGTCCGCCATGGCGCCTTGTCAGCAATCGGATCCCGGTGGCTGCGTCTCCAGAGGCCGGCTCAACAGCGGACAGGCCGCCACCCCGTTCAAAATCGCCCGGCGAAACTCGATCACACGCTCGACGATCTCGTCGGCCGACTCGAGCACCATGATTTTCTGTCCGGTGGTCAGGGAAATCACCGTGTCCGGAGCCGCTTCGATGTGCTCGATGAGGTCCGAGTTCAGCACCAGCGGTGCGTGGTTCAGCCGCGTAAGGCGAATCATTGGGGCCCGTCATCCCTCATATCGGCCGGCCGACGGGTTCGTTCCGCTGCTCGCTCAAACTCGCACCTTCCGGGACGATAAGCCGGTTGGAATCCGATATGATGAGCCGCACTTGCGCCGCCAGCCACGCACGCCGACTGCTCCACTCCCTTTTCCAGGACGACGTCCCGGCGCTCCGACAACAACTCCAACGGATCCGGCATCAGACGCCTCAGAGCTGCTCGATGCCGGAAGCGGAGCGCGAACGCTGGGAACTGCTGGTCGCCATTGCGGAGGCTCTCGTGCCGGACGTACCCGCCGGCAGCACCTCCCCTGCCCGCATCGCCGCCTGCCGGCGCTTACTGGAACATCTTTCCCGCTCGGGTGAAGCGGAGCGACGGGAAGTCTGCGCCGTCAGGCCTCACTCGACGACAAACGCCCGGCGCGAGCCCGCACTCGCCACGCGCCCCTGAAATTTCGGCAGCCCGTTCAAGCGGCACTCAAACCGTTGTCCCAGGGGAACGTCCAGGGGCAGCAGATCCCCGACTTCGAGCGCCAGCAGGTCCCGCAGCGGCAGCGCCGGCCCGCGCAACTGCACCTCCACTTCCACCTCCGCCTTCCGGATCCGCTCCAGCATCTGCGCCTGCTCGGCCTCCCCCGCCTCCCGGCTTTTTTGCAGGGACCAGTGCCGCTCGAAGTGACCCCGCATCATCTTGATCACCAGCGACGGGATAGCCAGGGTGATCATCCCCGCAACCTCCCCCATGCGCACCTCCGCAGCGATCACCACGAAAGCCTCCCCGGGATCCACGGTGGGCAAAAACTGCGGTTCCGTCTCGATGGACTGCGTCGTGAAGTCGATCTCCGCCACACCGGTCCAGGCCTGTTTGAGATCGTGCAGGATGATGCGCAGAAACCCCTCGAGCAGGCTCTGCTCGATGTCGGTCAGCTCCCGGCCGGGACTTTCCACGGCCCGAACCTTGCCCCCGAGCAGGATCTCAAGAACCGCAAAGGCCAGATTGGGCGTGATCTCCAAAACGGCGCTGCCTTCGTAGGGCTTCAGCCCGAGCGACACCAGACAGGTCGGCGAGCACAACCCCTCCTGGAATTCCGAATAGGAGAGTTGCTCGACGCTGATGAGGTTGATGGTCAGGTACGTCCGCAGATACGCCGAAAGGCTCGACGCCAGGTTCCGCACGAAGCTCTCGTGCAGGAGGCGGATCGAGCGCAACTGCGACTTGGGGACGCGATCCAGCCTCCGGAAATCAAACGGAGCCACGTCGGAGCTGGCCGCTTGCCCCATGACGGCGCCGCCGGCCGGCTGCGGCAACGGTTTCATCAGGCCGCTTTTTCTCCTGGCAATCCATCGGACGCCGTGCGGATTCCTTTACAGGCCCGCATCGGTTCGGTCGCGGCGGAGTGCCCGGCCCTGAAAGCAGAACCGGCCAGAATCAGGGCTTACGGCCCCCCCGCCGGCCGGCTGCCCACTTCTGAAACTCGGCTTCCATCTCCGCGGTCCACTTGCTGTCAATCTGGCCGGGGGTGTAGCGGCCTTGCCGCAACATCTGCTTGCCCCACTCGTCGCGCAGGCGGGTGATCTCGGAGTGCTCGACGACCTTCTCCGCCAGCTGCGGCGGAATGAAGACGACGCCTTCCGGATCCCCCAGCACGACGTCGCCGGGCATCACCGTAGCTTCCCCGATCCGTACGGGAACGTTGATTCCGACCAGCATGACCTCCCGGAGCGCGGAGGGGTGAAAATCCCGGACGTAACCGGTAAAGCCCTTGATCTCCAGCAGGCCGGACAGATCGCGCACCGCCCCGTCCACGACGACGCCCGTGCCGGTTTTGGCGTAAATGGAAGTTCCCAGGTTGTCCCCGATGAAGGTGCCGTCTTTGATCTTGCCGAACAGATCAATGACGGGTACGTCACCCGGCTGAAGCGTGTCAATCACCCAGGCATTCTCCAGTCCCACCATCGAGCGGCCTTCTTTGCGCGCGTGCTCCCGGAGGACCTGGTTCACGTCCGGGCGCAGCGGCATGAACACCGCCGTGACCGCGCGCCCCACCAGCCGTTTGCCCGGCTCGGTGACGATCTGCTTCCAGTTGCCCTCGAACTGATAGTGATAGCCGGCCTGGCGCAGCACCGCCCAGGCCTCCTCGGCGGTCACGTGCCGCATGCGCTCGAGTATGGAGTCGGGAACCTTAGGCCGTCCGTCCTCGAACCGCTCGCCTTTCCATTCCCGAGTCAGCTCGATACGCTGCTCCCGGCTGAACATGCCGAGCTGGGCGAAAACCGCGGGTGCCGCCAGGGCGACCGGCAGCACAGACGCGAACACACGGATTGCGCGCTTCATCGTGTTGACCTCGAATCCCCCACCCTACGCGAGCCGCGCTGCGCTGTCAAGACCCGCGGCGAAAGACCCGCCTCAGGCCACGGCCGTCAGTGCGTTCAGCAGATTGTGCTCCGGCTCCTCCGCTGCGGCCGTGTCGAGCGATCCACCTGCCACCGTCTCGGCCTCGCGCAGCCTTGCGGCGACCGGCGGGGCTTCCTTCGAGCCGCTGCGGTGCTCGGCAACGTAGAGCATGGCCGCCAGAGGAACGGTGTTCGCCTCCGGCTCATGATGCGCCTCCACAGCCGCGGTCAGATGCTCCGGGAAGTTCCACAGCCGCAGAATCTCGGCGCCTGCCGCACCATGCTCCCGGCCGAACAGGAACACTTCAGCCACCACGGGCTCGCAGCCTTCTTCGATCAGCCGCGTGTAGACCGAGCCGCCCAGCTTGCCCAGCGCCAGCCGCCCCACATCGTGGACCAGCCCGGCCAGGAAAGCCTCCTCCGGGTGAACCTTTCCCGTCCCGCGGGCCGCCCGCTCGGCCAGCCGGGCAGTCTCGAGCGAGTGCTTCCACAATGCCTTCAGACTCGCGGAGGCAAACAGCGGGTGGAAGGCGGCGGCGATCGCCACCTTGCGCGTCGCTTCGATCCCGATATAGGAGATCGCCTGGCGGATGGTCGAGATGGTCTGGCGCGGGCTGTACAGGCAGGAATTGGCCACGCTGATCAGATGTCCCGCCAAGACCTGATCGGACGATAAGACCGCTTCCAGCTTTGGAAACGATACGTCCTCGGCCGCCGCCATCGCCAGCACCTTGAGCGCCACGGCCGGAAACACCGGGAGCCGGTGGACCACCTCCCTGAGCTCCTCTGTGGTGACGCGCGGCAAGCCGCTCATGGCTTGGACCACGGCAGGCTTGCACAGCCCCTCCTCGGCCTGGCGCCGCAGCTTTTCGAGCAGTTGCCCGCGCAAGTCGCGCTCGCAGGGCTTCGTTTCCGCCCGCTGCACGAGTTGGTCTGCCGCACTCACCAGGTCCACCAGCAACGTCTGCCGCGGATCGGTGCGAATGGTCGAATGTTCGTGAAGCGCCGTCACCAGCCCCCGAAGCTCTTCGCACCGCCTGCGGTAGGCCGGATCCGCGCGGCGCACACCGGCCCAGCCGGGGCCCACGGCTTCGTTGAGCACGAACTCCACCGTCTCGGAGTCCATGAATTCCGGCGGGTAGTGATGGAGCAGTGCCAGATACCGCACCGCCAGCCGCTCCCACCCTTCCAGGCCGGCGCGCGCGGCCAGTTCGGCCGCCACCGCCGCCACCCTCCGGGTGTGCGCCCGAACCGCCGGATCGCGAGGGGAAGCCATACCTGCCCTTCGCTGAGCATATCGGCCCGCGGCCGAGCGCAGGTATACAACAAAACCCCGGCGCCGGAGCGGGAAAAACCCCTACCGTAGTCCCGGTAAAACGTTTCTGGAAGCGAACTGCGCGGCTTCCCATCCCGCCGGATGCGCGAATCCCGCCGCAGCCCCGGAAAGACGTTCTCAGAAGCGGAGCACCGCCATGCGACCGTCGGTCACGATCCGGTCTCCGGTGGCGTTCTCGGTCCGCCGCGGCGCCCCGGGGCGATCTACCAAGGCCACTCCCTTGACCCGCTCCGTGAACACCAAATCCACCACAACTTTGCTCCGTTCACGGTCGATTTCCGAATCAATCTCGTGAATGAAGGTACGGTTCTCCGGCGAAAAGGCGATGCCGATATCGTGCGTCGCGGCCGCAACCCAGACCTCACGCCCGCTAAACCGTTCGGGACGCTTCCAGACCCGCAGGTGGTGCCGCTTGGCGAAAGTGTTGAGCTGCTTTTGAAAGACCAGGTCGGGCTTCCGGCCGTCCAGCAACAGCACCGACATCGGCGCCTCTTTGTAGCCGCGGCTCTCGAGCACGGCGCGCACCGTTTCGAATCCGCTCCGTGCGTTGAGCTGCTCCGCAGTGCTCCAGCCGGCTTCCCGGAACGCCGTTTCGATCTGCTCCCGGCTCCCCAGGAACATGAGGTTGGTGACGTCGGAAAGTTTCGGCGTTCCGGCGGCAGTGGTCTGGTAGGGTTGCGCGTTGACGACGGCGAAAAGCTCCTCGGCGGGCTCGACCGGCTCCAGCACCGTTCGTTCCGTACTCTCCTCCACTTCGAGAGGGGCCAGCAGCCGGAGCGTCAAGTCGGTTCCGGCTTCGTAGGTGATCTCCGTGTCGGCGGGATCGAGCACCGCCTCTTTGGCCGTTTTCAAGATGCCCGCCAGGCGGGCGAAACGCTCCGCCAGTCGCTCGAGGCCGCGTTCGATTCTGGCCACCGGCGTCTCCGAGGCCAAAATTCCCAGGATGCGCCCTTCGCCATCTACGGACTCGCGCGCATTGTCCACATCGGCGACGCTCACTTGGACGGGCCGGCGCCCGCCCGAGGGCAGCAGCAGCTCGAAAAAGTCCAGTTCCACCATCGCCCGCCGGTCCGGCGCCGACGGCTGCGCCGCCCGCAGGCACCCGCCGAGAACTGCGCCGGACGGAATCGCGACCCGTCCGTCGGGGGCAGCCACAGGCGCGATCACGACCGCCTCGACCCGCTCGCCGGCGAGCATGCCGCGGCTGGCGACCTTGGTGGACAGGCGGGCGTAGATCTCGGATCCTGCCGGCAGCACCAGCATTGCCGCGCCCAGGGCTGCGGCCACTACACAAGGAGCCACATCCCGAAATCTATCACGCGCACGCCGCCGGCCGCGTACAATGACAGGAGCATGCGCGAAATCCGCGTCGCGGCCGCCCAGTTTGAAGTCCGGGACGCCGACAAAGCTTACAACCTCTCGGCGATCGAGCGACTGGCCCGGCAGGCTGCGGCCGAGGGCGCGGAACTGGTCGCTTTCAGCGAGTGCTCGATCACCGGCTACACCTTTCTTGAGAATCTGTCGCGCTCGGAAATCGAAGGGCTGGCGGAGCCCGTACCGGACGGTCCCTCGATCCGGCACTTGGCAGACGTCTCTGCATCTTTAGGAGTCGCCCTGGCGGCCGGTCTGATCGAACGCGACGGTGACCGTTTGTACAACTGCTACGCCGTCGTGGCTCCGGGGCGCGGTTTCGTCGCCAAACACCGCAAACTCCACGCCTTTATCAGCGAGCATCTCAGCTGTGGAGACCGCTACACCGTCTTTGAACTGCTCGGCTGTCGGTTCGGCATCCTCATTTGCTACGACAACAACCTTCCGGAAAACGTCCGCATTACGGCGCTGCTCGGGGCCGAGATCGTTCTCATGCCTCACGTCACAGGGTGCCTTCCCTCGCCGATGCCCGGGCGCGGAACGGTTGACCCGGCCATCTGGCACAATCGCGAGCGCGACCCGGTCCGCTGCCGCATGGAATTCGACGGACCCAAAGGGCGCGGCTGGATTCTCCGCTGGCTCCCCGCGCGGGCGTGGGAAAACGGCATCTTCGCGGTCTACACCAACCCGATCGGCGTCGAGGGCGGGACGATCAAGCCGGGCGGGTCCATGATTCTGGACCCGTTCGGGGAAATCCTCGCCGAATGCCGGCGCCTGGGGGACGACGTGGTGGTCGCCACGCTCGATCCGGCCAAGCTGGAACTGGCCTCCGGCCGCAACTATATCCGCGCGCGGCGGCCCGAGCTGTACGCCAAGCTCATCGAGCCCAACCCGCATCTGGGACCCGGCGGCCGTCCCGAGGTCTGGTGGAAAAAACACCGGCAGCCGGGGCGGTGAGGTATGAAACATTTTCCGGCCTACGCCCAGTATTTAACTGGAGCGTCACTGCCGTGAACCAGCCGGATCCCAACACGCTGCTGTTCCAGTTCCGCCGCCTGATGGACGAGTTGATTTCCGGGAACCTGCACCGCAACACCTTCCAGTCCTGGGAGATTCACCTGTTGCTGGATATCGAAAGCTGCCGCCTGCGTCCGGCCGTCCGCGAACGTGTGCTGCGGCGCTATCAGAAAGCCATGGAGGCCCGCATCCGCAAAAGCGGCGCCATGCCGGTGAAACTTTCCGAGTTCCTCAAGCGGCAGTACCGGAAGCGCCGCGCGGAAGGAACGCTCTCCGAATAGCCGCCGGCCGCAGGGTGCGGTATGCTGAAAAGCGAGAATCCAAGAGAGGAGTGAGAGCCATGGGATGCGCAGGTGTGCCGCCGCAGCCGGAACCGCCCCGGCCGGGCGCGCGCAAGGTATTTTGCGTCAAGTTCCAGCGCGAAATGGAGGGGCTGGACGAGCCGCCCTTCGACAACCACCCCCTGGGGCAACGCATCTACGAGAACGTATCCAAGGAGGCCTGGCGAATCTGGCTGGAGCACATGAAGATGATCATGAACGAGTACCGGCTCAACCTCGGTACGCGCGAAGCCCAGGAGTTCCTCCTCAAGCAGATGGAAGAGTACTTCTTCGGCGAGGGCGCCGCGTTTCCTCCCAACTACGTCCCGCCCCGAGCTAAGCTCTGAGCACGGCAAGAGTGGCCGCGATTCGGAAGCGCAACTTTGCGTGCGCCGCCCGAAGGGAATGTTCCACTTCGAGAGGGGACGCCGCGCGCGCAAACAGGAAGCCCAGATAGCTGGAGCCTTCCGGAAGGGGCAGCAGGCGCTGGCCCGCCACCGCGGTCATGACCGCATCTTCAATCCCCGGCACGCTCCGGGCATCCTCGACTCCCTCGACGCCCTCGTAGATGCCCGCTCGCGGAACCGGGATCATCAACACGCCGCTCGCTCCCGGCGCAAGGCGCACCTCGGAGACGTCTTCACCACAAGCGTGCCGCAGCACCACCTCCTCGAGCGCCCGGCCGCCCTCAAACCGCAATGCCCGGGCGCACAAGCCGCCGATCGGCCGGGCAGCCACCTCGAGCATCCACACCCCTTCTTCATTCACACGCATTTCGGCATGTACGGGGCTGTGACGCAGCCCGAGGGCGCGCACCGCCTCCTGTGTCGCCTCAACGATCGCCTGCTGGACGGCCGGCGGCTCCCGCGACGGGGTCACGTAGATCGTCTCTTCGAAGTACGGACCTTCGAGCGGATCCGGCTTGTCAAACAGCGCCAGCGGCTGGAGCTTGCCTTCCGTCACGAGACCCTCGAGCGCAAACTCCCGGCCCGGGATGTAGCGTTCCACCTGTATGTAGCGGTGCATCGGCTCGCGCAGGCGCCGGATTTCGGGGCTTTCCAGGATCGCCCGGATTCGCCGGAACGCGGCCGCAAACTGGTCGGGGGTGTCGGCGCGGATCACACCCTGACTGCCGGACAGGCCGAGCGGTTTGAGCACGCAGGGATAGCAGGCCCGGCGGGCGCACGCTTCCGGTGCTTCCTCCGTGCGCACGACAAAGTATTCGGGTAGCTTCAGTCCGGCGGCGCGGAACCGCTCCCGCATCCGGTGCTTGTCGCGGCAGGCGGCGACCGCCCCTGGCGGCCCGTACGGCAGGCCCAACCGCTCCGCCGCCAAGGCAGCCAGGTACACAGGGCGGTCTCCGGCCGCGGCTACGCCGTCGAAGGGACCCGCTTCCACAATGGCGGACAGCGACTCCTCCGGACGATCGAACCGAACGGGAATCGCTTGATCGCCCCAGGGGTCCTCGAGCTGGTGGCACCGGTCCGTTGCCAGGACAACTTCCATCCCCAGCCGGCGGGCCGCGTCCTCAAAGGCCCGCAACTGGTATCCCGTGGTCGCCGCCAGAAGCAGGATCCGTTTTCGCATCCGCGTTCAGATGAGAGCCAACTGCTCTTCGTTGGGCTCGGCTCAACAATACCAGGGTTCGGTCAGATACGGCACGGCCGCCCGCGCGACCAGATCGAAGTTCTCCGGCAACGGCTCGTCGCAGGTCTCGCGCCAGATTGCCGCGAAGGTCTCCCGCCGCGAGGCGCCCCGGCGTTCTTGCTGCGCCACCAGCGAAAGCAGGCGGCGGTTCAATTCATCCAGACCAGTATCTCGATGGCGCCAGGGATAACTCAATGTCGTCTCGTCGAACGGCCCGACCGTCCGGCGAACCTCCTCGAGCTCGAGCAGCCGCGAGCCGTGCGGAATCAGCAAGCGCAGCGCCAGCTGGATCGGCGCCACGGCGTCCACCAGATCCAGTTCGACCAGCAGGCGCAGCAGATCCCGATAGCCGTCACGGGTGGTCCACGGCGTGAACGGCACAAAGGTCGGGGCCAGCGTCAAGCCGAGTCGCCGGAATTCCTCGACCACCGCCAGAAAATCCTCACGCGTGTGTCCTTTGTCGAGCTTGCGCAACACCTCGTCTTCGACCGACTCGACAGCAGTGGTCACAAACAGGCAGCCCGTCTGCTTCAGAACCGGCAACAGGTCCCGGCGCCGCCGCAGGTGCTCCACTTTGATGGTCACGTCATAGGTGAGCGCGGGGAACTCCCGGTGCACGGCCTCGACCAGGCGGACGGCATGGGAGGGGCCGTTGAAAAAATCCGGATCGCCGAACGTGATGTGCTCGGCGCCTGCGGCCACCTGCCGGCGAATGTCTTCGAGCACCACCTCCGGCGGCACGACCCGGAACGCACCGCCGTAAACCGGAACCACGGGGCAGTGGCGGCACAGATGCTTGCAACCCCGGCTGGCCTCCGTGTATCCCACCCGCCGCCGCGTGCCGTTCAGGCACAGCGCCGCGTACCGCTCGAGCGGGGGCAGGCCGGAACGGTCCGGCACCCGGAAGCCAAGGCGCTCGACGGAGACCACGCAGCCGCCGTCTTCACGACCTTCTCCGGACGCCAGGGCGCGGACATAACGGACGAGTTCGCCCTCGAACTCGCCGCCAAAAACTGACTCCACTCCAAGCTGCCGCAGCCAGCCGGCGTTCATCACCGCGTACAAGCCGTAGGCGAGCAGATGCGCCCGGGCGTTCACAGTCCGCACGGCGCGGATTGCCTTGGCCGCCAGGCGCGTCGCGGTGTGCATCGGCAGAAAGAACGCAACCACGTCGGCGCTGGCGGCGTCTTCGAGCGGAAAAGGTTCCACGGCCAGATCGGCACACCGGACCTCATGACCTTCCGCACGAAGCCAGGCCGCGGGCGAAGCAAGGCCGAACGGCTGCCGTCCGAGATCGTAAGTGGAGATCAGCAGGATCCGCACTCGTTGCTACCATTATTGCGTCTGCGGCCGGCTGGTAGCATCGGAGAGACGGCGCAATGACGCAATGAGGACGCAAGGTCCGAAACGCGAAACCGAGGTCAAGCTTCCCGTCGCCAGTGCGGCTCAGGCCAGGCGATTGTTGGCGCGGGCCGGCTTTCGCCGTCTGAGCTCCAGAACGTTCGAATCGAACACCATCTTCGATACCCCCTCCCGCGATTTGAAGAAGCGGGACGCGCTGCTGCGCTTGCGACAGTTCGGCTCGAAGTCCGTTCTCACTTTCAAGGGTCCCGCAACGGGAGGAAAACACAAAACTCGAGCCGAAGCCGAAATTGAAGTTTCTGACCAACCCACCACGGCGTGGATCCTCGCACAGCTTGGGTTTCGTCCTGTTTTCCGCTATGAGAAGTACCGGACCATCTACTCCCGCACAGGAGGGGGAGGATTTGTTTTTCTCGACGAAACCCCGATCGGATGCTTTCTGGAGCTGGAGGGACCTGCCGTCTGGATCGAAACGGTTGCGACCGCCCTTGGGTATACGACATCAGATTATCTAACAGATACTTATACTGATCTTTATCACAAATACCGCAGCAATCACAGGCAAGCTCCTGTAGATATGGTCTTTGTTTGATTCTTCCCCTCATGGGAGGGTATACGCATACCCCCACAAACGACTCAGAAGTCGGAGGAAAATTGCCCTAAGGTGTGCCGCAGCGCCTTTGGACGGGTTGCATTTCGCCTCAAATACTGGTATTCTGCGGGCATGGTACCGGATGGGCTTTCTAGTACGCTACGCATTCGGTGCCTGCGTTTGCGGGTAGACAACGCCGGGAGTTGCGTCTGAAATGCTCGTCAATGTAGCCATCATCGTTTGCTCGCTGGTCTTGCTGGTGTACTGGTTCCGATACACGTGTCTGCTGATTCTGAACACCAAGTCCGCCACGAGCCCGGGCTCTGAGTTCCCCTTGCCGCGCAGCCTCAGCGTGGATCGAGCTGCGGATGTGGCCGCAACGTCTCACCCCGTCGGGGACCTCAGCGAACTCCTGGCCCGCGACTACCGCCTGCTGACCTACCTGCTGCGGCACACCGCCGGTCTGGAGGTCGGCGGCCTCACCCTGGAGCAGCGCCTGTTGATGCTGGACTTCCGGCTGATGCAGTTCTGGTACGGCGTGGCGCGCCTGCTCTTTCCCCAGCAGGCCCGGGCCGCGCTCAAGGAGATGTCCGAGATTGTTACCTATCTCGGGAACGCCGTCGCGGAACGCACTGCGCACGCCGAGCGTTCCCTGCCCTGACCCCTTCCCCGCCGCTGACGTACTTCCCCGCCTCCCTCCTCCCTGCACCACACCTGGTGGCGGCTGAGTGTCTACAATGGTAGCGTCGTGCCCTCGGAAGCTTTGATTGCCCGCTCCGTCTCCACGCTGAACCGGATCCGTCAGGAGATCGGCAAGGTCATCGTGGGCCAGCAGGACGTGGTGGACTGCGTTCTCATCTGCCTGCTCGCCGGCGGCCACGTCCTGCTGGAAGGCGTACCCGGCCTCGGCAAGACGACCCTGCTGCGAACCCTTGCTCGCGTGCTGCAGCTGAAGTACTCGCGCATTCAGTTCACGCCGGACCTCATGCCGGCCGACATCGTCGGCAGCATGATCATTGAAACCAGTGATAGCGGCGCCAAGTCCCTGCGCTTCCAGCCCGGTCCCATTTTTGCCAACCTCGTGCTCGCCGACGAGATCAACCGCGCCACCCCGAAGACCCAGTCGGCCCTCCTGGAAGCGATGCAGGAGCACACCGTCACCAGCGGCACGACCACGCACGAGCTGGAGGCTCCCTTTCTCGTCATGGCGACGCAGAACCCGATCGAAATGGAAGGGACCTATCCCCTGCCTGAGGCTCAACTGGACCGTTTCCTGATGAAAAGCATCGTGAGCTACCCTTCTCGGGATGAGCTCAACCGGATCGTAGACCGCACCATCCACCGCGATGACGTCCGGGTGGAGCCGGTGGCCGGACGCGAGGACATTTTGGAGTTGCGCGCGGTCTGCCGGGAGGTGCTGGTCGCCCCGCACGTCCAGGATTTTGCCGTGGATCTGGTGCTTGCCACGCAGCCGGAGCAGCCGCAGGCGCACGAGCTGGCGCGGCGCTATATCCGTTACGGCAGTTCGCCGCGCGGAGCGCAGGCCTTAGTGGAATGCGGCCGCGTGCTGGCCCTGATGCGGGGCCGCTCTCATCTGAGCATCGAGGACATCCGCGCCGTGGCCCCGGCCGTGCTGCGGCACCGGATCATCCTCAACTTCGACGCACATGCCGACGGACAAACCGTCGAGACCATCCTGCCGGAAATCATCCGGAGCGTGGCCGTGGCGGCGGCCTGAGCCTGCATAAAATCATGAACAGATCGCCGCTGGTGGACCGGAAGTTCCTGGAACGGCTGGAGACGCTGACGCTCCGCTGGCAGAAATCCTTCCCCGGCCTGGTGGGAGGACACAATCCGTCTCGCTTTGCCGGCCCGGGTCTTGAGTTCTTTGACCACCGCCACTTTCACGAGGGCGACGACCTCCGGGCCGTCAACTGGCGGGCCTATCTGCGTCTGGAGAAGCTGTTCCTCAAAATCTTCCACGTCGAGCCGCGCATCCCGGTGCGCCTGCTGGTGGACGTAAGCCGCTCGATGGCCGCGCCGGACCGCCAGAAATTCGACTACGCGCGCCGGCTGGGCGCTGCGCTCTGCTACGTGGGGCTGGTCCGGCTCGAAACCATGGTCTTGCAGCCCTTCAGCGACCGGCTGTGGGACAGCCTGACCTGCGGCGGAGGGCGCCATCGCTTCGGACCCGCGGCCGAGTTCCTTGCCGATCTGGAACCGGAAGGTTCCACGAGTTTTCTCAAGACCGCCCGCGAGTTCCTGTCCCGTTACCCGCAGCGCGGATTGCTCGTCATCATCTCCGATTTCCTGGACGACAGCGGATGCGCAAGGCCCCTTCAGTACATCGCCGATTTCGGTCACGAGCTGCTGCTCGTGCATGTCTGGGCCGAGCAGGACCGCACGCCGCCCTGGGAGGGCGAGCTGGAACTGATCGAAAGCGAAAGCGGGACCCGCATGGTGTTGGACTTCGATGCCGGCGCGCGCCAGGCCTACACCCGCGCCTTTGACGCTTACGCCGAAGAGCTCCGTACGCTGGCGGCGCGCAACCAGGGTCGCTACATCGGCATCCCCACCTCCGTGCCGCTCGAAGAGGCGGTTTTCGGGCCGCTGACGCGCGCCTGGGGCCTGAGCTAAAGAGGGCGAAGCGGTGTTTTTTCTCAACCTGAGCCTGGGCGAGTTCCTGGCGCTGTTCGGCGCCGTCTCGGGCCTGCTTGTGGCGCTTTATCTGCTCGACCGCTCGCGGCAGCGGGTGACAGTGGCCACACTGCGCTTCTGGCAGCCCGCCGCCGTCCCCACCGAGAGGCCGCGACGGCGGCGCCACATACGGCAGCCGTTATCCCTGTTGCTCCAGTTGGCCTCGATGGCGCTCCTGCTGCTGGCCATCGCCCAGCTCCGCATCGGCGCCCCAACCCGCGGCCCTCGCGACCACGTTCTGCTCCTGGATACTTCGGCCTGGATGGCGGCGCGGACGCCGGCCGGGCGCTTCATGGACGAAGCACAGCGGAGCGCACTCTCATGGCTTCGTTCGCTGCCAGTCACCGACCGCGTCATGGTGGTCGAAGCGGCTTCGGTTGCCACGCCGGTGACACCGTTCGAAACGGACCGCAAAGTTGTCGAGCAGGCCATCCGCGCCTCCGAGCCGGGATGGACGGCGCTGGACCTCGCGCACGGCCTTGCCTTCGCCCGGCGGCTGCTCGCGCTACACAGCAGGAATCCCGGTGAGATCGTCTTGGCCGGAGCGGCACGGATCTCCGGAGAGCCTCCCGCGCCTTCGGCCCTGCCCTCCAATTTGCGCTTGCTCCCGGTTCGTTCCACCGTCTCCAATTGTGGATTGCGGCGCATCGCCGTGCGCCACCGTGCAGGAGCCGCTCCCGTCTGGGAGGTTCTGGTCTCGGTTCGAAACGACGGTCCACGAGTGGCGCGCACCTCTCTTGGCGTTAGCTTTGCGGGCCGCCCGATCGGAAGCCGGCGCCTGAGTCTGGCGCCGGGCGAGGAGAGCGAAGCCGTCTTCGAGCTTCGGACACGGGCGAGCGGGTGGCTCGAAGCGGGGCTGCTGCCCGGCGACGGGTTCAGCCTGGACGACCGCGCGGTCGTCGAGCTTCCCGGCTCCACTCCGGTTCACGTACTGGTCTGCTCCGACCGGCCCGCGTGGCTCCGCCCGGTCCTCGCCGCCAATGCAAACGTCGAAGCCGAATTCGTTGAATCCCGGCGGTGCACGCCGCCGAGCGATGCCGGCCTCGTCATCCTGGACGGCGTGGTCCCTGGCGCGCCGTTGACGGCCGGCTCGATCTGGATCAATCCGGATGCCCGCACCTCACCGCTTCCAGTCCGGCAGTCCGTTCCGGCAGCGGTCTTGCGCTGGCGTCGGGATGAGCCTTTGACGGAAGGGCTGCGGACCCACGATTTCACAGTGGCAACCGCGAGCGTGTTTCAAGCCGGTCCGGGCGATCGGGTGATCGCCGAAGCCGCCGCCGGCCCGGTCGTCGTCGCGCAGCCCGGCCCGCCGCCGCGCATCCTGATCGGTTTCGATCCTGCCGCAAATCGCCTTCGCTTCGAATTGGCAACCCCGTTGTTGTTTGCCAACCTGCTCCACTGGCTCGCGCCGCGCTCCTTCGATCAGGTCGCACTTTCGGTCGGAAGCCCGGGACTGGTGGCGCTCCGCCTGGCTGCGTCCGCTGCGCCGGACGCACTCCGGGTCAACGCCGAGGACGGCACGGCGTTGCCGTTTACGCTGCGCGAGGGCGAACTTCGCGTCTTTGTCGGGTCGCCCGGCCAGATACGCATTGAGGCCGGCGGGCGAACACTGGTCTCCTCGCTCACGCTGCCGGAAACCGGTGAGCGCCTCTGGCAGCCGCCGGAGGGCTTGCGCCGTGGCGTCCCGCCGCCGCAGTCGGAGAACTACGGCAGGGATCTCTGGAAGGTCCTGGCCGTGCTCGCCGGCCTCGGACTCGTGCTGGAATGGACCTGGTTCGGGCGCAGCCGGGCGCATCGCCGCCCTGCCGCCGCCCCGGTACAGGCGGCGCGCCTGCGCGCTCTGTTGCGGAAGGTTTCATGACGCTGGAGCACCCCTGGATCCTGGCCTTGACCCCGATCGTGCTGGTTTGGGCGTTGCGGGAGCGGCGCCGCACCCCGCGCCGGGGCGCCCTCCTGCTGAAGGCCTCGGCCCTGGCCGCCATCCTTGTCGCTCTGGCCGAACCGCGCCTCACTCTTTACACATCCAAAGTCGGCCTCATCGTGCTCGTGGATACGTCAGCCAGCGTCTCCCCAGCCGACCTGCAGCGCGCCTCCGAACTGGTTTCCCGCATCGAGCGGGCCGCCGGCCGGCACTGGGTCGCGGTCCTTCCTTTCGCACGAGAAACGCGCCGGCCCGGGCCGGACGAGCGAGGCGGCTCATGGCGCCTGCGCCACACCTCCGGCGAGGCCGGCCGCGGCACGGATCTGGAGAGCGCTGTGCGAGAAGGACTCGGCGCCTTTCCAGCGGCAACCGTTCCACGGCTCGCGCTGATCTCCGACGGCAAGGAAAACCTCGGGAGCGTTCTCCGCGCCGCCTGGCAGGCCCGACGGCTCGGCATTCCCGTGGATACGTTCCGCCTGCGGGGGCGGCCTCGTCCGGAACTGCGCCTTGAATCCGTCGCGCTCCCGACTGTGGCTTTCACCGGCGAACGCGTGCCGGTCGAGATCGCCATTTACTCGCCGCGTCCCTCCCGCGCTACCGTGGAAATCTCGGCGGAAGGCAAGCCGCTGGGTCGCCAGGAGGCAGACCTCGAGGCCGGGCTCAATCACCTCCGCGTGAGTGCCAGCATCAACACGCCCGGCGCGATCGAACTGGCGGGCTCCGTGCAGGCGGCCGGCCTCGGTGAGGTCCGTTTTGCGCAAGCTCTCCGCCTGCGCCGGCCCAAGGTCTTGTTCCTCTCGCAGGACCCGCCCGGAACGGAGCGGCATTTGTTTCAGGCTCTGAAAGCCGCCCAGTTCGACGTCGAAGCTGCCGCTTCTTTGGGCGGCCGTGACTTCAAAGACGTCCAGATTATCGTGCTCAACAACACCGACTTTGAGAGCCTTCCGCTGGAGGTCAAACTGGGACTGGAGGAGTTCGTTCGCCAAGGGGGAGGACTGCTGGCCATCGGCGGCGAGCGCAATGTCTATGTGGAACGCAAAGCCGTGGAAGACCCGCTGGAGCGCGTCCTGCCCGCAAAACTGGCGCCGCCCCGCTCACCGGAAGGCACCTGCGTGGTGCTCATCATTGACAAATCCTCCTCCATGGAAGGCCGCAAAATGGAGCTCGCGCGCCTGTCGGCGATCGGAGTCATCGAGAATCTGCGGCCCATTGACCTGGTCGGCATACTGATCTTCGACAACTCCTTCCAGTGGCTCGTGCCCGTGCGCCGGGCGGACGATCGCGCTCTGCTCAAGCGCCTTGTGGCCGGGATCATGGCCGACGGCGGCACCCAAATCGCCCCCGCTTTGGCCGAGGCCTACCGCCGCGTGGTGCCGGTGCAGGCCGTCTACAAGCACATCGTCCTGCTCACCGACGGCATCTCGGAAGAGGGCGACAGCCTCTCGCTGGCGCAGGAAGCGGCGCGCAACCACGTGACGATTTCCACGGTGGGACTGGGTCAGGACGTCAACCGTGCCTACCTGGAAAAAGTTGCGGCATTTTCCAAAGGCAAGTCGTACTTCCTGGCGGATCCCTCCGGGCTGGAGCAGATCCTCGTGCGGGACGTCATGGAGCACACCGGATCCACCGCCGTCGAAAAACCCATCCGGCCCCGGGTGGTCCGCGCCGCCGAGGTTCTGGAAGGGACCGGCATCGAAACGGCGCCGGCGCTGCGAGGCTACGTGAAGTACACCGCCAAGCCCTCGGCCGACACCCTGATCACCCTGGGGGAGAAAGATCCGCTGTTCGTGCGCTGGCAATACGGACTCGGGCGCGCAGCCGTCTTCACCTCCGACGCCAAGAGCCGCTGGGCGTCGGACTGGGTGGCATGGAAGGGCTTCGATCGCTTCTGGACCAACGTCTTTCGCGACCTGCTGCCCCACGCACAAGCAAGCGAAGTCTCGCTCGACTTTGATGCGGCCGGCAAGGAGCTCGCCGTCGAGTACCGCCTGGCCTCATACGTGCCTGAGCCGGACAAGGTCCCCGCCGTCTTTGCCTTCGGCCCGGGCGAATTCCGCCGTCCCGTCGAACTCACACGCACGGCACGCGGCGTCTGGCGGGGACGGGTACCCGTGGGGGACCTGCGCGGTTTGTTCCGTGTTCGCCCGCTCGAGGAGTCGCCGCTGTTCCCCGAGGCAGGCCTTTATCTCCAGGAAGAAGAACTCTCCGGTTACGGAGCCGACGAGCATCTGCTGCGGCAGATCGCCGCCTTCACCGGAGGACGCTTCGAGCCGCCGGTGGAACGCTTGTTCGACGGCACGGGTCGCGCCGTACCGCGGAACCTCCGCCTCTGGCCTGCCCTGCTGGCGCTCGCCATCCTGCTGAACCTGGCGGAAATCATGATCCGCAAGCTACAATTTCGGGGACAGGCTGCGCCATCGCCGGCGCCCGGCGCCTGAACGGCGAGCGGCTCTGCCTGTCGCTTACATCGGGAGGTTTCTATGGCAAACCGACGTACGTTCCTCCAAAGCCTGGGTGGGCTGACCTGGCTGGGGAGTCTCTTTTCGCGCGACCGGGCGTATGCCGCGGTGCCCAAGCGCGACTATTTGAAGGAGCTCGGCGTGCGCCCCGTGATCAATGCGGCCGGCACCTACACCATGCTCACCGGTTCGCTGATGGCCCCGGAGGCGGTGCAGGCATGGCTCTCCGCAACGCGCGTCTACGTCCGCCTGGACGACCTCCATGACGCGGTCGGGCGCCGCATCGCAGAACTCATCGGATGCGAAGCGGCCATGGTGACCGCAGGCGCGGCCTCGGCCCTGACCCTCGGCACGGCCGCCTGCATGACGGGAACAGACCCCGAGCGGATCCGCCGCCTGCCGGACACCACCGGCATGAAGACCGAAGTCATCATCCAAAAATCGCACCGCTTCGCCTATGACCACGCCGTGCGCAACTGCGGCGTGCGTTTCATCGAGGTCGAAACCCGCGCCGAACTGGAAGCCGCCATCAACGACCGTACCGTCATGATGCTGTTTCTCAACAACAGCGACCCCATCGGCCAGATCAAAGCCGCCGAATTCGCCGAATTGGGCCGCAAGCACGGTATCCCCACCTTTATCGACTGCGCCGCCGACGTGCCGCCGGTTGAGAACCTCCGGAAATTCACCGACATGGGTTTCTCGCTGGTCACCTTCTCGGGAGGCAAAGGGCTCCGCGGTCCGCAAAGCGCCGGGCTGCTGCTCGGCCGCAAGGACTTGATCCAGGCGGCCCGGCTCAATACCTGCCCTCATGCCGACACGATCGGCCGCGGCCACAAGGTGAACAAGGAGGAGATGCTGGCCATGCTGGCGGCCGTGGAAGCCTATCTCAAACGAGACCACCAGGCCGAGTGGCGCGAGTGGGAAAAGCGGGTGAACCTGATCGCCGACACGGTGACGGCCATTGCCGGCGTCACGACGGAGGTCTGGGTGCCCGAAATCGCCAACCATGTCCCGCACCTCCGCATCCGCTGGGACCCGGCGCGCATCCCGCTGACGACCGAAGAAGTCGTGCGGCAGCTGCGCGAAGGCGAGCCCTCCATCGAAGTCGTTCCAGGCACCCGTGAAGGGCTTACCGTCGGCGTGTGGATGCTCCAGCCCGGAGAGGCGCAGATCGTCGCCCGCCGCCTTCGAGAGATTCTCAAGAAGGCATCTGCGTAGCAGCGAAGCGTTTGTCCGCCCCGGGGGCGCGTTGCCGTCCGCCGCGCGCCGCCTCCTCGGTAGAATCAGAGACGTGCGCCTGAAACCTGCGCTGCTTCTGTGCTGTCTTCTGGCCGGCTGCGCCCGCAAGGCCCCGCAGCCCGTCTCCCAACTCGCCGAGGCGTTCGTCTACGAACGCCTGGCCTTCTCGCCGGTGCTGGCCACACAGGTCGGCTACCATGTACATCGCGGCGTTCGTCTGGACGAACTGCTCGACGACTACAGCGCCGAGGCGCTTGACCGGCAGCGGCGTTTCTACCGCGCCTTTCGCGACCGCCTCCAGCGTGATTACACGCCCTCCGAGCTTGCGCCCGAAGACCGTGCCGACTGGGAAATCCTCCACGCCGAGACCTCGCTGGCGCTGTTGGAACTCGAGGACATCCGCAGCTACGAACACAACCCGACCTTGTACGTAGAACTGGTCGGCAACGCCTTGTTCCATCCCTATGTGCTGAGCTACGCTCCCCCCGAGGAACGCTTCGGCCACATCATTGCACGGCTGGAGAAGTTGCCCGGCTTTCTGAGCCAGGCCAAAACCAATCTCACGGACTCGCCGGAGATCTGGCGCGAAGTGGCGCTGGAGGAAAACGAGGGCAATATCAAGCTGATCGACCAAACTCTCCGGCAGGCCGTCCCCCCGGCGTTACGATCGCGCTACGACCGGGCGGCCGCCACCGCTCTTGCCGCCCTCCGCGAATTCAATGAGTACCTCGAGCGCGGTCTGACTCTGCGCACGAGTGACTGGCGCCTGGGCCGCCTGCGTTATCCCGCTAAGTTTCGCTATGTCCTTGGCACGCGGCGTTCACCCCAGGAAGTGCTGCTCGAGGCCGAAGATGCTCTGAAGCGGACGCGCCAGGAAATGTTCCGACTGGCTCTGCCGCTTCATCACAAATGGTACCCCTCCCACCGCGATCCCGTAGACCTGAACCTCATCGTCGGAGAAGTCCTGGACCGCATCGCGCTCCGTCATGCCACTCCCGAGACCTACTTCGACGAGGCGCGCCGCGACCTCGAGGAGGCGCGTCAGTTTGTGCGCTCCAAAGGCCTGCTGCCGCTGCCGCCGCAGGACAACCTGCAAGTGATCGAGACTCCGGAATTCATGCGAGGCATCTACGCCGTCGGCGGGTTTGCGCCGGCCCCGGCTCTGGAGCCGCATCTCGGCGCTTACTACTGGCTCACGCCCATTCCCAAGGACTGGCCTCGCGAGCGCATCGAATCCAAGCTGCGCGAGTACAACTACTACGGGCTCAAGCTCCTGACGCTGCACGAAGCGATTCCGGGCCACTACGTCCAACTCGAATACGCCAACAGGGTCGAGCCGAAAGGGCGCCGCCTGCTGCGGTCGGTTTTCGGCAGCGGGCCGTATATCGAGGGCTGGGCCGTCTACGCCACGGAGATGATGCTCGATGAAGGATATCTGGACGGGAGCCCCGAGCTGCGCTTGACCTTTCTCAAGCAGCTGCTGCGCGTGCTGGCCAACGCGATCCTCGACATCCGGCTCCATACCATGGGCATGACGGACGAGCAGGCCATCGAACTGATGACCAAACAGACGTTCCAGGAAAGCGAGGAGGCGACCGCCAAGCTGCGTCGCGCCAAGCTTTCCTCCTGCCAGCTACCGACCTACTACATCGGCTGGCGCGATTGGAAACGGGTGCGCGAGCACTATCGGGCCGCCAAAGGCGGCGCCTTCCGCCTGGCGGAGTTTCACGCGCAAGCCCTGAAAACCGGAGCCGTTCCGCTGCCGGCCCTGGCTCACATTCTCACTGGTAAACCGATGGAGGCCGCACCGCAAGCCGAAAGATCGTCCACAGGATTCTAGCTCCGGCCGCCAGGCTGCCCTTCCAGGTCCCCGAGATCTTGTCGCGCCCCGCGACACGCCGTCCGGCCGCCACGGGAATCTCCATGATCCGGAGCCCCTCTTGCACTGCACGCACCTGCATCTCCGCCGTCCAGCCGTAGCCGCGCTCGCGCAGTCGCAACCGCCGGAGAGCCTCTAAGCGCACGGCCCGGAAGGGACCCAGGTCCGTGTAACGACGGCCGTGCAGGATCCGGATCAGCCATACGGCCAAACGATTTCCCCAGGCTTGGTGCAAGCGCATGCCGCGCGAGCCGCCCAAGGTGCGCGAGCCGATGACCAGGTCGGCCGAGCCTTCGAATATCGGCTCCAGCAGCCGCACGGCTTCTGCCGGATCCTCGCTCCCGTCGGCCTGCAGAAACACCACGACCTCCGTATCGGACGGCGCGGCTTCCAGTGCCCTCAGGCAAGCTGCTCCGTAACCGCGGCGGGGCTCGCGGACCACGATTGCGCCGCAGCGGCGAGCAATCTCGGCAGTCTCGTCGGTCGAGCCGTTGTCGGCCACGA
Source organism: Bryobacteraceae bacterium (assembly GCA_035575135.1). Classification (GTDB taxonomy): domain Bacteria; phylum Acidobacteriota; class Terriglobia; order Bryobacterales; family Bryobacteraceae; genus JANWXD01. Next base: position 37,065 of record DATLYE010000021.1, read on the forward strand.
TCACAGTCGAAAACAGTCCGGCGGGAATGCGCGCCAGCGTGTGGCCCAGAGCCGCTTCCTCGTTCAGAGCGGGAATGATCAGCGCCGCCTTTGCCCGGTTCGTTCCGCGCATGTTATTAATGGGGAAAACGCAACTGGGCTGACAGGACTGCCATGAGCGACACGGACTCGGTCCAAACCACTTCCCCGCCGTCGCCCCGGCAACCTCTCCGCATCCTCGCCGGATGGCTGCGAGACGTATTGCTCTCCCTGCTCATCGCCGCCGTCGTGATCCTCTTCATCTATCAGCCGGTCCAGGTCGAGGGCACCAGCATGATGCCCACGCTCGTGGATCGTGAGAGGATCTTCATCAACAAGTTTACGTACCGGCTCGGGCTGGAAAAGATCGAGCGGGGCGACATGGTGGTCTTCTGGGCTCCGGAGGATCCTCGCAAGTCTTACATCAAACGCGTGATCGGCCTGCCGGGCGATGTGGTCTGGATTGATCGCGGCCTTGTGTACGTCAACGGATCCCCGCTCCGGGAGGACTACGTCCCCGAAGCCTACCGGGATCATCAGTCCTACCCGCCCGTGCGCGTGCTGCCCGGCCATTACTACGTGCTCGGCGACCATCGCAGCTCCTCCAACGACAGCCGGGTGTGGGGACCGGTTCCCCGAGAAAACATCTACGGCAAAGCGGTGTTTGTCTACTGGCCTCCGGAAAAGATCGGGCCGGTGCGGTGACTCAGCGCCGGCTGAACAGCCACAGGATCAGCGAAAGCACGACGCTGAGCAACACGCACGTCGCCAGCGGAAAGTAGAAGACGGAGTTCTTGCCCCGGATCACGATGTCGCCCGGCAGCCGCCCGATGCGCAGCGGCAGCCGCTCGCCCACCGTAACGAGCAGGCCGATGAGAATGAGAATCGCCCCGAGAAAAATCAGCGTCTTGCCGATATTCATCGCTCCAGGCGGATCCCACTTCCAGCTTAGCAAGCTCAGACCGAGTAAACCCGGCCGCGGTGGGCGCCCACCAGGATCTGGAAGATGCGATGGGCGATGAGCTCGTGCAGCGTCAGCAGCTCGCGGTTGGCGGCGGTGATCGCCTCGGCGTCGGTCGTATCGGTCACTCCCGCGCCGGCTTTCAGCGCCGCCGTTGCTTCCTGGATCACCGGATCCGCCGCCACCTCCCCCGCCATCTCCCACAAGGTGATGAAGCGGTCTACGGCCGTGGGAAAGCTGACTGCGAAGACGCCGTAGTTGCTGGTCGTGCGCGGCGGTTTGTAGTCGAGGTTGAACGGTCCCTGGTATCCGTGCGTGCGCAGCAGCACCAGCACGTTCAGCCAGTCCAGCGGATTGACGAGCCCCACGCCGATGTCCACGTCGTGCTTGAGGCGGTAGCCGTCGTTGATGTCGAAGTGCCAGAGCTTGCCCGCCAGCAAGGCGCGCGCCAGGGCTGCCCGCGGCGCAGCGCCCCACATCAGCTCGTGGAGATATTCCGGGTTCAGGCCGACCATCTCCGGATGCTTTAGCAGCCCCGAGTGAATGAACGCCAGCATGGCGTCGCTGGTGGGAAGCAGGATCTCCGCCTGCGGCTCGAACGGTTTCGCCTCCAGGCAATGCTTCAGCGTGGGACGGCCCTTCTGCCGGGCCACTTCGATGTCCGCCTCGCAGGCCGCGTTGATCCCCTCCGCGTACCAGCGCAACGTCTGGGTCTCTTCGACGGCGCCCTGCGTGTAATAGCCGAGCGAACCCGGCCAGTAAACCGCATACTGCGCCCCGAGCTCGTGGCCGATCTTCACGGTATTGGCCAGCCGGAAGGCGGCGTAAGCCCGCACTTCCGGAGCTTCGGCGGCCGGACTGGCCGCCCACACCGCATGGTAAAAGGTCTCCGTCGTCACCATGGAGCACTGCAGCCCGTGGTCGGCCAGCGCCTTCCTGATGCGCTCCACGATCTCCCACTGCTGATCTTTGCCCAGCGCTTCCGTGGGGATCACGTCGGTGTCGTGAGTGCTCCAGTAGCCGATGCCGATTTCTGCATAGCGCCGGATGACCTCCTCGAAGCCCACGGGCGCCCGCGTCGGCGCGTGAAAAAGGGCCTGGCCCTGATACGCCGCCGCCCACTGGGGCCCCGAGAGGAAATACTTGCGGCGCTGCGCGGGACTATAGGAGCCCCCGCACGCCTTCATCAAACGATCCACAAGAGCTTGTTGTTGGTTCGGAGGAACGGGTGCCATGGCCCCCATCATGCAATGTGCGCCCACGCGGGCGCAAGCCGTTCCGCCACCCGGCGCATCCCTTCTCGCCTGAGCTATGCTGGGGCCTGTTAGTCCGTCCCCCAATGCTGCGACGCCTGTCTGTCCTCGGTGCATGCCTGGCGCTGTGGGTTTCCGCGGCCGCGCCGGCTCAATCGCCGGCGCCATTGTTCCGCCAGATCGAAAGCATCCTGGCCGAACTGGCGGAGATCTCCGGTCTCCAGCCCCGCAAGCCCGTCGAGCACGATCTCATCAGCCGCACCGGCCTCCGCGCGTTTCTGGAACAGCGTATTCGCGACGAGATCAAACCGGAGGAGATTCGTGCCGAAGAGCTGACGCTCAAGAAGTTCGGCTTCGTACCCGCTGACTTCGATCTCAAAAAGACCATGGTGGACCTGCTTACCGAGCAGGCCGCCGCGTTCTACGACTTCCGCAGGAAAAAGCTCTTTGTGCTCGAGTCCGCGTCGGAAACGCTCCAGCAGATGGCGCTCGTGCACGAGCTGGCGCATGCGCTGGCCGACCAGCACTTCAATCTGGAGAAATTCATTGACCGGGCCCGCACAAGCGATGACATGGCCATGGCCCGGCTGGCGGTCATGGAGGGACAGGCCACGTGGCTCATGTCGGAGTTTGTGGCGCGCCGCACGGGTCAGTCGCTGCGGACCTCGCCCGGGATCCTCCAGTTCATGAGCCAGAGCGCTGCCGCCTCCGCGGGGCAGTTCCCGGTCTTCGACGGTGCTCCTCTCTATCTGCGCGAGACTCTGCTGTTTCCTTACTCGAAGGGAATGCTGTTCCAGCACGCCGTGGTCGAAAAGCACGGACAGCAAGCCTTCGCGGTCGTCTTCCGCGACCCTCCTGCCAGCACGCAGCAGATCTTGCACCCGGAAGCGTACTTCGAGCGAAGGAAACCCGCCCTTCCGGCCCTGCCCCGGCTGGCAACGGAGCGGCAATACCGCGAGCTGGCCGCCGGAACCATCGGCGAGCTCGACCACTGGATCCTTCTGCGCCAGTACGTTTCCGCGGAGGCGGCAGAGACGCTGGCCCCGCAGTGGCGCGGCGGTCGCTACCGTTTACTCGAGCATAAAAAGAGCGGCCGGCTGGTATTGCTCTACGCCTCCGAGTGGAGCAGCGCCGCCGCAGCGGCCGACTTTTTCCATGGCTACCGCCGGGTGTTGCAGGGCAAATGGAAGAAGCTGCAAATCACGCTCGACACCCAGAACCGGATTGCGGGTACCGGCGACGACGGCCATTTTCGATTGAGCCGGCAGGCCGCGCGCGTCGAAAGCATCGAAGGTCTGCAGTCACCCCAGGAGGCGGTCGAGCTGGGATACACTGGGAGTAATTGAGAGGCACGAGATGCAACGATTTGTCGCACTGGTTTCGTTGTTGCTGGCGTTCACTTGCGCTGCGCAGGCGTCCAACGTTCCGCGGCCGTCTCCCGAGTACGTCATCCGTCTGACCACCGGACAGCAGATCCTGCTGAGCAGCCTGCGCGGCAACGTGGTTGCCTTGATGTTCATCTCGACCGAATGCCCTCATTGCCAGCAGACCGCGCAGTTGATGGACCGCCTGTACAAGGAGTACGGGCCGAAAGGCTTCCGCCCGGTGGCGGTGGCCTTCAACGAGATGGCAATGATGCTGGTGCCGGATTTCATCAAGCGCCACAACATCAGCTTTCCGGTCGGCTATGACTTCCGCGAGACGGTCTACGCCTATATTGAGAGGTCGCCCATGCTGCGCACGTATGTGCCCATCCTGGTCTTCATTGACCGCGGCGGCACGATCCGGGCGCAATATCTGGGCGACGACAACTTTTTCCGCGATCAGGAAAAGAACATCCGCACCATGATCGAGCAGTTGCTGCGGGAACCGGCCGGCAAGCGAACTCCGGCAGCCAACAGCGGCGCCGCAAAGCGCGAACGCTCCTGACGGCGCGGATGCGGTAGAATGAGAACCGAATCCCCTGTGCGCCCGTAGCTCAGTCCGGATAGAGCGCTTGCCTCCGGAGCAAGAGGCCGCTGGTTCGAATCCAGCCGGGCGTACCACCAGCCAGACTCCGGTGTCCGAACCTTCCCACGGCGGCTGAACCCGCCAGTTCCACGTCGCCGCTCCTGACGACTCCGCGCTACGAAAACGCTTTGCCGTCGCGAGCCGAAGCGCAACGAGACGCCGCAAAGACAATTACGGCCGGTGTGGCAAACTGGGCCACATATGGCAAAGATGGCCCCCAAGATCTGGATCCTGTCTCTGGCTTGCATGTTGGCGCCGGCCCAGCAGCTCTACGAGCCCACTACGGAATCCCTGCGCCGGCATAAAGCGCCCGCCTGGTTCGAAGACGCCAAGTTCGGCATCTTCATCCACTGGGGCCCCTACGCCGTCCCGGCGTTCCACGAATGGTACGTCGAGTTCATCAGCCCCAAAGCCAACTTCGGTTTCCTGCTGGGCGGCCCGCCGTACCTGGCGGACCGCGGCTCACTCCCGGAGGAGACGTTTCTGGCCTTCACGCGCCGGGAGGCCGTGGAGTATCACCGCAAACGCTGGGGCAAAGATTTCGCCTACGACGACTTCATCCCCATGTTCCGCGCCGAGCGCTTCGATCCGGAGGCCTGGGCGGATCTGTTTCGGGAAGCCGGAGCTCGTTACGTGGTCTTCACGGCAAAACACGGCGATGAATTCGCCCTGTGGCCAAGCCGGCACACGCACCGCAACGCCGCAGAGATGGGGCCCCGCCGCGATCTCGCCGGCGACCTGCTCGGGGCAGTGCGGCGCCGCGGCTTGAAGATGGGCTTCTATCACAACACTACCTACACCTTCTGGGATCCGCGCTACCCCGGCCGGGATTGGGTCCAGTATATGAACGCTTCGATCAAAGAGCTCGTGGACCGCTACCAGCCGGACATCCTCTGGGGAGACGTGTTAGAGGGCCCCGTGCGCGACCGCAACGGCAAACCGCTGCCGGCCGACTACTGGGGCAGCAAAGAAGTCTTGGCGTACTTCTACAACCGCTCGCCGGATCCTGCTCAGGTCTGCGCCAACGACCGCTGGGGTCTGGACACAGATGGAAAGCCCCTCGGAGATTTCCGCACCCCGGAGCGGCGGAATCTGGACCGGATCTCCCTGGAAAAGTGGGAGCTGTGCGACTCGCTCGATCCGTTTTCCTGGGGCTACCGCGAACAAACTCCCTCGGGGATGTACCTCACCGCCAATCAGGTCGTGGACTACCTGGTGGACGTGGTCAGCAAGAACGGCAACCTGCTGCTGAACATCGGCCCGCGCGCGGACGGCACGATTCCCGATGTCATGGTCGAGTGCCTGCGCCGCGTCGGCCAGTGGTTGCAAATCAACGGAGAGGCGATCTACGGCACGCGTCCTTGGCACACCTTTCGCGACGGAGACGTGCGCTTTACTCAGAAAGAGGGAACACTCTATGCAATCGCGCTCGAGTGGCCCGAGGAAGCGCTGTACCTCACCTCCCTGGCCGGATACCGGATATCGGCGGTCGAGCTGCTGGGGTCGCCCGAGCCCGTCAATTGGAAGCAGGATTCCGGAGGGCTCCGGATCGAGCCGCCGCGCTCCAGGCCCTGCCGCTACGCCTGGGCGTTCAGGATTCGCCTTGGAAACTGAACTGCTCACCACGAGCGGCCTTCGCTCAGGAAGAATTTACACACCACCCCCGGTCCTGGCGCAAAGTTCCCTTGATCTTCCACTTGCATTACCAGACTGGGAGGACAACTTAAGCTTTGGCCAAAGGCTTGCAGTGCGCGCGGCAGAGGGCTGAGAGATGAAGAATCGCTGTATCAGGTTCGCTTGGCTCTGTACACTGGCCGCCGCCGGTGCTCAGGATTGCCCCGTGCCGCAACAGACCATGACGGTCTCCAATGTTCTCAATGCCGCAACCTTCAAGCCGGGCATTTCGAGTAACGCGATTTTCAGCATCTTTGGGACCGGGTTCGCCGCCCGCGGTTTTTCGAGAGCCGTCAAGGAGGCCGACCTAGTCAACGGCCGGTTCCCGACGCTGTTTTCCTGCATCGCGGTCGAGTTCGATGGCGAGCGTGTGCCGATTCTGGCGGTCACGGACGTTCAGATCAATGCCCAGGCGCCGAGCCGCCCGCTGCCCAACCCGGCTCGTGTGACGGTGATCCGCAATCCCGGCCGGCCCGAGGAGGTCCGCGTTTCCTGGCAACCCGTGCTCACCCAACCTTACGCTCCGGGATTTTTCACGTTCGACGGCGTATCCATCGCAGCCCAGGGCATTCAATACGACTTGATTTCCCGTCCGGACCGCCCGCCCTACGGCCGCTACGCCCGGCCCGGAGAGATCGTGGTGTTGTATGCCAACGGATTCGGGCCGACCGACCCGCCATGGCAGTCTGGCGAAATCACGGACCGCATTTCCTGGCTCCGGGATTCCGTCACCATCCGCGTCGGTAACGTGACGCTTCCACCTGAGGACGTTTATTATGCGGGCCTCGCCTGGGGCTCGATCAGCGGGCTGTACCAGTTCAACCTCCGGATCCCCGAAGAGACCCCGAACGGCGACATCCCCGTCACGATCGAAATCGGCGGCTTCCGCACCCAGCCTGAAGCCGTCCTTCCCGTCATGCGGAACTAAGCCGCCGCCAGGCTAACCGACCCGGCAGGAGCGGTCTGCCCTCAGGGCACAGTCCACGTCCCGGCGGCCTGCCAGCCCGAGTTATGATTCGCCATGTCGCGAGCGGCAGCATAGAGGACACGATTGCCAGAGAAAGTCGGTGCGAGCTCAATTCGAAGGGTGAGTGTCAAAGTACCTCCGCTCCCGGAGGCTGAAGAACCTGAGCCGTAGACTGTGCACTGCGTGTTGTTCACTGTAGCCGAGCTTCCGGGAGTCAGACCGGGGAGCAACGCGGTGCCGCTGTCGTTGACAAGGTAAAGAACTCCGAGAGGCCGCGAATAGGCGAGGTAGCAGCCATACCTGCCATCCAGCCAGTCGTTGATCAGAACGTTGGCGACATCGAGATCCTGCCAGCCGTCGGCATCCGAGAACTGAAACGTCAGGCTCACGGGCCCGGCGCCGGAGCCCCGCGGCGTGGGCGTACCGAGCACCGCGGGCGAGACCTGGCCGCTTACAGGGACGCTCCAAACTCCAAGCCGCTGCCAGCCCGAGTTGTTGCCGGCCGTATCCCGGGCCGCAAGATAGACGACCTTGGTGCCGCCGAAACCGGCCTGGAACCCGATGGCGAGCGTCAGCGTCAGTGCCTCGCCGCTCTCTGCGACTCCGGACTGGGCGCCGTTTACCGTGCACTGACTGTTACCGATCGTCTGACCGCTCGGCAGCGTCATTCCCTGATAGGGACCGCCCGCATCCCCTGCGTCGTTGACCAGCAACACGCTACGGCTGGCCGGAACGTATGCCAGATAGCACGCCTGCCGGGCGTCCAGCCAGAAATTGATGAGAATGTTGACGACCGCAAGGTCGTTCCAGCCGTCCGGATCCGAAAACGTGAATTGAAAGATCTGCGACGTCCCCGTACCTGCCGCAGGGGTTGCCGATACCGCAACGGGTGCCCGAGGACTCACGATGTACGTAGTGCCGTTGTCCGCCGGGCGGCTGTTGTTCGACTCATCGGACTCCGCCACGACCCCGCTGTCGTCCACGATCGCACCGGCGTAGTAAACCCCCGGCGCAAGCGAGGGTGGTACGGCAATGAGGCCGGTGCACGTGCCTGAAGAGCCGGCCGCGAGACCGCCCGGATAGTTGCACACCCAGCCGCTCGAGACGTCCGAGGTCGTAATCGCGGCATCGGATGAGTAATAGAACCCGATTTGAAAGGGTGCCGAGCTCGCCGCACCCTGGTTCCGGACGGTCACAGAAATGTGAATCTGGGAGCCTGCAACACCACTTGCGCTGGTGACGAAGCTGCTGACAGCCAGATCCGGCAGCGGCGGCGACGACGTGAAGTCGGCCGTCACCGAGCGGTTGGCGTTCATGTTCACCGTGCAAGTGGTGCCGCTGGCGCTGTCGCAGCCGCTCCAGCCCGAAAACTGCCAGCCGCCGGCCGCCGTCGCCGTCAGCGTCACCGTGGTGCCCCCACTGAAGCTCGCGCTCTGGCTCCCGCAGCTGGTGCCGCAGTTGATCCCCGCCGGACTGCTCGTCACCGTACCCCCCGCCGCCTGGTTCTTGGTCAAATTCAAGGCGTAGGAGACGTACGTGACGTTGATGGTGAGACCGGACGAAGTGGCGGCAAGCACCGTCAGTCTGAGCGAGGAATACGGATCCTGCCACGACTGCCCTGCCGCAAGCGCCACCTGGCTCCAGTCATCCGACGGCGTAAAATCCAAAAGGTGCGTCCGGAGCCCGGTGGTCGAGTCCTGATAGTGAATCAGAGCGCCCGTGAAGACCTGTGAACCCAACGTGGAGTCATAGATGCCCAGATTCTGCCGGTACTCGACCCAAAGCCAGGCACTGCTGCCGGCCCCGCGGCGGATTTTCAGCGCTTTCAGCCCGAACGGACGCTGCTCGTAAGGTTCCAGGGTATACGTGCCCGCCGACTGAACCTCGACGTAATGCGTCCCCTGCCGCAGCCACCCCAGCACGCCCGCAGCATGGTGAGCGTTATAAAACCCGAGGTTCCAGGAACCCATGGTCGAGAATCGGTCCCCGTACTCATCGAGTGTTCCGGGATCCCCAAAGGGACCCAGAGGCACTCGCACGCCGCCGGTTGTGAATTCTCGCGAACTCGCATGGTCCATGCCCAGATTGTGGCCCAGCTCGTGGGTAGTGAGCTTCACCGCCGTGGCGCGGTCCGTCATGTAGACGCCCTTCTGCCACGCTACGGTCGCCGTGAAGCCGCCATCCTGCGGGTGGGATGCCCAGCAACCCAGCTGCGCGAGCCCCGCCCACCGGCAGCTGGGAAGGTTCGGGATCACCAGCAGGATCCGGCTGTACAAGGGGAAATAAACCTGAGCATCAGCCAGTGACAACGCCTCCGCAAGCAAACCGTCTTCGTCACAATACGGCGCCCCGGTTGCATCCTTGTCATAGTCCCGCGACAGCAAAAACGGACCCACGACCACCGAACCGGAAAACGGAAGCCACGTCTGGCCGTCGGAGTTCTGCCGCCAGAAATCGTCCACCGAGTAGTCCGTTAGCGCCGTCTTCGATGTGTACTGATTGCCGAACAGGATCCCGCGCACCTGATCCGGGTCCACGCCGGCAGGAAGTTTGTAACTCGGCGTTTCGACCAGGATCGCCACGGTATTCTGTGCTCCGGTCGTGCTGCAGCCGGCCGCCGCTGCCGCGCCGGCCATGGCGCTGACGCCGGTCACGAGCACCCTGTCGCCAAGCCTCATACCCCGGATCAGAACGCTCCGGCCCCCTCGCAGCTCCGACTCCAGGGCGCCTCGCCCGTGGAGCACCAACACTTCGCCGGATGTGCGCAGGCGAATGATCGAACGGGCCGTGCCGCGGTCGAAATCATCCTCGATCAAGTGCTCGATCACGCCCTGCCAGGTGCCGTACGACTCGACGAACTGGGCAGACGGGGCGAAGTCGCGGTGCAACTGACTGGCCACCTCCGGAGGGAAAATCTCCGCTGCCGCCCGGTCCGGATCCTCGGCCAACAGTCTCTTGAGCAAACCGGCCCGCTCCTCGAGCGCCCGCGCAACATTCTCCCGGAGCACATTCGCCCGCCGCCCGGAAGCGGTCCGCCATTCCGCGTGCAGCTCCAGCACTTGCCGGCTGAGCGTTCGCAGCGGGGGTCCTTGCGCGCTCTGCTGACTAAAACCGCAAAGCACACCAAACCACAGGAACGCGCACCATCGAACCGCGCGCCCAGCGCCGTGTGGGTACGGAGGCTTCAACAAACCATCACAACCTCTCGCAGCTCCCAGCGTCATGCCGGTCACTCGGCAAAGAGAGTCTTACCACGATAGTTCCATACAGTCAACTCCCTCCAAGACGTCGCATCCCGTTGTTAGTTTCTAATGTAATTAGACGCAAACGTGACCGGCGCTCACCTCAAGCGCCCCAGGCCACGCCTTGGTGCGCCCTCCAGACCGCAGCCGTCCACGCTCCGTGCAATCCCGGTGCAGGGTGCTACAATAGCTCAAATCGAAACACGTATGGTGCGCCGCGCGTTGATCACCGGCATCACGGGCCAGGACGGATCCTATCTGGCCGAGTTCCTCCTCGCCAAAGGCTACGAGGTCCACGGCACGGTCCGCAGGATCGCTCTCGAGGAACCCGAAGTGCGCCTTTCGCGCATCTGGCACCTGATGGACCGCATCCACCTGCACCCG
>DATLYE010000022.1:0-71952 GCA_035575135.1 Bryobacteraceae bacterium
GTGGGCCTGATCAGCCCCGCACTGTTTCACGCGCTCTTGCCCTTGTACCATCACGAACCCGCAGCCACCCTCACTCTGGCAGGCACATTCTTCGGATTGGGCTGCTGGGTGACGGCCGTCCTCGTGGCAGGAACGTTTTACGTCTACACGGTTCCGAGCATTCTGGTGCTGATGGCAGTGATCCCGGGTTTGCTGGCGGGTGTGTACGCCAATACGGATTTTCGTCCCCCGCCCTTGCCCGCGATACGCGGCTGGCGAGAAGCATTCAATGATTTCCGCAGCCCGGTAACGTTGCTCTTTGGGATCGTCCTGTTTTTGCAGTTCGGCAACGAATGGGCGGTTGCGGGCTGGCTACCCATTTTTCTCGTACAGCGGTTGGGGGTCAGCCCCGCGGCCTCCGTCAAGCTCCTGGCGCTGTACTGGTTCTCGTTGCTGGCGGGCCGGGCCCTGGTTCAGTGGCTGTTGCCCGCCGTCAGCCACGCGCGGCTGTTGTTCGTTAGCGCGGTGGGAGCCGTCTTCGGCTGCGCGATCCTGAGCTTCACCAACAACCGTTTTGGGGCGGGGACAGGCGTGATACTGGTCGGCTTAAGTTATGCGGCCATCTATCCGCTCGTCGCGGAAAAAATCAGAGATGTTTTCCCCTATTACCACCCCGGGTTCTTCAGCGGCGTTTTTGCCCTGGCTTTGACGGGAGCTTTGCTGGCTCCGTGGAGTCTCGGCGTGTATGCCCACTACTGGGGCATCCGTGTCGTGATGCTGTTTCCGCTGCTCGGTTCGCTGGCCGTCTTCGGACTGCTGATCGTATTGTGGGCGGTGGCGCGCCTCACCGCTGCACCGCAAGTCAAAGCAGCCGTAAGCTGACCGGCCCTTGCGGCCCGTTCCAGATCAACTCCACGGACCGCACCGACTTGGTCTTTTTCTTGAACAGGAAGTAGAGATGACCGCTCACAGGCCCGGTGTGCTCCCCCTCCGGTAGCGCCGTTTCGACCACGACTTCATCGGCCCGCGCGGGTTCTTCGCGCTCGACCGGCGCACCGGCTTCCGGCGCCCGAGGAGGGGCTGGAAGCCGCTCGCGGCCGGGCCTGGGGTCGCCAGGGAAACGCTCAGAAGCAGGAGGGCGTCCCAGGATGATGCCGCCGGAGCCGGTTCCCGCTCCGGCGACGACAGTGGGCCGCTGTTCCCAGTCGGCGTAGCGCAGCGAGGCCGCCACCATGAACGGCGGCTGCGGGAGCAGCGGCCGTTTGCTTTCGTTGATTCGGAGCGAAAACTGCCCCGAGTTGATCTTGATGCGCTGGAAGGGCGCCGGAAAGATCGCCACCTCGACGACCAGGTAATCCGGCGCGAGGAAACTCTGGCCGCGCCCCTGAAAGCTCCGGACAAGATACTCGGCGGCAATGACGGTGTTGCCGGCCTGCTTGTGAGCGGGGTACTCCTCGGGGCGTGAACGCGGGCGGGTTCCGACGGGCGCGATCTGGGCAAGCAACAAAGTCCCTGCCGCGAATGCGAGGCGCAACGCCACGCTTCGAGTATAATCCCTCCGAGTATGCGCGCCGCGGTCTTGTGGTTGATGGCCCTGCCGGCGGTGGCAGCCGGGCTCGGAGAACGAATTGAATCCGTGCTCCGCGGGGGCGGTACGGCAGGCCTCGCGTTCTGGGGAATCCACGTCGTGGACGCGACGACGGGAGAGCCCCTTTACGAGAAAAATGCGGATCAGCTCTTCGTACCGGCGTCCAACGCCAAGCTCTTTACCACTGCCCTGGCGCTGGTGCGATTGGGACCGGAGTTTCGTTTCGAGACGGTCGTGCGCGCGGAGGCCCAGCCGGACCCGGCCGGCCGCCTTCAGGGGAGTCTTTGGCTTTCAGGCGGCGGCGATCCCTCACTGTCGGGGCGTGATTATCCTTACCGAAAAAGGACAGCCGATGGCGACCCGCTGCGAGCCATCGAAGAACTGGCGGATCAGATCGCGGCTCGGGGCGTTCGCCGGATTGATGGGGACATTATCGGAGACGATTCGCTTTATCCCTGGGAGCCCTATGCGCCAGGCTGGACCCAGGGCGATTCGTTGTGGGACTACGGCGCTCCCGTGAGCGCCCTGACTGTCAACGACAATATGATCCGGCTCACGGTACGGCCCGGGGCCGGAGTCGGCCGGCCGGCGATCATATCTCTGCGCCCGGCCGTCGAGTATTACGTGGTGCACAACCGGGTGCAGACCGTGGAGCGGCCGGAAGGCCGTGTTCTTGTCGAGCGGATGCCTGGGGCACGAGAGTTGCACATCTCCGGGCAGATCGGGCTTAGCGATCCGGGACAGACTTTCGCGCTGGCTGTGGACGATCCGGCACGGTATGCTGCGGCGGTCTTGGCGGAGGCGCTTGCCCGGCGGGGAATCTTCATCCGAGGCCGCCCTCGGGCAGGCCATGCTTCCACGCCGGGTGCCCGTATGGTGCCGGCCGTGGAGCTCGGGCGCCGGCTTTCTCCGGCGCTTGTCGAGATTCTGCGGGTCATCAACAAGGAAAGCCAGAACCTGCATGCTGAACTGGTGCTGCGCGCGGTGGCGCGAGTTTGCGCCGGTGCGGGGACACGTCGCGCCGCTGTCGAAGAGATGCAGCGATTTCTGAAAGAAGTCGGCCTGCCGGAGGGCGTCTGCCGGCTGGAGGACGGCTCCGGCCTGTCCCGTCGCAACCTCGTAACGCCGCGCGCGGTCACACAGCTCTTGGTGTTCATGTACAACGGCCCATACCGCGAAGTCTGGACCGGCCTGCTTCCGGTGGGGGGCCAAGACGGAACGCTCGAGGACCGCTTCCGGGACGTTCCGGAAGGCCGCAACATCCGGGCAAAAACAGGAACCTTGGCTTCGAGCAGTGCTCTGTCGGGGTATGCCGGGACACCGGGCGGGCGGGTGCTGGCCTTTTCCATTCTCGTGAACAACCACGCGGCTGACACTTCCGAAGTGCGGCGCCTGATTGATAGAATCAGTATCGTAATTGCGCAAGGAGGCTAGTCGCGATGCCGATCTACGAATACCGGTGCGATGAATGCGGAGCGGAGTTTGAAAGACTCGTGCGGCGGAGCGGGGACTCCAACGGCGTGACATGTCCCTCCTGCGGCCACTCCCGCCTCACGCTGCGCCTGTCCGTATTTTCCGCGCCGCAGTCGGCGCGGCGGTCCGCGGAGACGCCTTCTTGTCCTTCCGGCATGTGTCCGACTCCGGATCTTTGCGGGCGCAACTGAAGCCGATTGCCCGGGACCTGCCCCTGACCCGCTCTCCGCGCGGGTAAAATGAACCGAAACCAGGAGCAGAGTCCCATGAAACCATCCGTACACCGACTTCTTAGACGGCGGGGAACGGACCGCCGTAGCTTTCTGCGTGCGTCGGCGGGCGCTCTGGCGGCGACCTTTTGGGCGGACGACACGCTCGAAGCCTACCAGCAACATGTTCGAACCGCGTCCAAGCCTTCGGATCTCAAGATCACGGATCTCCGCGTGGCTGTCGTCGCCAAGGCGCCGATGACGTGCCCCATCATCCGCATCGACACCAACCAGGGCATCTACGGCCTGGGTGAGGTGCGGGACGGAGCGAGCAAAACCTATGCCCTGATGCTCAAGAGCCGGATCCTCGGTGAGAATCCGTGCAACATCGACAAGATCTTCCGCAAGATCAAGCAGTTTGGTTTTCACGGGCGCCAGGGAGGGGGTGTGTCGGCCGTGGAGATGGCGCTTTGGGATCTGGCCGGCAAGGCCTACGGCGTGCCGGTCTATCAGATGCTCGGCGGGAAATTTCGCGACCGGATCCGCATCTATGCCGACACAGACATGTCACCGGACCCGAAGGTGTATGCGCAGCGGATGAAAAAGCGCCTGGAGATGGGTTTCACGTTTCTGAAGATGGATCTGGGCATCGGCTTGATCGAGAAGATTCCGGGGACGCTGAGCCGCCCGCTCGGCCTCACTCTGGGCGAGACGCGCATGACGCAGCACATGTTTACGGGCATCGAGATCACCGACAAGGGCATCGCCCTGATGGCCGACTACGTGGCGCAGGTGCGGGAGGTGATCGGTATGGAAGTGCCGCTGGCGGCCGACCATTTCGGCCACATCGGGGTGAACTCGTGCATCCGCCTGGGCAGAGCCCTGGAAAAATACAACATGGCGTGGCTCGAGGACATGATTCCGTGGCAATACACGGAGCTGTGGAAGAAGATTACGGACTCCATCGACGTGCCAACGCTCACGGGCGAAGACATTTACCTGAAAGAACCGTTCATTGAGTTGTGCCGAAATCACGCCGTGGACATCATCCACCCGGATCTGGCGACGGCGGGCGGCATACTGGAGACCAAGAAAATCGGCGATGCGGCCCAGGAGTATGGCGTACCGATGGCCATGCACTTTGCTGGAACCCCGGTGTCCTGCATGGCCAACGTCCACTGCGCCGCCGCCACGGAGAATTTTCTGGTCTTGGAAAACCACTCCGTGGACGTACCGTGGTGGGACGACCTGGTGGAGGGCGTCGAGAAGCCGATCGTGAACCGCGGCTTCATCAAGGTACCGGAGGGTCCCGGGTTGGGCATCACCTTGAACGACGAGGCCGTCAAACAGCACCTGCTCCAGCCGGGCTATTTTGCGCCCACGCCGGAATGGGACAAAGAGCGTTCCTGGGACCGCTTGTGGAGTTGAACCGCTCTTCACCAGACGCGGGCGAAACTTGTCCGGGGACACGGCCGGCGGTGCGCAGTCCTCGGATTTCCGGATAGAATGGTCGGTTTGACGGGTTCCTACCGCCTGAGGATTGCCCATGAGCACCGCTGCCGTCAGTTTCCGGATGGAACAGGCCGTCCGCTTTTATCAGGCCGCCATTGGCAAGAAGATCGTCATGGCCGTCACCGGCTTCATTTTGTTCGGCTACGTGGTGGTCCACCTGTTGGGGAATTTGCAGATCTACCTCGGCGCGGAGCAGATTAATGCGTACGCCCGGTTCCTGCACTCCAAACCCCTGCTGCTTTGGGGCGCGCGCATCGTGCTGCTCACCGCGGTGATCCTGCACATCACCGCTTCGGTGCAGCTGTGGCGTTTGAACCGTAGGGCGCGCCCGGTGCGATACTTCATGGAGAAAGATCCCCCGGCAGGTTACGCCTCGCGCACGATGCTGTGGAGCGGCCCGATTATCGCCGCCTTCGTGGTCTTTCACATCCTGCACCTCACCACGGGCTCGGTGGGATTGCCCTACCGCGAGCTCGATCCGTATCACAACATGGTCTACGGCTTTCGGATCTGGCCGGTTGCGGTCTCGTACATTACGGCGATGGTGCTTCTGGCCATGCACCTCTACCACGGTGTCTGGAGCATGTTTCAGACGGTGGGCTTCAGCCACCCGCGCTATACGCCTTGGCTCAAGCGCCTCGCGGCGGCGTTCGCACTTTTCGTCGGAGCCGGTAACATCTCGATTCCTGTGGCGGTGCTCGCCGGGCTGGTGAAGTAATCAGGAAGGACACCCAGGATGGAACTCGACGCCCGCATTCCTTCCGGTCCCATTGAACAGCGCTGGGATCGTTGCAAGTTCGAGATGAAGCTTGTGGCGCCGGCCAACAAGCGCAAGTACACGATTCTCGTCGTGGGCACCGGACTGGCGGGAGCTTCCGCTTCGGCATCCCTGGCCGAGCTCGGCTACAACGTCAGAACCTTCTGTTTTCAGGACAGCCCGCGGCGGGCGCACTCGATCGCAGCCCAGGGTGGAATCAACGCCGCCAAGAACTACCAGAACGACGGCGACAGCGTGTTCCGGCTGTTTTATGACACGCTGAAGGGCGGAGACTTTCGCGCGCGGGAATCCAACGTATACCGCCTCGCGCAGATTAGTCTCAACATCATTGACCAGTGCGTGGCGCAGGGGGTTCCGTTTGCGCGCGAGTACGGTGGGACCCTGGCCAATCGTTCCTTCGGCGGGGCGCTCGTCTCCCGCACCTTCTACGCCCGCGGCCAGACGGGGCAGCAGCTGCTGCTGGGCGCCTATCAGGCCATGATGCGGCAGGTGGCGGCCGGCCGCGTCGCACTGTTTCCGCGCACGGAAATGCTGGACCTGATCGTCGTGGATGGTCGCGCCCGGGGGATCGTTACGCGCAATCTGGTGACGGGTGAGATCACCACCCACCTGGGCGACGCGGTCGTGCTCGCCACGGGAGGCTACGGCAACGTTTTTTACCTGGCGACCTACGCCAAAGGATCCAACTGCACGGCCATCTGGCGTTCTTACAAGCGCGGTGCAGGGTTTGCCAATCCGTGCTTCACGCAGATCCACCCGACCTGCATTCCGGTCACCGGCGAGTACCAATCCAAGCTGACGCTGATGAGCGAGTCGCTGCGCAACGACGGCCGGATCTGGGTGCCCAAGAAACCGGGAGACAAACGCCCTCCGAACGAGATCCCGGAGGAGGAACGCGACTACTACCTGGAGCGAATGTACCCGGCGTATGGGAACCTGGCGCCGCGCGACATCGCCTCCCGGGCGGCCAAGCGAGTCTGCGACGAGGGCCGCGGCGTCGGGGAGACGGGTCTGGGCGTCTACCTGGATTTTTCCGACGCCATCCGCCGTTTGGGCAGAAAAGTCATCGAGGAGCGATACGGGAATCTGTTTGAGATGTACCAGCGCATCACCGGGGAGGATCCCTATACCGTCCCCATGCGCATTTACCCGGCCACGCACTACACCATGGGCGGGCTGTGGGTGGACTATCACCTGATGAGCACCATCCCCGGCCTGTTCGTGGCCGGCGAAGCCAATTTCTCCGACCATGGCGCCAACCGCCTCGGGGCCAGCGCCCTCATGCAAGGGTTGGCTGACGGGTACTTCATCATTCCGTACACCGTGGGAGACTACCTGGCGGGTGCCAAACTGGAAAAGGTCAGCGAAGACCATCCGGCCTGCCGCGAAGCAGTGGACAACGTGCGATGCACGATCCGGCGCCTGCTTTCGGTGAACGGCAAGCGGACCGTAGACTCCTTCCACCGCGAGCTGGGGCAGATTCTGTGGGAGTACTGCGGCATGTCGCGCAATGAAGCCGGACTCAAAAAGGCTCTGGCTCGCATCCCGGAGTTGCGGGAGGAGTTTTGGCGGAACGTCAACGTGCTGGGCTCGAATGAAGAGTTCAATCAGTGTCTGGAAAAAGCAGGGCGCGTGGCGGACTTCCTCGAACTGGCGGAGTTGATGTGCCTGGACGCCCTCGAGCGGAACGAGTCCTGCGGAGCCCACTTCCGGGAGGAGTATCAGACGCCGGACGGGGAGGCGCTGCGCGATGACGCCAATTATGCGCACGTGGCGGTCTGGGAGTATCAAGGAGAGGGGCGCAAACCGCTGCGGCACACCGAGCCGCTGACCTTTGAGTATGTGATCCCTACTGTGCGGAGTTATAAGTGATGCGCATCATCCTTCACATCTGGCGGCAGCCCCACCGGAACGCACCGGGGCGCATGGTGCGCTACGAAGTTTCCAACGTAAACCCGGACATGTCCTTCCTGGAAATGCTGGACGTGCTCAACGAGGAGTTGATGAACCGCGGAGAGGACCCGGTGGCCTTCGATCACGACTGCCGCGAAGGCATCTGCGGCATGTGCGGCTTCATGATCAACGGCGTCGCGCACGGGCCGTTGCCGGGGACTACTGTGTGCCAGCTGCACATGCGTCATTTCCGAGACGGGGACGAGCTGTATCTGGAGCCGTGGCGGGCCCGAGCCTTCCCCGTCATCAAAGATCTGGTCGTGGACCGTAGCGCGTTTGACCGGATCATCGCGGCGGGCGGGTACATCTCGGTGAACACAGGAAGCGCGCCGGACGGCAACGCCATCCCTGTGCCCAAGCAGACCGCCGAGCGTGCCATGGACGCCGCGGCCTGCATCGGCTGCGGGGCATGCGTGGCGGCCTGCCCCAACGCTTCGGCTTCTCTGTTTGTGGGAGCCAAGATCGCGCACCTGGGCCTGCTTCCGCAGGGCCAGCCGGAGCGCTACCGCAGGGCGCTCAGCATGGTGGCGCAAATGACGGAGGAAGGTTTCGGCAGTTGCACCAATATCGGGGCCTGCGAGGCCGTGTGCCCGAAAAATATCCGACTCGAAGTGATTGCTCGCATGAACCGGGACTTCCTGGTAGCCAGTTGGACCGAGCGGGCCGAGGCGCGTGCCGAGGGCTTCGGGTAAGGCCTGGTCTGTACCTCCTTTGCAGCCGCAGGCGGCGACTACCGAACGGGCTCGCGGATCCGCACGAGCGGGCGTAGCGAAACGGTCGAGCCGCGGCTGCCGCGTGTCGGGGCAAGCGGATCCGGCGAAGCGAGCCGCTATACTGGAAGATCCATGCTGCGGGTCCGATTCGCGCCCTCCCCGACGGGCTTTCTGCACATCGGGAGTGCGCGCACGTTCATCTTTAACTGGCTTTATGCGCGGCGCCACGGCGGCAAAGTCATCCTCCGCATTGATGACACCGACGTTGAGCGCAACACCGAAGAATCTCTGGCGTCCATCTTCGAGGGCCTGAACTGGCTCGAGCTGGGCTGGGACGAGCAGTACCGGCAGTCGGAACGTCTCGCCTTGCACCGCCAGATGGCGGAGGCGATCTTTCAAAAGGGCCTGGCCTACCGCGACTTCACGCCGGCACACGGCGACGTCGAAGAACGCCCCTACGGCGAGGGTCCTTGGCTGTTCCATCCGGAGATGCGCGAGATGTCCAGGGAGGAGAGTGACCGTCGCGCAGCCGCGGGCGAACCGTTCGTACTCCGTTTCCGCGTGCCCCGCGACAGCCGTGACAAGATCGTCTTCCAGGATTTGGTTTACGGCGAGCAATGCAAGGCCACGGCCGACATCGAGGACTTCGCGCTGCTCCGAAGTAACGGCATGCCGACCTACCACATGGCCTCCTGCGCAGACGACGTGGACCTGGGCATCACTCACGTCATCCGCGGCCAGGACCATCTGACGAACACGTTCAAGCACATCCTGATCTTCGAAGCCGCCGGCGCACCTTTGCCCCGGTTTGCGCACCTGCCGCTGCTCATCGCGCCCGACGGTTCGAAACTTTCCAAGCGCCGCCACGGCGCGGTCGTGAGCGTCACCACGTATCGCGATTATGGTTTTCTGCCCCAGGCTTACGTGAATTTCCTGTGTTTGCTGGGATGGTCGCCCAAGGACAACCGCGAATTCATGACGCTCGATGAGCTGATCGCGGCGTTTTCCTTCGAGGGAGTCAACCGCCACAACGCGGTGGTGAACTTTACGGCGGAAGATCCCATTGACCCGAAGGCGCTGTGGCTGAATGCGCAACACCTCCGTACCATGCCGGTCGCGGACTTGGCACGGTATGTCCGACCGGTGCTGCAGGCTGCCGGTTTACCCGTCCCGGACGACGGTACCTTGCTGTACACGCTGGAGGTGATCCGGACCCGGTACCAGACGCTGCAGGATTTCGTGACCAAAGGCCGTGCGTATTTTGCGGACGATTACCAGATCACACCGGAGGCGCGTGAGAAGCTCGATCAGCCCGGAGCCCGCGAGCTGTTGCATGAATTGGCGGCGCGCCTGGAAGCCTGTTCGGAATTCACCGAACAGAGCGTGGAGGCACAACTGCGCGACCTTGCCGCAGAGCGAGGTGTGAAGGCGGGCCTGATCATTAACGCTGCCCGGGCCATTCTGACCGGGCAGACGGTGGGCCCGAGCGCCTTTGCCGTGTTCGCGGTGCTGGGCCGCGAGCGCGCCATCGAGCGATTGCGGAGAGCGTGAGCGATCTATGGTCATCCTGGGGCTGGGTGGTTTGTTAAATGATCCCGCTTGCGCGGTGCTGCGAGACGGTGTGCTCGTTGCGGCGGCTGAGCAGACAAAGCTGGCGCGCAGTGTGCGGCCGGGCGAGCTGCCGGAAGAGGCCATCCGGGCTTGCCTCCGCCTGGCAGCGACCGGCGCTGCGGAGGTCAATTGCGTCGCGCTGGTGCGTCCGTTCGCGGCCGGCAACGAAACGGCCCTGCACCTGGAACTACGCCAGTGGTTTCCGAACAGCCAGATCGTGCTGGTGGAGCACCACACGGCGCACGCTGCCGCCAGCTATTTCGCGTCGCCTTTCGAGGAAGCGGTGGTGCTCACGCTGGATCGTGCCGGTGACTTCCGGTGCGGCGTGCGCTGGCGCGCCTCCGGGACGCACCTTGTGCCGGAACGGGAACTCTACTACCCGGATTCGCTGGGCGATCTCTACGGCCGCGTGACGGAGCTTCTCGGTTTCCGGCCCAACGCCGAGGAGCACAAGGTCCAGTGGCTTTCGGCGACGACGGACGACCTCCGGTTCGTGGACCTGTTCCGCGAAATCCTCTCCGCTGACAACAACGGCTGGCCGCGGATCGACCGGTCCTATTTCCACGGTGAGCTCCGGGTGCGGGGCGGGTTCAGCGCGCGCTTCTACCAGCGGCTCGGACTGGAAGAGGGGACCGACCTTCCGCCGGGACTTCACGCCCCGCTGGCCGCCGGCCTCCAGCGGGCGATCGAGGAGACCGTTGTTGAGATGGCAGGCCGGGGAGACCGCCTCTGTTTGGGTGGCGGCCTGGCATTGAACGCGCTCCTCATTGCGGCCCTGGAAAACTCGGGTCGGTGGAAGCATGTGTTCGTCCAGCCGGCTGCCGGCAACGCCGGTACAGCCGTCGGGGCGGTGTTTTACGCCTGGCATAACCTCTATGGGGAGCGCCGCCGAAGCGGAGTCCAAGACCTGTGCTTGGGACCGTGCTACGGTCCGGAAGAGATCAAAGCGGTTCTCGAGAACTGCAAGCTGCGTTTCCGCTACCTGCTCACCACCGACGAACTGATCGCGACAGCGGTCCGCGAACTCAACGACAACAAGATCGTGGCCTGGATGCAGGGCCGCATGGAGTTCGGTCCGAGGGCGCTCGGAAACCGCTCGATCTTAGCTTCTCCTCTGAACCCTTATTCCACGGAGAACCTCAACGTTTACATCAAGCACCGCGAACCCTTCCGCAAATTCGCCGCCTCGGTTCCCGCAGAGCTGGCCCCGGAGTATTTCGAGGTTGGGCCGAATGCGCGCTTTCTGGCCACCGTGGGACGGGTCCGCCCGGCGCACCGCAAGGTCTTCGAAAGCGCCGTCCTGGGCCCTGACCTCGTGCGGGTGCATACCGTCTCGCAGGAAGACAACCCGTTGTATTGGAAGCTGCTTCACGCCTTTGGGGCTGCCACCGGACTTCCCGTGCTGTATAACACTTCCTTCAATCTGTTCGGGGATCCGCTGGTGTGCACGCCGCGGGATGCCGTGCGGAGCTTTTATTCCTCCGGAATCGACTCGATGTTCGTGGGCCATTTCCTGCTGGAAAAATAGGCGGGGGAGGTCCGCTACTTTCCAGTGATGAGCATTCGGAAGGCAATGACGAGGAGGAACCCCCCGTAAAGCCGGCGGATGTGCACCTCCGGCAGGGAGATCATGATCCGGGCCCCGAAATAGGCCCCCAGGAAGAGTCCGGAGGCCAGTAGCGCTGCGTAGCGGAGGTTAATATAGCCGTTCCGGTAATATTCCACAGCCCCCAGAAGGCCTACGGGCGGGATCAAGGCCGCAAGGCTCGTGCCGATCGCCTCCAGCTCCTTGAGCTTGAGCAGGAACAGCAGCGCCGGTACGATGATGAGCCCTCCGCCGATGCCGAACATTCCGGCAGCCACTCCGGCAACGAGGCCGATCGCAAGCAGCGTCAAATAAGTCATGACCTCCCAGCGTAGCAGAGGCGCGGCCGATCCCCGTAAACAAAACACGAGCTTTCTCGTCACCAATAGCAGGAATATGATGGGCGTGATGGCCGCCCCGGCAGTCGCGGCTGCGGAGGAGGCCCATCCGGCGGACTTTGATGCCTGGATGCGGGCCGAACAGAGGCGGGTTTTCCTGCTCTGTTACCGCATGCTGGGCAGCCGTGACGAAGCCGACAACGCCACCCAGGAGGTGTTTCTGAAGGCGTTTCAAGCTTTCGGAGCCAAGGGTCCGGTCGGCGTGGATGAGCCGGCACGGTGGCTAACCCGTGTGGCTGTGAATGCCTGTCTGGACCGCCTTCGTTCGCCGCGGTGGCGGTTCTGGCGCCGCAGGCTCAATCCGGAGGACGAGGAGAAGGTCCTGGCGCTTCAGCGAAGCGCCAAGCCGAGCGCTGAGGACGAACTGTTCGCAACGCAGATCGCCCGCCGCCTGACCTCCGCCTTGGCGAAGCTTTCCGAGCGCCAGCGCACCGTGTTCGTGTTGCGGCATTATGAAGACCGCAGCCTGGACGATATCGCCGCAATGCTGGAGCTGGATCTTGGCACGGTGAAGGCGCACTTGGCCCGGGCGCTAGCCAAGCTGCGCAATGAGTTGCGGGATCTTTACTTCCCGAGGTTTTCCGGGGCGGGCCGGCAAGCGCCTGCAAAGGATGCACCATGAAGCACGCACATTGGAGCGACGAGGAATTGATTGCCCGGCTGTACGGTTCCGAGCCGGAAGACGGGCATCTTGAGGAATGCGAGGAGTGCGGCCGGCGCTGGCGAGCACTTCTGGCGTCACGCGCGCGTTTGCTGGCTGAGCCGGATCTTCCCGCCGGGTTCCTGGCGCGGCAACGTGCCCAGATCTATGCGGCGCTGGATCAGGGGGCACAGCCATGGTGGCGCCGCGCGGTGGCGCCGGTTACGGCCGCGGCCGCCATGAGCTTGCTGGCGCTGTTGCTGGTGCGGCCGGCGCCAACGCCGCAGCCGAGCCTGGCTTCGAGCGAGACTCAGGTGTTCGCCGAAGTGTACGCGCTGGTGGAGAGCGAGCCGGAGGCCGTCACTCCCATTTACGCTCTGTTCGAGGTACAGCAATGAGGAAACTCTCCGCAGTGTTCCTGCTGGCGGCCGGTTTGGCCTGGAGCCAGGTGCCCGGCCTGTTCCCCTGGTGGGATAGTCCGCTCGTGCGGGACCTCAATCTCAGCGAGGATCAGCGGAGGCAGATCCGCGCCACCATTCGCGAGCATCGCGACCGTCTGATCGAGCAGCGGGCGGCGCTTGAGAAAGCCGAGGCGCGGCTGCAGGACCTCATGAACGAGGACCAGGTGGATGAAGCGAAAGCTTTCGAGGTGGTCGAGCAGGTGATTGCGGCGCGCACTGAGTTGACGCGTACGTTGGCCAGAATGGCCGTGAAGATGCGGGGCGTACTGACCGCTCAGCAGTGGCAGGAGCTTCAGCGGCGCCGCGTGGGGCCGGGTCGGGGCCTGGGGCGTCCTTGGCGGCGCGGCGAGCGGCTGGGTCCGGCCCGGGCTCCGGAGCCCCCTCGACCGGGGACGCCCGCGCCCGCACCGCCACCGCGGGGCCCGGCCGCTGAGTACTGAGAGACTCGGTTTTCGAAACGCCGTTCCCGCCCCTGCCTGCCCTTGCGGAGCTTGCGACTCTACGGCAAAGTTAATGCGAGTGGGCTGTTCAGGGCTACTAATCTGCCCACTGCGTTGCAGAACCAGCAACTCTGCGGCAGAGTTAAGGCATGGGAGACTGCCAGTCAGTCCCGTCTTTGCCTGATTTCCTGATCGTGTGTTTCATCCAGGGGCTCGCGGAGGCTCCGCAGCTGGCTCCCGTCCGGCTCCTGCTGGCCGCCTTGGCCGTCGGGTTCGTGTACCTGTTGGGCCGTACCGCCGGGGCCATGCTCCGGGGAGCGGCTACGGCGAAGGGTCTTTATCGCTGGACCCTCCGCGCCACTGTGGCGCTGCTGGCGGTGCTGTTGACAGGAGGGTCGGATGTGGTGGCCGTCGGCATGCTGGCGTGTGCGGGGCTCGGCGGAATAGTCGGCTTGATCCGAGGGCGGCGGCAGCCGAAAGCGCCCGAGGACCTGTCAAAGCTCATGTTCCCGCGGCAATGATTGCGGCACCAGCTCCAAACTGTTGACACTACATATAGAAAAACTTCTTGACGCAATACTACATGTTGGGGTATAAGTGTCAATGCGCCTGAGGATCAGGCGGCGGCTGAAAGGGAAAATCCAATGGGACAGTTGACTGTTGACCTGAGCGCCAAAGCCGGCCAGCTCAAGCGAAGCCTCCGCAAGGAAGAGCGTACGGGGGTAAGCTTTCCGCGGTACTTCACGGCTCGCCTGGAGCCGGGAAAAACGCCCTACGATGAGGTGCAATGGGAGCTACGAACCGCTTCGATCACCAATGACAAGGGAGCGGTCATTTTCGAGCAGCGGGATGTTGAAGTACCTGCCGACTGGTCCCAGACGGCTACCAATATCGTCGCGAGCAAGTACTTCCACGGCAAACTGGGCACACCGGAAAGGGAACACAGCGTGGCGCAGCTGGTTCGCCGCGTTGTGGACACCATCACGGAGTGGGGCAGAGAAGGCCGCTATTTCCAGACGGACCAGGATGCCGAGAACTTCCGCATGGAGCTGGCTCACCTCGTGCTGCGGCAGAAGGCTTCTTTCAACTCCCCGGTGTGGTTCAACGTAGGGGTCAAGGAGGCCCGCGGCTACGGCTGGTATTACGACGAGGCGAGCGACAGCATCCGGAAACTGACGGCGGACGTGCAAAAGCCGCAGTGCTCGGCGTGTTTCATCAACTCGGTGCAAGATTCGCTGGAATCCATTCTGGAGCTGGCCAAGACGGAAGGCATGCTGTTCAAGTGGGGATCGGGCACGGGCACCAACTTCTCGACCCTGCGTGAAGAAAACGCTCCGCTCTCCGGAGGGGGCCGCGCCTCCGGACCGCTGAGCTTCATGAAAGGCTTCGATGCGTTTGCCGGCGTCATCAAATCGGGCGGCAAGACACGGCGGGCGGCCAAGATGGTGATCCTGAACGTGGACCACCCGGATATCGAAAAGTTCATCTGGTGCAAGGCCCGGGAAGAAAAAAAGGCTCACGCTCTCGTGGAGGCGGGCTTTGATTCCTCGATTGACGGCGAGGCCTACAGCTCGGTGTTCTTCCAGAACGCCAACAACTCGGTGCGTGTCACCGACGAGTTCATGTACGCCGTACTGGAGGACCGGGACTGGTGGACGCGCTCGGTGGTGACGGGGCAGCCCGTGAAGCGCTACCGGGCGCGCGATCTGCTCCGGCAGATTGCAGAGGCCACCTGGGAGTGCGGCGACCCGGGCATGCAGTTTGACACGACCATCAATCGCTGGCATACTTCGAAGAATTCCGGCCGCATCAACGCCTCCAATCCCTGCTCGGAATACATGTTCCTGGACGATTCGGCCTGCAACCTGGCCTCTTTGAATCTGCTCAAATTCCTCGGGCCCGACGGGCAGTTCGATGTGGAGGCGTTCCGCCATGCGGTGGACACCATGATCGTGGCCCAGGAGATCATCGTGGACAATGCCAGCTATCCGACCGAGAAGATCGCGCGCAACTCGCACGACTTTCGTCCCCTGGGGCTGGGCTTTGCGAACCTCGGGGCTTTGTTGATGGCGCTCGGCATTCCCTACGACAGCGACGCCGGGCGCGACTGGGCGGCCGCTATCAGCGCCGTCATGTGCGGCCAGGCGTACTTGACCAGCGCACGGATCGCGGCTGCGGTCGGGGCGTTTCCGGCTTATGCCGTCAACGAAGAACCCTTCCTGGAAGTGATCCGCATGCACGGCGAGGCCGTGGGCCGCATCAATCCCGCCCACGTGCCGGCGGCGCTTTATGAGGCGGCCCGCAGCTGCTGGACGGAGGCCTACGAACGTGGCCGCGTGGTCGGCTACCGCAATGCCCAGACTACCGTCATCGCGCCCACGGGAACGATCGGCTTCATGATGGACTGCGACACCACAGGCATCGAGCCGGATCTGGCCCTGGTCAAGTACAAGAAGCTGGTCGGGGGCGGCGTGATCAAGATTGTCAATAACACCGTACCGCAGGCTCTCATCCGCCTCGGGTATCGGCCGGAGCAGGTCGAGGAAATCGTGAGCCACATCGACGCCACGGGAACGATCGAGGGGGCCCCGCATCTCAAGCCCGAGCACCTGCCCGTGTTCGATTGCAGCCTCAAGCCGGCCAACGGAACGCGGTTCATCCATCACCGCGGCCACCTGAAAATGATGGCCGCCGTACAGCCGTTCATCTCCGGAGCGATCTCCAAGACGATCAACATGCCGGAGGAATCCAGCGTCGAGGACATCATGGACGCCTACATCGAGAGCTGGCGACTGGGTCTCAAAGCGGTGGCCATTTACCGCGACGGCTCCAAACGCGTGCAGCCCCTCAGCTCCGGGATCGCCAAGGAAAAGCAGCCGGGCCGGGCTGTGGCCGAAAAGGTGGTCTACCGCCCGGTGCGCCGCAAGCTGCCCGACGAGCGGCAGTCCATCACGCACAAGTTCTCCATCGGCGGCCACGAAGGATATATCACCGTGGGTCTTTATGAAGACGGCCAGCCGGGGGAGATCTTCATCACGATGGCCAAAGAGGGCTCGACCATTTCGGGCCTGATGGACTGCTTTGCCACCGCCATCAGCTTTGCACTGCAATATGGCGTGCCGCTCAAGTTCCTGGTGGACAAGTTCAGCCACGTCCGGTTCGAGCCCAGCGGCTGGACCGGCAATCCTCAGATTCCCTACGCAAAGTCCATCATGGATTACATCTTCCGTTGGCTGGGCGCCAAGTTCCTGGGGCCGGAATACGCGCTGGGAGAAGCAGGCGAAACTCCGAAGCTCCGGCCTACGGAACCTGAACTGCAGCGTGCGCTGCCTTTCGAGCCGGCGGTGGAAGATGCCCCAGTCTGTGCCGAGTGTGGCGGCCTCATGACACGTGCGGGGGCGTGCTACAAGTGTGAGAACTGCGGCGGTACGACGGGCTGCGGCTAGCGGGGCTCCGTGGAAGCCGCGCTCTGCGGGCCGTGCTAGAATCGAAGGCGATGTCGGAGCCGGCAACCAAACAAGACCTCAAGAAGCTCGAGGAGCGTATCGACGGGCGCTTTGCGGATTTCCAGCAGCGCATGGATGCGCGCTTTGCGGACTTCGAGCAGCGCATGGAGGCGCGTTTTACGGAAATCCGAGAGCTCGTCACGGATACAGAGATAAAGCTGCTCAAAGCCTTCGATGCTTTCGTGGAGTCCAATCAAAAACGGCTGGAGGGCATCGAACGGGACCAAACCAATTTGCACGAGCGCCTGGCGATTCTCGAGAGGCGTGTTACCGAAGTGGAGCGCCGCCTGAATATGCCGCCTGTCGCGTAAGGGTTCTCACTTCTCTTCGATGTATTCCTGCTCGGTGTTGACGGCCCAGATGTTGTCTTTCGAGCGGATGCCTCCCACGATGTTGTCTACCGCAACCATGGCGGCCAGCATCGAGTGGTCCTGATTGTTATACCGGTGCATCCCATTACGACCAATGAGGAAGAGGTTTTCAAACCGGTCCAAATAGCGGCGCAACTCCTCGAACCGTGAATAAGTCCCAAAGTAAGCGGGATAGGTTTTTTGCATGCGCACGACCGTGCCGTCGAGAACATCCTGAGCATCGATGATTCCGATCCTGGAGAGCTCTTCCGAGCCGAGGCGGATCAGCTCCTCGTCGCTCATCTGCCACAGGCTGTCGCCCTCATTGCAGAAGTACTCCAGACCCAGCCAGACTTTGGAAGGGTCCGGCACGAGGTACGGGCTCCAGTTGTTAAAAATCTGCAATCTACCCACCAGCACATCCGGCTCCTGGATGTAGATCCAGTTGTCGCGGATGAGCCGCGCGCCGTCTGTTGTGGGGTCTTTGACTTTGAGATTACGCACGAGAAGCCCCACGGCAATGAAGTCTCGGTAAACCAGCCCCTCAGCGATCTCTACAATTTCCCTGGGGTGTGGAGCCCGCAGGGCCCTAACCAGGTCGCGGACGGGCATGGTCGAAAAGAAATAATCACCGCCGAGCACCATCGTGCCGGATGCGTTCGCGGCTTCGACGGCGGTCACACGGTTCCCGTCGGTCTGCAACCCCACGACCTCATGACCCTTGAGGATCTCCCCGCCCATGGTCACAACCCTGTGTGCCACCTCCTCCCACATCTGGCCCGGCCCGAACTTCGGGTAAAGAAACTGCTCGATCAGAGAAGTCTCGATGTCCTTCTGGGCCAGGTCGGACCGTTTGCGAAGGGCCTGCTTCATGAAGTGCGCGATCGTCTTGCGGACGGAGAGACCTTTGATGCGCTGCTCACCCCATTCCGCACTGATCTGATGGCAGGGGACGCCCCATACCTTTTCGGTGTAGGATTTGAAGAACGTAAGATACAGTTCTCTTCCAAAACGGTTAATGAAAAATTCCTCGAGCGTCTGCGGATTGCGTATAGGAAACAACGCGCTGCGCAGATAACTTGCGCCAATGCGGATACTGCGGACGACGCCCAGGTTCGCCAAAGTCTCGGGCGTAAGACGGATGGGATATTCAAAGAAACGCCGCAGGAAATAGATTCTCGACTTCCGGGGCCGCACGAGCATGACGCGGTCTTCCCGATCCGGATCCGGCCCGGAACCGGCGGTCTCCACTGTACGTCTGCCACCCTGGTAGCTGATGGTGTGGGGGCCGGGGTTGAGAGCCTGTAAGGGCAGCATCTCCAGCCACCACTGCATCACCCGATCGGATTTAGAAAAAAATCGGTGGCCGCCGATGTCCATGCGGTAGCCCTTGTAATTCACCGTTCGCGCAATACCCCCCAACACGTCGCTCTTTTCAAGGACTACCGGTTTAATGTCCGTGCGTTTGAGTAGCTCGTAGGCCGCCGTCAGCCCAGCCGGCCCAGCCCCAATGATGACCGCCCTCCTCTGTCCCACGTTTTCATGATAGACGATCGGGGGCCCGCTTCGGCGCGCGCCGTGCTACGATCGAGGGGAAGAGAGGGGCGATACCATGCTGGTACGAATTCGCCGGGCCTGGGAAATTCCGGAGCGCGAGGCTACTCCGGAACACGTCTACTTCAACCGCCGCCAGTGGCTTCGCGCCGCCGGCGTACTGGGCGGCTCCGCTCTGGGCCTTGCGGCGAGCCCATACCCGGCGCCCAGAAACGCGGAGTTCACGCTGGACCGGCCGATCACTGAGGAGTGGGCTGCGACCAGTTACAACAATTTTTACGAATTTGATCCTGAGGATAAAGCAGCCGTCAAACGGAAAGTCGCGGCGTTCCAGATACACCCCTGGCGGATCGAAATCCGCGGCTTGGTCGCCAAACCCCAGGTCCTCGATCTCGATGACCTGCTGCGCCGCATGCCCCTGGAGGAGCGTCTGTACCGCTTCCGCTGCGTGGAAGCATGGTCTATGGCGGTCCCCTGGACGGGGTTTCCGTTCACAGCCCTGATCCGGGAAGTGGAGCCGAAACCGGAGGCGCGCTTTGTTCGATTTGTCACCGTAAGCCGGCCCAAGGAGATGCCGGGCATGTCGCAGGCCCCGTGGTATCCGTGGCCGTATTTCGAAGGGCTGCGCATGGATGAGGCCGCAAATCCCTTGACGTTTGTGGCCACCGGGCTGTATGGCAAGCCGCTTCCCAAGCAAAATGGCGCGCCGGTTCGCTTGGTTGTCCCTTGGAAATACGGATTCAAGAGCATCAAGTCGGTGGTTAGAATCGAGTTCGTCGGCAAACAGCCCGGGACATTCTGGAGCCGCGTAGCGCCAAAAGAATACGGCTTTTATTCCAACGTGAATCCCAACCGCCCGCATCCTCGCTGGTCGCAGGCCTTCGAGCGGGTCATCCCCACCATGGAACGCCGCCCCACGCTGATGTACAACGGCTACGAGCAGTGGGTTCGCCATCTATACCGTGGCGACGAATTCTAGCCACCGGGCGTTGTGGACGTAACAGGATCGAGCCGAAGAGCGCTGCGCGTACGGCGCCTCCCCCTTCTCTGGCAGGCGGCGTGCTCCGGCAGCACGCGCGAGTCTGGATGAGGATCCGCTGAAGGCAGCTGAAGAGCTCGCTTCCGTTCCCGTGAATGCTGCTTGGAACGTTCGCGAATTTATGATAATCTGATCTGTTAATACTAAATGGAGCTCCGCCATGCCTCTGAATCCCGCGTCATCCGGTAGTTCCTCGCGACGGCGGTTTTTCCACCTGCTCGCAAGCCTCGGTTCCGGGCTGGCCGGCACTTGGGCGGGCCTGAAAACGTTCCAGTCGAGGCTCGCGCGGGCGGCGCCGCTTCCTCCCCCGTCCAGTCTTCCCCGGGGTGAGGAGCTGTTGCGCATGCAGCAGGATCTGGATCAAACCCTGGCAAGCGGGCAGACGCCGAGCTGGCTCATGGTCGTGGACACTCGCAAGTGCATCGGCTGCGACGCCTGTACGGTGGCCTGTCGCGCCGAGATCCCCACGGGTCCGAACGGCAGCATCCGGCGTGTGATTCAGAAAGAGATGTCCCTCGGTTCCCGCCAGTGGGCCATCTTCAAGCCCATCAATTGCCTACAGTGTGACGACCCGCCGTGTGCCAAGGTGGTGCCCTTGGGGATGATCCGCAAGCGCCCCGACGGGATTGTGGAGTTCAATTTGGACGCGCTCAAGGGACCGTACGCCATGGCGGCCGCGGCTGCCTGCCCCGTCAAAGCGATTCATTTGGACGACGGAAGGACCTTCACCGAAACCACCCCCGCGCAGCAGGATTACGAGAGGCGGCGGTTCATCGAATACGGCAAGAGCTACACCCGCGACCCGGAAACCACGACGCTCAAAGACACGGCGCGAAAGTGCACCTTCTGTGCCCACCGCCTCGAGGCTGGCATGCTGCCGGCCTGCGTCACCACCTGCATCGGAGGCGCGATGTATTTCGGCAACGCCAATAACCCTTCCAGCCTGATTCACGAGATCACCCAGGGCCGGCGGATCTTCAGCCGGCATCAGAATCTGGGGCTCAAGCCGCGTGTGATTTACTTCGAGGAATCCATGCCGGAAGCCGTCCACATTGACTGTGTTGCGTGCCACTCCTGAGGAGGGTCGAGATGCAAGAGCAAACTCATGTCGTCGCCAATGCGGAACCTGATGGGCTGGAATCCTCTGCCCGGCGCGAATTCCTGACCGGCGGAGCGCTGCTCGGCGGTGCCTGGCTGGCTGCTGCGCTCCAGGCAACTGAACGATCGGCGGCAGGCAGCCCCGTTCTGGCTTCTGATTTTATTTACACGACCTGCCTGCAGTGTAACACCGGCTGCGAAATCAAAGTCCGCATTCAGGACGGCCTCGCGGTGAAGATCGAGGGCAATCCGTACGCGCCCCGCACCATGGATCCCCATATTGACTGGAGGACGCCCGTGACGCAGGCGGCGAGGCTGGCCGGGTATTTGTGCCCGAAAGGGCAGGCCGGT
Organism: Bryobacteraceae bacterium; assembly: GCA_035575135.1. Classification (GTDB taxonomy): domain Bacteria; phylum Acidobacteriota; class Terriglobia; order Bryobacterales; family Bryobacteraceae; genus JANWXD01. The sequence goes on from DATLYE010000022.1 coordinate 21,239, forward strand.
ATTCAGACGGCGTACGATCCATACCGGATCACTCGAGTCCTCAAGCGCGCCGGAAAGCGCGGCGAAAACAAATGGGTGACGATTCCCTTCGACCAAGCCATTACGGAAATCGTCGAAGGCGGCGTGCTGTTTCCACAGGACGGCGGCAAGACGGTTACCGGATTGCGGGAACTATATGCGTTGCGGGACCCGGGACTATGCCGGGACATGGCTGCCGACGTAGCGCTGCTGCAGAGCAACAAGCTCACGGTGGCGCAGTTTAAAGAGAAATACAAAGACCACCTCGATAAACTGATTGATCCGGAGCATCCCGACTTTGGCCCGAAGAACAACCAGTTCGTCTTTCTATGGGGGCGCCTGAAAGCAGGCCGCCAGGATTTCTTCCTGCGCTTCGTGCGGGACAGTTTCGGTTCCGTCAACGCTCACGGCCACACGACGGTATGCCAGGGCTCGATCTATTTTGCGGGCAAATCCATGTCCGATCAGCCCAGCGGAGGGAAGTGGACCGGGGGCGCCAAAGCCTACTGGATGGCGGACACAACCAATGCGGAATTCATCATCTACTGGGGCGCCAACGTGCTCGACGGCAACTACGGCCCGCCCCTGAAAACTCCCAAGATCACCCGGGGACTGGCCAGCGGCCGGCTGAAGATCGCCGTGGTGGATCCGCGGCATTCGCGCATTGCCGCCAAAGCCTGGAAGTGGGTTCCCGTAAAACCGGGCGAGGACGCCGCCCTCGCCATGGCGATGATCCGCTGGATCATCGAGAACGAGCGCTATGACCGGCGCTACCTGGAGAACTGTAATCGCGCGGCGGCCGCTTCCGACGGAGAGCCCACGTGGACCAATGCTGCGTGGCTCGTCGAGATCCGGCCGGATGGCTCCGGCGGCGCCTTTCTGCGGGCCGGCGAGATCGGCCTGGGCGGCGACGCTGACACGTTCGTGTGCCTTCGCGGCGGCGTGCCCGTCGCCTTCAAGTCCGACGATGCCGCAAATCCCGCCGAGGGGGATTTGTTCGTGGACACCACCATCAACAGCATCCGGGTCAAGTCCGCCATGCAGCTGCTCTACGAGGAGGCCTCCCGTTACACTCTGTGGGAGTGGGCGGAGATCGCCGGCGTGAGGGTGGCGGATATTGTGGAACTGGCCGGCGAGTTTACCTCCCACGGCAAACGTGCGGTGGTCGAGATCCACCGCGGAGTTTCCCAGCACACCAACGGCTTCTACAACGTCCTGGCCACGCTCGGCGCGCTGAATCTGCTGGTGGGGAACTTCGACTGGAAAGGCGGCTTGGTGTACGGCGGAGGCGCCTACGGAGAGAGCGGCGGTGCGGGCCGTCCGTTTCAACTGAGCAGCCACCCGGCCCGGCTCACACCCTTCGGCATTGACATCATCCGCGGCGGGGCCAGTTACGAGCAAAGCACGATCTTTGCGGGCTATCCCGCCAAACGGCCGTGGTATCCCCTCGCCAGTGATGTGTATCAGGAAGTCATCCCCTCGGCAGGCGATGCCTACCCGTATCCCATCAAAGCGTTATTCCTTTACATGGGGTCTCCCGTCTATGCTCTCCCCGCCGGACACTCACTCATCCCGATTCTGACGGACACGGACAAGATCCCGCTGTTTGTGTGCTCCGACATCGTTGTGGGAGAGACAAGCCGCTATGCCGACTACATCTTCCCGGACCTGAGCTTCCTGGAGCGGTGGGAATTCCATCGCACGCATCCCTCCATCGTGCATCGCGTCTCGCCCGTGCGCCAGCCGGCCATCGCTTCGCCCAACGAGGTGGTGCGTGTCTTCGGCGAGGAGATGCCCATCTCGATGGAAGCCGTTTTTCTGGCTATCGCCGAGCGGCTAGGGCTGCCCGGATTCGGCCCGGGCGGCTTCGGTGCAGGAGATCTCCGCCGCCCGGAGGACTACTACCTGCGCATGGTGGCCAACATCGCTTTCGGCGACTCGAGCACCGGGTCGGACGTGTGCCCGGACGCTAGTGACGAGGAGGTGGCGATCTTCCTGGAGGCGCGCAGGCACCTCCCTCCCTCGGTCTTCAATGCCGAGCGCTGGGCGGCCGTGGTGGGGCCCCAGTGGTGGCGCAAAGTGATCTACGTACTCAACCGTGGCGGCCGGTGGTGGCCATACGAACATGCCTGGACAGGCGAGCAGGTGCGTGCCAAGTACGGAAAGCTGGTGAATCTCTACCACGAAAAACCCGCCACGACCCGCAATTCCATGACGGGCGAGTATATGAAGGGCATCGCCACCTACGTTCCGGTTTCCGATGCCCTGGGCCGTCCGCTGGAGCACAAGGGCGCCGTACTCTCTCTCATTACGAACCGGAATATTCTTGCCACCAAGAGCCGCACCATCTCGAACTACTGGTTAACCCACATCGCCCCGGAGAACGTGATTTACATGAACCCGCGCGACGCCGCCCAGCTCGGGCTGCGCGACGGAGACTGGGTGACCGTGCTCTCGGCGAGCAATCCCGAGGGCGCCTGGGATCTCGGTCATGGGGCCCGCAAGCCGCTGCGCGGCCGCGTCCGCCTCACCGGCCGGATCCGGCTGGGAGTGATCAGCTTCGATCTGGGCTGGGGCCACTGGTCCTACGGGGCGGAGGATCTCGTCGTGGATGGAACCGTGATCCCCGCGGACCCGCGCCGTGCGACCGGCATCCATGCCAACGCTGCCATGTATGTGGATCCGTACCTGCGGTCGCCGCTGAGCGATGTAGTCGGCGGAAGCGCCGTCTTCTATGACAGCAGAGTTTACCTTGTGCGCGGCTGAGCGCCGGGACGGAAGACACTGAGGGGCTCGCGCAGCAGGCAGCGCGAATCGGGCGGCCGGCGGAAGTGGAACAGGTGGGAGGCGCAGCGGCAATCCGTGTTGCCGAAGCGTTCGATACAGGCGCCCGCCACTTCTGCTAACGCCGAAGCCCACAGATCTTCCCGCCGTGCCGTGCCGATGCGGTACCAGACCTCGACCGGAATCGTACGGGCCCGCAGGTAATCTACGTGCCACCAGGGCTGACGTGCAGCCGCAAGGTGGTGAAGGATGCGCGCCCGAAGTCCTCCCGGACCGAGAGCGCTTCCTACGTAGACGTAGTAACCCGCGGGAAAGCGGAGACGCCCGAGCCGCCCTACGGTGACCGTGCAGCTCCGGGGACAATCGAGCACAAGCGCGTACGTTCCCGGCACCGGGGGCAGAACGGAAGCGGCATGCGCGATTGCCTGCGCCGCCACGGCACCCTGCGTGCCCCCGGATGCGGTCACTGCAGCTCTTCTCCGCCCCGCAGCTCGACGATGGTCACTCCGGCTCCGCCTTCCATCGGATCGGCAGGATAGAAGCGCGCAACATGAGGACTCTCGCTGAGCAAGGCAGCGATGGTTCCCCGCAGCACACCCATTCCATGGCCGTGCACGATGCGCACGCGCCGCAGTCCGGCCAGCACCGCGTCATCCAGAAACTTCTCGACACGGGCGCGCGCCTCCTCGGCGTGTTCGCCAATAACGCGGATCTCGGCCTTGTCCCAGCTTTCGCGCCCCGGGGCAGGGTGAAAACCGATGCCCGCGGATGGCCGCGGCGGTCCGGGCTCGGGCAGCACCTCGACGACGTCACTCACGGGCACGCGGAGCCGGACGGCGCCCGCCTCGACCTCGACCTGCTCGTGCGGCAGGAGGCGGCGCACGCGCGCCGGGCCAGGCCAGCTCCGGAGCCGCACGCAGGCTCCTTCCTGGACCTGGGCGGCCGGCGTCGACTCCTCCCGTGCGCTGCGGAGCGTTGCTTGGACCTCTTCACCGAGTTCGCGCTTTACTGCAGAGATGCGGCGCACGGCCGCAGCCGCGTGCTTCGCCCCGGCGTCTCGCACAAGGTGCTCGATCGCCTCCCGCGCCTGTGCCTCAAAACGCTGGAGCGCCGCTTCGCACCGGCGCTCGAGCTCCTCGAGTTTCCGTGCCTCCCGGCGGCGCCACTCCTCCGCCAGCGACTTCTGCTGTGCGGCCAGCGCGCGCTTGTCCTGCTCCAGTTCTTGTCGGAGCCGTTCCAGCTCCTGGAGGCGCCGGTGTAACTCGTCGAGAAAGCGGCTCAGATCGCGCTCCCGCGTCCCGAGGCGCTGTCGTGCTGCCTCGATCAGCTCTTCGGGTAATCCCAGCCGCCGGGCGATCTCCAGTCCCGCCGACTTGCCGGGCGCTCCCACGGATAACACGTAGGTCGGCTCGAGCGTGGACGCGTCGAAGCCCATGCTGGCGTTGAGCACCCCCGGTGTGGTTGCGCCGTAAATCTTGAGCGCAAGAAGGTGTGTCGAAGCCAGAGTAAAAGCCCCTCTGGCACGGCACCGTTCCAGTATTACTGCACCCAAGGCCCCTCCCTCCTCCGGATCCGTGGCCCGCCCCAACTCGTCGAGCAGCACCAGAGAGTCCGGACCGAGCGCCTCCAGCATCTGCCGCACCCGGGTGACGTGCGCCGAAAACGTGCTGAGGCTCTCCTGGATGGATTGTGCGTCGCCGATGTCCGCGAGGATCTGGTCGAAGAGTGGCAGTTCGGCTTCCGCACAAGGCACCGGCAAGCCGGACTGGGCCATCAGAGCCACCAACCCTACCGTTTTGAGAGCGACGGTCTTTCCGCCCGTGTTCGGCCCGCTGATGAGCAACGTGCGGCAGTCACCTTCCAGCGTCAGGGTCAGAGGCACGACGCGCCGGCCGTGGCGTCGCAGCACGTCTTCGAGCAGCGGATGACGAGCCTGAGACAAGCGAAGCCGGGGCGCTCCCGGCGGGCTGAAGCGCGCCACCGTGCAACCGAAGTCCACCGCAAAGCGCGCCGTGGCAAACAGCAGATCGAGTGTTCCCAAAACCTCCACCGCGGCCTGGATCGCCGGGGCGTAGGCCCGGAGGCGTTCGGTCATCTCGCGCAGGAGGCGGTGCACCTCGCGCTGTTCCTCTTCGAGCAAGCGGACCAGTTCGTTGTTCAGTTCGATGGTCTCGAGCGGTTCCAGGAAGAACGTATGACCGCTGCCGCTTGAGCCGTGCACGACGCCCTCCAGGCGGTGCTGCCGGCCGGCCACGACCGGGATCACAAACCGCCCGTTGCGGATCGTGACAAACTCTTCCCGGAGGACTCCCTCCTCCCGGTGGCGGCGCAGGAACCGTTCGAGCGACTCCTGCACGAACGAACGCTGGCGGTCAATGTCGCGCCGCAAGCGTGCCAAGGCGGGGCTCGCCTCGTCGACGACCTCGCCTTCCGGCGTGATTTTTCCGGCCAGATCCGCCACGAGCGGGCTGAATTCGCCGATGGCTCGTGCCTTGGCCGCCAGGCGCGGAAAGCGCGCACTGCAGGCGGTGAGCAGGCGCCGGATCTCGACAGCCCGGGCGAGCAGATGGGTGAGTTCATAGATCTCCTTCGCCTCCAGACAGGCGCCCTCGATCCCCAACTTATGCAGAGACTTGCTCGGATCCACCAGCGAGTCGAAGCGGATGCGGACTGCGGCTCCGCGAGTGGGCGGCTGGGGTTGGGCGGCGGCATGGATGTAGGCGATCGCCTCGGCGGCATCGGCCAGGCGGCTCTCGGCCTCGCCGCGGTCACTGGTAGGCGCCAGCCGGCCCAGTTCTTGGCGTCCGAGGCTGCTTTCGATGTACCGGCTCAGCAGCTCTTTGAGCGCGCCGAACTCGAGCAGATCCGCGCTGGAGGTCTTCATAGCTTGAGGAGTGCCCGCCGGCGGCGGAAGGCGCGCTCGATCACAGCCCGTGTGCCTTCCGTGATGTTGTAGTGTCCGAGTTCCGATCGCGGAACCCACGCGGCACGGCGCACGTCGTCGCCGGGGACCAGACGCCCGCCCGCGACGCGGCAGAGAAAATCGATCAGCACGTAGTGATACTCCGGGCGGCCTTGGCGGTCCGGCAAGATGCGCTCGAAGACTTCGAAGATCCCGAGAGGCTCCACTTCCAGTCCGGTCTCCTCACGGACCTCCCGCCGTATGCCCTCTTTCAGCGTCTCGCCCGCCTCGAGCACTCCCCCGGGAAGCGACCAGGATCCCTTGAGTGGCGGCCGCGCCCGTTCTACCAGGAGGATGCGACCCCGGTTGAAAATGAGCGCCCCCACGCCCAACACCGGACGGCGAGGATAGCGGCGTCTGCTGGAGCCGGAAGTACGCCGGGGCACAGGATCAGTATTGCACCGCTCCTTGCACGTTCAGGCGGATCCGGTAGAGAGAAGTGCGCGCCGTGATGTACAGCGTCATGAAATCCGGATCGCCGAAGGCGCAGTTGGCCGGGGTCTCCGGCAGTTCGATGGTCGTCAGGAGCTTGCCGTCCGGCGAGTAGACGGCCAGGCCCTTGGCCGTCACGTAAATATTTCCCTTCTCGTCCACGCGGATGCCGTCCGGCACGCCGTCAATGCCGGAGACGATGACCCGCTCGTTGGAAGCCTTGCCGTTGCGATCCAGATCGTAGGCGCGCAGGTTCCGCTCATCGGAGTTCGCCACATACAGAATGCGCCCGTCCGGGGACAGCGCGATGCCGTTGGGCCGCCCCGCCGGTTTGGCGATCAATTCCATCTCTCCTTTCGGGCTGATGTGATAGACGCCGTAGAAGTCGAGCTCACGGGTTTCCGCCTGCTGGCCGAAGGCCGGGTCCGTGAAGTAGATATGGCCGTCACGGCGGACCACGATGTCATTGGGTGCATTCAAACGCTTGCCCTCCCAGCGTTCGGCCAGCACTTCGATGTTGCCTTTTCGATCCGTGCGAGTCACGCGCCGTGTGCGGCTTTCGCAGGTGTAGAGACGGCCCTTTGCGTCGAAGGTGTTGCCGTTGGCGCCGTTAGAGTTCTCGCGGAACACAGCCGTGCCTTTGCCCGGGACGTACTGCAGAATCCGGTTGTTCGGGATGTCGCTGAACAACAGGTAGCCCTCCCGCGACCACACGGGGCCTTCGGTAAAGGCGAAGCCCGTGGCGACTTTTTCGACTTTGATCTCGGAAAAATCCTGAGCGGCCAGTCCGGAAGCGAACCACAGCAGTAGCAGTGTGAGCCTCATCCTGGCCTTATTGTGAGATTTCGGAGACAGACTCCGCAACCGCAGTGGGCCTGGCGCGCCCGGAGGGATTCGAACCCCCGGCCTGCTGGTTCGAAGCCAGCCGCTCTATCCGCCTGAGCTACGGGCGCGCAGCCCCTATTATAAAGGCTGCGGTCAGGACCGGGCGAAGTACAGGAGGACCGCTCGCTCCAGGTTGCTCCGGGTCATCCGCGGGGGGCGCCCTTCGTACCGGCTGATCGAGACCAGAATGCGGCAAATGTCGCCCGGATAGCAGGCCCTGAGCACCGTCCGTTCGTCGTTTAGGATCAGGCTGCGCAAATACTCGGCCATGTCTGGTTCATAGGGTATGCCGGCCGAGGAGGCGCAGCGACGCAGGATCTCGTCGAAGGTCTCCGGAGAAATCTCCTCCACCAGAATCTTATTCTGGATCCTCCGCAGGAAGGCTTCGTCTGCCAGCGACAGCGGATCCAGGTTGGTCGCAAACACGACCATCATCTCGAAGGGAATCTGAAACTTGACTCCGTAGCGCAGCATGAGGTAGTCCACCCGGCGGTCCAGCGGCACAATCCAGCGATTGAGCAGGTCCCGCGGCGGAATCAGCTGCCGTCCGAAATCGTCAATCACCAGGATCCCGTTGTTCGCCTTCATCTGAATCGGCGCGGCGTAGGTGCCGGTGGCTTCATCCATCCGCAACTCCAGCATGCCCGGTACCAGTTCGCCGCCCGCGATGATGCACGGCCGCTTGCACCGCACCCAGCGCGGGTCCCGGTCCGGATCCTCGCCCGCGTCCTCGCTCACGCGCTGGTGGACCACCGGATCGTACAGGATGATGATCTGGCCGTCCACTTCCACTGCGTACGGGATCAGCACGTCGTCATCGTAAAGACGCACCAGGCGCTCGGCCAGGGAGGTCTTGCCGTTTCCGGTGGAGCCGTAGAGAAAAAGCGCCGCCTGGGAGATGATCGCCGGTCCCAATTGGTCAAGCAGCGCGTCGCTGAGGACCAGGTCCGAGAGGGCCTGGCGGAGTTTTTCGCGGCTGACCTCCACCCGCGCGGCCTGGGCCTTCACGCCCAGGTGGTAATCAGAGAGCGAAACCGGGCAGGGACCAGCGTAGTGCGTCATCTGAAAGCGCTCCTGTGCGAGCTGCCGGCCCTGACCCGACAGGGCAAAGCTGTAATCGTTGCCCACCATGCCGAGCACTTCGACCAGTTGGCGGTGGCGCATTTGGCGGAAGACGGTCTCCACGACTGGCGGCGAGAGCTTGAGCGCACGCGCCAGGGAGGCCAGCGTGCTGGTGCGCTCGATAAACACCCGGCGCAGGATCAGGTCCTGCACGAGGATTTCCGGTACGCCGAGCTGCTCCACGCTCTCCGGGGCTCGCGGCGCAAACCGGTTGCCGCTGGCTACGCTCAGGATCGTCCTCATCGGCGACTGTCCTATGCAAGGAATCGGCCGAAAGTCTTGAGATTGTTAACGGGTTGCACGCGCCGCACGTTGCCGCCGTCTTAACAAGATGATGGTGCGCGCCCTCTTAGTGTGCCTCCTGGCAGGAAGCTGCGCCTGGGCGGACCTTGCCAAAGAGGCTTCGCGCCTCCACCGGGAGGCACAACGGGCACAGCAGGCCGGCGACATCGTGCGAGCCTATGCGCTGTACGCGCAGGCCGCTGCCTTCGATCCAGGCAACGCCTTGTACTGGCTGCGGAGCCAAGCCCTGCGCGAGCGGGCGATCGCATCCATCCAGGATCAGGCCGGCAGCGCGGGTCCGTCCGTACAGGCTCCAGAGCCAGGGGTGCGCACGAATCCCGCGGAGCCTGCGGCTTCGCTTGAATTGCATCTCTCCCCCAAGACGCACAGCTTCGACCTGCGGGGCAATGCCCGCCAACTTTTCGAACAGCTGGCCTCCGAGTGCGGCCTCGAAGCCGTGTTCGACGCCGACTATCAGCCCGGCGCCATGCGCCGCTTCCGTCTCGATGGGACCGATTGCCGGGAGGCTTTGCGCGCTTTGGAGGCAGCGACCGGGTCCTTCGTCGTCCCTCTCAGCGAGCGCCGGTTCCTGGTGGCAAGCGACACTACCGCCAAGCGCGCCGAACTCGAGCCGGTGATCACGACCGTGTTCCCTCTGCCGAGCCCCGTGGCGCTCGAGGAGGCCCAGGAACTGGCTCGCGCGGTGCAGCAAGCCATGGGGTTGCAACAGGTGCAGTTGGACAGTCAGCGCCGACTTGTGTCGCTGCGGGGCCGCGTCTCTTTGGTTCGCCCCGCCCAGGATCTGCTCGGGCAGATGCTTCGCTACAGCGCTCAAGTGATGATCGGCGTGGAGTTTCTCGAGCTTAGCGACAGCCTCTTCCGCGACTACGGAGTTTCCCTGCCGACGCTGTTTCCCTTCGTCAACTTCAGCGATGTATGGAACAACCGTCCCGCCGTCCCGGCCGGGTTTTCGCGCTTCCTCGTCTTCGGTGGCGGCGCAACCTTTCTGGGCGTCGGAGTGACGGACGCCAACGCCGTCGCCCGAATGACCCGCTCGAGTGCGCGCACATTGCTCCGCGCCGAAATCCGCAGCCTGGACGGACGGCCCGCCAGCCTTCACGTCGGAGACAAGTTTCCGGTGATCACCGGGGGTTTTTTCGGCCAGGTTGTCGCCGGCGTCCCGGCCGGGATTCCGCCGTCATTCGCATTTGAAGATCTGGGGCTGGTGCTGAAGGTCACGCCGCGCACGCATGTCACGCGGGAAGTCTCCCTGGATCTCGAAGCGGAGTTCAAGGTGCTCACGGGCGAAGTCGTCAACCGGATTCCGGTCATCGCCACACGGCGCGTGCAGTCCGGAGTGCGGCTGCGGGACGGCCAATGGGCGGTGGTTGCCGGACTGATGAGCTCGCAGGAGGCGCGAACCGTCGCCGGGCTCGCCGGCCTGTCACGGATTCCGGTTGCTGGCAACGCCTTCCGGCAAACCTCGCGCTCCAGGGAGCGGCGGAACGTGCTCCTGCTGCTGCGACCCCAGATCGTCAGCCTGCCGCCGGCGGCGCGGCCCTTCGAGGCGGTCTTCGTGGGCTCCGAGAGCCGCCCCCGGATTCCCCTCTGATATTCTCGGAGTGGCATGTCGAAAATGCTCGAGGAGATCCGGCAGCAGCCGGAGGCCCTGGAACGAACCCTGCGCGGGGCGGTGCCCGCCGTCCGGCGACTTGCCCGCCGGCTGCAGCATGTGCGGCCGAAGCTGATTGTGCTGGCGGCTCGCGGTACGTCCGATAACGCGGCCCAGTTCGGCCGCTACCTGCTGGAGATTACGACCGGGATCCCCGTCTCCATGGCTGCTCCTTCGATCTTCACGCTGTACGACGCCTTCGTGGATCTGCGCGAGGCGCTGGTGGTGGCGGTCTCCCAGTCCGGTGAATCCACCGACACGATCATGGTGCTGGAGCGCGCCAAGAGCCAGGGGGCGGTCAACGTAGGCATCACCAACGAGAAATCGAGCACGCTGGCGCGCCGGGCCGACCACGTGCTGCTGGTCCGGGCCGGCAAGGAGCGGAGCGTGGCGGCCACGAAGACCTACACCGGGCAGGTGCTGATGTTCTATTTGCTGGCACACGCCCTGGGGGCGCGTATCCGGCTCGATGACCTCGAGCGGCTGCCGGAATGGACGGAGCGGGCCTTGCGCATTGAGGGTCAGGTGGCGGAGCTCGTGCCCCGCTACCGCTTCATGACCGATGCGGCCGTTGTCGGGCGCGGCCTGAACTTCGCGAGCGCCCTTGAGTTCGGCCTGAAGCTGATGGAGACGTGCTACGTGGTGGCCGAACGGTTCTCTTCGGCGGACTTCCTGCACGGTCCGATCGCGCTGGTGGAAGAGTCCTTCCCGGTGTTCTTGTTCGCTCCGCCGGGTGCGACGTGGCCCTCGATGCGTGAGATCCTGCTCAAGCTCCGCGACCGCAAGGCGGACGTTTTAGTGATCACGGACGCGGGAAACCGCCAGGCCGTGGCTGAGTCGCCCCGGAGCATCTCGCTGCCTCTCAAGTGGCCCAGGGATGCCTGGCGGGAGGAGCTTTACACACCGATCCCCTATATCGTCCCGGCGCAGCTGTTCAGTGCGCTGCTGGCGGAGGAAAAGGGCCTTGACCCCGACCGGCCCCGGACGCTGACGAAGGTCACCAAGACGCTCTGATTTCACTGCGGCTTGCAATGGCGCCCGTTCGTCTCGTGGACGGGTTCTCCCGGCTGTGCCAGCTCGTACGATGCCCCTGAGGCGGGCGCTTCGCCGGAGAGAGCGGGATGCTGCTTTGCTACAGTGAAAAGTGGAGGAATGGCCGAGTGGTCGAAGGCGGCGGTCTTGAAAACCGCAAGGGTCGAAAGGCCCTCGGGGGTTCGAATCCCTCTTCCTCCGCCATTCGCGGCGTCTCGTTACGTCTCTCTTGTGCGGGCTTGGTTCGTCGGTGGCCCAGGTTTTGCGTCAGGGCCTGCTCATGAGCCTGCGTTGGGGAAGCCGCCTTCTGGCACGAGGGATCTCGCCGGGGGGTTCCCGGCAGCCGGGTGTGCGGTAGACTGAAAGAAGCAATCGGGCCGTGGCGCAGCCTGGCTAGCGCGCTTGCTTGGGGTGCAAGAGGTCCCGGGTTCAAATCCCGGCGGCCCGACCAGAGCTCTCAAAAATCTCAGCTTCCGTCCGGGACCTTGGCTTGAGATCCGCTTCAGGTCGACACCGGGTGCGGGACCACACCGTCTGGATGACGCCGCGTGCAATCCCGCGCATGATAAACGTTCGCGATTAGGCCACAACGAGCTCGGGCACGGAAGGAGCTGGTTTTCCAATCTGGCCGTTCAACGAAGGTCGGCGAAATTCTCTTCGACGATCCGGCCATCGAACAGATGGACGGTGCGGCGGGCGTAGCTCGCGTAACGCGGGTCGTGGGTTACCATGCAAATCGTTGACCCGGAGCGGTGCAGCTCCTGAAGCAGTTCCATCACTACTTGGCCATTGCGCGAGTCAAGATTTCCTGTAGGCTCGTCGGCGAGCAGGATCGAGGGCTCTCCGGCGATGGCCCTCGCCACCGCCACCCGCTGCTGTTCACCGCCGGAAAGCTGCATTGGATAGTGCCGGAGGCGGTGCATCATGCCGACGCGTTCGAGCGCCTTGAGCACATTCTGCTTGCGTTGATTGCGGCTCATTCCGCGGTAGATCAGGGGAAGTTCCACGTTTTCGTACACGCTGAGATCGCCGATCAGGTTGAAAGCCTGGAAAATGAAGCCGATCTCACGATTCCGGAGCCGGGCCCGTTCAGAAGGCTTCAGTCCCGCTACGTTTTTTCCTCTGAGGTAATAGCGACCGCGGGTGGGTGTGTCCAGTAAACCCAAAATCGCGAGCAGGGTGGACTTGCCTGAACCCGAAGGGCCTGCCACGGAAACGAATTCGCCCTCGTGAATGACCAGGTCAACGCTGGAGAGGGCGTGGGTTTCCAGCTCCTCGGTCATATACACTTTGGTCAGTCCTTCCAATCGGATCAACGCGTGTTGCTGGCAGGCCACGTCCTGGACCTTGTTGATCCTACCGCAGACGGACACGGTCGTACGCCTCCCATTGCGACATATCCGAAACGATCACGCTCTCGCCAGGTTGTAGCCCTTGCAGGACTTCGATGGTCGTCACGGAGGCGCGGCCGAAACGCACAAGAGCCCGGCTGGCATGCCTTCCGTCGGGATCGAGGCGGAAGAGACTGATCGTGCTTTGAGACCGGGCGAAGGGTGGCCGGTCCACGTAGAGGATGTTACGGAGCGTCTCAATCTCAATGGAGCCGGTGACGCTGAGATCTGGCCGGGCGCCCGCCGGCAGGGGTCCCTCGAGTCGGACATCGACTGTGACTGCACCATCGCGCACCGCCGGGTCCATCCGGACGACCCTGCCAGGAACGCTCTCGTTTCCGATGTTCACAATGGCACGCTGGCCCACTTGCACGTCTTTAGCCTCTGCTTCTGGAACCCTCAGCTCGGCCTTCAGCCTCTCGGGTTGGGCGACCTTGGCCAGCACGGCGCCCTCGGCCACCCGCTGGCCGACCTGCACGGCCACCTCCTGCAGCACGCCGGCAGCGCCTGACCTCACCCGCAGCGCGCCTACTTTTTCCCGCTTTAGCGCGACCAAGGCCCGGAGCTTTTCGATCTGGGTCGCCTGCACATGAAGCTGCGCCTCGATGGATTCTCGCAGCAAAGCATTTCGCTGTCGCTCGACCCGGAGACGTTTGGCCAACGCTTCGGCAGCTGAACGGGAGAGCTGCGCGTCCAGTTCCGGGATTAGACCTTCTTTGAGCAGCAAGGCATCGCGGGCAGCCTTGAGCCGTGCTTGGTCGTGCTCGGCCTGGAGACGGACAACCTCGATCTGCTGCGCAAGTCGCTGGTCTTCGAGCTGGGTTCTGAGATCGTTAAGGCGCGCTTGGGCGGTCTGTAACTCGTAGTTTGCCTCGACGGCAGCGAGCTGGAGCTCGGGATTGTGGAGGATAAGGATGACGGTGTACGCGTCAACCACAGCGCCCGGCTGCGTCAAGATGCGTTCCACTCGGCCGTCGGCGGGCGCCGGAATCCAGAGGATGACTTCGGGAACCAGCGTGCCTAACCCTCGGACGGCGCGCACCATATCGCCCCGCTGAACCGTGCTGATCCATACGCTCGTGCGTTCGACCCAAGGAGGCGCCGGGTTGATCTTTGACAGCCGCCAAACGACGAGCGGCACGGGAACGAGCACGGAGAGAACCACAACGGTGTGGCGGATGCGTCGTCGCCTTGAGGCTCCCGGTCGTGGCACGTCCATTGCGGCTATCTCTGGAGCAATCCGGAGACCCTGACCGATGGCCAATACGTGTTGCCAAATCAATGGGTTAGCTGAGGGTGGCGGGTCGAGAGAACCACTTCTAGGACTCGGTGTGTCCGAAAACGGACAGTTGGGTGATAATGAGGGCTGACATGGAAAGGCGTCGCGGCGGATGCGTGCTCGTGGCTGACGATCAACCAGCGGTGGTCGAGGCGCTGCGGCTCCTCCTGAGGGCCGAAGGCTACGAGGTCGTACGGGCAGCGTCCCCGGCGGAAGTCGTCTCAGCTGTTGAACGGCAAGATTTCGACGCCGTCCTGATCGACTTGAACTACGCCCGCGGCACGACTTCCGGACAAGAGGGGCTAGACCTGCTGAAGCAGCTTCGAACGCTGGACAGTACACTGCCGGTGGTGGTCATGACGGCGTGGGGGAGTGTTGAGCTGGCTGTGGAGGCGATGCGCCACGGCGCGCGAGATTTCGTGCAGAAACCGTGGGACAACGCTCGCCTTCTGAGTATCCTGGGCGCGCAGGTGGAACTGCGACGCGCCTTGCGCCGGGGCCAGCAACTGGAAGAAGAGAATCGGCTGTTGCGCGCCTGCCCTGCGCCGCTGCTGATCGGGCGCTCCCGAGCAATGCGCCCCGTTCTCGATCTGATTGCGCGAGTTGGGCCGTCGGATGCGGCGGTGTTGATCACTGGCGAGCACGGCACTGGTAAGAGCGTGGTGGCACAGGCCTTGCACGCAGCCTCACCGCGGTCTTCGCGTCCATTTGTAGTGGTTAACACAGGAGGCTTGGCTGAGGGGCTGTTCGAGAGTGAGCTGTTTGGGCACGTGCGGGGCGCCTTTACGGATGCCAAGAGCGACCGGTGCGGTCGGTTTGAGCTCGCCGAGGGCGGCACGCTGTTCTTGGACGAAATTGCCAACATCCCGCTGCGCCAGCAGGCGAAGCTACTGCGGGTGATCGAGTCGGGCGAATTTGAGCGCGTGGGCTCTTCCCAAACCCGCCGGGCGGACGTCCGGATCCTTTCGGCAACCAACGCGGACCTGCGCGCCGAAGTTGCTGCGGGCCGGTTCCGGGAGGACTTGCTCTACCGCCTGAACACGGTGGAGATTCACGTCCCCCCATTGCGGGAACGGCGCGAGGACATCCCTGAGCTGGCAATGCATTTCCTCCGCCGTTACGCAGCGCGGTATCGCAAAACCTTGGAGGGCTTTGACGCGGAGGCCATGGAGGCGCTGCTCCGGCATTCTTGGCCCGGTAATGTGCGCGAGTTGGAGCATGCGGTGGAGCGTGGCGTACTCCTCGCGGCTGGGCCCAGGGTTGCCGCGTTGGACTTGGCTTTGGGACCGACTAACGCCAGAGGTCTCCACTTGGAGGAGATGAGCCTGGAAGAAGTGGAGCAGATACTTATCCAGAAAGCCCTAACCCGCTTTGGGGGCAACGTAAGCCGAGCAGCGTCTGCCCTGGGTCTGAGCCGGTCCGCTTTGTATCGGCGCATGGCGCGCTACGGACTATGAGCCTGCCGTCGGCACCGGAGGGCGCCATCTGGCCCGTGCGGCGGGGTACGAGGAAGGTACTGGCTCTGACGCTGCTGTCGGGTTTGCCGGGCGTGGCGGCGATGCTGACATTGCTGTGGGCGGGCGAGTACTCGCTGGAGGTGCGCATTGCGTTAACCGCAGGGGTGGTTGTCCTGTGGCTCCGCATCACGGTTGCGGCGGACCGGTGGCTTCTTCGCCGGTTGGAGACGATCGTGGGAACGCTCGCCAGCTTGCGACAGGGGGATTTCTCGATTCGGGTGCGTGGAGGTGGCTCGGCGGACGCCGTCGGACAGCTCATCAACGAGGTCAACGCGCTCGCCGAAACCCTGCGCGAACAACGGCTAGGGGCGGTGGAGGCAATGGCCCTGTTGCGAGCCGTAATGAGTGAAATTGACGTGGCTGTGTTTGCCTTCGATGGCGCCTGGCGACTCCGGCTTGTGAATCACGCGGGTGAGCGGTTGCTGGGGCAGCCGTCTGCTCGAGTCACTGGCGCGGACGCGCGGGAACTGGGCTTGGGAGAATGCTTGACAGGCGAGACGCCGCGCACCTTGCAGCTCGATCTGCCGGGCGGCGGGGGCCGCTGGCGGCTGAGCCGGACCACCTTCCGGCAGGGTGGTGAGCCGCATGTGCTGGTACTTCTTTCGGACCTGAACCGTGCCTTACGGGAGGAGGAGCGGTCGGCCTGGCAGAAGCTGTTGCGGGTGTTGGGCCACGAGATCAACAACTCTCTTGCGCCGATTCAGTCTCTGGTCGGCAGCCTGGGGCGGCTGGTGGACTCGGATAGGCCCCTGGCAGACTGGCGCGAAGATCTGCGGAGCGGCCTGGCGATCATTGGCGCGCGTGCCGAGGCCCTGTGCCGTTTTGTGGAGGCTTACGGGCGGCTCGCGCGGTTGCCGGCCCCTCGCCTCGCTCCTATGGAGGTTGGGGCATGGGTGCGGCGAGTGGCGGCGCTGGAGACGCGTCTCCGGGTGCAGGTCGTTGAAGGCCCCGAGTTGATGGTTCAGGGGGATGCCGACCAGTTGGACCAGCTGCTGATCAACTTAGTGAGAAACGCGGTCGACGCTGCGCTCGAGACCGGGGGGCGGGTCGAAGTGGGTTGGAGAGGCGAACGCCGGGGAGTGGAAGTTTGGGTTCGCGATGAAGGCCCTGGTCTTGCGAACATCGAGAGCGTGTTCGTGCCCTTTTATTCAACTAAGCCAGGAGGCATGGGCGTCGGGCTGGTTTTGAGCCGCCAAATCGCTGAAGCCCATGGTGGCGTGTTAGTGGTGCGGAACCGTCTGGATCGCAAAGGCTGCGAGGCCCGACTGACGCTGCCGCGGTGAATTGTGCGCGAGCGGTGAGGGAGTGGAGACGAGCGGAGCATGGGGGACGCAGTGGCTTCTGGAGTCGCTGTCGGCAAAAGCGGCAACTGCGGCAAGTGAGTGACACAGAACAGCAAGGGAAAGGGGCATAATCAAAACCGCAGTGGATCAAGAACCGACGATGTGGTTCCGGCGCGGCGCTACGATTCTTGGGCCCATGGCGATAATGATCCTCGCCGTGGCGTTGTTGTTCGTGCGATGGGCGGATCGGGGGAATCGGGAGACCCGCGTGAAGAGGCGGAGTGGTGTTTCGCTCAACTTGATCGTCTGGTGCCAAATATTGACGTCCGTAGCTCCGGGGGCACTCGCCACAGGTTGCGGGAGCTGCTGGAGGGGCGATGGACAATGCTCGTTGTGGCATCTGAACTTCCCAGCCCGGCTGTCGTGTATCCCGAAATTCTGACGTCACGGTTTGGGAACCGCGTAAGGTATATCTTCGCGGTGCCCACGGGGGCGAGTCTAAAGCCGGCGGTGCGAGAGTACCTGACGGGCGGAGGCGTAGCGGTCGTCATTGAAAACGGATATCTTCGACGGTACTTCTCGTTGCGGACCAAGCACTACGTGGCGTTTTTCCTCGTGGACCCAGCGGGCAAAATAAAGTACGCGAGGCCCCGGGGCTTACCCGCAAGGCTTCAGCGGCAGCTCATCGAGACCCATGTTCTTGGGCGAGCAACGGTCCCCCCGAGGGCGGTGCAGTTCCGTACTCCCGTGTCGCTGTGCGCTGGCCGGGTCCGAACGCTGCTGTGGGGCTCACAAGAGACCTTGGTTCCGTTGGGTCGCGGCCGGTGCAAGGCGTTGTTTGTGCCCGCGCATACCCCGCTCCCGACATTCGTGCGCTCGCTCGCCGAGTTTGACACGCTGGTTTCCAGCTCAAAGGGGACTGCGTGCGCGGCGGTGCTGACCAGCCGCTTCTATCCGCCGGATGTGGTCAAAGAGGCGGTCGAGGCATCCGGTGCGAAGTTGCCGGTATATGGACTGACTTGCTACGTGGATGCGTTGGAGGACCCTTATTACGGATCGGAAATCAGGACCGCGCCGAGTGTGCTTGAAATGCTCCACGGCAATGTGACGACAAGGCGGTCTTTGGAGGCCTTCCGATGAGCGGTGTGGCTGCTGCAGTGCCGTTACTATGGGTGTTATGCTTGGCAATCCCCTCCGAGGGCGAAACGCTGCGATTCAGGAGAATCTTTGAGGGACCGAACCGGTGGCTGTGCGGACTGGTGCAGGTAAACAGCGGAACTCTGTGCGCCGTCGACAGCAACTACAACGAGGTGGTGTGTTTCGACAAACGCGGCAGCAACGTTGTCAGGTTTGGAGGGGCGGGCCAGGGTCCCGGCCGGATGCAGTATCCCGCCTCTATTGCTCTGGCCGGGCACGACACCATGCTAGTGCTGGATATGGATAATTTCCGTGTACAGCTATTCCGGCCTGACGGAAGCTACATATCCGAATTCCGCTTTGGATTTGTTTCCGATGCCATGGCGGTTATAGACAAAAACACGGTGGTTCTGAACGGTCCGTCCGAGGGCGCCATAGCAATAAAATACTCTCTGGACGGAAGAAGGCTGGGTAGGCTAGGTGAGCTGGTTCCGTCGACACTTGGTTACCCAGACCGTCCGCTGAAGGGCCCTGTGGCGGCGATGAATCGGGCTTATTTCGCTTCGACGAAAGATCGCGGATTGGTTGTTGCGTTTCAATTCATGCCGCTGGTGCAGGTCTTGAACGCGGATGGCACCCTGCGGTGGAGGCGGCGTTTGACCGGTCCCTCGGTTGAAGAGCTGACGAGAGTGTTCTGGCGCGATCCCGGCGCGCCGCGCGCCAAGTCTTCCAAGCGGATTGACGGGGTGCAGTTCGCGCGTGTCATCACTTGTGTTAATGTGACGCCGAGTCAACACATTCTGGTAGGGATGGCGAACCGGACCATCGTCGTTCTCAACAAAAAGGGAGAACAAGTAGGTCTCCTCGATTGCCGGCGGGCGGTGACGCTTGAGCCGCAGGCACTGTTTCACGACGGGAAGTTTCTTTACGTAGCGCCTCCCGGGGAGGTGCTCGTAACGGAGGAACCACTATGGCTTAAATAAGCACAACGGAAAGGAGGATGCATGAAGAAGCTGCTTTCGGGACTCTGGGCGGTGGCAACTGTTCTTATTCTGACAACTTGGGTTGCGCCTGAGATGAGTGCGGGTTGCATGGAATGCTGCTGCGGTTGATTCAGTTGCGGCTCACGTTGTTGCGCGTAGCGGGATAGGTGTACCGGTAGAGCGGTGAGCTGGGACCGGTTCGACGGATTGTGGAAGTCAGAACTAATGACCGGCGGCGCCCCATTTTGCATCTGGTCCTGACGGGCCGGATTGTAGCGCGGCAGGGGGTGGGGAGAACGCGGTGATTGTCAGATTCCGGCTGTTGCGGCAGCATCCTGCGCTGTGCGGGTGCGCAGCACTCAACATCGCGGCGTTTGTCTCGCTCGCGAGCGGACTGGCTGGGGTCACCCGGGACCTGTTCGGCGCCGGGCTGTTTGAATGGTCCGGCAGGATGTTGGAAGTGTTCTCGGCGGAAGGGTGGAGCCGGCAGAGGTTTTCCCTGTGGGAGTTCGAGCGCCTGCGCGCGACCGCTCTGAAGTTGGGGGTTGGTATAGGTGCAGTGGGACGGGCGGAGGTCAGCCTGGGGGCGCCGTTGCCGCAGCAGCTTCGAACACCGGCGTGTTATGTCTCCGACGAATTGCTGAACAAGCTCACCTTACTTGCAGGCGCACCTGACCGGGCGCCAGGGACGGCGACGGGCGATGATTCACACCCTCTGATAGTGACGGAGCCGATGTGGCGCCGCTTGGGGAAGGGAAAGCCGGTGGAGTTGGGTTCGACCTTGCTGTTGAACGGTCGCGAGGGACAGGTGAAGGGAGTCGCAGGCGCGAACGTCGCGAGTCCCGCGGGTTGTCCGGGAAGCATCCTGCTGCGGTTAGACGACCTCATTTATTTTTCGCCGACAGCGAGCGTGCTCTTCGCTCCTGAGACGCAGTGGTTAACCGTGTGGCTGTTTCCGGGTGGGAAGGGTGCGGCCGGGCGGTCGGAGTTTGTGCGGTCGGCTCTTCAGGGGACGCTTGGTCTGAGGCGCGGCGAGTGGCTTAGGCTCACGCCCAGCTGGCTCGGAGTTATGACTCGCATGCGCGAGGTGTTAGTCCCGTTGACGTTGCTGGCGGTGGCAGCCCTGGTTTTCTCAGTGCTGACAGCGTTCAACGCGTACGTTCTCATGACCACGGTGCTAGCGATTTCGGAGCGAGACCTTGCGGTACAAATCGCACTTGGCGCCAGCATGGCGCGCATCTTGGGCGAGCAGTTAGCCAACCTTTTCCCGGCGCTGGTGGCAGGCATCCTTCTGGGGATGAGATTGGCCGCGGCGCTTCTCGTTCGAGCCAGCACGCTGGGCGCTGAACTTGGGGCTGACATTTCGACTGAGCGCGGACTGGTCATAAGCGGCGTCGTCATCGGGATCGCCTCGGTCCTGGTGATAGTGGGTTCGGTCCTGGCGCTGCGCCGCTGGCTGTCGGTGCCAAGGCTGGTCCTGGTACGCAATCCTCCTATGCCGCGGCTGGGCGGCAGCGTGAAGCGCCACCTTCTACTGTTGGCGGAGCTGTCGGTTTGCAGCTGCGGAATTGCGGTAAGTGTGGGTCTGGTTCTCAGTGTGAGATACCTTCGTGCGGTATCGCCGAATTTCGATGTAGGGAACGTGATTTCACTGCAACGTGTGGAGCCACAAACGGAGCAATTTGGGCTAAATGATGCTAAGGCAGTATACTCCTTACTGGGGGCGGAGCCTGGCGTGCGGTGCTATAGTTACATGCGGGTGGTCCCATTTTCTGGACGGAAGGAGATTGTTCCGGTATCTGAAGCATCTGGCAAGACAGTCACGTCTGAGTATAATGAGGTGGGCGCGGACATCCTGTGCGCACTCGGTGTGCCTTTGCGCAGCGGCCGGGATTTTGAGTGGTCTGACGAGCGGCAGAAATATCGTGTGGCGTTGATCAGCCGGAGTGCGGCGGAGGCGCTGTTTGGGAGCGGAGGTATTGGAGAAAGGATCCTGATCGGGACCGGGCAGCAGCCGCACTTGGTGGTCGGGCTTTTCGAGGATCCGAAATTCAACACCCTGCGAGAAGCGGGCACGCGTCATGTGTGGGTCCTGGGCGGGCTTAGTGGGGACATGGATTTTGTGGTCCGGGCGCTGCCAGGGCATGCGGCTGAGGTTGCGGATCGGCTGTTGAGGGCGGTCGGCGGGTATCGCGTCGAAAGGATGAGCCAAGCGCTCGCGCAGTGGGTCAGACCGGGCGAGACCCTGGGATGGTTGCTGACGTTTGCCTGTGCGGTCGTGTTCGCGACAACGCTGGTGAGCCTGTTGACGGTAGCGTGGGAAGAATCAGAGCGCAAACGGCCAGTTGCGGCGCTCCTTGCAAGCTTTGGCGCACCACGGCTGTCGATCGCGGCTTTAATGGGAGGAAGGATGTGCTGGGAGATGTTGATTGGAACGACGGCGGGAGCTGCGGCCGGCTATGCCATTATGGCGCATTGGCGCCCGTTGTTGTTCGGCGTGCACCCCCATTGGGTTGCAATCGGAGCCTGGGCAGCAACGTCAGCGGCTTTCGGGCTGGCCGTGATTGTTCGCTTAATGCTCGCCAGCCGGCCCGCTCAGGGGTTGTTGCGCGGCGTGGCATGACACGTATTTGCGCTCTCAGGATACTGGACGATCGGGGAAAGTGCGGGAGCAATCGAGGATCGCAGGCCAAGCTCGCAGGCCCGCGCCGTAGAGGTGCAGGACTCTTCTTAGAAGCAGCCAGTCAGGAGTATTCCCATTTCCAGGATCCAATTTGTGAGAGCGCCGATGCGTGAGGCGTTCCAAAGCCCGCAAACGGCGTTCAATGAACTCCTTTGCATCGGCAGTCCAGTATGGCGGTCCCGGGGTGGCCGCAAGCATGCGACTCCACGCGCTCAAGTTTTGAGATTCCTGTGTGAGGAACGCGTGGGTCACATGGATCCAGAACTCCGTTTCGGGCAGTGCAGCAATGTCTTCGAGCCAATCGCCCAGGTCTGCGAGTCGTAGGCGCCGTGAGTCTCGGCCGGGTCTTTTGGGTGCCTCCGCAATCACGGCTCCGACGAAGTCGCACAACCGGAATTTGTCGGCTGCGTCTAAATAATGGGACTCCTCGCAACGCTTGCCCGGCGGAGCATGCAGCAGCGCCCACGGCAAATGCCCGAAGAACGCATCGCTGAAGGAGCGCTCGATGATGAACCCAAATACAGTATCTTCGCTCCTGCCGACAGGCAGGAAGGGCGGTAAAATGTCCGTGTTGTCCAGTCCCATTGCCGCGCCGAGCCAGGGAGGCCCGTGGGAAATCCAGTACTTGTTTGGGGCTCGGAACACTTCGCGAGTCGTCATGGCCATCTTATAGCTCTGTGCACTTTCGCACAATCGCCGTCGGGTCCCGACGTTGGTGTCTCTCAGGAAGGCCAAGTGGGAATACAATCCACTGCCACCAACGAAGCCATTGAATGTGGCGCAGATGGTGCCGCGTCCCGATAAAAGAGCCATGAGGATGTGGCTGCAAGGAGACTCCCACACGATGCCATCCCAGTCCGTTGCAACCAGAGCCTCGTGCAGACGCCTGCCGAGGAGCGTCGTATGCTCTCGAAACACGTCAACGGCTGCCGGCTTTGCTGCACTCGTGGCGGCTTGGCGGTCGCCAAAGAACCACACTTCGTGTGGGTTTACCTCCGACCCTGTCATGACCAAGACGCGGTGTGAATCCATTAGATAGGTCGCACAGAGGGTGTCATCATCCACACTGAGCAAGAGATGCCCGACGGACGCCAGAAGGAGGGCATTCCTGTTGGCGCCTACGGTTGGCTCGGTCCCGGGGAGTCCCAGAAGCAGGAATCGCACGACCTCGAGGGGCACCTCAGCCCTCCTCGAGAGCCATGTTGCGAATCGGGCTCTCCAGGGCCGTGTAAGGCAACACAGACGAGGATTTCCTGCGCCAGCGTAGAGCTTTACGACATTGGCGTTTGCGGAAATCGCCTCTAAAGCAACAGAGTCGTCGGCAATAATCATGAGCGGTGCCCTACCAGTGACGGATAAGTAACTCAAGTAGCTCGCAAGGCAGCGGGATAAAGTGTGAGGGCGGTCCTTGGTAATAACTCCGATGAGTTCTATGGTTGGTTGAGCGCAAGAGGTTGACCGCGGAGGCAAAGCCTGAGCGGCGAAATCGTACTGGTTTAGAAGCATACCATAGGCCTGAAGCCGCTGCAGTTCTTGGACGAGCTCCTGTCGAGAGAGCCGTTTCATGGAAGAATCCCCGAGGAACCCCTGTAGTAGCGGGCGAAGAAGTCCCAGGGCTGCTCGAGCGCCGGCTCGCACGGGCCAGCGAGCTGCCAGCCCGGCAGCTGGCAGTTGTAGAGGTTGGGTAGTACATGGCGCTGCTGTGAACCGTTCCAGCTGGCGAGGATCCCTGAGCAAGTGTGCGAGAGGCGCACTGACGGCGAGGGCTCGACCCGTACGTTGACATTGCAGTAGTGCCCGGCCGTCGCCGAGGGGCATAATCCATACCGGACCCAAATGGTACAAAGTCGGGTTATTCATGACTCAGACAACGGCTATGGCGGCAGCCGAAGAGGCCCCGGATATTTGGCCGGAGCTAACCGCTGCCTGGATGAAGGTTGGCAGGCTGTTTGGAGCCACGCTCGCAGTTGGCGCTCGGAAAATCGCCATTGCCGCCCCAGTTTTATCCCCGGAATCTCCCCCACCTCCGCCCAGTGGCGGAGGGTCCGGACAGGGACCTTAAGCCAGTGGCCGAGCTGTTCCGTTGTGAGATACGTGTCGGGACAGCGGGACTCCACGCTTGAGGCGTCAATGCCGAGCTCGGCGGCGAATTGCTCCAGCAATGCCTCGACACGAGCCACAAACCATCGGCGCTCCGCCCGCGTCACCGAGCCCGGCACCAACGCGTGATAAGGTTCCAGTCGAAGCCAGTTATCCACAGCCTTGGCCTTGCCACACTCCAATGCCGACAAATACAGATCCAGGTCCGCAGCCTGTTCGTGGGGTCGGCAACGCAGCCAGGCACGGAAGCTCTCCTCGTGCAACCCTCGCAGCAACCGATCGGTGGCCCGCCTTTCCAGGCCCGTTGCGGGGTGATGGTAGATGCCCGTGCCTAGGTCGCGCAACCCGGCGAGCCACACAAGGCGAGCCATCAGGCTGGGCTGGGAACACACCGCCTCCCTCAGGGAGTTTAGCGGGGAACCGGTCGAGAGGGCCGACATCTTGCAGTGTAACGCTTGCTGTGCCGCAACCGCATTGCCAAAGAGCAAGGTCGGAGCGGTTTGAATTCAGGAGAGCTGCCGCTATCGGCTCGCCGGTGGTTGTGCGCTTACGGTACTCGAACTGTTCCCTGACGAACACCCGGGTCAGTTCGCCGGGGACTCTTGTTCTGCAGCCCGGGACCGTCTGTGGCGTTGGCGTGATGTCGCTCCGCCCTGAGCGGTGGGGGTTCTGTTCTCACGAACGGTCAGCGAAGCAAGCACCGGGCCGGGTAGATTGACTTGAACGGGAGGGTTTGGCCTGCCCGGTAGCAGCGGAATACCCGTCGCAGTGTGGGCATGCCCTCAGCTATACGGGCGGGATTACCGACAATCATCAGATCCGATATCGGAACGGGCTTCGCGCGGCCCGAGCGAAGTTCTCAGCTCCGGGTGGCGCGCCTGGAGAGATTCGAACTCCCGACCTTCTGGTTCGTAGCCAGACGCTCTATCCAACTGAGCTACAGGCGCGCTACCCCTATTGTAGCGACTTGGAGCGGGCGCGGGAAAGCCTCAGCCGGCTGTCGGCGCCTCCCGGCCAAGCCCAAATTCCCGCGGTTGACCTCCACTGGCGTTCGCACCTAAGCCCTCGCTGCTGGCGGCACTCAACCGTTTGCTGATGAGAACACCGGGGGCGCTGCTCACGGCTCAGGTGGTCCCGGCGGCAGACCGCCCCTGCGACCGGGAACTCCGCGCGGCTCTTCCAGCGGATCCCTCTCATCGGAAACACCGGCAGCTCGAACCATCTGGGAGCCCGGGTAGAAAGCCATCCACGCGAAGGCGAAATAGACCCCGTGCCGGACCGGTGTCAGCCGCTTTCCCGCCAGTGGGCCCGCTGTAGCCGTCCCTGCGACCGTCCACGTACTGCCGGTCTGCTTATCCACGATTCGGCCGTCCCGGCGCCGGAAGCCTAGGCGCCGGCCTTCGAGCTCCGGGGAAAACACACCCACCGTGCCCACAGCGCGGGACCGGGCTATTTGCCGCTCATCCAGGGCCGTGAGTGTCTCGGGCTCGAAAAAGATGACGTAGCGCAGGCTCCCGAGGCGGTCTTCGAACACCCCTGCCCGCCGCAACAGCTCGAAAGGGTAGGCCTTGCTCTTGCCTTCCCAGGTGAGCGCCACTACGCGCTCGAGCCGGTTGCGCGACTCGTACCCTACGTAGGGATTCTCGCCGTAGGGTCGCTCGTGCCCCGTGTGCCGGCTTAGGACTTGGCCCTCGGGGAAAACCTCGCAGAAAGTGCCGAAGGCAAGCGTCTGGCTGGGCAGCAAGGCCAGAGTTTTTCCGGTCAGGGTTCCTACGATCGCCTCGCCGGTCACCTGCTGCCACAACGAGTCCGTCTGCCGGTCGTACATCACCATGTCGCTTTGGCGCAGCATGCCCGAAACGCCGAAGTCATAAACCCGGCCGTCCACGCGGCGATCGAACACCAGCGCGCTGTTGCACAGAGGGCAGTAGCTCACCAGAATCGGCAGATCGCCCATCCGGTCGTTGACGAGTTCGTGCCAGATGAGAATCTGAAGAGGGTACGCGCGCGCCTGACCGGCATGCTCAACGACAAGGACCGGCTCCTTCGGGTGGAGCCAGGACGAGGCATCGCGGCAGGAGATGAAAACCGGCTGATCGATCGCCGGAATGCCGTCCTTCGGCGGACCGCCGAGCCTTAGCTCCGAAAGATCAATGGATTTTTTCGAAAGATCCGTCCGCCAGTTTCCCGGACTCAGCTGCGCCCACAAGCCAGGCACTGCGAATGCCACCAGCAGAACACACCATCGCATGTAGCCCCCCTTCGTGTTGTTCGCAACGCCGCACAGGGAGGTTACGGCGCTCCAGTCTTGCTACGGTGTCCTTTCCGTGTGGGGCTGCGGGCCGCTCAAATGGCGGTAAAAGCCGAGATCTTCGTGTGTCATCTGTTTGGTGGCGTAAAGGATCTGTCCCGTGTGTCCTGCAAAATGCTCGACAACGTGGTAGACCGCTTCGAGCACCGTTACGTCGTAATTTTGTACGCGGGTGCGGTCCTTCAGCCGTTCGGGCGGCAGCGCCCGCAATACTTCCGTGGCCTGCCGCACCGTGGCGTCCAGCCGTTCAGAGAGTTCCTGCGGCCCCAGGCCGCCGCGCGCTCGAAACTCGCTGTCCCGCTCGCGGACGTCCGGCCAGCCCGCGATGCCGAATCCCACCCACTGGCGGACGTTGCCGCACAGATGGAGCACGAGATTCCCCACGGCGTTCTCGCTTTCCGATCCGCGAGCCCATACCTGCTCCGGCGTGAGCCGCTCGAGACAGGCTCGAATCCGTCCGGCGAGCTGGGTCAGCTTCTCGATGGAAAACCGCAGGAAAAGCTCGCCCAGTTGCGCGTCCATGGGCAGCATTATAGTCCGCCGCTCACCTGCGGGCAGTATCATGGAAAAGTGGGAGGTGTGAGGATGCCGAGTCGTCTCGCGATGCTCGTCATAGTGGTCTTCGCCTTGATCCTAGCGGTGCTTCCCCCAGCCTTGGCGCAGGAAGCTGCCGAAAAGGCTGCCGTCCCCGAGGCCCTGGGCCCCCGGGAGACGGTCTCCGGAACGATTAGCATGGTCTTTCCGGACAAGAAGTTGCTGGTGGTGACCACGGCCAAGGGAGTTCCGCTGAACTTCGTCGTTGGACCCGCAACCCGGATCAGATCTGGCGAACAGCGCCTCAAGCTCAACGACCTGACGGGCCGGGTCAATCAGAAAGTGTCGGTCACTTTCATCCCGACGAGGCGGGGCAACCTGGCCCGAACAGTAGAGGTGAGCGGATAACCCTCGAAGGGACAATCGGTTGTGGGCATAAAATTTTTTGACAGACCCTTGTAACCTTTCGGGCCCGCCCTTCGTTATTACAGACAAATCCCCGTTACGACAAGCGGGCGCTCCCTCCAACTTCCCCACAAGCGCCCGCATTTCTTTTTGGAAGCCCCACTCGGACGGCCCGCCGGCTACGGTAATCTAGAACAGAGTGCGCGAGAAGGGAATCGTCTCTCCGGCCCGGCGCGAGGACGAGCAGCAGTTTGAGACCACATTGCGCCCCCGCCGGCTGGACGAGTTCACAGGGCAGGCGAAGGTCAAAGAAATCCTTGCAATCGCCATCCAGGCGGCGCGGCAGCGCGGCGAGGCCCTGGACCACGTGTTGCTTTGCGGTCCGCCCGGACTGGGCAAGACCACACTGGCCGCCATCATCTCCAACGAACTCGACGTCGGCTTTGAACAGACCTCCGGGCCGATCCTGCAAAAGAAGCTGGATCTGACCGGGATCCTGAGCAATATCCGGCCGCGGCAGGTCTTCTTCATTGACGAGATCCACCGTCTGCTGCCGGACGTCGAGGAGATGCTCTACGCGGCCCTGGAGGATTTTCGCGTGGACATCCTCATCGGCACGGGGCCCGGGGCCCGCACTCACGCCCTGCCCCTTCCGCGATTCACCGCGGTGGGAGCCACCACGCGCCAGGGTCTGATCAGCGCCCCGCTGCGCGGGCGCTTCGGGCTCGTGTTGCGCCTCAACCATTACGATGTCGAAGAGCTCACGGAAATTGTCCGCCGCTCGGCGCGCCTTCTTCAGGTCGAAATCGAGAACGAGGGAGCCCGTGAGATCGCGCGCCGCAGCCGCGGCACGCCGCGGATCGCCAATCGTTTGTTGCGCCGGGTGCGGGACTATGCGCAGGTCCGTTCGGACGGCCGCATCACGCCCGAAGTCGCGGCGACGGCTCTCGATCTGCTGGAAGTGGATCGGTTCGGACTGGACGAAATTGACCAGAAAATCATGCTCACGGTTCTCGACAAGTACGGGGGCGGGCCTGTAGGGTTGAACACCATTGCGGCTTCCATTGACGAAGAGCCCGACACCATCGAAGAAGTTTATGAGCCCTACCTGATCCAGCTTGGATTCCTGGATCGCACCCCGCGGGGCCGCGTGGCGACTCAACGCGCTTTCGAATATTTCGGCGTCACGCCCCGCAGCCGCGGAGGCCTTCAAAGCACGCTGTTTTGAGGCGCGATGAAGGTCGTCTACCTTTCGCTGGGCTCGAATCTGGGCGACCGCGAGGCAATGCTCCGGGAGGCCATCCGGCGGCTGGAGTCGCCTCAACTGCACATACGGCGCGTCTCTTCCGTATACGAAACCGAACCGCAGGACTTTCGGGAGCAACCGTGGTTTCTGAACGTGGTTGTGGAAGCTGAAACCGGGTTGTTTCCGTTGCAGCTTCTTGGGCTCATCCGCAAGGTCGAACTGGGGCTCGGCCGGCGCCGCTTTGTCGCCAAGGGCCCGCGCACCATAGACATTGACATCCTGCTTTACGGCGGCTTCGTCATTGACAGGCCGGAACTTGCCATACCGCACCTGCGCATGACCGAACGGCGCTTTGTTCTCGAGCCCATGGTCGAACTGGCGCCGGAACTGCGCCACCCGGTGCTGCGGCGCACCATGCGGGAGCTGCTGGCATCCACGATGGGACAAACCGTCAGGCGGCTGGGCCCCTTACTGCCGGCGTGTCCGCCCGTCTAGGGTCGCCTGTCCTTCGGCCGGCGTTCGGCATTGCCGGTGCCAGGCGGCGTCTTCGAGCACCGCAACGGCAGTCTGAAACCGAGCCGTTAGGATGGTCGAATGCGCGACTTCGCGACTTTGCTTCGGAGCAATGCCGGTTATCGCCGCCTCTGGCTCGCGCAGATCATCAGCGAAGTCGGCGATTACTTCAACAACGTCGCGGTTTTCAGCCTCGCTCTCGAGCGCACGGGATCCGGTCTGGTGGTTAGCGGCATCATGCTGGCGCGGGCGATACCTGCAGTGGCTGCGGGCCCGCTGGCCGGGGTGTTGCTCGACCGCTACGATCGCAGGCAGATCATGGTCCTCAGCGACCTGGTCCGTGCGGCGGTTGCGGCGGCGTTCGTGCTGGCCGTGGAGGCGCCCGGTACGTGGCCGCTTTACGCGCTGAGCGCCGCCCTGATGTTCGCCTCTCCGTTTTTTACCAGCGGGCGCAGTGCCATCCTTCCCGCCATCACGTCTCGGGAAGAGTTACATACCGCAAACTCGGTGACACAGACCACCTCATGGGCCACGATTGCGGCAGGAGCCATGCTGGGCGGACTGAGCGCCGCAAAATTCGGGTATGCCTGGGCGTTCTGGTTTAACGCCGCCTCGTTTCTGATCTCGGCACTGCTCGTTGCCCGGATTCGTTCTCCCCGGACAGATTTTCGCGCGCGCGGTTCGGCCCCGCTGCCGGTTCTGCAGCCCTGGAGTGAATATCGCCAGGGCCTTCGCTACATCGGATCGGTACCGCTGATCCTGGGCGTGACCTTGCTGCACGTTGGGTGGGCTGCCGGAGGCGGCGCGGCCCAGATTTTGTTTGCGCTGTTCGGCGAGCAGATCTTCGGCCGGGGAGCGGCCGGCATCGGCACGATCTGGGGGTTTGCGGGGCTGGGACTGCTGGCAGGCGGCGCGCTGGGACACCTGGCCGGCAAGCGCACGGCCTATCGGCAGTACAAGCGCGTCGTGGCGGCGTCTTATCTCGTTCACGGCGCCGCTTACGTGGCCTTCAGCCTGGCGGAAACCTATGCCGCCGCGCTGGCGTGGATTGCCCTCTCGCGGGTGGGAATGGCGGTGTGCTCGGTTCTGAACTACTCCCAGCTTCTGCGCCACACCGACGACGCCTTCCGCGGCCGGGTTTTCGCCACACTGGAGGCGGCGCGCTGGGCGGCGATGATGTTCTCGATGGCCGCTGCGGGCCTTGCTTCGGAGTACTACAGTCCCCGGGCGATCGGCGTCGTGGCGGGCGCGCTCGGTTGCCTCACCGCGCTGGCTTGGGCGGGGGCGGACTGGCGCGGCAAATTGCCGGAGCCGCCCGAGCAGCGGCCAGCGGTCGAGGAAGCGGAACCCCCCTCCGGGCCCCAAGGCTGAGGGAAGTTTCGCGCCGCCCTTGGGGCGCGCTGTCGGCTCCCGGGCGGCGGAGGGGCCGCTCCGCCGCCCGGCAGGAGCCGGCCTATGCCGTCCGCATCAGTTCCGCTTTGGCTTCCGCTGCGCCTGCGGCGATCGCCGCCTGGGCCGCGGCCAGCCGCGCGATCGGCACGCGGTAGGGCGAGCACGACACGTAGTTCATGCCCACGCGGTAACAAAACTCCACCGAACTCGGCTCGCCGCCGTGCTCACCGCAGATGCCGACTTCCAGATCCGGCCGCGTCTTCCGGCCGAGGTCCACGCCCATGCGGATGAGCTTGCCTACGCCTTCCTGGTCGAGCACCGCGAACGGGTCCGCCTTGAAGATCTTCTTCTCCTCGTAGTCCTTGGAGAACTTCACGTAGTCATCGCGGGAGAGGCCCATGGTGGTCTGCGTCAAGTCGTTGGTGCCGAAGCTGAAGAACTCGGCCTCTTCGGCGATGCGGTCCGCGGTGAGCGCCGCACGCGGAATCTCGATCATCGTTCCGATCATGTATTTGAGGTCCGTAACGCCGTTCTTGGCGAGCACCTCGCGCGCTACGCGCTCCACAATCCGTTTTTGATGCGCCAGTTCCTCGACGCTGCCCACCAGCGGGATCATCACCTCCGGGATCACGTTGATCCCTTTCTTCTTCACCTGCACGGCAGCTTCGAAAATCGCCCGCGCCTGCATCTCGGTAATTTCCGGATAGGTGATCCCGAGCCGGCAGCCGCGGTGCCCGAGCATGGGATTGAACTCGTGCAGGGCTTCGACCCGCTTGAGCAGCTCCGGCAGGCGCTTCTTGAGCTCGCCGACCTTGATTCCGTACCGCTCAGCCATCTCGCGCTTGGCTTTGAGGTCGGCATGCGGCAGCCGCGCGATGTCCACCATGAGCTCCTCGCGCTTGGGCACGAACTCGTGGAGCGGCGGGTCGAGCGTGCGGATCACCACCGGATAGCCGTCCATGACCTCGAACAGGCCGGCGAAATCTTTCCGCTGCAACGGCAGCAGCCGGGCGAGCGCCTTGCGCCGGGCCTTTTCATCTTCGGCCAGAATCATGGCCTGCATGTGTTCGATTCGACCGGGGCCGAAAAACATGTGTTCGGTGCGGCACAGACCGATGCCCTCGGCTCCGAACCGCCGGGCCACTTTGGCATCGCGCGGGATGTCGGCGTTGGCGCGCACGCCGAAGCTTCCGCGGAACTCGTCGGCCCAGCTCATGAACTTGGCCAGAACGCCTGAGGAGGGATCCGGCTCGACGGTCACCGCCTGCCCGGCAAA
This sequence comes from Bryobacteraceae bacterium, assembly GCA_035575135.1. GTDB lineage: Bacteria > Acidobacteriota > Terriglobia > Bryobacterales > Bryobacteraceae > JANWXD01. Next base: position 52,478 of record DATLYE010000022.1, read on the forward strand.
CACTTCCCCGGTGGTGCCGTCTATCGAAATCCAGTCTCCCTCCCGGAGCACGATGTCGCTGTCGCGCACGGCGAGGCGTTTGTTGCGCTCGTCCACCACCAAGGCTTCCGCCCCAGCCACGCAAGGAGTACCCATACCGCGCGCCACCACGGCCGCATGGCTTGTCATGCCGCCGCGCGAGGTGAGGATCCCTTTGGCCACTTCCATTCCATGAATGTCGTCCGGAACGGTTTCCTTGCGGACGAGAATCACCGGACCCTTCTGGGCCGCCTCCACGGCTTCGTCCGCCGTGAAGACGATGCGGCCGACGGCTGCGCCGGGCGAAGCCGGGAGGCCCGTGGCGATCTTCTTGAGGTTTTTCCGCGAGGCCGCGTCAATCACCGGGTGCAGGAGCTGGTCCAGCTGGTTCGGCTCTACGCGCATGAGGGCTTCCTCTTTGGTGATGAGTCCTTCTTCGACCATGTCTACGGCGATTTTCACCGCCGCCGGGCCCGTGCGCTTGCCGTTGCGCGTCTGCAGCATGTAGAGCTTGCCTTCCTGAATCGTGAATTCAAAATCCTGCACGTCCCGGTAGTGCCGTTCCAGGTTGGCGGTGATCTGGCGGAGTTGCTCGTAAACCTCCGGCATGAGAGTCCGCAGTTCTTGGATGGGTTTCGGCGTGCGGATGCCCGCCACCACGTCCTCGCCCTGGGCGTTGATCAGGAACTCGCCGTAAAACTCTTTTTCGCCCGTAGCCGGGTTCCGGGTGAAGCCTACTCCCGTGGCCGAGGTTTCGCCCAGATTGCCGAAGACCATGGCTTGCACGTTCACCGCCGTGCCCAGGTCGTCAGGAATCTTGTTCATCTTGCGGTAATGGGCCGCCCGCGGATTCCACCAGGAGCGGAAGACCGCGTCGCGCGCCATAGTGAGCTGTTCGTGGGCGTCCTGCGGGAATGGTTTGCCCGTCTTCTTCTGGATCAGCTTTTTGTACTCGGCGATGACGGCTTTCAGATCCTCGGCCGACAGATCCGTGTCGTACTTCGCCTTGACCTTTTTCTTCCGCGCTTCGAAAATGTGCTCGAACTCGTCTTTGGGGATTTCGAGCACCACGTTGCCGAACATCTGAATGAAGCGGCGGTAGCAGTCGTAGGCGAAACGCGGATTGCCGCTCTTGCGCGCCAGCGCCTCCACCGTCTGGTCGTTCAGGCCCAGGTTGAGGATCGTGTCCATCATGCCCGGCATCGAGAACTTGGCGCCGGAGCGGACGCTCACCAGCAGCGGGTTCTCCGTGTCGCCCAGTTTCTGGCCGGTCTGTTCTTCAAGCCGCGCCAGGGCCCGCGCAATCTCCTCCTCGATTTCCGGAGGCAGCTTGCCGTCGTTGGCGAAGTAGATGTTGCAGACTTCCGTCGAGATGGTGAACCCCGGAGGCACCGGCACGCCGGCCCGGCTCATCTCGGCCAGGCCCGCTCCTTTGCCGCCCAGGATATCCTTCATCGTGCCGTCGCCGTCGGCCGTTCCGTTGCCGAAGGCGTAAACGTATTTCTTCATGAGTCTCTCCTTGTGCTTATGAGTTCGTGGTTTCGGTGACGATCTCCGAGAAGTCAGCGATCGTCGAAAACTCTTCGAGCAGCCCGTGCAGCAGGGCCAGCCGGTTCCGCCGCACGCCCTCGTCGGGCGCGTTTACAAGCACCTTGTCAAAAAACAGGTCCACGCGCGGCCGAAGCGAAGCGATTTTCTCCAGAGCGGCGCGGTACTGCTTTTCGCGGCGGCGTGCCTCGACCTCGCTGCGCAACCCGTCGAAGGCCTGATACAGCTCTGCCTCGGGACCGGGCTCGAGCAGCTCCGGCTCGACGGCGGCGCCGCCCGTGTACTCCGCCTGCCGGAGGATGTTCCGGATTCGTTTGAAACTGGCCGCCAGCGGCTCGAAATTCGCTGTGGGACGCACCGCCTGAATCGCTTCCAGGCGGCTCTCTACATCGGGAAGATCGTCCCAGCCTGCCGCCAGTACGGCGTTCACTTCATCGTAACGGAACCCCCGGACGTCGCGGAAGTAATAGCGCACGCGCTCCAGGAAAAACTCGCGCAACTCCGGCAGGCCGCCGGCGAGCTCTGTAATGGGGAACGAGAGTTTGCCCTCCACCAGGATCTTGACCACGCCTTGCGCCGCCCGCCGGAGCGCGAACGGGTCGCGCGAACCGCTGGGAATCAGGCCCAGCCGGAAACAGCCGCGCAGCGTGTCGAGTTTGTCTGCAAGGGCCACCAGCCGGCCTTCCGGCGTCGAGGGGATCGCATCCTCCATGCTCTCCGGTTTGTAATGTTCATAGATCGCCCGCCAGACGGGCTCCGGCTCGCCCTGCGCCCTCGCGTAAAGCCCACCGATGACACCCTGCAGCTCTGTGAACTCTTTGACCATCTCCGTGGTCAGGTCGCACTTGGCCAGAAGCGCCGCGCGCTGCGCGTGCTCATTGCCGCCCAGTTCGCGAACCAGTTCCACCATGCGGCGAGTCTTGTCGAGGTAGGAACCGAGCTCCGCCTGAAACGTCACGTGCCGCAAGTCTTCCACGCGGTCCGCCAGCTTCTTTTTCTGATCGGTTTCCCAGAAAAACCGCGCGTCATTGAACCGGGCGCGCAGCACGCGCTCATTGCCCGCCTTCACGAGCCCTTCCGGATCTCCGGTGGTGTTCATCACCGCAACGAAATACGGCGCCAGCCGGCCCTCGGCATCCTCGACAGAAAGGTACTTCTGGTGGTGGCGCATCACCGTGACCAGCACCTCCTGCGGAAGGCTGAGGTACTGGGGATCGAACTGCCCGAGGAGAGCCGTGGGGTACTCCGTCAGATAGACCAGGGTCTGAAGCAGGGCGGGGTCGGGCTTCACGCGCAGCCCCGTGCCTGCCAGCAGGCTTTCGATCTCTGCCCGAATCTTGTTTTCGCGCTCGGCCGAAGAAACCAGGACATAGTTTGTCCGGAGGCGTTCTTCGTAGTTGCCGACCGTGACCCGGATTTTCTTGCGGCCCAGTTGCCGGTGACCGGCCGTGACGTTTCCCGAGGGGACGCCCGCGATTTCGAACGGCACGACCTTGCTGCCCAGCAGCGCTACGACCCATCGGATCGGACGGATAAACCGTTCGCGCTCCTGCCGCCAATACATGGTTTTCGGCCAGGAGATCTTCCAGATCAGGCCGGGCAGCTCTCTGGCCAAAATTTCCAGAGCGGGGCGGCCTTCCGTTCGCCTGCGATAGGCGAAGTATTCTCCCTTGGGGGTCTGCACAGTGACCAGATCGGAAACTGCAACGCCGAGCTTCCGTGCAAATCCTGCCGCAGCCTGGTCGCCGGCCGCCTTGGGCGGTCCGGTAATTGTTTCTTCGGCGTCCGGCTGGCGCGGCGCAAGGCCGTCGGCCCGGAGCACAAGGCGGCGGGGGGTTGCGTCCGCGTATGTGACGGAGCCGCCGAGCGAGCCGGAGCTCAGCAACTGCTCAAAGAGCGCCCGGAGCTGTTCCAGGGCGGCAGGGATCATCCAGGCCGGGATTTCTTCGGTTCCGATCTCGAGCAGAAACCGCTGGGTCCTCATGCCGCCTCCCGGCCTTGCTGATCCAGCCAGGCCTCGGCTACGCCCACCGCCAGGCGCCGCACGCGCCCGATGACTGACACCCGCTCCGTCACGCTGATGGCGCCGCGGGAATCCAGAAGGTTAAACAGATGGGAGCATTTCAGCACGTGATCGTAGGCCGCAAGCACGGGGAACCTTTGCTTGTCGGGGTAGTTCGGATAGCCGTCCAGCAACCGCCGGCATTCCTTTTCGTGCAGCTCGAACAGTTGCCAGAGCGTCGGCACGTCCGCCAGCTCGAAGTTGTAAACGGAGAACTGAATTTCGTCGGCTAGGCGCACATCCCCGTAGGTCACTGCCGGCGACCAGCGAATGTCGTACACGCTTTCGGCGCCCTGCAGGAAAGCAGCGAGCCGCTCGAGGCCGTAGGTCAGTTCCGCCGGCACGAGCTCCAGGTCTACGCCGCCGCACTGCTGGAAATAGGTGAACTGAGTGATTTCCAGTCCATCGAGCATCACCTGCCACCCGATGCCCCAGGCTCCCAGCGTAGGAGACTCCCAGTTGTCCTCCTCCAGCTTCAGATCGTGCTTGCGCAGATCAATTCCGATGGCCTCCAGACTCGCCAGGTACTGATCCACAACGTCGTCGGGCGCGGGCTTGAGAATCACCTGGAGTTGCCAATGCTTGTAGAGCCGGTTGGGGTTTTCTCCGTACCGGCCGTCGGCAGGGCGGCGGCTGGGCTGGACGTAGGCGACCCGGTACGGCTTCGGTCCCAGAACGCGGAGAAAGGTCTCCGGGCACATGGTTCCGGCGCCCACTTCGAGATCGTAAGGCTCCTGAATCACGCAGCCGCGATCGGCCCAATAGCGCTTCAGCTGGAACAGAAGATCCTGAAACGAACCCATGCTCACAATGCTTCCAGCAGCGGAACCGTGACCAGATTCCGTTCGATGTGATCCTCAATCCGCCGGATCAGGAAGCGCCGCAAGTCCGCTGCGGTCTGCTTTGTCCAGGTCCGCGGCGTCAGTTGGCCGACGGGCTTTTTCAACATTTCCTCGGCGATTCCTGCGGACTCCGCACTGACGCGCAGCTCCGGCAAAAAGCCCGACAACCGTACCGCCCACAGGCAGAAATACGTTATGGCCCGCCACAATCCGGACGGCTCCGCTTGTAAATGTTCGATCACGGCCAGCAGCAGGCGGAAGAAGCGCTCGCTCGGCTCGGCCGGAGCCAGCAGCTGCTCGCTCACCTCCGCCAAAAAATCCAGCGCCACCGCCGCCGCGTAGTCCCGCTGGAGTTCGAACGGTGAGCGGATCAGTTCGCACGCATCCAGCGTCACCAGTTCGCGGTTCTCACGCTGAAAATAGTAGGCGCGCACGTACGAAAGTCGTTCCAGCCCCGCACCAAACTTGCTCTTGGGACGGCGCGCGCCCCGCGCCAGGCCGCGCAATTTCCCCTGGTCCCGGGTGAAGAAGCTGACGATCAGGTCTGCCTCTTGGAACGGGTACGTGCGTAAGGTCAGGGCTTCACTCACCCGGACCGGCATTGCGGCCTGTTGCGGAACCTTTCAGCGTACCACACGGGAGCTGCCGGGCCTGAGGCGCGCGCACCCCGGGCAGGGAATCCCGACTAAAGCAGCTTCTGGATCGCCTTTTCCACGGCGCCCAGATCCGCCTCTCCGACGAAGGACCGCACCAGGCGCCCGGTGCGGTCATAAAGGAACAGTGCCGGAAGCGCGCCGCTCCATTTGGGATCCACCGACAGGATGAACTTTTCGTCGTCTGCGACCCGTTTCAGGTAACCGGGGAAGGAGACACCGGCTTTGCGAAGGAAATTCAGAGCCTTCGCTTCGTCTTCCGGCTCGTCACAGGAGATGGGGATGAGGCGAAGTCCGCGCGAGCGGTACTTCGCCTCGATCCGGACCAGTTGGGGAAGTTCCTCCAGGCACGGTGCGCACCACGTGGCCCAGAAATCTACGAGGACCACCTGGCCTTTGTGGGAGGCCAGCATCCTCCGGTAGACGTTCTCGTCCAGAGGCGCCAGGCGCGGCTGCCCGGCAGTGAGCGCCGCGCACAGCAACCCTGCCGGAACCAGCCGCTTCACGTGGCTTTCTTGACGCGCTTGATCGTGCAGCCGAACGCTTTGGTCTCGGCGCGCTCGGGCGTCTGGCCCGCCAGGATCGCATCCAGAGCCAGCCGCAGCCCCTGGTGCTTGACCTCACGCTTTCGGGAGTCATCAATGTAGCCGTGATACTGGATCGTGCCGTTCTTGTCCAGCACGAATACCTCCGGCGTCACCTGAGCCGCGAAGCGGTCGGCAATTTTGTTGTCAGGGTCCTTGTAAACGGCAAACTGGAAGCCGTTCTTGATGCGGTGCTGTTCGACTTCCTCGGCCGGTTCGGTGTGATTGGAGTTGATGGCCACGAACTTCACGCCTTTGGGAGCGTAGTCGTTGTAGATGGCCTTCATCCGCTCGTTGTAGTCGTTCGAGATCGGGCATTGCGTGGCGATGAACATGATCACCGTCACATTGCCCTTGAGGCTTGCAAACTGCACCGGCTTGCCTTTGGTGTCGTAGATGGTGAAGTCGTCCACCTTGGAGCCGAGCTTGAACTCCTGGCCGAGGAGCGTGGCGGCCAGGCCCGCTGCCAACGTCAGCAACAGAATTTTTTTCATATCCAGACCTCCCAGGAACCGGCGCGCGGGCCGGTTATTTTTTTGATGCCAGTTTCAGGTTGATCACGGCCTTGCGGCGCGAGTCGAAGACGCTGAGCGTTTTGGTGTCGCTCGAGGCGTCACCGTGCTCCGCTTTCAGTTCATAATCCACGTCCGTACTCAGGCCGTGGAAATAATAAGTGCCGTCGCGCTGGGTGACGAATGAGCGCACCTGCAAAGTCTTGGTGTTCTTGAGCTTGACGATGGCTCCTTCGACGGGCCGGTCGTTTTCATCGTAAACGGCGCCCTGAACGGAACGCACGTTCGGATCTTCGCGCTCCTTGCCCCGTTGGGCCGGACCCGCCGAAGCCGCCATGACGGCGAATGCCAGGATGACGGGAAAGATCCTCACCTCCGACACTCCCTCCTTTGCTTTGACGCCGCAGCCGGCCTCAAGGTAACGTCCTACCGGGGATCCGGTTCGAGTTGAAAAAACACGTCAACTCTCTGGTCTCCCTCGATCTGGACCGTTTTCTCCTGGGGCCGGAATCCCCGCGCCCGGACCGCCACACGATACCGCATGGGCGCAACGGGCACCCGAACGGCAAACTCGCCCCGACCGTCCGTGACGGCCTTTGTCTTGCGGAACTTGACCCTGCGGGCCTCTCCGAGCTCCGGCTCTGCCATCACCGTGACTTCGGCGCCCGCCAGAGCGAAGCCCGAGTCGCGAAACACCGTGCCCGCAATGAGCGCGTACGGCTCCACCCGCTTTCGCGACTCGGCGCCGGCAGCCAGAGAGGCCGCCACCAGCGCGCCGCCTGCGAGGAGGAGCAAGGTCTTGCGGCGGCCGCAGCTAGCGCCAGCGCTCGTCGTCGCCTTCCTCCTCATCGAAATCCAGCTCTTCCTCTTCCTCTTCTTCGGCTTCCTCCAGCTCCAGCGGATCGACACTGGCTACGCGCAACTCGGCGCCGCACTCGTCGCAGACAACGACGTCGCCCTCGTCGAGTTCGTCCTCGTCCACGTCGATCTCGCTATCGCACAACGGACAGGTAACCATTGAATCCCTCCAAACTCGTTATACGAAACTCAAGACGGTTTGCCAACTGCTATTTTTGGGCCATCCGGCGTCGGGTGGTGGGCGGCACCAGCCCCTTCAGCCGCAGGTATAGAAAGAGCTGGGCGCGGTGGCTGAGCTCGTGCTCTTTGACGAACTGGAGCATCTCGAGTCGGGTGACCCGCTGGCCGTCCATCCTCGTAATCAAGCCCGAGAAAAACTCCGGCGGTTGCTCGGCCAGCTCGCGGCAACGCGTCTGGACGCTCTCGCGCAGCGCGGCCGCCAAGGCGCGGGGACTCCCATCCGCCATCGCGACGGCGCCGCGCTCCTTCACGCGCTCCCGGAAATCGGGTGTTGCCAGATTCTCGACGCCGTCGAGCAGCAGCCCTGTAAGGCCGTGCCCTGCTTGGAGAATGTGAACGGCAATGTCGCGGAAGCTCATCACGTCCGGAACGGGCCGAAAGTCCAGTTCCGAGGCCGGGAACTCCTCGACGGCCTGGGCCGTATCGGCCCGGACCGTACGCCACGAATCCAACACCGTCTCCAAGCGCACCATATGTTCCCATTGTTAGCACGCCTGCGGCCGCGCGGGAATCGGCAACCCGGAGCCGGCCGTCCGGCGCTCACGCCACGCCGCACCAGCGGCACACCAGCAGCAGGAGGGCGCGCGTGGCGGCCACCAGCGAAGCCAGCTCCACGTATTCGTCGGCGGCGTGCGTATTGCCTCCTTGCGGCCCCCAGAGGACTGCCGGGATACCGAAGGCCTGGTGGAAGACGTACATGTCGCAAGGTCCTTCGATACCGGTCACCGGAACCGGCCGGCCCAGGGCTCGTTCGGCGCAGGAGCGCAGTTCCTCGACCAGCGGCTCTGTAGCGGGGATGGCCGAGCCGGGCAGCCATCGGATGGGAAATTCCACTTCCGGGCGGACCGCGAAGAGCTCCGGAGCTCCCTCGACCAAATCTTCGAGCCACTCGAAGAATTCCTGTTCGATCTCTTCCTGACTCTCTCCGGGCATGGTCTGCCAGTAGACCTCGAGCAAGCACGTCTCCGGTACGGTGATGGGTTCGCCTGTACCCCAGGGCCCGGTGAACACCTTTGTCACCGAGACAGGTACGGGATCGAGGGCCTGTTGGTAGTAGGGGTGAATCCTGGCGGTCGCACGGCGCCGGCGTCGAAACTCGTCCATGCCGGCGAGCACGTGCCGGAGCTGGCCTTCGACGCCTCGCGGCAGGTTGTTGTCGCTCAAGATGCCTCCAGCGGCGCGGAGCCGTATGTGCGCCGTCCGCCCCCCACGCTGCGCCGGGCATACGCGAAGCGAAGACGGCTCCGTGATCACCGCAGCTTCGGCATTGAATCCCATCAGGCGGCTTGCCAGAGTTCCGTTGACGCCGCCGAACTCCTCATCTACGACGGATTCGAAAACCAAATCGCCCGCCAGCCGGAGGCCCAGATCCTCCAGCGCCTCGATCACAAACAGATTCGCGGCCACTCCGGCCTTCATGTCGTTGGCTCCGCGCCCGTACAACCGCCCGTCCGCGATCTCCGCCCCGAAAGGGTCGCGCGTCCACGGCTGAGTGCCTCGCGGCACCGTGTCAATGTGTCCGGAAAGCACGAGCGAGCGTCCGCCCCCCGAGCCTCGCCGCCGCGCTCCCACATTGGGGCGCCCGGAATAATCGCGGCCGGGCCAGTAGAGCGGATGCCGGGCGAGCCCCGGCACTTCCATGAGCGAATACACGACCGGTTCCCAGCCGTGGTCCCGGAGGAAGCGAACCACGTACTCCTGGCACGCCTTCTCCCCGCCGGTGGGAGGCGTGTTTTCCGAGGGGATTCTCACCAACTCCCGCGCGATGGCGATCAGGCGCCCGGCGTGAGCCTCCACGTAGCGGAGCGCTCTGTCTTCCAGCTCACGGCGCCGATGCGCCTCTGGCTGCCGCATGTTACACCTCCAGCCGCCGGGGCGGAACCCGGAACCCTCTTGTCACCACCGCAAGGTAGAGTAAGCCAAGCCCCATCCACAAAAAGCCTGCCAGCCTGGCTTTGCCGCTCAAGTTCAGCCACACCCAGGTGCAAACCAGCGCTCCCAGTGAAGGGAACACAAGGTTGGTGAGCTTATCGGCGCCGGAGCGGCGGCCCAGACGGAAATAGTAGTGCCGGATCACGCTCAGGTTGACCAGAATGAAGCCGACGAAAGCTCCGAAGTTAAGCAGCTCCACCAGGATTTGAAAGCGCGCCACGAGCGCGCCCGCGAAAGAAACTCCGGCCATAACGTAGAGCGCCCGTTTCGGTGTGGAGGAGCGAGCGTCCACGTGCGCGAAGATGCGCCGCGAGAGCACGCCGTCACGGCCCATGCCGAACAGCAGGCGGGAGGCCCCGGCCTGCCCGGTGAGCGCGCTGGCCAAGCCCGCTACAAGCAACACAAAAGTAATCCAACCGAGCATCCAGGGCCCGCCCACCCGTCTGCCCACATCCAGGATCGCCGTCTCGGTGTGGGGAAACGTCTCTCCTGCAGGCCAGGCCAGCGCTGCAAGGTACACCGTCAAAAAACAGATGACGGTTTGCACGACGCAGATGCTGACCGTGGCGATGGCGATGTCGCGCTCCGGCCGAACGGTGTCTTCCGCCAGCGTGGAGACCGCGTCAAAGCCGATGTAGGAAAGTGTGGCGATGCCCGCCCCTAGCAGGAGCGGGCGCAAGGCGAACGTCTCCGGATGGAACAGCGCGGCAGGATTCAGCAGCGACGGTACTCCCCCGTGCATCACTACGAAACGCGCTGCCAGCCCGATGAACAGCACTGTGGAGGCGCCCATGACCAGCATGAGGAACCAGCTGGCCCGTGCCGTCACGCGGATTCCCTGCACATTCACCCATGTAATCAGCGCCGTAAACAGCGCCGCCCAGACGAAGTACGGGACTTGCGGCGCCAGTCTTGCCGCCGTCAGCGAAGCGTAGACCACGCTCAACAGCGGGATCAGGAAATAGTCCAGAATCATGGCCCAGCCCGCCAGGAAACCCAGATGTTCGCTCAGGCCGCGCTGCGTGTAGGTGTAGGTGGATCCGGCCGCTGGAAAGGCGCCGGACATTTTGCCGTAGCTCGCCGCCGTAAACAGCATGGCCACCATTGCGACCAGATAGCACAGCGCAGCGTGGCCGCCGGAAAGTTGCTGCACGATACCGAAAACCGGGTAGGGCGCCGTCGGCGTCAGAATGACAAGGCCGTAAAGAATCAAGTCCCGGCGGCGCAGCACGCGGCGGAAGCGGGGCTTGTACCCTAAGGCCTCCAGGGCGGCATCGGCGACCGGTTCGTGCACGTCTAACGCCCCTCGATGATGCGCCGGGCCGCTTGCCTCCGTACCGCCTCCCATTCGTCGGGGTGGTTCTTCCACAGGCGCACCGTGCCGATGGAACCTTCTCCGAAGGGACGCCCGAAGATGACGGAGTCAACCAGCCGGTCCGCTTCGGCCTCGCCGTACTTGTCCGCCACCAGACGAAAGTACTCGTAGTCTTGCAGTCCGCGCCGCTGCGCTTTCAGCCGGATGCTCGGAACGGGCTGCTCATAGCCCATCACCTCGCCGCGGTAGATCAGCAGGCCCGATCCGTTATAGACACGATGCTCTTCTTTGAAGTTCTCCGCTTCATACCAGGCGGCATAGGCGTTCCAGTCGAATTCCCACTCGATCCAGCCCGAGCGGTATTTCCACGCGACCCAGCCGATGGCCCGGTTGACGAGCAGATCCAGGTCCAGAAACGTGTTGGAGCCGCAGCCGGAGTTCTTGCGCTGCTCATAAATCATCGGTCCGTAAAACCAGCTTTCGACACCGCGGCTGCGGAGCTCACGGGCGAAATCGGGATCGTAGCTGACCGTGTGGCATACCCAAAGGTCCACTTCCTTCTTCATGGACTCCATCGCCTGACGCGAGTAGCCGCCGTCAATGCGGAATTGATACCAGTCCGCCCCCAGCGCCTCATCGAGCAGCCGCCCGTAGTAGCGCATCTTGGTGTAGGCCTCTTCGCTGTAGGACTCGTCCAGCCCGTCCAGAAACGCGATCTTCCGCACACGCCGCCAGGCCGGATTGCGTTCGAAATGTTCCCTGACCTGGCGGGCCGTTTCCTTCCAAACCGCCTCGAACTCGGCTGTGGGACCAGCCGGGGGCTGCGCCATCGGCCAGGCGCGGGCACGGTTGTCTCCGCGCTCGCAATCAAACGGCAGCAGAATGTGTTCGAGCGGTTCTCCGTAGCCGGGTCCCCAGTAGCCGTAGCGCTCGGTGAACGCGCTGCCATCCAGGTATTTGCCCACCCGGGCATCGTACTCGGTCCAGTCCAGCTCGACCTTCGTTCCCTCCAACCGGAGGTTGGGACGGTACGCGTAAACACCGGGCTCGAAGCGGTGCCGCTTGGCGAGTTGGTAATAGAGCAATTCCTGTTCCGGCGGCATGCGCCGGAGGGATCCGTTGTAGATGTCTCCGCGAAGTGAGAATCGATCCGGCAGGGCAAAGGGCCAGACTTCCAGCCGGAGTCCCAAGGTGGTCTTGCCGCCATCCCAGCGGACTTCGACCCGCCCCTCGTAATTTCCGGCCTCGGCGTCACGCGGAACGTAGACGTCCACCCAAACGGCGTGGTTTTTCTGCTCGGGGATGTTGTTGTGAATATCCGGGATCGAAAACGGAAAGCCGCTCCGGAGTCCGGAACGCCGCTTGGGCATCAGCGCGTCCGGATACCACGCGGGGCCGAGCGAGAGCATTTCGTAACCGGTGGAGGGACGGTGGACGCGGACGTACCATTCCTTGAAAATCGCAAGAAACTGGCCTGAAATCTCCCTTCCCGCGAGATGCCTCAGGGGCGTGACCTCGACATCAACACCGGTGACGGGGTGCTGGGCTTCGAGGATGAGCTGAAAGGCGACAAATTCGTTGCGGGCGGCTTCGAGCGAGATCGTCCGGGTCGTTCCGTCCCAGACCGAGTTTCGGGCGCGGTAATTGCCACCGGGGTAGTCCTCGTGGATGTCGGGGCGCTGCTCGATGAGTCTGCCCGTTTGGGGATCCACGCGCACGCCGTCGCCGACAGCCCACACGCTCAGCCGAGCCTGAGCTCCCGGAACCAGCCCCAGGAGGCACAGAAGCAACATCCGTCTCATTTGCGGAACCAATAGATGAGAATACCGTAGCCCACGCCCGCTTCGTCTGCGCTCCGGGCGAGCTGGAAGGCCATGAAACGCCCGTCGGTGGAGACCACCGGGTTGGAGGCCTTGTAGCCTTCAAAGTCGTTGAAGTAGGTCAGCCGGGTGAAGTCTTTCCCCGTGCCGTCCAGCTTCAGTTTCCAGATGTCAATTTGGCGATGTCCGCCCGACCAGCCGCGGTCGCGTGCGTGGCGGTCGGCCTCGACCAACGTGTACTGGCCGTCCGGGAAAATCCCTTCCGGCTCGTTGTAGGTGCCCGGCGCCTGGGAGTGGTTCGTCACCTGGCCGGTCTCAAGATCAATGGACATGACCGAAGCTGCGTCTCCGGGCTCATAGCAACTGAAGGTCAGTTTCCTGTCGTTGTCAAAGAAATCTTGCGCTTCGAGAGTACAGCGGTTGTCCGGGCTTTCGTGGACGACGCGCTGATTGCGCAAGGCCGGGGCGGCGGGATCCACTTCGGCCACAATCAGCCGCGAAGCACCCTTGGGAAGCTCCGGATTCTGTGCGCTGGTCTCCGAAAACGCGATTTTAAGGCTGCGTTTGGATATGGCCGCGCCTTCACTCATGCGCTGGCCCAGCCGCACCGGTTTCGCACCCGACTGCCGGCTCAAAAACCAGAGCTCGTTTTCTTCCCGCCGACTGGTGCGGATGTCCTTGAATCGCTCCGGCCCGATCAGAATGTAGTCTCCCGTGACCAGGTGCATCACGCGGAGAAAGGCGGCGCCGGGCACGTTGCAGGTCAGGCAACGGATGATGCGTGATTTCAGGTCAATGACGAAGGCATCCCCGAAGCTTTTCGCCATGAAGGCAATGCGCTGGTTGTCTGGAGAAATGTCGGCCCGCTCGCCAAACCAGGTCAGCACCTCGATGTTCGGGGGAAGATGATCCAGCGGACTGCCGGGCTTTCGCTGGGCTGCCGCATGCAAGGCTACACCCAACAGGACCGCCGCTATTCTTTTCTCAGAAACCCACATACTGTACCTCCTCTTCCAGTTCCAGACCGAAGCGCTCTTTGACGCGCTGCTTGAGCTCGGCGATCAGAGCGCACAGGTCACGTGCCGTGCCGGCGCCGCCATTGTAAACCAGGTTGGCATGATAGTCGGCTACGTGGATATCTCCGCGACTCATGCCCTTGGCGCCGACTTGTTCCAGAAACCATGCGGCCGGAACCTTCCCTTCGCGCACGACCTCGGGCGGCACTTGCGCTGCCAGCTCGGGCGGCAGTTCGGCGAGATGAACATTCTTGAAGATGCTTCCGGCGCATTTCATCGTCGGCGGGAATTTGGCATCCCGGATGCGCGCGATCTCGTCCGCGGTGCGGCGCAACTGTTCGGGATCGCCGGGCTCGAACAGCAGCTCAGCCGAAAAAATCACCCAGTCCTTGTGCCGCTTGAAGATACTGCCGCGGTATTCAAACTGGCACTGGTCCCGATCGAAGACGCGAATGTCGGCGCCGTCGAAGAAGCGCACCTTCAGGACGCGCTCGGAAATCGAGTGCCCGTAGGCGCCGGCGTTGCCGTAAATGGCTGCCCCGACGGAGCCCGGGATGCGCGTCAGCGTCTCGATCCCCTTTAAGCCGCGGGCGATCGTGAAGTCCACGAGAGCCTGCAGCGCGGCGCCCGCATCCGCCATCACGCGGTTTCCGGCGGCGAGGATCCGGTCGGCCGTGTAGCGGATCACAGCTCCACAGAAGCCTTCATCCGCCACGATGACGTTGGTGCCGCCGCCCAGCACCACGAAGGGCACTTCGCTTTGCCGCAGGATCTCCACGGCGCGGAGGAAGGACTCCGCTTCGGCCGTCTCGATGAGGAGATCGGCGGGACCTCCCAGACCGAAGCGTGTGTACTCGGCCAGAGGAACATTGGCGCGGACATTCAAACCAGGAATCGCGGCCAGCGACTCAACCGCCGCTCCGGCAGATTGCATCTTCCCGATTATAGAGGGCTACCGCTTCAGGATCACTCCGGGGCGTGCGCCCGTGTGCCGCCCCTGCTCCAGGACCACGGCCCCGTTCACGATTACGTATTCGATCCCCTCCGCATAGTGGTGGGGCTGTTCGAACGTTGCCCGGTCCACGATGCGCGCCGGGTCGAAGATCGTGACGTCGGCCGCCAGTCCGGGACGCAGAAGGCCGCGATCGTAGATGCCGATTTTGGCGGCATTCGCCGAGGTCATCTTCCGAACCGCCTCCTCGAGGGAAAGCACCTTTTCCTCCCGCACGTACCGGCCCAGGATGCGCGGGAAGGTGCCGTAATACCGCGGGTGGGGATGGCCGGCGGCGAGGGGACCTTCCACTGCCACCGCCGCACCATCCGATCCGATGGACACAAACGGCTGCCGCAGGGCGTAGCGCATGTCCTCCTCGGAGTGGTGGAAGTACACGGTAGGCACCGAACCTCCGTTTTCGACAAGCACGCGCAAGAGCACGTCCACCGGGTCTCCTCCGAGTTCCCGGATCAGCTCGCTCATGCGGCGGCCCTGCCACTTCCGATAGGCGGGGTTCGAGAACGACACCAGCAGCATGCCTTCCCACGAGCCTGTGGCCGTGTAATGGTTGTACCAGTCAGATCCCGGAATTCCGTGCAGGATTTCTTGTCGCAGTCGCGCCCGGAGCGCGGGATCCCGGAGGCGCTCGAGCATTCGCCGGCGTCCTCCCTCATGGGCCCAGGGCGGGATGATGCTGGCCAGGTCGTTCTGTCCGGCGCGGTACGGATACACGTTGGCTTCCACGCGGCGGCCCTGCGCGCGGGCGGTGGCGATCAGATGGATGAGCTCGGGCATCCGGCCCCAAAGCGTGCGCTCGGCGATTTTCAAGTGGATGATGTCCACCGCTACGCCGGCCCTCCGGCCGATTTCGAGCGCCTCGGCCGCAGCTTCGAAAACTCCTTTTCCTTCGGTGCGCAGATGGGTGGAATAGATGCCCCCATAGCGGGCGGCAACCTCGCACATCGCCACCAGGGTATCGGTGTCGATCCACGACCCTGGAGGTCCGCTCAGAGAGCTGGCGAGGCCGAGCGCCCCGTCCTCCATTGCCTCCCGCACGAGTGTTCGCATGCGTTCGAGCTCCGCCTGTGTCGGCGGCCCGGGACGGGCTCCGCGCACCCGGAGCCAGATCTGGCTGGATCCGACATAGGAGCCGACGTTGGTCGAGATACCGCGGCGGAGCAGTTCGCCGAAATAAGAAGAAAATCGGGGGAACTCGTCTGTCGGGGCCGCCGAGCCTCCCTCTCCCAGAATCATGCTGGTGACGCCCTGACGGACCATGGACTGTGCGTTGCCGTCCGCCAGGAGCGTGCGGTCGGAGTGATTGTGGATGTCAATGAAGCCGGGAGCGACGGCCAGACCGGAAGCCTCAATGACGCGCCGCGCCGTCCTGTTTTCGAGGCGCCCCATGGCGGCGATCCGGCCCCCGCGGATCGCCAGATCGCCGTAAAACCACGGATTGCCCGTTCCGTCCACGATCCGGCCGCCCCGCACGAGCAGATCGTAGTCTTCTGCCGTGGCCGTCGCCGCCAGGCTGCAGTAAAGCAGACCCTTCAGCCAGAGTCTCATTCTTGTTCGGCCAGCCGCTTCTTGTGCTTCGGTTTCTTCCGTTTCGCCTTTGACAGGATCACCGACGACGGCGGGACCCTGCCGACCCTCTCGCGCGCGAGGCGGCGGATCGCGGTGGCCCGGTCACGCTTCTTTTTCGCCATCACGTCAGCGCGCCTTCTCCAGCATCAGACACGCCCAGCCGTCTTGCACACGGCGGCCCGCAGGTGCCAATCCTTTCGTCGCGAACATTTCCGCGAGCGGCGGGGCCTGCTCGGAGAAAAAGCCGGACACGACCGCTCGGCCGCCCGGTCTGAGCGTGCGGGCCAGGTCGCCGCACAGCGCGCGCAGTGCAGCGGCGTGGAGGTTGGCGACGATCAGGTCCAAAGATCTTGTACGCACGGACCGCACCGAGCCCACGAAAAGCGCAGCCGGCACGCCGTCGTCACGCAGGTTCTGCTGTGCCACGCGGGCAGCCTCGGCGTCAATGTCGCAGGCGAAGACGACGCCGGCGCCGAGCCCTGCGGCGGCCGCCGCCAGGATCCCGGAGCCCGTGCCGAGATCCAGCACGAAATCGCCGGGGCGCAAACAGTCTTCGAGGCCCTCGAGGGCAAGCCGGGTTGCCGGGTGCCATCCGCTGCCCGCCGCAAGGCCGGCACGCATCACCAGGCGTAGCCGGCCGGCCGGCGCTGCTTGAGCGGATCCTTCCGGCACAAGATAGAAGCTCCGGCCGACCTCCAGTTCCCGCCACTGCGCCCGCGCCAGGGCAACCCAGTCGCGCTCCGGCTCCGCTTGGATCGCAGCGGACCACTGTACCGCGACGGCTTCGGCCTGGTGCCGCTGTGCGAAGTAGGCTGTCAGCCGGCAGCGGTCCGGGAGCAAATCCTCTTCGAGCACGCCGCAGGTTCCCGCCTCGGCCAGCTCTGCCAGGAGCCGGTCTTTTTCCGGCCTCGGGCACTCTACGGTGAGGCGCCACTGCGTCATCCCTGCACGCGTCTTTCCTTGCCGGTCCAGAATCGCTCCCGCAACTCGAGTTTCCGGATCTTGCCCGTGCCGGTCTTCGGTAGCGGCTCTCCGGTGAATTCGATCCTCCGCGGGAGCTTGAATCGCGCGAGGCGGCTCTGCAAAAACTCCAGCAACGCTTCGGCGCTTAGCTGGGCTCCCGGCTTGAGATATACGATCGCAGCCGGCACTTCACCCCATTTTTCGTCCGGTGCGGCCACAACGGCGCACTCGTAAACGTCCGGGTGGGCGCAGATGGCCTTTTCGATCTCGAGAGAGGAAATGTTTTCCCCGCCGCTGATGATGATTTCCTTCTTGCGGTCCACGATGTGGACGTAGCCCTCCTCGTCCCACACCGCCATGTCTCCCGTGTGGAACCAGCCGTCCGTCATGACCGCCGCGGTGCCGTCCGGGTCCTCGAAGTAGCCCGTCATAATGTGGTCGCCGCGGGCCACGATCTCGCCGATGGTTTGCATGTCGCGAGGAACATCTTGCATGCGGCTGTCCACGACCCGGAGTTCGACTCCGGGAATCGGCCATCCCGCCATGGCCAGACGGCGATAGCGTTCCGCGTCGGACGCGGGTTGGATCGTGCTCTTGAGCTTGGCCACCGTCAGCACCGGCGCGGTCTCCGTCAGCCCGTAGCCCGCCATCACCTGGCAACGGAAAGCCTTCTCCATGCGTTCGATGAGATCCGGCGAGGAAGCAGCTCCCCCGATCATGATCCGCCGCATGCTGGAAAGGTCGTACTGGTCGCGCTCCGGTGCGTTCAGCAGCGCGTTGGCCATCGTGGGGACCAGCGACATATCCGTGGCGCGGTGCTCCTGAATCAGCTGGAAGACCGTGGGCGGATCGAATCGGCGCACCATGACCTGCGTGGCTCCCAGCATCGTGGCGCTGTGGGCATGGCCCCAGCCGTTGGCGTGGAACAGCGGAATGGTGTGCAGATCTACGGTCCGGTCACCGTCTTCGTAAAGCAAGGCTACGGACATGCCGTGAAGATAGAGCGTCCGGTGCGACAGGATGACGCCCTTCGGCGCGCCCGTGCTGCCGCTGGTGTAGAACAGTTCTGCGGGCGCGTTTTCGTCCACCGAAGTCCAGTCCGCGCGCTGCGGGCGGGCGCGTTCCAGAAGTTCCTCGTAGCAGGCCGCCGCGCCTTCCGCCGGACCGTCCAAGGGGACAAACCGGCGCACCGATTCGCAGGCGGCCCGAAGCTGCGCGATCAGCGGGAGGAACTCATTCTCAAAGAACAGCACTCTGGCACCGGAATGGTTCAGGATGGCCGCCAGTTCAGCAGGGGCCAGGCGCACGTTCAAGGGCATGACCACTGCGCCGGCCATGACCACGCCGTAATAGCCTTCGAGCAAACGGTGCGTGTTGAAGCTGAGGTACGCCACCCGGTCGCCGGGTTCGACCCCCTCGCTCCACAAGGCGGAAGCCAGACGCTGGCAGCGCTCGGCGAATTCGCCGTACGTGAAGCGCTGTTTCCCTGAGATGACGCCCACCTTTTTCCCGAATAAGTCGGCGGCCCGGTACAGAAACCGAATGGGAGTCAGAGGAGTCGGCATGCTGGTTCCTCCGCGGAAATTACCACCGCAATTTTACCGAAGCGGGCCTCAGGCGCGGGTTCGCGCCTGTTTGTACTGTTCCCGGATGGATTGCAACTGACGGGCGTGATTCTCGGCGTGCTCGGCGTAGATCCGAAGAAGGTCCCGAAGGCGCAAAGGTCCGAGCTCAGCGTGAACCGCTGGGCGTTCAAAAGCGCCTTCGGGCAGCGCACGCAGCAGTTCGTAGTTCTCCGCGCGCGTGCGGCGGAAGGTCTCCAGAGCCTGGGAGATCTTGCGGCGGCTATAGTCGAGCCTTGCGGCCCACAACTCCTGGTTGTAGGCTCCCAGCGTAGGATTGTCCTCCGCGATCACCATGCGGAAGCGGACGGCGCCGACAAGTTCCGAGTCGGCCAGGTGGCATAATACCTGACGGATACTCCACTTGCCGGGCGCGGGAACAAAGTCCAGCTCGGCTCCGGCCGCTCCCGTGATGGCCACGGCGACCACGTCCGGCCCCCGGCGGAAGCGCTCCAGCAATGCCTCTACGTCGCTGCTCATCGCCTCAATAGTAATCCGCGCAGCTCAGGTAATAGCCGCAGCGCGGGCACACCAATTTGCAACGGTGTTCGAGCAGCTGCTGGTTGCACCGGGGACAGTACACGGAGGCGTCGGCCGGTTCAGAAGTCTCCTCAGTGGGCCCCGGGCGCGCTGGTTCTTCGCAAGGCATCGGATGGCTTCATTATAATGGCGGGGGCTGATGCGGGCGAAAGCAATCCTCGCGTTGATTGGGCTGGCCGCCTCCCTGTGGGCCCAGCGCAGAGAGACCGAAAGACCTCTGCGGCAGCCGGTGCGCGGCACGCGGGGTGCCGTGGCGGCCGGCAGCGAATATGCCGCCGAGGCGGGCATGCGGCTGTTTCATCAGGGCGGCAATGCGGTGGACGCAGGTGTGGCGGCGACACTGGCGGCAGCTGTGGCGGAGTTCTCTCA
>DATLYE010000023.1:0-198777 GCA_035575135.1 Bryobacteraceae bacterium
GATGGACGGGGCGATTTTGGTGGTGGCGGCGCCGGAGGGGCCGATGCCGCAGACGCGGGAGCACATTTTGCTGGCGCGGCAGGTGGGGGTGCCCTACATTGTGGTGGCGCTGAACAAGGTGGACATGCTGGAGGATCCGGAGCTGCTGGATCTGGTGGAGCTGGAGGTGCGGGAGCTGCTGAAGCAGTACGGCTTTCCGGGGGACGAGGTACCGGTGGTGCGGGTCAACGCGCTGGGGGCGCTCAACGGCGAGGAGAAGTGGGAGAAGGGGATCGAGGAGCTGATGGAGGCGGTGGACAACTACATTCCGGTGCCGCAGCGGGATGTGGACAAGCCGTTTTTGATGCCGATCGAGGACATTTTCTCGATTCAGGGCCGGGGCACGGTGGTGACGGGGCGGATCGAGCGGGGCCGGATCAAGGTGGGCGACGAAGTGGAGATTGTGGGCTTTCGCGAGACGCGCAAGACGGTGGTGACGGGGGTGGAGATGTTCAAGAAGCTGCTGGATGAAGGGGTGGCGGGCGACAACGTGGGTCTGCTGCTGCGGGGCGTGGAGAAGGACGAAGTGGAGCGGGGCCAGGTGGTGGCGCGGCCGGGTTCGATCACGCCGCACACGAAGTTCAAGGGGGAGGTGTATGTGCTGAGCAAGGAGGAAGGGGGGCGGCACACGCCGTTTTTCTCGGGCTACCGGCCGCAGTTTTACTTTCGGACGACGGACGTCACCGGGACGGTGAAGCTGCCGGAGGGGACGGAGATGGTGATGCCGGGGGACAACGTGAACCTGACGGTGGAGCTGATCAGTCCGGTGGCGATGGAGAAGGGGCTGCGGTTTGCCATCCGGGAAGGCGGCCGCACGGTGGGCGCCGGCACGGTGACCGAGATTCTGGAGTAGGGCGCAGATAGAGGAGCACCATGCCGCGGGAGATGATCACGTTGCAATGCACTGAGTGCAAGCGCCGGAATTACACGACCACCAAGAACCGAAAGACCGTGACGGAGCGGATCGAGTTGCGCAAGTATTGTCCTCACTGCCGCAAGCACCAGGTGCATCGCGAAATCAAGTAAACTGGTGGCAAGGAACGGAAGCCCGGGTCCGCGCCCGTCCGGCAAGGACAGCAGGGGCGTAGGTTGAACGGTAGACCAGCGGTCTCCAAAACCGCGAGTGGGGGTTCGAATCCCTCCGCCCCTGCCAGATGCTTCCCTCTTTGCCCGCAAGCTGCGGACCGCGTATGAACGAAAAAGCAAGCGTAGTCGAACGAGTCGCAAGCTGGCCCGTCCGCGTGAAAAATTACGTGGCCGAGGTCCAGGCGGAGATGCGGCGCGTCACCTGGCCGACCTGGAAACAGGTCAGAGCGACGACGGCCGTTGTGATCGTGGCGGTGTTCGCCTTCGCGGCCTATTTCTTCGCCGTAGATTACATTCTCGGGCGCGCCATCACGAAGGTCTTTGACGCCTTCACGCGCTGAGAGGAACTGGCGGTCATGAGCGAACCCAACGAGCAAGACATTCCACCGGCGGTTGCGCCGGAAGGGGAGCTCTCGCCCCCGGAGCCGGAGCTGCCGGCCGCAGCGGCTTCCGGAGCGGAAGGGCCGCAGGCCGAGGCCGAAGCACCGCATGAGGAGGTCCCGCCGGCCGGCGCGGAGCCGGTGCCGGCGGAGCTCGCCGCAGCCCCTTCGAACAAGAAGTGGTACATCCTGCACACCTACTCCGGTTTTGAACAAAAGGTGGCCGATTCGTTGCGTTCGCGCGCCGAGGCCTTCGGCTACCAGGATAAGATCGGGCAGATTCTCATCCCAACCGAGGAGGTGGTCGAGCTGCGCGGCGGTAAAAAGGTCACCAGCAAGCGCCTCCTTTACCCCGGCTACGTCCTCGTGGAAATGGAGATGAGCGACGAGCTTTGGCACCTGGTTCGTAACACGCCCCGCGTGACGGGCTTCGTGGGGGGCGGCAACAATCCGGTGCCGTTAAGCCCGGACGAAGTCAATCAGATTCTGTACCGGCAGGTCTCCTCAGCGGAGCGGCCGCGACCGAAGCTCACCTTCGAGAAGGGCGAATCCGTGCGCATCATTGACGGTCCCTTCACGAGCTTCACGGGCAAAGTGGACGAAGTCAACGCCGAGCGCAACACACTGCGCGTGCTGGTGACGATCTTCGGACGGGCAACGCCGGTCGAGCTGGATTTCCTGCAGGTCGAAAAGATTTGAGTCAAGGAGGGTTCCGCCCGGTGGTCCTTGCGGATCCCCGGCGGCCTGAAGTGGTATGGCAAAGAAGGTTCAAGCTGTTGTGAAATTGCAAATCCCGGCCGGTAAGGCGACTCCGGCGCCTCCGGTCGGTACCGCTCTCGGTCCCCAGGGGGTCAACATCATGGAGTTCTGCAAGGCGTTCAACGCCAAGACCTCCTCCAAGGACCAGGAAGGGCTCATCATCCCGGTGGTGATCACGATTTATTCGGACCGCTCCTTCACGTTCGTTACGAAAACACCTCCCGTACCGGTGCTCATCAAGCGGGCCGTGAACATCGCCAAGGGATCCTCCGAGCCTAATAAGAATAAGGTAGGCACCATCACGGAAAAGCAGGTCGAGGAGATCGCTCGGATCAAGATGCAGGATCTGAACTGCTTTGATCTGGAGGCCGCGATCCGCTGCGTCAAAGGCACAGCCCGGAGCATGGGGGTGGAGGTGGTCTGAGGGCCGCGTTGGACAGCGGGCGAGGTGTTCTGCTAGGATAGGAGATCTAGCCCCAAGCAGATTCTCACAGTGGGAGGCCAGGGGTCTGTCTTCTCCTGGCCGTTTGGACCAGGCAAACTATGGCGCACAAACCCGGGAAAAAGTATCAGCAGGCGGCTGCGCAGGTCGAAAAACGGCCCTATTCGCTCGAGGAGGCCGTGCCTTTGGTGCAGCGGCTGAAAACCGCCAAGTTCGACGAGACGGTAGAACTGCACATGCGTCTGGGCGTGGATCCCAAACACGCCGACCAGATGGTGCGGGGCACGGTCGTGCTGCCCAACGGTCTGGGCAAGTCCAAGCGGGTGCTCGTCATTGCCTCCGGGGAGAAGATCCGCGAAGCCGAGCAGGCGGGCGCCGATTACGTCGGCGGAGAGGAGATGGTCAACAAGATCCAGTCGGAGGGCTGGCTGGACTTTGACGCCGTGATTGCCACGCCGGACATGATGCGGGCCGTCGGCAGGCTCGGCAAGATTCTCGGCCCGCGCGGGCTGATGCCTAACCCGAAGACCGGCACGGTGACGATGGATGTCGCGCGCGCCGTCAAGGAGATCAAGGCCGGAAAGGTCGAGTTCCGGGTGGACAAGACCGGAGTGATCCATGCCCCGGTGGGCAAGGTCAGCTTTGCCCAGGACAAGCTCGTGGAGAACGCACAGGCGCTGATCCAGGCCGTGTTGCGAGCCAAGCCGGCGGCGGCCAAGGGCAAGTATGTGAAGAGCGCGACTCTGTGCTCCACCATGGGTCCGGGTGTCCGGCTGGACGTGACGCCGTTCAACACACGCGTGCAGTAACGAAAAAGCAGGTACCAGCATGAAAAGCCGGGAAGACAAACGAAAAGAAGTCGAGGCTTTGCGCCAGGAGCTGGAGCGCGCCGCGCATCTGTTCGTCACAGGTTTCGAGCGCCTCACCGTGGCTCAGGATTTCGAGCTGCGGAAGGTGGTGCGCTCCGCCGGCGGCCGCTATCGGGTGATCAAAAACAACCTGGCGGAAAAGGCCGCCCAGGGCACGCCGGCCGAGCCTCTGTTGAAAGGGCTCACGGGCATGACTTCGCTGGCCTGGACGCATACGGATCCGGTAGCTCTGGCTAAAGCCCTGACCACCTATGCCAAGGAGAATCCGACGTTTACTTTCAAGGCCGGGATGGTGGAAGGCCGGGTCGTGGACGTGGCGGCGATCCGCGACCTGGCGAACCTGCCGTCCAAGACCGAACTGATCGCGCGCCTGATGTGGCTGCTGAACTCGTCGGCGCAGCGGCTGGCAGTGGCGTTGAACGGCGTGGCGCGCAATCTGGCCGTCGCACTGGATCAGGCGGTCAAGCAGGGAAAATTTCCGGAGCAGCGGTCAGGCTAGATCTACTGCTTTGCAAGATTTCATTGGGAGAACGTACATGGCAGACGTCAACGCGATTTTGGAACAGATCAAGGGCCTCACGCTTCTGGAAGCGGCCCAGCTGGTCAAGGGAATTGAAGAGGCCTTCGGCGTCTCCGCCGCGGCGGCCACGGTGGCCGTGGCGGCGCCCGCTGCCGGCGCCCAGGCGGCGCCCGCTGCGGAAGAGAAGACCGAGTTTACGGTGGTGCTGACCTCGGCGGGGGCCAACAAGATCAACGTCATCAAGGCGGTGCGCGAGGTGACCAACCTCGGCCTCAAGGAGGCCAAGGACCTGGTAGAGGGCGCGCCCAAGGTGATTAAAGAGGGTGTCACCAAGGAAGAGGCGGAGGCGATCAAGAAGAAGTTCGTGGACGCGGGCGCCACGGTTGAGATCAAGTAATCGGCCCGGCGGGCCCGCGGACTGCCTAGGCCCTGAGGCGTGCCGCCGTGACGGGCGGGGTGCTTTGACGGCCGCCGCGCTGCCGGCCCCCGGGGGTTTGACTGGCCAGCCGCGCTTTGCTAGACTGAAATTGTCTTTGACCGGAGCCGAGCCGGGAACTGTCGCCTGTGTGCCCTGAAAATCCTGCCAACGGTTGGCGTGTGCCTGAAGTGAGGGGTGTGTCTGTGTGGCTCCAGACGCAGCGCTGGGTGCACGCACTTTTCCGCCTGTCCGCCAACGCCATGAGATTCCGGATCCCGCGCCGTGCCCGAGCGCGTTTGTGCCTCCCTGGCGGGGCGGCGGTCCGGGGGTGGCACGGGCGCAGTGCGCCGGCTCCGATGCATGCGGCGCCAGGGCTGGCTCCGCGCCTCATTTTGACGGCTTCGTAAGGGGAGTAGGTAATGCAGAATCCGGCTAACGGCACGCAACGCGAACGGCTTGATTTCTCCAAAATCAAGACCGTCGTTCCCATTCCGAATCTGATCGAGGTCCAAAAGCAATCCTACGCCCGGTTCCTCCAAATGGACCTCCTGCCCGTCGAGCGGGAAGACGTGGGTTTGCAGAGCGTCTTCACCTCGGTGTTCCCGATCGAAGACTTCCGCGGTCTGAGCAAGCTGGAGTTCGTGGATTACTCGATCGGGAACTGGGAGTGCAAGTGCGGCAACCTGAAAGGCCTCAACCACCTCCGCACCACCTGCCGGAATCCCGGCTGCGGAGCCTACATCCGCACCGATCCCTATCACGTCGGCGACGTGTTGTGCCCGAAGTGCGGCACGTTCAACAAGAACGTGGTCACCTTCTGCAACAAGTGCGGCGACCCGGTGGGCCTCCAGCTCAAGTACGACCGTGCCGAATGCGAAGAGCGCGGCATGACCTATGCGGCTCCCCTGAAGGTCACCATCCGGCTCACCGTCTACGACAAGGACAGCGAGACGGGCGCGCGCACGGTGCGCGACATCAAGGAGCAGGAGGTCTTCTTCGGCGAAATCCCGTTGATGACCGAAAACGGCACCTTCATCATCAACGGCACCGAGCGGGTGATCGTTTCGCAGTTGCACCGCTCCCCGGGCGTGTTCTTCGAGCGGATTCCCTCCCAGGGCTATTATCTCGGCAAGATCATCCCCTACCGCGGCAGCTGGGTGGAGTTCGAGTACGACACCAAAAACCTCCTGTACGTCCGCATTGACCGCAAGCGAAAGTTCTACGGCACCGTCTTTTTGCGGGCCCTGGGCTACAAGACCGACGAGCAGATTCTGCGGGCATTTTACAAGGTCTTTCCCATCACGGTCCGGCAGGGCCGCCTGTGGTGTCCGGTGACGCCGGAACTGGAAAAGCTGGGCGTGCGGCTGGCCGAGGGGTTCACCACCCGCGGCGGAGAGACGATCGGGGCCGGCAAGAAGGTCACTTCCGGAGTGATCAAGGAGCTGCAAAAGGCCCGCATTTCCGAGATCGAGATCACCCCCGGCGATCTGGAGGGGGCTTTCGCCGTGGCCGACGTGGTGGACCTGAGCACGGGCGAAGTGCTGCTCGAAGCCAACCAGGAGATGACCGCGGCCGCGCTGCAGCGCATTCTCGAAGCGCAGATCCCTTCCTTCGAAGTGTTCTTCCCGGAAAAGGATGACGTCGGCAACGTTATCTCCGTCACCCTCAAGAAGGACCCCGTCAAGACACAAAACGACGCCCTGCTGGAAATCTACCGCAAGCTGCGACCCGGCGATCCCCCGACACTGGAGACGGCGACGCAGCTGTTCCAGGGAATGTTCTTCGATCCGCGCAAGTACGACTTCTCCCGGGTCGGGCGCATGAAGTTCAACATCAAGATCCACGATAATCCCGAGTGGACGCCGCCCGGCTGGGCCGAGAAGCCGGAAAACCAGGGCAAGAATCCGCTGGATCGCAAGATCCTGGATCCGGAAGATTTCGTGGACGTCATCCGCTACGTGCTCAAGCTGCGCAAAGGCATCGGCACGGTGGACGACATTGACCACCTGGGCAACCGGCGCGTGCGGGCCGTGGGGGAGCTGCTGGAGAATCAGTTCCGCATCGGCCTGGTGCGCATGGAGCGGGCCATCAAAGAAAAGATGTCCGTCTACCAGGAGATGTCCACGGCCATGCCCCATGACCTGGTGAACGCCAAGCCGGTCATGGCGGCCATCCGGGAGTTTTTCGGCTCCAGCCAGCTGTCGCAGTTCATGGACCAGACGAATCCGCTGGCGGAAATCACCCACAAGCGGCGGCTTTCGGCTCTGGGACCGGGCGGACTGTCGCGCGAGCGCGCCGGCTTCGAAGTCCGTGACGTGCACCCCACACACTACGGCCGCATCTGCCCCATCGAGACGCCGGAGGGGCCCAACATCGGCCTGATTTCGTCTCTGTCCACCTTCGCCCGCATCAACGAGTACGGCTTCATTGAAAGCCCCTACCGCCGCGTGGTCAAGGGACAGGTGATTGACGAAGTGCGCATCACCAATCCCGGAGACACCAAGTTCAAGGTGGGCGACGTGGTGCTGCGGGCCGAAATCGAACGGGTCAATCGCAGCCTGCCTGCTGGAAAGCAGCCCGCCGAATACGAGGCCCACTGCGAGTACCTCTCGGCCTGGGAGGAAGACAAGTACGTGATCGCGCAGGCCAATGTGGAGCTGGACGCCGAAGGCCGCATCGTGCCGGAGCTGGTCAACGCGCGCGTGGCGGGCAACTTCCAGCTCGTCGAGCGGGAAGCCGTCCAGTACATGGACGTCAGCCCGAAACAGCTGGTCTCGGTGGCCGCCAGCCTGATCCCCTTCCTGGAAAACGACGACGCCAACCGCGCGCTCATGGGATCCAACATGCAGCGCCAGGCCGTGCCCTTGCTGCGGGCCGAAGCCCCGTATGTGGGCACGGGCATGGAGCGCGTCACGGCCCGCGACTCGGGCGCCGTGGTGCTGTGCCGCCGGTCGGGCATCGTGGACTCGGTGGACTCCGAACGCATTATCGTGCGCGTCGAGGGAGGTCACGAGGGGCAGCTGTCCCGCGAGGTCGGCGCCGATATCTATCCCCTCATCAAGTTCAAGCGGTCCAACCAGAACACCTGCATCAACCAGAAGCCGATCGTGCGGAAAGGACAGCGCGTCCGCAAAGGCGACGTGCTGGCCGACGGCCCGTGCACGGACAACGGCGAGCTCGCCCTCGGCCGCAACGTACTGGTGGCCTTCATGCCCTGGCGCGGCTACAACTTCGAGGACGCCATCATCGTCAGCGAAAAGCTGGTCAAGGAGGACTACTACACCTCGATCCACATCGAGGAATTCGAAACGGAGGCGCGTGACACCAAACTGGGCCCCGAGGAAATCACGCGCGACATCCCCAACATCTCGGAGGCCTTCCTGCGCCACCTGGACGAGAGCGGCGTGGTGCGCATCGGCGCCAATGTCAAGCCCGGCGACATTCTGGTCGGCAAGGTGACTCCGAAGGGCGAGACCCAGCTCACGCCGGAGGAGAAGCTGCTCCGCGCCATCTTCGGTGAGAAGGCCGGCGACGTCAAAGACGCCTCCCTGTACTGCCCGCCGGGCATCGAAGGCACGGTGGTGGGAGTGAAGATCTTCTCCCGCAAGGGCGTGGAACTGGACGAACGCTCCAAAGCGATTCTGGAGCACGAGATTCAGGAACTGCAGCGCGATCTCGAAGACGAAAAGCGCATCCTCAACGACGAGCGCGCCAAACGGCTGGCGGCCCTCTTTGAAGGCAAGCAACTGATCGCCGATCTGCACGATGAGAAGACCAACAAGCGACTGGTGGCCAAGGGCACGCCCCTGACGCGCGAAGTGGTGGAAAAGCTCAAGGCGCGCGACCTCAAGCGCCTGAAGATCAAGGACAAGGATCCGCGCCTGAACGAGCAGATTGACGAGATCGAAGAGATGACCTCGCGGCAGATCGCCGTCCTCGAAAAGATCACCGAGGAGAAGATCGCCAAGCTGCGCAAGGGCGACGAGCTGCCGCCGGGCGTCATCAAGCTCGTCAAGGTCTACATCGCCATGAAGCGCAAGCTCAGCGTGGGCGACAAGATGGCGGGCCGCCACGGCAACAAGGGTGTGATCTCCAAGATCGTTCCCGAAGAGGACATGCCCTACCTGCCGGACGGGACCCCGGTGGAGATCATTCTCAACCCGCTCGGAGTGCCCTCCCGCATGAACGTGGGCCAGATCCTGGAGACGCACCTCGGTTGGGCCGCCCACACCCTGGGTCGCTACTACGCCACTCCGGTGTTCGACGGCGCCACCGAGCGGGACATCAAGCAGCAGCTCCAGGAAGCGGGCCTGCCCGTTTCGGGCAAGGTCACGCTGTACGACGGCATGACGGGGCTGCCCTTCGAGCAGCCCGTGACGGTGGGCTACATCTACATGATGAAGCTCTCCCACCTGGTGGACGACAAGATCCACGCGCGCTCCATCGGGCCCTACTCGCTTATCACCCAGCAGCCGCTGGGCGGCAAGGCGCAGTTCGGCGGCCAGCGCTTCGGAGAGATGGAGGTGTGGGCCCTGGAGGCCTATGGGGCTGCCTACATCCTCCAGGAGCTGCTCACCGCCAAGTCCGACGACGTCTACGGCCGCGCCAAGATTTACGAGGCCATCGTCAAGGGCGAGGCCGCGGCCGAACCCGGCGTGCCGGAATCCTTCAACGTGCTGATTCGCGAACTTCAGGCGCTGTGCCTGGATGTGGAGTTGATGAAGAAGCCGCGCGACGTCATCGAGACGGCGCTCGCGGCCGACTAGTGACCAACCGGCGGCGTCCCTCTGGCGGGCGCCGCCATCTGGCGAGGAGGCAGACTTGTACCGAACTTCTCCTTACGACCGATCGAGCTTGATCGCGGATTTCGATTCCATTCGCATCAGTCTGGCGTCTCCGGAGAAGATCCGGAGCTGGTCCCACGGCGAGGTGACCAAGCCGGAGACCATCAACTACCGGACTTTCAAACCGGAGCGCGACGGTTTGTTCTGTGCCCGGATTTTCGGCCCGGTGCAGGACTGGGAATGCCTGTGCGGCAAGTACAAACGCATGAAGCACCGGGGCGTGATCTGCGACAAGTGCGGCGTCGAGGTCACCCTGGCCCGGGTGCGCCGGGAGCGGCTGGGCCACATCGAACTGGCCAGTCCCTGCTCCCACGTCTGGTTCTTCAAAGGCCTCCCCAGCCGGATCGGCTACCTGCTGGACATCACCTTGCGCGACCTCGAGCGCGTGCTCTACTACGAAGCCCACGTCGTCGTGGATCCCGGGGAAGTGCCCGGACTGAACAAGGGCGACGTTATCACTGACGAGCGCAAGCGCCAGCTGGAGGCCGAGTACCCGGGCAAGTTTGTGGCCATGATGGGCGCCGAGGGCGTCAAGGAGCTGCTCAAGCGCGTCAACGTGGACGCCCTCAGCCAGGAGATCCGCGAAAAGATGCGCACCGAGGTCTCCGCGCAGAAAAAGCTGAAGTACGCCAAGCGGCTGCGCGTGGTGGAATCCTTCCGCAAGTCGGGTAACAAGCCCGAGTGGATGATCCTCGATGTGCTCCCCGTCATCCCGCCGGAACTGCGGCCTCTGGTTCCGCTGGACGGCGGCCGCTTCGCCACCTCGGACCTCAACGACCTCTACCGCCGCGTCATCAACCGCAACAACCGCTTGAAGAAGCTTATCGAACTCCACGCGCCGGACGTCATCGTCCGCAACGAAAAGCGGATGCTGCAGGAGGCTGTGGACGCCCTGTTCGACAACGGCCGCCGCGGCCGTGTGCTGCGTGGCGCCAACAACCGCCCCCTCAAGTCCCTTTCGGACACGCTCAAAGGCAAGCAGGGACGCTTTCGCCAGAACCTGCTCGGCAAGCGCGTGGACTACTCCGGGCGCTCGGTCATCGTCGTCGGTCCGGAACTGAAACTGCACCAGTGCGGCCTGCCCAAGAAAATGGCCCTCGAGTTGTTCAAGCCTTTCATCTACCACCGCCTGGAGCAGCGCGGACACTGCACCACCATCAAGCAGGCCAAGGAGCTGGTCGAGCAGCAGGATCCCGTGGTCTGGGACATCCTGGAAGAAGTGATTCGTGATCACCCGATCCTGCTCAACCGCGCGCCTACGCTCCACCGTCTCGGCATTCAGGCCTTCGAGCCGGTTCTGGTCGAAGGCAAGGCCATCAAGATCCATCCGCTGGTGTGCACCGCCTTCAACGCGGACTTCGACGGCGATCAGATGGCGGTCCACATCCCCCTTTCTCCGGAGGCACAGATCGAAGCGGCCTCGCTGATGCTTTCTTCCAACAACATCCTCTCGCCGGCGCACGGGCAGCCGCTGGCCGTGCCCACGCAGGATATGGTGCTCGGCCTGTATTACCTCACCAAGGCCCGTCCCGGAACCAAAGGCGAGGGCCGCACCTTTGCCTCCACCGAGGAAGTCCTGATCGCGCTCGAAATGGGCGAAGTCGAAACGCTCACCCCGATCAAGCTCCGTTACACGGGAAAAGTTATTGACCTCACCAAAGCCTTCGACGACCAGAACATCCTCCACACCGAACCCATTGAATTCGACCGGCAGTACATGGAGACCACGGTGGGCCGCGTCATCCTCAACGACGTCCTGCCGGAGGAGATGCCGTTCATCAACGGCCTCCTCAAGAAGAAAGGGCTGACGCAGCTTGTCCAGTACTGCTACCTGCACTTCGGCTTGCAGACCACGGTCCAGATGCTGGACCGCATCAAGGACCTCGGCTTCCTCTACGCTACGCGCGCGGGCATCTCCATTGGCATTGACGATATGGTGGTGCCCTCCTCCAAGCCGCAGCTCGTGCGGGAAGCCGAACGTCAGGTGATGGCCGTGCAAGCGCAGTACCAGGAAGGCGCCATCACGTACGGCGAGCGCTACAACAAGATCATCGAGATCTGGTCCAAGGTTACCGACCGGGTCTCCGACGAAATGTTCAAGCTGATGGAGGAGGATGACCGCACCGGCCGTTACCTGAATCCCATCTACATCATGGCCGACTCCGGAGCCCGCGGCTCCAAGCAGCAGATCCGGCAGCTGTCGGGCATGCGCGGCTTGATGGCCAAGCCCTCCGGCGAGATCATCGAGACGCCCATCACCGCCAACTTCCGCGAAGGCCTCAACGTGCTGCAGTACTTTATCTCCACCCACGGCGCCCGCAAAGGTCTGGCGGATACGGCGCTGAAGACCGCCGACTCCGGCTACCTGACGCGCCGGCTCGTGGACGTGGCTCAGGACGTCATCGTCACCGAGTACGACTGCGGGACGACGGACGGCATTTACGTCGAGCCGATCGTGGAAGCGGGCGACATCATCGAGCCCCTGCGCGACCGCATCGTGGGCCGCGTGGCTCTCGAGGACGTCGTGGACTACGACGGCAACGTGCTGGCTCGCGCCAACCAGGAAATCACCGAGGAACTGGCCGCGGCCATTCAGGCCGCCGGCATCGAGCGCGTCAAGATCCGCTCCGTGCTCACCTGCGAGTCCCGGCGCGGCGTCTGCCAGCTGTGCTACGGCCGCAACCTGGCCACGGGCAGGCTGGTAGAGCGCGGCGAGGCCGTGGGGGTCATCGCAGCCCAGTCCATCGGGGAACCGGGCACCCAGCTTACGATGCGCACCTTCCACGTGGGCGGGGCTGCGACGCGCGCCGCCGAGCAGTCCACCCAGGATGCCAAAACCGACGGCTTCGTGCGGTATCACAACATCGTCACCGTGCGGAACAAGAAGGGCGAGTTGATCGCCATGAACCGTAACGGCATCCTGGCGGTGGAGGACGAAAAGGGGCGCGAAAAAGAGCGGTACCAGGTCGTCTACGGTGCCAAAGTGCTGGTGGAAGACCGCGCTCCTGTCAAGGCCGGACAGATCCTGCTCGAATGGGATCCCTACACTTTCGCCATCCTCACCGAAGTCAGCGGAATCGTCCACTTCCGCGACCTCATTCCGGGGCAGACGCTCCAGGAACAGGTGGATGAGGTGACCGGACTGTCCCAATGGGTGGTCGTGGATTTCCCCGATGAAAAACGCATTCCCGCCCTGGTGATCCGCCCGAGCGGCGCTTCCCGCGGCGAGGAAAAGAAATACCTCATGCCGACCCATGCCCACTTGATGGTCAAGGACGGCGATGAGGTGCACGCCGGTGACGTGCTGGCGAAGATCCCGCGCGCCACAACCAAAACCAAGGACATCACCGGCGGTTTGCCGCGCGTCGTGGAGCTGTTCGAAGCGCGCAAGCCGCGGGAAACCGCCGTGATCGCTGAAATCAACGGCACCGTCCGGTTCGGCGAAATCACCAAGGGCGCGCGCAAGGTCTACGTCATCGGCGACGACGGCCAGCAGCGCGAGTACCTGATCCCGCGCGGGGTGCACGTCAACGTGCAGGAGGGCGAGCGGGTGCGCGCCGGCGATCCGTTGATGGACGGCCCCCGGAACCCCCATGACATTCTGCACGTGCTCGGCGAAAAGGAGCTCCAGAAATACCTGGTCAACGAGATCCAGGAGGTCTACCGACTCCAGGGCGTCACGATCAACGACAAGCACCTGGAGGTGATCGTGCGCCAGATGATGCGCTGGGTGAAGGTAGAGGACATCGGCGACACGGAATTCCTCCCCGAGGAGGTCGTGGACAAGTTCAAGTTCCGCGAGGAAAACCAGCGTGTCATCGAAGCCGGCGGCCGCCCGGCCGAGGGCAGGCCCGTGCTGCTCGGCATCACGAAGGCTTCGCTTTCGACCGACTCGTTCATCTCCGCAGCCTCGTTCCAGGAAACCACGCGCGTGCTGACGGAGGCGGCCATCAACGGCAAGGTGGACTACCTGCGCGGGCTCAAGGAAAACGTCATCGTCGGACGCCTGATCCCCGCAGGCACCGGCATGGAGTACTACCGCCGCGTCAAGATCGCCGGCGAAGAAGCCGAGGAGGTTGTGACCGAACCCGAGGTCGAAGCCGCCTTGAGTGAAAGCCTGGCGATGTACGAAGAGGAAACCCGGCCGCACTTCGGGCGGAGTCTGGACGAGGACTTGGGCGACGCCTCCCTCAGCGAGGTCGAGTGACGCCGCCGGGCGGCGCGGGAGTGAACCGTGAGAATCGTGGCTCTCCTCGCCGCCGCCCTCTCCGTCTGGGGACAGACGCTGAGCGGCGTGGTGGACCTTCACGCCCACGCCGATCCCGACAGCCTGCCACGCTCGATTGACGCGCTGGAGCTGGTGCGGCTGGCCCGAAAACGCGGCCTCCGCGCCATCGTGCTCAAGAACCACTACGAGCCGACCGCCGGGCTGGCCTGGCTGGTCCGCAAAGAGGTGCCCGGGCTCGAAGTGTACGGCGGGATCGTGCTGAACCGCGCCGTGGGCGGCATCAACCCAGCGGCCGTCGAGCGCATGACGAGCGTGAAAGGGGGGTGGGGTCGCATCGTGTGGATGCCTACGTTCGATGCCGAAAACCACGTGCGCGCCTCCGGCGAGTCCCGTCCCTTCGTAGCCGTCAGCCGCGAGGGAAAACTGCTGCCCGAGGTGCTTCAAGTGCTCGACCTCATCGCCCGGCACGATCTCGTGCTGGCGACGGGCCATGCCTCACCGCCGGAAGTTTTGCTGCTCGTCCAGGAAGCCCGCCGCCGGGGTGTGAACCGGATCCTGGTTACTCATGCCATGCTGGCCCCCGTGCGGATGAACCTCTCTGAAATGAAAGCCGCCGCGGCAAACGGAGCCTTGCTGGAGTTCGTCTACAACGCCCTCGTCGGGCCGAACCGCTCGCTGACGCCCCGCCAGTATGTCGAGGCGATCCGCGCCGTGGGCCCTCAACATTGCATCCTGTCCAGCGATCTGGGCCAGGCCGGAAACCCGCTTCATCCGGACGGGCTGGAGGCGTTCTTCGACGTCCTCCAACGGGAAGGCCTTACGCCGGAGGAGATCGCCGAGATGGCCAAACGCAATCCTGCTCGCCTGCTCGGTTTGCCGTGAGCTGCCGCCTCTTGTTCGCTCTGGTTGCCGCCGTGCCTGCCTTGGCGGGCTGGATCCGCCTTGACTCGCCGCACTTCGAGCTCTACACGGACGCCGGCCCCGGCCGCGGGCGCAGCATCCTCGAGCGGCTGGAGCTTGTGCGGCATGCCTTCGCCGGCGCTCCCGGAGCCCCCGTGCTCGGCCCGCTTCCAGTGCGCGTGCTGCTGCTGGCCTCCTCCGGCGCGTTTCGCCCCCTGCGTCCTTCGGAATCCACCCTGGGTTTCTTCCAGGGCGGTCCCGAGCGCAACTACATCGTGCTCCACTGGGCGGGAGAACAAACGGAACGGGTTGCGGCGCACGAGTATGTGCACCTGTTGCTGAACCACACCACGGTGGCGCTTCCCCGCTGGCTCGAAGAGGGCACGGCGGAGTTCTACTCCACACTCCGCGCCGAGGGCGACAGCCTCGCCGTCGGCGCACCGATCTTCACTCACCTTCAGACTCTCCGGCGCACTCGCTGGCTGGATGCCTCCACTCTGGCTGCCGTGACGCGGGACTCGCCGTTTTACCACCAGCCCGACAAAGCTGCGCTCTTCTACGCCCAGAGCTGGGCCTTGGTCCACATGCTCAATCTGTCGGAGGGCTATCGCGGAGCCCTGCCCCGCTTTGTAGAACTCCTCGACCGGGGAACTCCGGCCGCTTTCGAGCAGGCCTTCGGCAAAACCTTGGAGGCGGCTCTCGAGGACCTCGAGCGTTACGTCGCCGCAGGCCGGTTCATGGTCATCCGGATTCCTTTGGAGCCGCTGGGCAACCCTAACGTCACGGGGCCGCGCCCGGTGCCCGAGGAAGAATCACTCCTCGTTCGGGCCGAGCTGCTGCTGGACATGGGCAGCGAGGAGGAAGCCGCACGTCTTTACCGACGCCTGGCCGCTGCCGATCCGGATTCGCCCGCGGTGCACACCGGACTCGGCGCACTGGCCTTGAGGCGGGGCGACTACGCGGCGGCGCGCCAACACCTGGCCCGCGCCCTTGCACTCGGCGACGCCGGCGCGCGCACGCATTTTGAATACGCCATGCTGCTGCGGGATTCCGGAGAAACTCCGGCGGAGGTGCTTGCCGCGCTTCGAAAAGCCGTTGCATTGAATCCACAGTTTGCCGAGGCGCACTTCATGCTCGGCGGTGCGCTGCTCAAGGACGGGCGGCGCGCCGAGGCCGTCGCACACCTGCAAAAAGCAGCCTCGCTGTTGCCGCGCCAGTCCTCCCTGTGGCATGCCCTGGCGCTCGCCTTGCACGAGGCCGGGCGCACGGAAGAAGCACGCCGGGCCGCCTGGCGCGCGCTGGAAGCCGCTGCGACGAGCGCGGAGGAAGAAATGGCCCGCGCGGCTCTCCGCAAGATCGGCGAGCCTCAGCCGACTCGGCAGCCCGATCGCAGTCCGATGGTTCCGCCTTCCTGGCAGCCGGCCAAGGGACAGGCGGTCGCAGGCGAGTTGATCCAGGTGGACTGCCTGGGCCACGCCGCACGTCTGTATGTCCGAGTTGAGCGGCGCACGATCGCCCTGCTGATCGGGCGGCCCTCCCAGGTGCGAATCCGAAACGCGCCCGCAGGCCGCCTCGATCTGCGCTGCGGCCCGCAGGCTTCCGCCCGCGCCGTCGTCGAATATGTACCCCGGTCCGATCCGCGTTACGGCACCGACGGCGATGTAATCGCCATCGAGTTGCAATAAGAGCGGCTCACATCAGGCGATTTTCGCGGTGCAGGCGTTCGAACAGCTCGATCGTCCGCCGCACCCCTTCTTCCAGGGGCGTTTTCGGGAGATCCGGCACGGCGGCCCGCAGCGCCTTGTCGCTCATCCGGCAGGCCACCGGGACGGGCGGGCCGGAGGCGGTGATTAAATGCCGCGCTCCTGGGCGGAGCCGCTCGAGCAGCGCGATCAACTCCTCCATCGAGATCACGTCGCCGGCGAGGTTGAACACGCGGGCGCCCTCGAGCGGCGCCAGCAGACACCGCACGAACGCCTCGGCCACGTCCTCGACGTATTGCAGATCCATGCGCCCGCTCAGGCGGATCTGATACGGGGCTCCGAGGGCGACCGCCTTCATGGCCAGCGTGGGATCGGCTGTCAGGCCGGTGTCGCGGCCCACGCCGTAAACCGTCCATGGACGCAAACCGACGCTCGAGATGCCGTCGGAAAGGAAAAACGCCCGGGCCGAGGCTTCGTTGGCCAGTTTGAACACGCCGTAATGCGTGGTCGGCTTCGGGGGATCGTCTTCCGCCAGGGGGCGGTCCGGGTGTTCCTCCGGCGGTCCCCAGACCGCTGAGGAACTGGCGTAGACGATCCGCACCGGCCGCCCCGCATCGCGCGCCGCCTCAAATACGTTCAGCGTTCCGATCACGTTGACGAGACCGCCTTGGGCGGGGTGGCGCTGGCAGTAGGGCATGAGCACTGCCGCCAGGTGCACGATATGTGTGATCGCCTCCTCGCGGACCAGCGTCTTGACGCGGGCCGTGTCTTCGATCCGTCCGGTTTCGACCTGTACGCGCCTCGGCGCCCCGGCGGGAGCAATGAGCGAAAGCCGATGAAGTTCGCCCGTCAGATCGTAGGCCACCACGTCCAGGCCACGCTCAAGCAGGCTCCGGAGCACCCACGCGCCGATGCACCCCTCCGCCCCGGTGACCAGAACCCGCATCGCTTGCTCCGAAACTGCTACTGTAGCGGATCTATGCGCATCACGCACATCAGCACGGCCGTCATTGAGGCCAACTTCGACTGGACCATCGTCCGGGTGGAGACGGACGAGAAGATTACCGGCTACGGCGAAGCGTTCCTCGGGCCGGGCCTCACGGCCGTCATCCGGGAATTTGCCGCGGTCGTAGAAGGGGAGGACGCGGTCTCGATAGACCGACTGGTACGCCGCATGAAAATGCGGTCGGTTCATTGCTCTCCGGGACTGGCCTGGCATGCCATCTTCGGCATCGAGGCGGCCGTGCTCGACGCGATCGGCAAGAGGTATCAGCTGCCTCTGTGGCAGATCCTCGGCGGCAAGTACCGCGAGACCGTCACCGTGTACGCCGACTGCCATGCCGGCGAGGCGCTGGAAAGCCTCGGCCCGCTGGTCAATCCGCGGACGCCGCAGTGGATGCGCTCCGCCGGCGAACCCGAGCGTGCCCCTGTCGTCAGCCTGAAGCACCACGGATGGGACGCGGCCAAGCGGGAGCATCTGACGCCGGAGGCCTACGCCGCGCGGGCCGTCCAAATGGCGGCTCGGGGATTCCGGATCCTCAAATTCGATGTGGACGTGCCCACCCCCTATGACACCGATGAATACAACCGCGACCTGAGCCGCCAGGAGATCGAATTTGCGGCCTCGCTGGTCGCGGCGGCGCGCCAGGCTCTGCCCCCCGAAGTCGCCCTGGCCGTGGACTGCCACTGGAACTACAATGTACGGTCCGCCGTAGAGCTGGCCCGCGCGCTGGAGCCCTGCCACCTGCTGTGGCTGGAGGATCCGGTGCCGCCCGACGACATCCGCGCTCTCGGCGCGGTACAGGCCGCCACGGAAACCATCGTCACCACCGGCGAAAATCACTACCAGCGGCTGGATTTCCAGCGCCTCATCGTCGAAGCCGGACTCCGGCTCCTGGCGCCCGATGTGCAGAAGATCGGCCTTTGGGAAGGACGCAAACTTGCCGACCTCGCCGATCTGCATCATGTGAACCTGACCCTGCACAACATCAGTGGGCCGCTGGGCACGGTTGCGGGAGCGCACCTGTGCGCCGCCATTCCCAACTGTCTGGCGCTCGAATTCCACGCCGCTGACGTGCCCTTCTTCGATGCCCTCATCAAAGATCGGGACGAGCCGCTGATTGAGGACGGCCGCATCCGCGTGCCCGATGCCCCCGGTCTGGGCCTCCGGCTCGATGAAGATGTGGCCTGGCGCTACCGCAAGGCCGGCGAGCCGTTTTTCGAGTAAATACCGCCCGCGCTTCGCCCGCCTCCGTTCAGCCGCGCCGGGGCGCCGCTGAAGCCGCCGAGAAAGACGCTGGCCTGCGTAGGGTTGACAACGGCCGGAGGCGGCGCTATCTTCGAGGTATGCAGTCGCAAACCGTTTGCAAAAGATAACAGGGCTCTCATATCCTGAATTCTCCACGCAAAGATGTGAACCGCCGTTTTCACAAGCAAATAGCGCCATGGCCCCTCTGCGCCCTGCTCTGGCTTGCAGCGGCAGTTGCACCAGCGTTGCTGGATGCGGCTCCCGCCGCGCTGCCTTCCGCGCGCCTTTCCGGACAAGTGCTCGACACGAGCGGCGCTGCGGTTCCGGCCGCCGCCGTCACGCTCACGCTGCGTGCCACCGGCGTCGAGTGGAAGCAGATCTGCGATGGCCAAGGGACCTTCCGCTTCGAGAACCTAGGCGCCGGGGATTACTGGCTGCGCGTCGCCGCCCCTGGCTTCGCCGACAGCCACCGCACCCTGCTGCTGCGGCCCGGCGAACAGGCCGAGCTGGTCGTCTCCCTCGCCCCGGCCGCCCTCCGCCAGGAAATCTTCGTCTACGGAAACCGGATTGCAGCAGCCGTGCAGGAAATTCCGGGATCGGTCGAGATTCTGGACGCAGCCGCGCTCACGCAAAGCCGGCCGTTCAACGTGGACGAAGCCTTGCGCAGGGTTCCGGGCGTATTCGTGCGGCCCAACGAGGAAGGCTTCGGGCTCAGGCCCCACATCGGCATCCGCGGCCTCAACCCGACGCGATCCACCAAAGTGCTGCTGCTCGAGGACGGTATCCCGCTGACCTACGCGCCCTACGGCGACAACGCCAGCTATTACCATCCGCCCCTGGACCGCTTCGAAGGAATCGAGGTCGTCAAGGGCGCCGGCCAGATCCTCTACGGACCTTCCACGGTCGGCGGCGTCATCAATTACCTGACGCCCGCGATCCCGGACCGTCCCGCAGGTGAGTTGCTACTCACCGGAGGCAACCGCGACTTCCTGAGCGGGCATCTGCGCTACGGCCGCACCTGGGGCCGCACCGGGTTTCTGGCGGATCTGACCCGCAAGCAGGGTCAGGGGGGTCGTGACAATACGCGCATCGGCTACTCGGACTTCAACTTGAAAGCCTCCACCGCCTGGAACGCCGACCGCCTGCTGACGCTGCGATTCAACTACTACCGCGAGCGCTCCCAGGTCACCTACTCCGGCCTCACCGAAGAGGAATTCCGTGCCAACCCGCGCCAGAACCCGTTCCTGAATGACCGCTTCTCGCCGGACCGCATCGGCGCCTCCCTATCCTATGCGCAGAACCTGAGCCCCACGCTGGCCTTCACCGCCAACCTTTACGGCTCTCATTTCAACCGCGACTGGTGGCGGCAGTCGAGCAACTCCGCCCAGCGTCCCAACCGGCTCGGCGATCCCGGCTGCACGGGAATGGCGGACCTGCTGACCACTTGCGGCAACGAAGGCCGTCTGCGCGGCTATTACAGCTGGGGCGTCGAGCCGCGGTTCCGGTCGTCGCACCGCTTGCTCGGCCTAGGCAACGAAGCCGATTTCGGCGTGCGGGCTCACTTTGAGGATCAGGACCGCCAGCAGAAGAACGGCCCGCGGCCGTGGTCCCGCGACGGGCGTCTGGTCGAGGACAACAAACGCCGGACCCAGGCCTATTCGGCCTTCTGGCAGAACCGCCTCAGCCGCGGGCGCTTCGCCTTCACTCCCGGCCTGCGCCTGGAGCACGTCCGCTACTACCGCAACAACCGGCTCAACGGCGCCGTAGGCCGCACCGAGCTGACCGAGCTCATCCCCGGCCTCGGTCTCTCCTTCACGCAGGGGGATCTCACCTTGTTTGCGGGCGTGCATCGCGGCTTTGCACCGCCGCGGGCCGAGGACATCATCAGCAATACCGGCGGCACGGTGGATCTGGATCCGGAGTTGAGCTGGAACTACGAGTTCGGCGGGCGCTGGCGCCCGGGCCGCCGCCTGTCGCTGGAAGCCACGGCCTTCCGCATGGACTACGAAAACCAGATCATCCCGGCGAGCGTGGCCGGCGGCCTCGGCGCCACACTGACGAGCGCCGGCCGCACGTTGCACCAAGGCCTGGAGTGGTCCGGCCGCTGGGAGGTGCCGCAGTGGTTCGGCGCCCGGCATAACCTCTCGCTGCGGGCCGCCTACACGTGGTTGCCGCTGGCTCGCTTCGAGGGAACGCGCTACAGCGCCGTTCCCGGTTTTGCACGGGTTTCGGTGCGCGGCAACCGGCTGCCTTATGCGCCGCGGCACCTGTTCACGGGCTCGCTCGTCTACACCCACGCGCGCGGCATGAACCTGCTCGTTGAGGGCGCCGCAGTTTCGCGCCAGTTCGGCGACGACCTGAACACCGTCCAGCCCACTCCGGACGGCCAGCGCGGTCTGCTCGCCGGCCACATCCTGTGGAACGCGACCCTTAACTACCCGCTCGAGGGCCGGCGCACCACGCTGTTTGTCACCGTCAAGAACCTCTTTGACCGGCTCGTCATCGTGGACCGCACCCGGGGCATCTACCCGAGCCCGCCGCGGCTGCTCCAGTTCGGCCTCCGGTGGCGTCTCTGACGCCGCCGGCGGCCCCGCCCGGCGTTGCTTCGCCCTCGGCAAATTGCTAGCATACGTTCGCATCGCCAAGGAGGGGCACAGTATGGGGCGGGCGCAAACGATCCTCATCGCGGCGGCTTGGTTTTTGGCGAGTCCGCTTGCCGCGCAACGGAGCACGGGTGAGATCCGCGGAACGGTTGTGGATGCCACCGGCGGCGTGCTGGTCGGCGTCAAGGTCACAGCCGTGGATGTGGACCGGGCGGTGGTGCGCACCACCCAGACGAGCTCGGCAGGTGACTACCTGCTGGCCTCCCTGCCGTCCGGGACCTACCGGCTGCGCTTCGAGGCCCAGGGGTTCAACACACAGGTGCTGGACGGCATCGAGGTCCGCGTGGGGGACACTCTGCTGCTCCGCACCGTCCTCGAAGTCGGCACCGTCGCCACGGAGGTGAACGTCACGGCGGAGCCGCCCGTGCTGGACCCCGGCCGTACCCAGCAGGCCGCCACCCTGGATCTGCTCCGGGTTCAGCACCTGCCGATCAACCGGCGTAATTTCCTCGATTTCGCCCTGCTGGTGCCCGGCGTGGTGGATACCGACTACCTGGTGGATGACACCGACTTTCGCGTGGCCCAGACGCCTCAGTCCGGCCTGAGCTTTGGCGGCGGCAACGGCCGCGGCAACATCGTCTCCATTGACGGCATGGAGAACTACTACAACTCCGGCGGCGTGCGACCGTCGCTCAGCCAGGAAGCGGTCCAGGAGTTCCAGATCAACCGCAACAGCTTCACCGCCGAACTGGGCAGCGCCGTGGGCGGCGTCGTCAACATCGTCTCCCGGTCCGGCACCAACGACTTCGCGGGAAATTTGTTCGGATTCCTGCGCCATCGCCGCATCCAGGCGCGCAACTATTTCGACCCTCTCAAGTCCGCCTTCACCCGCGGCCAGTACGGAGCCACCGCCGGAGGCCCGCTCCGCAGGGACAAGCTGTTCGTGTTTGCCGCCTTCGAACGGCTGGACCGCCAGGAGACCGCGTTCGTCCCGATCCTCCAGGACCGTTCGATCTTCGCCCGCCTGACGCCGTCCCAGCAGGAGCTCGTGAATTTCTTCGATGCTTCCGGATCCCCTCAGTTGCGGGCCGTGGCCGCGGCCATGCGGCAGGCGTTGATCCCCAACAACCACCCGCGCACGGTTGCGCTGTTCAACCAGAACAGCGGTAACTTTCCGTTCAGCGAGGACACTACGCAGGCCTCCGTGCGGCTGGACTACCGCCCCTCGGAACGCCACAGCTTCTTCCTGCGAAGCAATCTCACCAGCAGTTTCGCGCAAAACGCACAGTTCGGCGCTCTGATTGCGTTCAATCGCGGACGGAGCCTGGACGTCTTCGATGGCACCGTCGCGGCCAGCCACACCTGGGTGGCCAGTCCCCGAACCGTGGTCGAAACGCGCCTGAATTACGGGTACAACCAGCTCGATGTACAGCCCACGGATCCCCTGGGACCGGAACTGAATATTGCCGGGTTCGGCTTCTTCGGCCGCGACATCTTCCTGCCCTCCACCGCCTGGGAGCGGCACTACCAGTTCCAGCAGCACTGGAACTATCACGTGGCCCGGCACGGCCTGAAACTCGGAGTGGACATCAATCCGGTGCGCGACCGCGTACGCTCCGAAACGTTTTTCAGCGGCCGGTTCACCTTCGGTGGCCGCGTGCCCCTCGGCCTCGTGCTGAACAACTTCACCGGAGATCCCAACTTCACCACGCGCCTGGCCGAGTCGCTTGCAGCGGCGGGGCAGGCGCGCCTGATCCCCAACCTCTCGGCGCCGCTCACGGCGTTGCAGGCCTTCAGTCTCGGGCTGCCCGAATTCTACCAGCAGGGCTTCGGGGATCCGTATTGGACCGGCTGGAGCCGCCGCTACAACTTCTTCGCCCAGGACTCCTGGCGGATCTCGCCGTCCTTTACGCTGAATCTGGGCGCCCGCTACGAACTCGAAGACAACCCCGAACCCGTGCGTACCGACCCGAACAACCTCGCCGGCCGCATCGGTCTTGCCTGGGCTCCCGGACCCCGCACCGTGATCCGGGCCGGCTACGGGATGTATTACTCACAGATCAACATTCAGGTGGCTAACGTGGCGGACACTCTCGCAGGCCGGCAGATCGCTCAGACCTTCGTGCCGCTTACGGGCATTCCCGGGTTGCTCAATCCCCGGACCGGCCGCCTGCTCACCGCCGCGGACATCTACCAGACTCTCATCGCACAGGATGTGATCGGGCGGCGCTCCATCCGCCTGGAGGATCTGGCTCAGTTCGGGCTGAGACCCTCACCGACGGCGCCGTTCTCCGTCGTCTTCGGCATCGTGGACGACTTCGTGAACCCCTACGCCCATCAGGCCAGCTTCGAGCTCGAGCGGGACATCGGCGGCGTGGCGCTTTCTCTCGGTTACAACTTCAACCGCGGCGCTCACCTGGTGCGCAACCTGGACCGCAACCTGTTTTACACCGGAAGGCGCCCGGACGGCGCTCCCACCTTCGGGTTCTTCAACCCGCTCATCGCCCAGCGCAACATCTTCGAGTCCACGGCCAACTCCTTCTATCACGCGGGGATCGTACAGGTCAGCAAGCGGTTCGCCGGACGCTCTCTCATCCAGGCCAGCTACACCTGGAGCAAGGCCATAGACGAGGTCACGGACTTCAACACCGACTTTCAGCCTCACGATCAGCTGAATGCGCGCGCCGAGCGAGCGCTCTCGGCGTTTCACCAGGCGCACCGGTTCATCTTCACGGCGGTGTTGCAGGCGCCTGCCGGCTCTTCCGGTGGTCGGATCCGCAAGCTCGGCTCCGGCTTCACCTTCGCTCCCATCGTGATCGCCAGCTCCTTTCGCCCCTTTAACGTGCTGGCCGGTGTGGACAACCTGGGTGACCGCCACTCCAATACTCACCGCCCGCTCGGAGCGGGCCGCAACATCGGGAAGGGACCGAATTTCTTTACGGTGGACGCGCGGCTCTCACGGACGTTCCGTCTCGGCGCCGGGGAGCGCCCGCAGGTGGAATTCATCGCCGAAGGCTTCAACCTGCTCAACCGCACCAATTTCCGGACGGTGAACAATACGGTCGGCGACGTGCCGCTGTCGAGCTTGCCCCGCCCGCTGACGGGCCATCGCGGCATCCCGACCGAGCCGCTCGCCTTCACCTCGGCCCTGGATCCGCGCCAGTTCCAGTTCGGAGTGAAGATTAACTTCTGATCCGTTTCCGCGGCCGGATACGAGCGCTGTGCGGCCCTACCGCGGCGGCCGCACGATATGGTCTATGCCCTCGCGCACCCCGTAGGTCGGCCCGAGCATGCGATAGTCCGTGGCGCTCCGGCTGTTCCAGTCCCACACGATGCGCCCCTCCCGCAGGGTCATCTCGCACAGCAGCCGCCGGCGCCCCGCCAGCCGGCCGTCATGCGCATCGCGGTAGCCGAACTCTCCCTCGAGCAGCCGCCATACTGCGATGTCGGCCACTGCGCCCTCGCTCAGGTGGCCGAGTTCC
Source organism: Bryobacteraceae bacterium (assembly GCA_035575135.1). Lineage (GTDB taxonomy): Bacteria > Acidobacteriota > Terriglobia > Bryobacterales > Bryobacteraceae > JANWXD01. The sequence goes on from DATLYE010000023.1 coordinate 24,522, forward strand.
GGCCGCTGGATCATCTGCGCCGGGTTCCACGTCGCCCGCAGGATCACTTCTTTGAGCGGCATTCCCATGGCGAGAAACTTGGACATCGTCGTGGGCAGGTCCATCATCCCGGCGTTCATGCTGCCCGTGTGCAGGTCGGTTGAGATCGAGTCCGGATAGAAACCCTGCTCCGTGGCCGGCACCGCGTTCCGGAACGCGAAGCTTCCGCCCCCGTGGCCGACGTCGAACTTCACTCCGCGCCGGCGCGCTTCGAACAGGTACTCGTACAACCGGCCCTTCTCATCCACCCACGGCACCGGCGCCCGGAAGCAGTGCGTCGAGATGTCGCCGGGCCGCAGCCGCTCGGTCACCAGCTGCCAGTAGGGCCGCTCCGGCAGAAAGTAGCCGAAGTCCACCATTACCGGGATTCCCGCCAGTCTGCCTGCCTCCACCGCCGCGTCCACCGAACGCCAGTCCGGAAGCCGGTAATGCGCCGACTTCACCCCCACGACCACGTCCTTGTGCTTTTTCGCCAGTCGCGCGACTTCGGCGGGATTGAAACCGGACTGCTCGACCTCGTCGGTGATCATGCCGTAGGGGGCGATGTTGATCATCGCCAGCACGCGCGTCTGCGTCCGGTCCGCCACGGTATAGCGGAACGTCTCGAAGTTTCGCCAGCCCGCCGTTCCGGCGTCCACCATCGTCGTCGTCCCGGTCCGGAAGCTGAAATCGTCGGCGCGCACGCTGTTGTCCCCCGCCCATACATCCGGCAGCCCGTAGGTCGCAAACACGTGCGTATGGATGTCCACAAGGCCCGGCGTCACATACAAGCCGCTCACATCCACCTGCCGGCGCGCCTCCGAGGGCGGAATGCCGGGCCTGACGGCCGCCACTTTTCCCTCGCGGATGGCCACGTCCGCCGCCGTGTCCACTCCGTTGCGAGGATCAATCACGTGCCCGCCGCGCAGCAACAGATCGTAGGGCTGCGCGAACATTGCGGAGGTCAGAACCGCCAGCGCGACCGGAAGCCGCCTCATGACAGCACGATCCGCTCGCGCCGTGCGTCCCACAGCGCGTACTTTCTCATTCGCCACGACCGGACCCCCATCTCGCAGGCCACCACGCCGTAGTAGCCCAGTTCGCAGTCGCACTTGAGCGGTTCGTTCACCCGGATGGCACGCATCAGGTTCCGGTGGTGGAGCTCGATGTCCTCGCCACCCGTCTTCTGGTGCACCATCTCCTTCATCTCGCCGGCATACAGCCGCTGGGGCCGGATCACGAAACCCGTTCGCGTGAACTCCAGCGTGGCTTTATGGCCGCGCAGGACGTGATCTACCGGCGTGTCATTGGCCATCGAAGACACCAGCACGACCGTCGGCCCGCCCGGGTAGTCGAGCAGGATATTGAAGGTGTCCGGCACCTCGGCCGGCGACTGCCGGAAATGCCATTTCCCTCCCGAGCCCACGCCGCGTTCCGGGAACTTGAGCCCCAGCGCCTTGATGACGCGCGTCACGCGGTGGATGAACAGGTCGCTGGCAATGCCGCTCGAGTAATCCCAGTAGCGGCGCCAGTGGAAATAGCGCTCCGGATCCCAGGCCCGCTTCGGCGCCGGTCCGAGCCACGCGTTCCAGTCCAGATTGACCCCCGGCCGCGCGTCGGGATCCAGGGGCCCCGTCCAGAAATCGTTCCGGTAGTTGCGCGAGTAATCAATTTGCGCGAGCACCACGTCGCCCAGCGCCCCTTCGCGCACATAACGGTACGCCGTCTCGTAGGAATCGTCCGACATGCCTTGCACACCCACCTGCATCTTCACGCCGCCGTTCCGGATCCGGGCCACGACCTTCTTGGCCTCCTCCGCGGTGTGCGTCATCGGTTTCTCGCAGTAGATGTGCTTGCCCGCCTCGGCGGCCTCCATCGTCATGCGGAAGTGCCAGTGCTCCGGCGTCGCGATGACGACATAATCGATTTCCTTGTTGTCCAGGACGCGGCGGTAGTCCCGGTACGGCACGGCGCCGGTGAGCCGGGCGGCAGCCTCCGCGCGCTTGTCGAAGACGTCGCACACCGCCCGGATCTCCACGTTGTCCGCCGCGCGCATCTTGACGAGGGCGCGGACGTGGGCCATGCCCATTCCGCCACAGCCGATCACCGCAGCGCGGATGCGCTCGCCGGCCCCGGAGACTTGCGAATACGCCCGCGCACTCAGAACGGCGCCTCCGGCTGCGCGCGCAAGATCCCTCCGACTTACCAACGTCATGCCGCCATTGTAGCGATCCGAAGCCGGGTGAGTCAGTTGGAAGTTGTTCCTGCGGACACCATCACGCGATAGCGCATCCGCAACGGCTTGCCCGGAACGAGGGTGTGCATTTCCAGGCCGGGGTAATTCACCCCGAGAAAACCGTAATGGCGGAGGCACCAGCCGTTCGGGTAACCCGGATTCTGCGGATCAATCTCGATCCGCAGTGTCGCGGGCCGCCCCTCATAGAGGGCTTCCAGCTGCGCCCAACGGTGGCGGGCCATGTCCGTATCCCGCGTCTCCACTCCGCCGTCGGTCACAATCCGCGTTCCCGTCCGCGGTGCGAAGCGTACCGAGAAGCCGCCGTATCCCTTGCGGTCCGGCTGCTCGCCGGCGATCTCCACCGGCTCCCGGACCGCCTCAAAGGCGAGTGCGAACTCGACCTCGCGAGCCGGACCCGCGGTGCGGTGGACGATGATTTCCACTTCCTCGCGGACCACCTGTCGGTCCTCCACAAACCAGCCGTTCTCCACTGCGAGCCGCGCCGTCTCCGCTCCTGCCTCCCGTGCCTTCCAGCGCACAAACTTCTGGTGAATCCCCCGGATGGTCCAGAGGTCGTACGTGCGGCCCCCGACGCGCACTACGGGCCAGCTCCAGAAGACGCCGCGGTGATGATAGTGGTCGCGCGGAAAATCATCCGTAACCACCGTGCCGTCGGGCGCCCACAGCGGATGCACGTAGCTCGACCGCCGCCGGCTCTCCGGCACGCCCTCTTTGAGGACCATGCCGTAGTTGTACGCGAGGACCGGCTTACCGTCCTCGGTGATCTCCACCCGTTCGGCCGTTTCCCGAAATGAAAACGGGCTCGCCGCAACCAGCACCGCCGCCGGAAGCAACGTAGCCGCGCACAGCAGGAAGACTCGCCGCCGTCTTTCGCGTGCAGGTGTTGTCGAGTTCACGTTGTCAGAAATACAGCTTCGCTCCCAGTTGAACTTTGCGCGACGTGCTCACCACGCTGTCCCGCACGCGCCCGAAGATCGTGGACGTCACGGTTGCGGTCGGGAAGCCGAACGACGGCGTGTTGGTCAGGTTGGTGAAGTCACCCCGCAGTTCGAGATAAAAACCCTCGCGCCCGAGCCCGACGCGCTTGAGCACTGCCAGGTCCATGTTGAACGAACCCGGACCCTCCAGGAAGTTGCGGCCCGTGTTGCCCATCTGTCCCGGAGCCGGGATCGAAAAGCGCGCACGCTCCCCTTCGTTCAGGTACCACTTCAAGCCCGAAGCCGGGTCGTCGAACAGGCGTCCCATGTCGCGAGTGCACCCGCTGCAATCGGCCGGCGACTGGTTGACGCTGCCGAACGTGTTCGCCCCCGAGTAAACCGTGAACGGCCTGCCGCTCATCAGCCGCAGGAAGCCGGTCACCTGCCACCCTCCCAAAACCTTGTCCGCCGCAGAAGGCCAGCCTGAGCCCCACTTGCGGCCGCGCCCGAACGGCAGTTCCCACACCCAGTTGGATTGGACCACGTGCGTGCGGTCAAAATCCGAGCGCGCGTAATTCAGCCTGCGGTTGTAGATATCGAAGGGCGTCGAAGACGCCGACTGCGCGTTGGCCGTCGAAACCACCGTGAACGCAGGATCGAAGGAGCGCGTGTCGAGCGACTTCGCCCAGGTATAGCTGGCCTGATAACTGAGGCCGCCCGTCAGCCGGCGCTCCACCTGAATCTCCAGGGCGTGGTAGGTCGAAAAGTCATTCGAGTCAATCACGCGCATCCCGTTGCTGAACTGCGGGAACGGGATGAAGAAAAACGGCCCCATGCCGGAAAGATCGGTCACGGAGCGCGGCGGCGTCCCTTGCAGTCGGGTGGCGATGGAAGCCGCCAGGCCCGCGACCGAGTTCAGCTGCAGGGTCGAAGCGAACAGGCGCCGCACCATCTGCGATCCCGTCTCTCCCGCCCGCCGCCGTGAGTCTGCCACGAGCAGCTGGTTCATCAACTCCGATTCCCCGCCTGCCTTGACGACGTTGAACGCCTGGAGAAACCCGTTCCGGAAAATCTCCGCCTGGTTGGCGTCGTAAGCACCGAACAGATGGTAAGCCCGCCGTCCGATGTAGCTGATCTCCAGCACGGTGTGCGGCGCGATCTCGCGCTGAAGCGACAGACTCCACATGTGCGTGGTCGGCATCTTGAATTGAGGATCCACCACCGTGATGACGTTGTTGGAGAACGCCGGCGGTTGCGCCAGTTCGCTCGGCTTGACGGCGGGCGGCGCAAGCCGCGGCAGATTGGCCAGGCGCCCGCCCGCTTGCCCGAAGCTCGTGTCGTTGACCCCCTGCGTCTGGCCCGGCAGGGTCTGGAACACGGCGGAGGAGAGCACGAAGGTGTTCAGCCGGTCATAGGCGATGCGGTAATTGGCGCGGATGGAGGTCTTCCCCGTGCCCAGGGGATCCCAGGCCAGTCCCACCGTGGGGCCGAAATTGTCCAGGGAGTCCTCGAACAGACCGCCCCGCACCCACCGGAGTGTGTTGGTCGGCCGGGCGCCCGCCTGCACCAGCTGATCCGGTCGCGTGATCCGGTCCTCCGGATTTCGCGGCGACAGCTTCATCTCCCAGCGCAGGCCCAGATCCACCGTGAGGTTCCGCCGCAGCTTCCAGGTGTCGTGAATGTAGAAGTCGTACTCCGGATAGCGCGCGTCGAAATTGTAGAGACCTTCGACGAACTGGTCCCCTTTCGACGGGAACCCGCGCGTAATATTGCCCACACGGCCCAGCAGGAAGTTGATGTGAGATTGAAACGCCGGCCGGTCGAAGGTCACGTTCAGGTCGGGCGGCAGCCCGAACGTGGCCGGGTCCACCGTGTTGACGGCCGTGGAAAAATTCACGGCCTGGGTGGCGTTGGCGCCGGCGATCGAGCCGCGCACGTCCAGATGTTTCTGGAACCGCAGGTTGGTCCCCAGCTTGAGTGCGTGCGAGCCCCGGAACCACGAAAAGTTCTCCACGAACTGCCAGGTGTGCAGCTGCCGCTTGTTGCCGAAGCTGTATTCGGCCACGACCGCCACCGGAGCCACCAGCGTGACCTTGCTCAGGTCCGCCGTGGGGATCTGGAAATCAAACGTGAACCGGTTGAAGCCGAACACCATCTCATTGGTGATGTCCGGCCGCGGGTTCCAGCGCCAGTTCACGGCCAGATTGCGCGGGGAGCGCCGCGTGTCGACCACGCAAGGGGCGCCCGGGAACGTGGCCAGCCCGCCATTGACGCTGTCGCAAAGCGTATCCTGCTGGCCCCAGGCCATCCGCGCGTAGAACATGGTGCGCTCGTTGAGGATGTGGTCCACTTTGACGACCGCGTCGTATTGCCTCTCCTTTTCCGGCGCCGTGAAGGTGAACAGGGCGGTGTTCAGGCCGTCGCCGCCCGTGAAGTTGTTCGGCAACGGCTGCTGATTCACCAGCGCCTGAATCGTCTGGTCCAGACCGAGCCGCTGCGGATCGCTCGCCGCCACGTTGTAGGTTCCGATCGGAACCCCGGGCAGCACGTTGCCTGCGGCGTCTACGGACGCCCCCGCCACGCCTGCGGGCTGGTTCCGCCCGCCCTTGACATATCGGAGAACGCCGCGACGCGCCTCGGCGGTGTACACGGTTCGGTTCACCACCTGCGTCTGTAAGGCACGCAGCCACTGGAGATTCGTGAAGAAGAACGTTTTGTTGCGCACGATGGGGCCGCCCAGGCTCCCGCCCCAGATGTGCTGCACAAACTGTCGCTTGCCGACCCGGTTAAGGTTGTTCTCCCATTCGTTGGCGTTCAGCCGCGGCGTGCGGTAGAACCAGAAGCCGCTGCCGTGCAATTCGTTGGATCCCGATCGCGTCACCATGCTCACCTGGCCGCCGCTGTTGCGCCCGTAGTCCGCGGTGAAACTCGAAGTCAGCACGCGGAACTCCGCCAGGGAATCCGGATTGGTGCGCAGCGGGGAAAAGTTGGAGCCCCCGGCGCTCGTCTCGTTGATGTCAATGCCGTCGAGCGTAAAGTTCCAGGCCCGGTCGCGCGCGCCGTGCACATGCACTCCTCCGCCGGTGTTGGCCCCGGAGACCACTCCCGGCTGGAGCAGCACCAGTGTCAGCGGATTCCGGCCCCGCGCCCCCACGATCGGCAGGTCGCGGATCATCTGCTCGGTGAACAGGTTTCCGATATTGCCTGAAGTCGAGGTCTGTACCAGCTCAAAGGCCGCGCTGACTTCGATCTGCTCGGTGACGGCTCCGACTTCGAGGGTCACGTTGACCGTCGCCGGCTGCCCGATGCTCACCGGCGTTCCGCGTGCCAGAAATTTCTTGAAGCCCGGCGCCTCGACCTCGATCGTGTACCGGCCGGGCTGGACCGCCTCGAAAACATACGTCCCTGACTCGGACGTTTTCGTTGCAAAGGAAACCTGCGTGCCCTCGTTGACCAGCCGGACGGTCGCCCCCGGCACCGCGGCGCCGCTCGGATCCTGCACGACCCCGAGCACGCGCGATGTAGTCCCCTGAGCGAACAGGCCCGCTGCAGCCAGCAGCATCATGGCTACGCATCGCATACGCCCACCTCCCCGACGCCACGGCTTTTGCCCGCGCCGCAGCCTCCCCGAAATATACCTCCACTCTCCGGCTGCGGCAACTCCGCGCGCGGGGCCGAGTGACGCCTGCGCATTGTTTCCGCCGCCTCAGAAAGCCAGGGCTGCTGCGTGCTCGAACGGGTCCAGCCTAAGTGAGCCCCGCCCGCACCTTCTGCTCGTCCACCTCGACGCCCAGGCCGGGGCCGAGCGGCACCTCGATCGTCCCCTCCCTGACCACCAGCGGCTGCTTCAGGCAGCTCCCCCGCAGGAACTGCGGGCCGTTGAGCGCCGCCGGGAACTTGAGCTGGTAGGCGGCATAGAGCTGAAGCGAAGCCGCCAGCGATAGGTCGGGATCCGTCAGGCCGCTGCCCAAAAACAGCAGCCCCGCATCCAGCAGAATCTCAATCTGGCGCCGCGCGTCCCACAGGCCGGCCGTGCGCGCGGGCTTCATGGCCACGCCGTCCAGCAAGCCCAGCTTGATGAACTCCACCAGCTCCGCCGAGGAGACCACGCCTTCATCCATCAAGATCGGCAGCGCCCCTTGCTTGCGCAGCTCACGGTAGCCGGTCAGGCGGTTGGCCGGCAGCGGCTGCTCCAGGACATTCACGCCCGCATCGGCGAGTTTGGGGATGACCTGGAGCGCCGTAGCCAGATCGTAACCACCGTTGGCATCCGCCCACAGAAAGGCCTCCGGCGCCAGCTTCCTGACGCGGCGGCACAGTTCCAGATCGTAGTTCGGGTCCGGCGCCACTTTTACGTTAAAGTGCCGGTAGCCCCGCGCGCGGCCCTCTTCGACGAGCCGCTCGGTCTCATCGAGCGCCGCCGGATTCACCGTCCAGCTCAGCGTGATGCGTTCGAGCGGTTTGCGTCCCCAGCGCTCGGGAAGACTCTCGCCGTGCAGTCTGCCCGCCAGATCGTGCAGCGCCAGATCAATCCCCGCTTTGGCGATGGGCATCCCTGTTGAAAACGACGGCGCAATCGCCCGGTTCATGCGGGCATGCGCCCCCGCAACATCCAGTGGATCGTGTCCGACGAGCGCGGGTCCGAGGTATCTTTCAATCGCCGACAACACCGATTCCGGCGTTTCGTAACTCCAGGTCGGTATCGGCACGCTCTGGCCCCAGCCGACCGCGCCGTCATCGCAAGTAATTTTGACGAAGACCGAAGGCCGCTCCGGCTTGGTGAAGAATTTGAAATGGGCCGCCACCGGGTAATTGACGGGGAAAGCCTCCACCCGGACGATCCGGCGTCCCGCGGCACGCGCCAGCCCCGCCGTGCCGGTCAGTTCCAGGAACCTGCGCCGCGTCATCGAATGCCCTATTCTACCTGAGCCGGCATGCCGCGGCCCATGCATTGGCCAGGATGGCGAGCGCCGCGATGGCTGCCGTCTCCGCCCGCAGCACCAGCGGCCCGAGCGAAACCCCCTGCCAGCCCGCCTCGCGGCTCGCCCTACGCTCCGTCTCCGTCCAGCCCCCCTCCGGTCCCACCAGCAACGCCACGATGTCGGCCGGGGCGCGCGTCCCGGGCTCGGGCAGCACGGCCAGCAGCGGGGGCGCGCCGGGGGTTTCATCCAGCAGATAGCGGAACCTTGCTTCCCAGACCAGCGCTTCCTCGAGCGGCCGCGGCCCATAAACCGCCGGCTTGCGCAGACGCCGGGCCTGCTGGCTGCTCTCGAGCACAATCCGCCGCCACCGCTCCAGGCGTTTTTCCGCGGCCCGCTCGAGGCCCTTTTCGCTGCGCTCGGTTCGGACCGGAATCACGGACTCCACGCCCAGCTCCGTGGCCTTTTCGAGCATCCACTCGAAGCGGTCGAACTTCACCAGCGCCGCCAGCAGAACCGTGCGCACGGGAAGCGGCGCCTCCTCCAGCCGCTCCACGACGCGGAAGCGAACCCGGGCGGGCCCGAAGTCGGCGATCTCCGCAAGGTAGGCGTTCTGATTGTCGGAAATCTCATAGCGCTGGCCCCGCTCGGCCCGCAGCACGCAGCGGAGGTGCTCGGCCGCCTGCCCGCGCAGCTCCGCCCAGCCGTTCCGTACGTCTTCCACGAAGAAACGCCGCCTCGCCATGTACAATAACTACGCCCACTATGATCGCATCGCTGCGCGGAACCCTGCTCGAAAAGCATCCCAACCAAGTCATTGTGGAAACCGGCGGAGTGGGCTATGACGTCACCATTCCGGTTTCGACGTATTCGGCTCTTCCGGCCCCCGGATCGCAAGTCCAGCTGCGCATCCACACGCACGTCCGGGAAAACGAAATCGCCCTGTACGGCTTCCTGTCGGTCGAAGAGAAAGCGCTGTTCGAGAGGCTGATCGCGGTGAGCGGCATCGGGCCCCGGCTGGCGGTCACGGTGCTCTCGGGACTTCCCACCGCGGAGCTCATCGCGGCGATTCGAAGCGGACAGGTCGAACACTTGGTGCGCATTCCCGGTGTGGGGAAAAAAACGGCCGAACGGATCGTGCTCGAACTCAAGGACAAGCTGGACTGGCCGGGGTCGCGAGCAGAACTGCCTCCTCCGGCCGCGGCCGCTGCCTTCACCGCTCTCGATCAGGACGTGCTTTCTGCGCTGGTCAATCTGGGCTGTACCCGGGCGGCGGCCGAAGCTGCGGTGCGTAAAGCCAAGGCCGCCGGGACTCCCGCCGACTTTGAGCCCCTCTTCCGCAAGGCGCTGGAGTTGCTGCGCTAGGGCGCGCGGATCGAGACGAGGATTTCCTGCTCCCGGGGCCGGACGTATTTGCCGGGCACCGATTTCAGCCGCAGCGGCACCGAAAGCAGGGCCACGGCATGCTCGAGGCTGGTCTCGGGAGCGTCCGTATACGGGTTGTGGGGAAAGACGGGCCACAGCAGGGAGGCCGCTTCGTCCACTCTGATCTCCCAGCCGCGATGACGGAGCAGGCCGCCCAGGTCTTCAGGGCCGAGCTGGAGCCGCTCCGGCCCCACGACGAAGCTCCGGCCGGCTCCGGTGTCCAGAGTCTCGCCTGACTTCAGGCACAGTTGCAGGGCGAGCTGCGCCTGCGCGGGCGGCCGGCCCTTGCCGTGGATCACGAAACGCAAGTCGGCCCGGCGTGCCTGAGGCGGCGGTACGAAGAGGTCGGCCCAAAACGTGTTGTACGAAAGCGAGAGGCGGTCCCCGGCGTCGCTCATGCGCAGGCGGCTGCTCATGGGCAAATGAAAAACCCGATCGCCGATTCTTTCGGAGAACGTCGCCAGCTCGGGCTGGCGCTTGGAATTCGCTCCGGTAATGATCTGGCCCAGGCGGGTGTGGAACACGCTGAGGTGAGCCTGACGGTCCAGATAGAACCGGCTGGTGACGGCCTGGGTGCTGATGATGCCGGAAAGCGCGACGACCCAAGGCCCGGTCTTGCGGATTCCGCCCGGCACGTGCATGCGGTAGGAGTAGCGATCTTGCTCCTGCGGGATGGGCGCGGTCACACCCTCGTGATAGTAGAGTGCGTTTTGGGCCAGTCTTCCCAGTTGGTCCATGGCGAGGTCATCCGGGCGGAAGAAGCTTGTCAGGAACTCCGCGTAGCGGCGCCCGTCCGGAAAGTGAGAAAAGGCGAAGTGACCCCAGGCGGAGACGCCCCAGTGGCGGTTGCGGTCGTTGAGCACCTCAACAGGCGTACCGTCGGGCCACGTGAAGTGCTCGTGAAAGTCGGTGGCACGGCGCAGGGCAACGAGCGCGTCGGGATCGCGGGTGAGCTCCCAGTAAAGCCCCACCGCGCTCAGGGTGAGATGGTTATAGCCCGGCGTGGGACCGTCACGGCTATGCTCACCCCAGTACCCATCCGGGGTCTGCTCTTCCACAGCGAAACGGCGCAGGATGGTGCGGCCAAGCTGCTCCCAGTTCCGGTCCCCAAATACCCGCCCTGCCAGGAGCAGGTTGGCGGCCCACAGCGCGTAGTGATTGGGCGAAGTGCCGATAAAGGGAGAGTTGTACCAGGGGAAGTCGAGCCGGCCGGTAGCGTCCTCGACCAGTAACGCCACGTTGTCCACGATGGCTTTCTTCCAGCGGGCGCGGCGCTGCTCTCCCAGCCGGTTCTCGAGCAGGCGCCAAGCCTCCAACCACATGTACGTGTCCCAGTCGCTGTCCAGCCGCGGTTCAAAAAGCCCTTTTTCGTGCTCGGAGGCGAGCAGGTCACCGATGCGGATCGCCAATGCCAGCATCCCGGGGTCGCGATACCAGCGGTTTTGCGGATGCGGCTTTGTGTAGAGCACCGCTGGCGCCAGAATAGCGTAGGGAAAGTGCCTCCAACCCGGTCTGGCTTCAATCGCTTTGAGATCCGCGGCGGGTTCGGCCCTCAGCCGCGCCTCCACCTTTTCCGCTCCAGCCTTGAGCAAAGGAAAATAGCCGCCCGGCAGGGACACCGCTCCGGCGGCCGACGACGCGGCCAGCACCGCCCAGGCTGCGTACATGGCCGTTCAGGAGCGCGGGATTTCGCCCGTGGAGAACAGGGAGGAAAACGGCAGTGTCGCCGCCCCGACGATGGCCGCTTCGCCCCCAAGAGAGGATGGCCGGAGCATGAGGTTGCGGAAATTCAGCACGTCTTCGGGGAACTGCTCCCGGATGGCGGCTGCAAGCACAGGCCACGCCTCCGTAATCGGCCCGTCAATCACCACCGCTTCGGCATCCAGAGCCCAGACCGCGTTGGTGATGCCGATGCCGAGGTACCGGCCCGTCTCCTCAACCGCCTTGCGGGCGGCGGGATCCCCTTGCAAGGCGAGATGGCAGATGCGCTTGACCTGCTCGGAGGTGTTTCCGGAGTTTGGCTTGACTTTGCCGCCCGAAAGCTCGGCGTAGCGGCGCACCGTGGCGCTGTCGAAGGCCAGTGACTCCAGGGTCCCGGGGCGGGGATGCAACTCAGGCGGCGCGGCGTCGGAAATCCTCATCTCTCCGAATTCGCCTGCTGCCATACGGGGGCCCCGGTAGAGGCGGCCGTCCAGGATGATCGCTCCCCCCACGCCCTCGCTCACCATGAGGAACAAGACGCAGTGGCACCCTTGAATATCGGGAGCCCCGTAATGGTACTCGGCCAGTGCAGCGATCCGGACGTCGTTATCTACGTAGACCGGGCGGTGGAGGCGCTCTTCGAGGTACTGTTTGACGGGGACGTTGATCCAGGCCGGATCGCTACCGAGGATGACCACGCCGGTTTCGCTGTTAATAAGTCCCCGGGCGCTGACACCCACCGGATGAGGACCGAGGCGCTCGAGTTGCTCGGCGATCAAATTCAGGGCCTTCTCGGGAGTCGGGGGAGTACGGAAGCGGTGCGATTCCAGAATCCTGCCCGAGATCGTACCGAGCGAAATCCGGGTTTCCCAGTTGAGAATGTCCACTCCGAAGGCCTGGAAGCGGTTCTCGTTTAGCTGGAGCCGGATTGCGGGGCGGCCGCCCGTTGCGTCTTCCCCGCCCTCTTCCACCACGATCTCGGAGGCGATGAGTTGGGCCACGATACGGGAGATCGCTGCCTCCGACAGTCCCGTGCGGCGCGCGATCTCCGCCCGCGATAGCGTGCGATGCCGCCGCAACAGTTGCAGAATCGCGGCGCGGTTCGTGGCCCGCACGTGCGGGACCCGTAATACACGGCGGCGGCCAGGAGCGAGCGTCTCCATGATCTTTTTCCTTGCGTCACGCAAGGAATCAAACCCTTCATTCTACCCGGGGTTGTCTTTGAGAGCAAGAGGGAATTTGCGCCGATGATCGTGGCTGTCACGCTCTGCCGGTGCCGGTCGCGATTTTACTTGACGCTTTGGCGATGTTGGAATACCATGGCAGCAAAGTCACAACTCCGCCCCGGGGAGGTGGACGATGTGGTCAACCAGTTTCTTGCCAGTGGCCATAAATGTCGTTTGTTTGGGCGCACTGGCTTCCGCTCCCGTCCTGGCGCAGACAGGGCTGGGCGTCGTCCATGGTACCGTGCTGGACGCCACGCGCGCGGCCGTCCCTAACGCCAAAGTCACCCTGGTTCATACCCGGACCGGCGTGGCACGCACTGCGCAGAGCACGGCGGTGGGCGTGTATTACTTTGCGAGCGTGCCCATCGGTCCGTATACGCTCTCGGTGGAAGCCGCGGGATTCAAACGCTGGAGCGGGACCTTAGAGGTGGCGGCCGGCCAGACGGTGGTGGTGGATCCCGTGCTCGACGTAGGCAGCGTCGAGTCCGTCGTGGAAGTAACCGGTGTAGCGCCGGTTGTCACCACCGTCGGCATGGAGGTCAACGACGTCAAAGATGCGCTGCGGATTCAACAGCTCCCGTTGAACGGGCGCGCCATCACAAACCTGTTCGATCTGACGCCCGGCGTGGAGGGCGGCGGCAGCCCCCGCGTCAACGGATTAAAGGTGGGCTCTGCGGAGATGCTGCTCGATGGCGTCTCGCTGGTGGACCGGTTCGGAGGAGGCATTGCAAGGGTCCAGCCGGGCCTGGACACGATCCAGGAGTTCCGCATCGAAACCGCCGGATCGAGCGCCCAGTATTCGCGCCCCGCCACAATATCCCTGGTGACCAAGAGCGGGACCAACGAGTTCCACGGCAGTGTGTTTGAGACGCATCGCAACAACTTCGGCGGTTTGCGCGCACGGCAGCGCCAGGATCTGCCCGCAGCGGGGCAGAGCTTCCGGCCGCCGCAGCTCATTCGCAATGAGTTCGGGGCCACAGCGGGCGGGCCCATCCTCCGCAACAAGACCTTCTGGTTTGCGGCCTATGAAGGCCTGCGGCAGCGGGAGGCGCGCTTTGCACAGGCGCGCGTGCCGACACCAGAGATGTGGGCCGGCGACCTGAGCAACGCCATTACAGCCGCCAGCGAACGCATCACGATCTACGATCCGTTTTCGACGCGCGCTGACGGGACCCGGCTTCCCTTTCCGGACAACCGCATCCCCGCGAACCGGATTTCGAAGTTCGCCGAAACCATGCGGGGAGTCTCCCCGGATCCTGCCGGACCGAACGCAACCATCAATCCGTTTCTTGGTAACAACTTCGCCGCCTACTACCCGAACCAGAACAATTTCGACACGCTGACCGTCAAAGGCGATCACGTCTTCTCCGCGCAGGACAGCCTCTCCGGCCGTTTCACGCGTTCGTGGGCGCTCAACAAGGTCTTCGGCGGCGTTTTCGGCTTCCCCCGCCCAGGTTCGACCGACGCGGGAGGCAGCAGCCTGTCGGACGCGAAAGTGTATTCGAGCTTCGTGCGCTGGAATCATGTTTTCACCCCGACGTTTCTGAACGAGCTGCAGGTCTCCAGCCACCGGGCGCCCAAAAGTTCCGGGACTCTGGCCAACGACGTGAACTGGCCGGACCGCCTGGGTCTGCCGAATCCGTTCGGTGCAACTGGGTGGCCTACCATCTGCGCCAGCGGCAACAGCCCCTTCTTCTACGGAGGCTGCTGGGACGGCGACAACCGGAAGGATGAGATGCTCACCGCACACCAGCTCGACAACAACGTTACCTGGATTCGCGGAAAGCACTCCATCAAATTCGGCGGCAAGGTCCGTTACGAGTACAACAACATCCGGGAGTTGCAGCAATCGCAAGGCTCTCACACGTTCGGATCGGCCTGGACGGCGCAATACGATCCGCGCAACGACCAGGCGGTTTCCTTCACAGGAGTGGGTTTCGCCAGCCTGCTGATGGGGCTGCCGACGTTCGTTTCCAACCAGTTCAACCGGGGCTTTTTCTACTTCGAACAGCAGGAGGTCGGGCTGTATTTCCACGACAGCTGGAAGGTTCATCCGAGGGTCACGCTCGAGCTGGGAGTGCGGTGGGACAAGTGGACGGCGTACGAAGAGAAGTTCAACCGGATGGTGAACGTGAATCTCAACACGTTCGCGGACCGCTTTGAGGTCGTCACGCCTAAGAACGTCCGGATGGAGGATCTGCCCGGCATCCCGCCCTCGGTGCTGGCCTCCTGGAAGGTGCGGGGCCTGACCTGGAAGACGGCTCGGGAGGCCGGGATGCCAGATAATCTCATTCCGGCCGACAACAACAACTTCGGGCCCCGCATCGGCGCGGCCATCCGGCTGACAGACCGCTGGATCCTGAGGGCGGGTTACGGGGAGTACTTCTGGACCATGCCGCTGTCGCAGATCCTGCAAACTTCGCGCACAAACCCGCCGCTCAATCTGCGGTTCAGCAACAGCATCGGGGACCGGAACGGGCAGGTTCCGAATTACGCGCTCAAGAGCACGCCGGCCGCCGAGGACTTTGTCGGCAAAGCCGTCGTCCCCACGGAAGGGATTTTCCCGATCAGCATCAACGCCCAGGGCATGATGCCGTGGGACCACAGGCGCTGGAGCGACAATCGGGCCCAGGAATGGACCTTCACGATCGAGCGGGAACTGATGAAAGACACGGCGCTCCGGCTCAGCTACATCGGCAACCACGGACGCGACCTGGAGCAGCGCTTTGCCATCAACTCGGTCGAGTCGGAATGGAACTATCAGGCGCGAACCGGCCTGGCGCGGCCCAGCCGCGCCGATCTCCGGCGCGTGAATCCGAACTGGAACTTCAACGCCGCCAACCACACCGGTTTCTCCAACACCACGTCATTTCAAGCCGAGCTGGAGCGGCGCTACTCCAACGGCCTCGGCTTCCAGTGGTTTTACACGTTCACCCACGCCCTCACCACCACGGACGCGGGAGGGTTTACCTCTGGCAACGGGAGCATTAACGCGACGGACGGAGGCGCCTTCCAGGTTCCGGAGCGGATCCAGATCCTGGGCGCTCCGGAGATGAGCTACGACCAGCTGTTACGGCTCGGCTATTACAACACTGCCAACGTGCCGGCGCACCGCATCCGCTACAACGGCATCTACACGCTCCCCTTCGGCCGCGGGCAGCGGTACCTGAGCGGTGTCTCGCGGCGGCTGGATGCTCTGGTAGGCGGCTGGGAACTGGCATTCATCGGAGACTGGCGAAGCGGGTTCTGGCGCAGCGTGAGCAGCGGCCTGTACCTGTTCGGGGATCCCACCTTGAAGCCTGACGAGCGGCTCGAAATGGTCATTTTCGGCCGGCGCCAGCGGCTGTGGTTCCGGGGGGATTTTGACCCGCGGCAGGCCACGAATGTTGACCAGAACCGGCTCCAGCAGCTTGTTCCCGTGGACCGCTCCCAGCGCGTACTCAGGCCGGTCGGAAGCGCTTTTGACAATCGCATCCCGCAGCGGCTCGCCGACGGAACGGTGCGGCTGACGCCCATTACGGACAACGTGAACTGGAACGCCCGCAATTTCTTCCGCGGCCCGGGAGCCTGGAACCTGGACTTCTCCGTGTTCAAGCACTTCCGGCCCGCCGAGCGCGTGGACATCCGGCTGACGGCGGACTTTTTCAACTTCCTCAACCACCCGAACGACGTGAACCCCAGTTCCAGCACGGGGTTGCAGGATCTGAGCGTGCAGGCGAACGCGCCCCGCATCATTCAGTTTTCTCTGCGTGTGAGCTGGTAAGCCGTTCGTGTTCAACGTGTTTCCTTGCGTGACGCAAGGAAACCTGCGGCCGGTTAAGCTTGGCTTCGGACCGGCGGCTGTGCACAGATCCCCCAGTTTTCCCTTGACAAGGCCCTGGAGTTGCCGTAGCCTATGGGGGAGGTTAGAGCCAAAACAGAGGAGCATGGCGGCAATGAGTAAGCCCAATTTCTTGCCGTATGTCAGAAATAGTGTCGCGCTGGTTGCCCTCGCAGCCACCCCGCTTGCCGCTCAAACCGGACTGGGCGTGGTGCGCGGAACCGTATTGGATCCCACCCGGGCGGCGGTTCCTAACGCCAGGGTCACGCTCGCCAACACAGCCACCGGCGTTGTGCGGACTACGCAGAGCACCGCTGTTGGAATCTACTACTTCGGTAGCGTCCCCATCGGTTCGTACACGCTGAGTGTGGAAGCGGCGGGGTTTAAGCGGTGGTCCGGCACGCTGCGAGTGGAAGCCGGGCAGACCGTGGTGGTGGATCCGGCGCTTGAAGTGGGCAGCGTGGAGGCGGTGGTGGAAGTGACGGGCGCCGCCCCGGTAGTGACAACGGTCGGCATGGAGGTCAGCGACGTCAAAGACGCGCTGCGCATCCAGCAGTTGCCTTTGGACGGGAGGTTTGTCACGAATCTGTTCAACCTCACGCCGGGTGTGGAGGGTGGGGGCAATCCCCGCGTGCACGGGCTCAAGGTAGGCTCCGTGGACATGCTCCTGGATGGCATCTCGCTCACCGACCGGTTCGGAGGCGGCATCTCGCGCGTGCTCCCCGGTTTGGACACGATTCAGGAGTTCCGCATTGAGACCGCGGGCTCAGCCGCCTACTACTCGCGCCCGGCCACCGTGACGCTGGTGACCAAGAGCGGTACGAACGAGTTTCACGGCAGCGTTTTTGAAACGCACCGCAACAACTACGGCGGACTCCGCGCGCGACGGCGTGAGGACTTCGCCGCGGCTTCCAAGTACATCCGCAACGAGTTCGGCGCTTCGGCGGGCGGACCCGTCATCAAGAACAAGACTTTCTGGTTCGCCGCCTATGAAGGTTTCCGCGAGCGGCTGAACCGCTATGCGCGGACGGTGGCGCCGAGCACCGCCATGTGGAACGGGGATCTGAGCCTGGCGGTGGATCCGGACAACGTACCCATCACGATTTACGATCCGCTGACCAGTCGCGCTGACGGAACGCGCACGCCTTTTCCGGGCAACCGCATCCCGGCGGGTCGAATCTCCCAGTTCGCCAAGACCATGCAAAGTGTAAGCCCGGAGCCGAACATCAATCTGGACCAGAACCCGTTTCTGCTCGTGCCCAACTTCGAAACCTACTACCCGGATGTCCGCAATACGGATACTCTGACGCTCAAAGGCGATCACGTTTTCTCCGAGAAGGACAACATCTCCGGGCGGTTCACGCGTTCTCCGCGCACGGCGAAGCTTTTCGGCGGGCGCTTCGGCTATCCGCGACCCGGCACCAGCGACGCCGGCGGGACCGGCCGTTCCATCAGCAAGGTTTACTCGACCTACGTGCGGTGGAACCACGTCTTTTCGCCCACGCTGCTCAATGAGTTACAGCTTTCCGGCCACCGTTCGCCTCACACTTCGGGAACGCTCGCCGACGACACGGACTGGCCGGCAAAACTCGGCCTGCCGAACCCCTTCGGCGGCAAGGGCTGGCCCACAATCTGCGTCAGCGAGTATTTCTTCTATTACGGCTGCTGGGACGCGGACAACCGCCACGACCAGAACCTGACCGCCTATCAGGTGGAGAACGGCGTGACCTGGATCAAGGGCAAGCACACGGTGAAATTCGGGTTCAAGGGCCGCCAGGAGTATAACAACGTGCGCGAGCTGCAGCAGACGCACGGCTCCCATTCCTTCTACTCCGACTGGACGGCGCTTTACGACGTACAAAACGACGACTTTGCGCCGTACACGGGCTCCGGTTTCGCAGGGATGCTTCTTGGCCTGCCGACGTTCCTCTCCAATCAGTACAACCGCGGCTATTTCTATTTCCAGCAAAAAGAGCTCGGCCTGTACGTCCACGACAGCTGGAAGATCCATCCGCGCGTGACGCTGGAGCTCGGCGTGCGATGGGACAAATGGACGGTGTACAAGGAGAAATTCAACCGTCTGGTGAACCTCGATCTCGAAAAAGCCCTCTCGGATCCGCGATCCATGGAGGTTGTAACGCCCAAGAACATCCGCATGGAGGACCTGCCCGGCGTTCCGCCTGCAGTGCTGGCCTCCTGGAGGGCGCGGGGGTTAACCTGGAAAACGGCGCGAGAGGCCGGCCTGCCGGACGGCCTGCTGCCCGCAGATAACAACAATTTTGCGCCGCGGCTCGGAGCAGCCATTCGCCTGAGCAACCGCTGGGTGCTGCGCAGCGGTTATGGCATCTATTACTGGACCATGCCGCTGTCGCAGATCCTGCAAAGCGCCCGCACAAACCCGCCGTTGAATCTGCGTTTCAGCAACAACATCAGCGACAAGAACGGCCGCATCTTCTTTTACGCGCTGAAGAGCGTCCCGGCGGCGGACGACTTCGTCGGCGGAGCCATCGTAGACACCACCAGCTTGGCGGGAATTTCCTCGACGGCGCGTTCCTTCATGCCCTGGGACTTCCGCAACTGGCGCGACAACATGGCGCAGGAGTGGAACTTCACGATCGAGCGCGAGCTGATGAAAGACACCGCACTGCGACTGAGCTACATCGGCAACCACGGCAGCAATCTGGAACAGCGGTTCTGGGTAAACACGCCCGAGTCCGAGTGGAACTACCAGGCTCGCACCGGGGTGGCCCGGCCCAGCAATCCCGACCTGCGGCGCATCAATCCCAACTGGACCTTCCAGGGTTCCACGGCGCCGTTAAATCACACCGGCTTTTCCAATGCGCATTCTCTGCAGGCTGAGATCGAGCGGCGGTACTCGAACGGGCTCGGCTTCCAGTGGTTCTACACCTGGACTCACGCCATGACCACCAACGACACCGGCGGATTCTCCTTCGGCCCTAGCAGCTTCAACGCCGTGGGTTCCACGGGTTTCGGCGTGCCGGAGAACTGGAACCTTCTCGGTGCGCCCAATCTCACCTATGACCAGAGGTTGCGGCTGGGCTACATGAACTCTTCCGAGGTGCCCGCTCACCGGATCCGCTACAACGGCATTTACACCTTGCCCTTCGGGCGGGGCCAGAAATATGGCGGCGGCGTGTCCCGCGCTCTGGATGCCGTGGTGGGCGGGTGGGAACTTGCCTTTATCGGCGACTGGCGCAGCGGTAACTGGAGATGGGTGAACGCCGGCCGGTACCTGTTCGGCGATCCCACCCTCAGCGCCGACGAACGTCTCGAGATGACCATCTTCGGGCGCCGCCAGCGGCTCTGGTTCCGGGGTGACTTCCCCGTGGAACTGGCGACGAACGTGGACCAGACCAGGCTCCAGCAGCTGATCCCGCTCGACCGTTCGCAGCGCGTTCTGAAGCCGGTCGGCGACCGGTTCAACAATCAGATTCCGCAACTGCTCCGGGCCACCGGCACGGCGCGGTACACCACCATCACGGACATGGTGAACTGGAACGCGCGGAATTTCTATCGCGGCCCGGGCGCCTGGAACCTGGACTTCTCCGTGTTCAAGCACTTCAGCCTGACAGAGCGCTTCAAGCTCCGCTTCACGGCGGACTTCTTCAACGTGTTCAATCACCCGAACGACGTAAATCCTAACGACACCACCGGGCTGCAGGACCTCAGCGTTCAAGCCAACGAGCCGCGAATCATTCAGTTTTCTCTTCGCGTCAGCTGGTAACGCGGAACTATTGCGCCCGAAGCGACAGGCTGCGTGGCTGTGCCCTCTGCGACGGCGGAAACCGCGTCCGTGTTTCCCGTGACCGCAGCCCACAATGCCGGGCTTGCGCGGAACCGCAGGCGGGCGTTTACGGGACCCCCAGCCGGAGGGCCGCCCCGACTCGGGGGAAAATGTAAGGCAACATGCTGCGGCTTTGCCGACCTCTCGCTGCCGCTGTCGCCATCGCCCTCGCGCTGACCGGCTGCCGGAAGGAAACTCCCCCGCCCCAGCCCGAAGCGGAAATGACTCTGTACCGCTTCGATGACAACCTGAAGGCAGCAACGGTGCGTGCTCCGGAACAGCCTTCCTCGGCGCGCGTGGCGGATCCCATAGTCTGGAAGGATTTTTATACCGAGAAGGACGCCAGCTGGATTCTGCTTCGCGGGCGCATGGGACTGCGGGACGGCGATCTGATTCTGAAAGGTGAAGGCGGCACGCCCGTCATCCTTTCGCCGAAAGACGTGTCCATTGACTGGAGCCTTTACGAAGCGGTCCGGATCCGGATGATGGCCGAAGGAGGGGAAGAGGTCAAGATCAAGATCGGTCCGGACGAATTTCGCCAGAAACTGGGGCCGCCGCGCCAATATCAGGTCTACCGTTTCCCGGTGAAGATCCAGGCGCCTAAGGGCAGCCGGCCGCTGGCGATCATGCCCACCGATAGTCTGACGGCCCTGGTGGCGATTGACTTCATCGAGCTTGTGCCCCGGCGGACCTATTTTCCGGAGGCCGTGGGACGGCAGTTTCTTGGCAAGCGGGATGATTTTCGCAACGTCCTTTACGCGCACGCGCCGTCGTCTCTCACCTGGGAGGTACGCGTTCCAGAGCGGGCGAAAATTCGCTTCGCCGCCGGCGTCGCCGAGCGGAAAGCTGTGGCCTTCCGCGTGCTCGTCAACGGGACCGCACTCTACCAAACGACGCTGGAGGACCCGTTCGTGTGGCAGGAGGCGGAGGCCGATTTGAGCGGGTTCGCCCGCCGGAGCGTGAAGGTGGTCCTCGAGGCCGGCGCCGCTGAGCCAGGGGCGGTCGCACTGTGGGCCAACCCGGTGATGGTGGCGCCGGGCGCGCGCAAGCGCCCGAACGTGCTCCTGTATCTGGTTTGCACGATGCGGCCGGACCACATGAGTCTCTACGGTTACGGCCGGGAAACGACGCCGTTTTTGAAGCGGCTCGGCGCCGAAGGCGTGGTGTTTGAGGACGCGCAGGCGCAGGCGCCCTGGACCAAAGCTTCCGTACCTTCGCTGATGACCTCTCTTTCGCCCTACGCCACGGGGATCGTGCGCGACAACGACCTGATTCCTCCGGGCGCCACAACTCTGGCCGCTGAGTTGCGCCGGGCCGGCTACGTCACCGCGAGCTTCGTCACCAATCCGTTTGCCGGACGCGCCAGCGGCCTGGAGCGCGGATTGGATTACTTGGCTGAGTATCCGTTGATTCACCGCATGCGAACCGAGGAGGCCGACCGGGGCACGGATTCCGCCGCACTCCATCAGGCGTTGGCATCGTGGCTCGAGCGCCATCGCGATGAGCCGTTTTTCCTTTACGCGCACTCTAGCGATCCGCACGCCCCGTACCGGCCGCCCGCCGAATTCGCAGCCCGGTTTGCGAATCCTTCCGAGACGGCGCAGTTTAACCGCGACTACGCCCGGCTGCGCGACCAGCGCATGTACGGAGGGGGCGCTACCGTCAGCCGCGCCGACTGCCGCAACAAAGGTATTGACCCGGACCGGTTTTTGCGGCAGGCGCTCGAACGCTATGACGCCGAGATCGCACACAATGACGCCAGCATCGAGCGGCTGGCCGCAAAACTGAAGCAACTGGGGATCTGGGACGACACGCTCTTGATTGTGATCTCCGACCATGGGGAGGAGTTTTTCGAGCACGGATGGACGGCCCATGGCCACTCCCTCTATCAGGAACTCACGCACGCTGCCTGGCTCATGTGGAACCCAAAGCTGCTGCCCGCCAGGCGAATCGCCGTGCCGGTCCAGTTGATGGATCTGGTGCCCACCGTGCTGGACCTGCTCGGCATTCGGCCTTCCGCGCTCGTGCAGGGTCAAAGCCTCGTTCCTTTGATTCGCGGCGCAGACTTCGTACGCAAGGTTCCGGTGGCGGCGTGGCGCTTTGCCCACCCGAACGCCAAGCCTTCGGGTTTTGTGCCCGAATACCGCACCGCGACGGCGGCGCTGATCACCGCGGAGTGGAAGCTGATCTGGCGGGACGGGGCCCGGCAGGCGGGGTTGCCGGAGGTCGAGTTATATGACCGCCGGGCAGACCGGAGCGAAACACGCAACGTGGCGGCGCAGCATCCCGATGTCGTGCGCCGCCTGAAGGCGGAGCTGGACCGCTGGATCGAAGCGCAGAAGCAGGTGCGCGAGCTGGTGGGCCAGGGCGGGCAAGCTCCGCTCGATCCCCGGCAGGTCGAGCGGCTGAGGAGCCTGGGGTATATCGGGAAGTAGGGTGATGCGCTGCCGGCTTTGCGGGGAAAGCCGGGTGCCGGTCAGCGCGGGCAGCTGCATGGGTAGCACCCGCGAAAGGGCGCGGCAAAAAAGGTGCCACACCAGGCTGACGGATTTTTCCGAAAAAAGGTGCCATACCAGGCTGACGGGTTTTTGACGGGTTTTTGCGAGCTTCACGGGCGGTTCAGACGGCCGCTGGCTTCCAGCCACCGGCGGAGCATGGCCGTGATCTCCCTCCCCTGGGGGCTGCTCCGCAGTTCTTCAATGCTGAGCCCCATCTTCCGCCGCCAGTTAGGGTATTCCGCCGTGGTTCCAGGCAGGTTCTGCTGCTCGGTTTCCCCGGTCAGGTCTTCTTGGTTGAGTAGCAGCAACATGCAAGGCGTCGCGCAGAGAAAGCCGATGACGGCACTCTGTAGCTCGGCGGTGAACTCGCCGGTGTCTGCCGCCCGGCGCCCGTCCTCTCCGGCAAGCAGGCCGGCTTTGGACAGCGCCTCCACAAGCCTTTGTTTGTCGCGGGCTCTGGCCTCGACAGCCTCCTGGTACTGACGCTCGGACAGTCGCCCTGCAGCCCGTCGCGCCTCGATGTCGCGACCCACCCAGAAGCCCGCCAGCGTAGGAAGGTCGTGCGTCGTGGCGGCAACCAGCGCCTGGCGCGGGTATTCCTCCGGACCCCGAAAGCCGCCTTCTTGCGTTTTTTCGAAGTAGAGCACCCGGTAGCCGAGCATGCCGAATCGCTCCAGTTCCGTACGGATCCAGGGCTCGACGGTCCCGAGATCCTCCCCGATGATCACCACACGGTTGCGGGCGCTCTCGAGAGCGAGGATGCCGAGGAGGTCTTCGTGGAAGTCGCGGACATAGGCGCCAGATGCGGCCTCCATGCCGTCAGGAATCCAGAACAGGCGGAAGAACCGCATGACGTGATCAATCCGCAGGGCGCCTCCGTGGGCACAATTGCGGCGAATGGATTCGATGAACAGGCGATAGCCGTCCTGGCGGTGACGCCGGGCGTTCGGCGGCGGAAAGCCCCAGTCCTGTCCGCCAGGCGAAAAGTCGTCCGGCGGAGCGCCCACGCGGCAGCCTGTCGCAAAGAACCGCCGGTGCGCCCAGAGATCGGAACCGCAGCGGTCGGTGGCCAGGGCCAGGTCATGATACAGGCCGATCCGCATGCCCTTCTGGCGCGCGTGTTCCTGCGCGCGGGCCAACTGCAGCTCGATTTGCCATTGGACGTATTTGTGGAACAGAACCTCGCGCCGGTGCTCGCGCGCAAAGCAGTGCACCGCGTCCGAGTCCGGATCCCGGTAAGGCTCCGGCCAGTCCGGCCAGACCCAGATCTCCGGCGTCCGGCTGTGTATCCACTCATCCAGAGCACAGTACACGGCGAAACGCTCGAGCAGGTCGCCCTCGCGGGCGCAGTAAGCGTGGAACGCCTCCTGGCGAAGGGATTCGCCCTCCTCGACGAAGGTCTCGTACGCCATCCCGAGCAGGAGCCGCTTCAGCGCCCATACGCGCTCGTACTCGACCAGCGGCGCGGCGCGCAGTGCGCGGATTTCCTGCCGCATCTCCGGGCTCTCCAACAAGGCCCGGGCGCGCCGTGAGCGCTGGAAGTCTTCGATCCGTTCCACATCCAGGTAAATCGGATTCCGGTAGAAGATCGAGTTTGGCAGATAAGGGCTGGTGTTGAACGGCTGGCGGTTGTGAATGGCGTGCAGGGGATTGAGGGCGATGAACGATACACCCGCTTCCTCGGCAGCCCAGTCAATGAACTGCTCGAGGTCCGTAAAGTCACCGCAACCCCAGTTGCGGGCCGAGCGCAGCCCGAACAAGCTGATTGCGATGCCCGCCATGCGCCCACCCGAGGCCAGCTCGGGCGGGATCCAGGCCCGCTCGGGGCAAACGATGAAAGAGGCGGAGGCGGCCGTTGTGCCGATTTCCGCGTGCAGGGAATGGTAGCCCGGGCGCAGCGGCGGCAGCGGAGCGAGCTTACGCCGAAAGCTGCGGCCGCGCAGGCAAGCTTCTCCGGACTCCGGCAGTCCGCCGAGCGCCACAGGGTAGTGCTCGCGGCCTCCTTCCTCCCAGCGGATCGTGATCCGCGCCTCCAGCGCGTCCGGGGGCACGTGGAGCGGCAGTTCGCGGGCGGTCTCGGAGAGCACGACTACGGGAGGGAGCGGTTGCGACCACTCTTGCCAGAGTGCCTCCTCCACGGCGGCGTCCAGCGTCTCCCGGGATGAGCAATTTACGCCCATGGCCGTCAGGATCGCGCGTACGACGTCAGGCCCGGCGGCGTGCCGCACGCCCCAGACGTCCCAGTACTCAGGCTCGATTCCGAAAAACGCAGCGGCGCGCGCGAGAGCTTCTTGCTCGGTGGCGGAGGGAACGAATGTGATTGGAGAGGCCACTACTGATTCTAACCGGATTCATGTCACAATGATGGTATGCCGCTTGACCGCTCAGCGCGGTTCAACATGACGGGTCTCTCCGATGTGCCGGAGGACTTTTTTGCGCGTGTGGACCGGGAGGGCGTGAGTGTGCCGGTGGAGGGCGTGCTCACGACCACGCTCGACAAGGCCATTAACTGGGCGCGCAAGAACTCCATCTGGCCGATGACCTTCGGGCTCGCCTGCTGCGCCATCGAGATGATGGCCATGGGCGCCTCGCGATTTGACATTGCGCGCTTCGGGGCCGAGGTCTTTCGCGGATCGCCGCGGCAGTCCGATCTCATGATCATTGCGGGCCGCGTGTCCAACAAGATGGCGCCGGTGATCCGCCAGCTTTACCAGCAGATGCCCGAACCGAAATGGGTCATCTCCATGGGAGCCTGCGCCACCTCGACGGGCGTGTTCAGCAACTACGCGCTGATTCCGGTGAACCAGATCATCCCGGTGGACGTCTACGTGCCTGGTTGCCCGCCGCGTCCGGAGCAGCTCATTTACGCCATCATGCTGCTCCAGAAGAAGATCGAGCAGCAGAAGGGCGCCGCACTCGAAGTCCTGAATCTTGCCTGACTCGGGGAGGCGGCAAGGGTCGGACCGCCTCCGGCCCGGGACAGGCCCGCCGTCACGCGCCTTAACGTCAACGTTCTTGATCCGGGCCCTAGCGCTTGTCCGCGGCAGGTCTATTTCGGCTAGAGCTCTTGCTCCTGGCCCACGCGCTCAATGCGCGGGCGCTCCGGGCGCGGCGCAGCCTCCGCCAGGGACACCGTTACCGTCATCTCTTTACGGTTGCGCACGAGCGTCAGCGTGACCGTTTTCCGATCCCGGCGAGCTTCCCGGAGGCGGCGCGACAGTTCCTGAGGCGAAGCGACCCGGTCCTCGCCCACTTTGGTAATCACATCCCCCGCCTTGATGCCCGCTCTTTCTGCCGGCGAATCTTTAAAGACGGTACGAACCAGAACGCCTTCTTTGACGCCGAAATACTCCGCCAGCTGCTCGCCAAGAGATTCCGCCTCGATTCCGAGAACCGTTGTGCGCCAAGACATCATCGGGCTCGGAAGATCCGGCATGCGAAACACGCGCAGTTCCTCGGCTTCGCGGCGGACCCGGTCCATTTCACGCTCCAGGCGTTCCATGTCCAGTGAGAACGTGCCGCGCCCCCGCGCCGTGCCGATCGTTGCCGTGATGGTTTGCGTTTGCCCGTCGCGGCTGATCAGCAGCGTCACCTTCCGCCCCGGAGGGGTTTCCCGGACCAGGCGGACGAATTGCTCCGTGCCCTCCACCCGCTGGCCGTTGTACTCTAGCACCACGTCCCCTTTCTTGAGACCGGCCTTGTCGGCGGGACTGTCGGGCTCGACGCGGGTGATTTCGACTCCGCGCTCTTCTTTGAGCTTGAGCGCCTTGGCACGCTCGGCGTCAATTTCGGCCACGCCAACGCCCAAAAAACTGCGGCTGCCGGAGCGGATGACCACACTTCGCTCTACCGCTTTCGTTTGCGGATCCGGATTGGGATCCGGTTGCAACCAGGCGAAATCCTGCGCGGCAAGGGACGCTGCGAGCCATACGTACGCCCCCGCGGCCACGGCCATGGTTTGAAGAAACTGGTTCATAAGACCTCCTTATCCTCTGGGCGGCGAGACCGCCCTCTACTTTCGCCGGAGGTAGATCGTGCCGCCGGCTGCCGAGATTTCCAGCAGCGGGCCCCCGCCGTTGAGGGCACCCTCGGCGATCACCAGTGGAACGCCGGGGGCTCCGGCGGGTTTGACCGCCAGTTCGCGGAAGTCGGAGACGATCTGCTTGAGCCTCCAGGGCGATTCATTCAGTGCCCGTATGGTCACCGCTAAGTTAGACGGAATAAAGACCGTAACGTCTCCTGCCCGGGTCTTCAGGTATGACTCCCTGAAATCTGCCCGGCTGAGCTCCGCGACGATACTGCCGGCCAGCGTGGAGACCCGGACTGGTCCGCTGATGCCGCGGACCTCGATGGGTCCGCCCGCCGACTCGGCCCGCACGCCCGCGGCCGGTCCCACCCTGATCGCCCCGGCGCCGGTGCTGCCGGTTACTATCCCGCCGGCCTGGCGGACCGTGATCAGTCCTCCGGCTGTGTTGGCGGTCACGGCCGAAGCGGCGCGCTCGACGAGGATGTTGCCGCCCGCCGTGACCGCCTCGAGTTTCCCTCCAATTTCTGCGACGATAATTTCCCCGCCGGCGGTTTCCAGACGGGCATCCCGGCCGATCCGGCGGGCGCGGATGGATCCCCCTCCCGACTGGCAGCGGAAGACCCCGTCCACGACTCCGACTTCGACGTCACCCCCACCGGTCCGGGCAGTCACATTCCCGTCAATGCGGTCCAGCCAGATCCGGCCCCCGACGGTAGCGACCTCCACGTCGGCGCGCAGTCCGCTGACACGCACAGAGCCCGTCTCCGCTGTGAGAGCAGCCCGGCCGATGGACGGCGGCACTTCAACAGCAAGTTCACACGAGGTCCTGTAGCCTGCCGGCCGCCTGACCCAGACGGCGGTGCCGCTCCGCGTGGCGGTGCTGTGGAAGGTGATCTGCCGCAAAAGCCGCTGAGCCTCGCCCGCATCCGCCGTTCGCGCCCGGCGCGTGAGCACGTAGCGAATTGCCGCCAGTCCTTCCACGCCCTGAACGCTCAGCGGACCCGGGCAGGAGATGCGCAGGCTGGTGGGGTCGGCCGCGATTTCGCCCCGAACTGTCTGAACCCAGAAGGCTCCCTGCCGGGTGATGGGGGATTCGGTCTGTGCCGCGGCAACTAAGGAGACGCCGAGAAAAATCCCCCCGACTCGCATCAGAACGTCTCCAGAGAAGCGTTCATGTCTCGCAGCGCCTTCTGGCAGCGATCCCGTACATAAACGTTTTGCTCTTTGTGCAGCAACTCCTGGAGCACGCCCGCCAACTCCAACTCTTTTTGCTGAGTCAGCAGGTCGATCGCTTCGATTCGCACACCGGCATTCTCGTCGGAGAGCAGAACCTCAGCCAGAACGGCACGGACGCGGCTGTCGGAGGCGTAAGGGCGCAGCGCGTCAAGCGCTTTGAGGCGCACGCCGGGGTTAGGGTCCGAGCGCAAAGCCTGAAGCAAAGCCTCGCGGACCTCGGGCGATTCGGTTCGCGCCCGCAACACATCCATGGAAATCGCACGGAGCCCCGGGTCCGGGGAGGCGCTGGCTGCGGTGAGCAGGAGCCGCCGGATCGGTTCATCTTCCAGACTTCCTGTTATGACGCGCTGCCGGGTCTCGTCCAGGAGAATACGCACCTTGCCAGACGGGTCCGGCTGCAGGTAGCGCACCTGGGCTGCCACAGGCTCGGCCGGCGACCCCAGAGGCACGCGAGTGGGCCCGAAAGGAACCAAACGTGCCAAAACGAAGCCAATTCCCATAAGGGCAAACGCGGAGGCAGGTTTGCAGCTCCAGGGCGGCACCAGCCGGGCGAGCCACGGCCGTCGCCGGAGCTTTAGCCCGTCCAAATTCGCAAAGAGCGCTCCTCGGCATTCCGCCAGCAGCCCGGGCGGAGGGGCGGCCGCGGCGCGGTCCAAAGCCGAGTGCCAGGCTCGTTCGCGCTCCAGGGCCTGCCGGCAGCTCCGGCAGTTACCGAGATGCTCCTCCAGTTGCTCTTCTTCTTCAAAGGACAGTTCCCCGTAAACAAACAGGGGCAACTGTTCGCGGACTTGCTGGCACGTCATAGAAAATCTCCCAGTGCCTGGCGCATCTTGCGTGTGGCGCGAAACAGGCAGTTTTTGGCGGCCTCTTCACTGGCGCCAAGCATTTCGCCAATCGCCTTGAGCCGCAGTCCTTGATAGTGGCGCAGTTCAAACACGAGACGCTCTCTGGGCGTCAGGGTGGCCAGGACTTCCTCAATGCGCTCCTGCAGCTCGAGGCTGAGCAGCCGCCGTTCCGGGTTCGCCGTGGCCTGGCTCTCGGCCACAGCCTCGGTGCGATCGCGGGAGCCGTCCTCGGTTTCTACGGCCGCCGGCTCTTCGCGGCGCACTCTTTTCTTGCGGAGCCAGTCCAGGCAGACGTTGGTCGCGATCCGGTACAGCCAGGTGTGAAAGCTGCAGTCGAACCGGAACGCGTGGAGGTTCTTGTAGACCCGCAAGAAGGTCTCCTGATAGACATCCCGGGCATCCTCGGCGCTGCGCAGCAGGTTGAATGCCAGGCGCAGCACACTCTGGTCGTACGAGCGCACCAAGCGCTCGAAGGCTTCCCGGTCGCCTCGCTGAGCGGCGCGAATCCAGGCGGCTTCGTCCGCCTCCGAGGCCGCGCTCCACTCAGTGCTCAAGGCGGCTTCCCGTAAGACCGACAACACGCACCAATACTGTAGACGAATGGAGCGCGGAAAAGTGAGGCGATCCGGGGCCCCGGAGGCCGGCGACTCCACCCCGGGGCCCGCAAGTCAATGCGAGGTCAGACCGATACCTTCCCGTCGGGAAGCAGCTTGGCCTGCCGTCCCTTGAGGAAGGCGATGTTGGCCAGGTGCGGGCCCGCCACGGCGTCGGCCGCAACCTCGACCGGGCAGTTCGGCTTTTCCCGCGTCCGGATGCAGTCCAGGAAGTTCTGGCAGTGATCTTCGGCGCGGACCGGAACTTTGGCGTAGAACACCGGCTCCCGGTTGGCCTTCTCCCGCCACGGTTCCTGATAAATCCGGTAGCCATCCTCGTCGAGGATGAGTGTTCCCTTGTCGCCTTGGAACGTGATGGACCAGCCGTTCTCGTAAGAGTTGCAGTAGTTGAGCGTCCAGGTGGCGATAAAGGTCGGATATTCGAAGACGGCGCAAAACACCTCCGGATGTTCAGCGCCCGTCATCTTGTTGACCTGCCCGTAACAGATGGCGGACAACGGGGGGCCCGAATTCGTAAACCATTGCACGACGTCCATCAGGTGCGTCCCCTGATCGGTCATGTTTCCGCCGGCGTAGTCCCAGAAGTAACGCCAGCGCCGGAAGCGCATAGGTTCCAGAGGCCGTTTCGGCGCGTCTCCCAGGAAGCGGTCCCAATCGAGTTTGCCCGGCAAAGGTGAGTTGTCGAGCGGTCCGGCGATGTTCCAGTTCCACATGGGCTTGACCATGGAGATCTTCCCCAGCACGCCGTCGTCCACAATTTTCTTGGCCGAGCGGATGACCGCAGCGCTGCGGCGTTGCATGCCGATCTGGACCACTTGTTTGCTGGCCCGGACCGCCTTGACCATCTTTGTGCTCTCCTCGAGCGTGCGGGAGAGCGGCTTTTCCGCGTAGATATCCTTGCCGGCCTCCAGAGCCGCCAGGAGCATCGGGCAGTGATGGTGGTCGGGGCCCGCCAGAACCACGAAGTCTATCCCCTTTTCTTTTTCGAGCAACTCGCGGTAGTCCACATACGTTTTAGCTTCCGGGGAATCCTTGAGCGCCAGCTCGAGGTGGGGCTCGTAGACATCGCACAGGGCCACACAGCGACATCCGAGCT
The DNA here is from genome assembly GCA_035575135.1 of Bryobacteraceae bacterium. GTDB lineage: Bacteria > Acidobacteriota > Terriglobia > Bryobacterales > Bryobacteraceae > JANWXD01. Next base: position 54,926 of record DATLYE010000023.1, read on the forward strand.
TCTGGAACACGCGGTTGAGGTAGCGTCCCCGTCCCCCGGTGGCGATCACGGCGTAGCTGAGCTGCTCATTGGCGCCCCACGCGTTGCGAGGAACGAACAGGGGAGCCGCCAGAGCCAGGCCCGTACCCAACGAATCCTTGAGGAAACGCCTGCGATCCGAATCCATAGACCAAACCTCCGCCCAATCATACAACAGGTCGGCAGGTCCGGCGTTACTTTTGCGCGACCAAGATGCGGGAGGGGTACAGGCCCTGACGAACATGCTCCTCGGCCAGGATGAGGAAGCCGGTCGCCTGGAGGGAGGCGCTCAAACGCCCGTCCACCTGGCGGCCCCAGAAGGAGGGCACGATACGGCCGAGGAAACGATAGACGCGGTTGAACAACTCCGTGTTCTGGCCGATGGCCACCAGGGTCAGACGCCCGTTGCGCCGCAGCACACGGTGGAACTCGCCTAGCGCCGCCAGGATGTCGGCGGCGGGCAACAGTTCGAGCAGATAACAGCACACCACTACGTCGAAGGCCTCGTCGCGGAACGGAATGAAACGCGCGTCCCCCGCCGGGCACAGCGTGCGCGCCGCGGGAAACTGGCGCCGCACCCTGCGCTGCGTGCGGGACGCCATGTTGGGCGAGAGGTCAAAGCCCATGGTGGCCCCGCCGGGGTTGGCCCGCACCAGCCGCCGGAACATCTCCCCGGAGCCGGTGGCCACCTCGAGCACGCTCATCCCGTCCCGGATCCCGGACAGCGCCACGGCACGGCGGTGCGCGGCCGTGTGAAACAGCAGCGTCGAAAGCGGGTAGACGGCAGCGAGGCGGTCGTAAATGCGGCGAACCCGGTCGAAACGCAGCACCGGATCCGAATCTGCTTTCCGCGGCAGGATGGCGAGTTCCAGATCTCCCAAAAGACGCTCCTAATGTTTTGACGTTCTCACGAGGCGGCAGCCAGGCTGGCCTGCAGTTCGGGAATCTCGATTTCGATACGCGTACCCTGGCCGGGCTTGCTGTCTACGTACATCCGATAGTCATTACCGAACAGAACCTTGAGCCGTTCGTTCACATTACTCACGCCGATTCCTTGCTCGAGCAGCGTAGCCAGCTTCGCTTCCGGGATTCCCACTCCGTCGTCTTCCACGGCCAGATGCAGGCGCCCGTGTTCCAGGCGGCTGCGCACGCGCACGGTACCGCCTTCCAGCTTCCCGCTCAAGCCATGCCGGATGCAGTTTTCCACGAGGGGCTGGAGCAGCATGCTCGGCACCATCCGGTCCAGGGTCTCCGGCGCAATGTCTTTTTCAAACCGCAACTTGTCTCCAAACCGAACCATTTCGATCGAAAGGTAATCTTCGATGAAGTTGAGCTCTTCGCGCAAGGGGGTGAAGTTTTCGTGCTTCCGCAGGAGCCGGCGCAGGATATTGGAGAGTTTGTAAACCACGGCGCGGGCCTGCTCGGGATCGGAGCGGATCAGAGACGAAACCGAGTTCAACGTGTTGAACAGAAAATGTGGGTTGATCTGGCTGGAGAGCGCATCGAGCCGGGCCTGCATCAACAGGCGGCGCTGCTCTTCGAGCTTCGTCTCGTTCCGCGTGTTGTTCCAGATCTTCAGCGGCAACGTCACCGCGAACAGCGTGGTGAGATAGACGGCGACCACGGTGAGGGGGTGGGCTCCGGGCCAGTCGGGGTAAAGATGGAAGACGGACCGCGGAAACAGCTGAGCCAGGCTCTGGCGCAGGAACTCGGCCAGCAGCACGGCCAGCAGAAAAAACAGGTGAAAGGCGCTGCGCCGGTGATCATGCCCCGGCCGGAAGACCCGGTAGATACTCAGGTCGAAGAAGGGCGAGAACCGCCAGATTTCTTCGGTATCCGGAGCGCAGTCGCGAAGCAGGCCGGCCAGCACCCCGACGCCGGCGAACAAGGGCATGGAGAGAAACTCGCCGTTGAACATGGCGGGCAGGGAGATCAACACTCCTGAGACCAGTCCCGTCACGTAACCGCCGAGAATGCCTGCCAGGAAGCTGCCTTCCAGTCCGAGATCCACCGCCTGGTAGGAACGCGTAACCACCCGCACCGCCACGCCGGTGGCAAATACGCTGGCGAGGCTGAGGGCGAGCAGCAGCCGCTGATTCAGCGTCCGCTCCTCGCGCATGAGCATACGTTTGAAGGCGTTCGAGCGGACGAAGATGCTGGCCAGCGCGGCGACGACGCCGATTTTCACGAGCAGCCGGATCAGGTGCTGTTCCACCATGCCTTGTCGCCGTTCTGGGAGCTTCGCGTTCATTATAATGGAGGAAGTCCCCGGCGATCAGGATGTTATGATTGAAGTCGAACCCGCCGAGAGTCTCCGCAAAGTGGCCGAGGCGGAGTTCCCTACGCGTTTCGGACATTTTCGGATCTACGGCTTCGAGCTCGCCGCTGCCGAGCCGGAGCAAGCCGTCGTCCTGCGCATGGGAGAGGTCGAGGGGGAGCCCCCGCCCTTGGTGCGGATCCACTCCCAGTGTTTGACAGGTGACGTCTTTCACAGCCTCCGCTGCGACTGCCGGGCCCAACTGGAGCTGTCCCTGGAGCGCATTGCGGCCGAGGGTCGCGGGCTGCTGATTTACGAGAACCAGGAGGGACGCGGTATCGGCCTGCTCAACAAACTGCGAGCCTACGAACTCCAGGACCGGGGAGCCGACACGGTTGAGGCCAACGAAGCCCTGGGCTTCGCGGCGGATCTGCGCAATTACCAGCTTCCGGCGGCCATTCTGCGGTACTTTGGCGTGGAACGCGTGCGCCTGCTGTCCAACAATCCGCGCAAGATCGAGGCGCTGGAGCGTGCCGGGATCCGCGTCGCCGAACGCGTTCCTTGCCAAGTGGCCGCCGTCGCGGCCGAGCAGTACCTCCGCACCAAGAAGGAAAAGCTCGGACACTGGATCGAGGGTTTCTGAACGAGCTCCCTCTGATCTCACCGAGGATCTCAGCGGGCGACGTCCAGCACCACGACGGTATCGGCCGGGTCGCGCCCGTCAAGCGGCAGCTGCAAGACCATCCCGCCCGGAATGTCGGTGATTCGAACCGGGGCTCCTGAGGCCAGCAGTCTCGCGCTCTTGACCCCCGAGATTCGGGGAATGGCGAGCGCTTCGTCCGGCCAGTCGAGCACATGCACGTATACGAAGCCGGGTTTCTGCGTGGTCACGCCCCAGGGTCTTGGGGGCACCGGTCCGCCTCGTGTCCCGTAAATGGACTCCCCATAGCGGCGCAGCCACGCGCCCATCTCTTTGAGGCGCTCGACGAACTCTGGCTGGATTTTGCCGTTGGGCATCGGCCCTACGTTCAGCAAGAAGTTCGCGTTGTAGCCGGCCGCGCGGACCAGATACTGGATGAGTTCTCGCGTGCTTTTGAACCGACGGTCGCTCGAGTTGTAGCCCCAGGAACGGTTGATCGTGTCGCAGGTCTCAAGGGGCAGCGCACCGATGTCTGCCTCGGCGTTAAAGCCGGCCGTGTTGTGGCCCGGCAGATCTTTCTCGAACATCTGGAAATCCTCGCCCTCGAACGGCCGCCGGTGGTGATTGTTGCCGATCAGCGCAGCAGGCTGGAGGCTGTGGATCAACCCGTAGGTTTTCTCCAGGCGCCAGTCCGCGTCCGGTTTGTCCCACCAGCCGTCGAACCAGATTCCGGCAATGGGACCGTAGCCCGTCAGCAGCTCGCGAAGCTGCGCGTCCACGTAGTCGAGGTAGCGATACCAGTCGCCCGTCTCGGGCCGCCCGCTGGCGTGACCGGTGCGGCCACGAGGGTAGTAATCGGGATGGTGCCAGTCAAGATGCGAGTAATAGAAGAACAGTTTCATCCCTTGCCGGTGGCATTCTTCGGCCAGCATCTTCAGGACATCTTTCTTGTAGGGCGTGGCGTCTACGATATTCCACTTGCTCTGGCGCGTGCCCCACATGGCGAAGCCGTCGTGGTGCTTGCTCGTGATGGTGATGTAACGCATGCCCGCCTCGCGGGCTAAAGCCACCCACTCGGCAGGATCGAACTCCGTTGGATTGAAACGCGGGGCCAGCTTTTCGTATTCGGCGATGGAGAGCTTGCGGTTGTTCATCACCCACTCGCCGTCGCCCAGGACGCTGTAGACACCCCAGTGGATGAACATGCCGAATTTGGCGTCCTGGAACCAGCGGCGGGCGTCCAGGTTCTCCGGCGCGGGCCGGTAGGTTTGGCCGGTGGCCGCAACGGCAAGCAGCAAACCGAGTAGAGTTTTCATCGGCGTCACTCTCCTCTAGTAGCCTCGCTTCTTGTCTACCACATTCAGCAGCGGCTCACCCTGCAGGAAGCGTTCGAAGTTATCGAGGAAAAGGTCCATGGCGCGATCCAGCCACCCCGGCGTGTGATCGGCACAATGGGGAGACAGCAGAACGTTGGGCAGGCCGTAAAAGGGGTGGCCGGCAGGAAGGGGCTCCCGCTCGAAAACGTCCAGCGCCGCACCTCGAATCCAGCCCTCTTCCAGAGCCCGGATCAACGCCTTTTCGTCCACTACGGGACCGCGGCCCACGTTGATCAGCACGGCGGACGGTTTCATCCTGCGCAGCTCTGCTGCGCCGATCAGGCCCCGCGTTTCCTCCGTCAGAGGCGCGGCGATTACGACGTAGTCGGATGCAGAAAGCACCTCGGAGCGCCGCTCGGGCGGAACGATTCGCTGTGCGAAGGGATCGGGCCCCGAATCGGGCCGGCGCCGGACCGCCTGGACCAGCATCCCGAGCGCCCGGGCTTGGGCGGCGCAGGCTCTCCCGATATCACCGTAGCCGACAATGCCCATCACTTTGCCGTGGACTTCTTCGACGTCAAACGGATCCCACCGGGCGGCCTGCTGGCTGGCTAACATGCGGCGCAGGTCCTTGGCGAAGAACAGAACCGCCGCCGTGACGAACTCCGCCAGAGGCCGGCTGAACACTCCCCGGCTGTTGGTGACGATGACCGGGCTTTCGATCAGTTCCGGAAACAGCACGTCGTCCAGCCCGGCGGCGCGCGAGTGAATCCATTTGAGCCGAGGCGCCATCCGCCAGACGGCTTCGAGCAGCTCCCGCGTCGCCGACCAGTTCAGGAGCACCTCGGCCTCAGCGGCCCGGGCGCGGAATGCCTCCGGCACGTCGGCGGAGACGACCTCTACGTCCTGAGGCAGGCAGCCTAGCCTGCGCAGCGAGGGATCCTGCGGATCCGCCAGGACGAGTAGCGTCACGGCCGGCATAAAGACCACGAATCTACCACGCGGTCCCTGCCGGCCGCCGGGTTGACCGCTGTCAAGCCGGCCCGCCCTCCGAGATCGCCAGCAGTTCCTCGACGGCGCGGAGAACTTGGGGTAACGTGACGGATTCCACCGGCAGGCCGGGCGCTGGGGGGCTGACCACGCGAATGGTCCGCCCGCGCGGGGCCCAGACCCGCGGGTCCGTAGGGCCGAAGATGGCCACCACCGGCACGCCGGCGGCCGCCGCCAGATGCGTGATGCCCGAGTCATTGCCGATGTAGATCCGGGCCGTTGCCAGCCAGCAGGCGAGCTCATAAAGATTCTCTAGGTGAACCGTCTCTGCGCGCCAGGCGCCGGTGGAGACCGTCCAGTTTTCGTTGGGTCCAGCGCACCAGCGAACCGGCATGCGGGCCTGGAGCTGACGCGCCAGTTCGCGAAACCATGCCAGAGGCCAGTTCTTCTTTGGGCTCCCGGAAAACGGATGGATCACGGCAAAGTTTTGCGGGCTCCGTGGACAGTCAATACGCGGTATGGCCTCGACGTGGCATTCCGAGAGCGTCCGGGCCTGCGCGAGAAAGAAGTCCGCGGCGTGTGTTGTACCGCCTGGGGGCAAGGCCGGGAAGAATACAAAGGGGAGCTTCGCCACCGCCTCCCGAAATTCCGGCCGCCCCGTGCCGTACCAGGACACGATGGAGTCGAAACGGCAAAGACGCTCCCAGACCCCCTGCGGCGGTTCGACCCCCGGTATGCCCACCAGATCCAGTCCCGTGGCGGCGATCGAGCCGACGCGGTCCGCACAGCGGATGAGCGGAAGGACTTCGGAAGCAGCCCAGACCTCCGTGTAAGCCGCTCGCAGGCACTCCAGCGCCGGCAGAGACAGAATCACATCTCCGATCGCTCCCGGACGGATGATCAGGCGGCGCACCGTTGTTGCGGCGGTCCGGCGGCCTTCGCGGGTGGCACGATTCGCGCCGGTGGCGCCGTTCCGGTCGCTCCCCGGCTTACGGGTGCACCGTGAAGGGGACTCGGATCTCGGCGGTATTGGGAGGCAGGCACGCCGTGTCGTTGCAGGCCTGATAGCGCAGTCTTCCGGTCATCTGGCCCGGGCCGAGAGGCGCCGAAGCGGGCACGCGAAAACGCACCGTGATGGTAAAGCTGCCCTGGAAGACCGACAACGGCTTCGGCGAGAAGGCGAACTTTTCCAATTTCGGTTTCGGGTACAGGGTCTCGACGGGTTCGAGAGCCCCCGACTTCCAGGACAGGCGCAGAGGAATCAAGTACGGCTCTGCCGGCGTATGGCTGTTGACGTGATAGCCTTGGCGGACTTCGACCGTGATCGTAGCAGCGGTGAGCTCGCCCCGCCCGGCGCGGACCGCCGCTGGAGAACGGACCTTGAGCACCGCATCATTCTGCGCGGAACCGAGCAGCGGCCACAGCAGGAGCAGCAGGCCGGCGGCCCGATTGCTTGTCCTGCGCCAGAAGTTCTTCGATCTCTCGTTCGTAAACACTCTTGCTCACCAATCCCACGTGGACGGAAGCGATTTTCCCCTGGCGGTCAATCAGGAAACTTGTCGGCAGCGAACTGACGCCTCCATAAAGATCGGCCACCGTTTCGTCCCCGAGCAGGATCCGGTAGTTCACCTTCAGCGCCGCGACAAAGGGCTTGATGACGTCCCAGCCTTCCTCGTCCATGGAGATGCCGAGCACCACCAGGCCGCGCTCGCGGTGTTGCTGCTGGAATTCGTTGAACCAGGGAATCTCGAACTTGCACGGCCCGCACCAGGTGGCCCAGAAGTTCAACAGCACGACCTTGCCGCGGTAGTCCGACAGGCGCACGATCTTTCCGTCGCCGTCGCGGAGCGCAAAATCCGGTGCGGGCTTTCGCTCCGCCGGCGGCTTGAGGGAACTCGACGAAGCCGTGGCCTTGTTTTCTGCAGGTGCGCACCCCGCCAGAAGCAGCGAGGCGACGGCGAGGGCTCCAACCGCGTAACTCACCAGGGATGCCAAGCAGTTCTCCTTTCCGAACATTATACCGGGATGCGGTCCTCCAACCCCGCCTCGCGCAGCCATCTGCGCCGCCGGGCGCGGCTCACCGCGTCCAGGGTGAATTCCGCGTGAGCTCGCACGCCGGCGAAGCGCCACGCGCCGGTGTCGCAAAAACTCTCGCAAATGTATTCGCGCCAGCGGCGGGTGCGGTCACGCACGTCGGGCGGCTGGAGCCGGTTTTTACGCAGCTGGGCCGACCACCCCAGCTCGCCGCGGGCGCCCCGGCGGATCTCGCGGGCCACGAGCTCTTCAAAAGAACGCCTCCGGGTGTTCCCAAGGCGAACCCACGTAAAGTGAAAGATTTCGTGAATCAAAATCCGTGCCAGCTCCGAAGGCCGGCTGACAAGGCTGGAGTCCAGGACCAGCTCCCGCCTTCGAAGGAACGCGCCGGCGTGCACCGCCACCCCCTGCTTCCGTCCGGAGAGGAGTCGCCCCCGGAATGCAGTGAGACCGGGACAAAAGCGGAGGCGAATCGGGTCACCTACGGGCGGGGGCAGGCGGCCGAAGACACTCCTCAGAACCGCTTGCGGTATGACGTCACCCGGGCCGCGGAGCAGAGTAGCCCAGGCGCGCGCAGGATCTACTGCGGCGCAACGGACTGGAAGAACCCCTCGTTTTCGATCTTGATTTCGATGCTTTTTTGGGTCGCTTGCACCCATTCGGCAAACTTCTGCTGGCGTAGCTGGTCCGTGATCTGCTGGCGGACCTCCTCGAACGGCGGCTCGCGCAATTCTTCCAAACGGAACAGGTAATAGCCGTTGGGCTGCCGCACGGGGTCGCTGACTTGCCCGGGCTTTAGGGCGAAGACCGCGGATTTGACCTCTTCCGGCAGGTTGTCCGAGCGGCGGATCACGCCAAAGTCACCGCCCTTTTCCCGCGAAACCGCGTCGCCGGAGTGCTGCTTGACCAGTTCCACAAAGTCTGCACCGGAGCGGATCTGCTTGAGCAGCTCCTCCGCCTTGGCTCGGGCCTGGCTCTCCGTAGGCGTTTGGGCCTGAGCCTCGCCCTCCGGAGCCGGCTGAGAGCTGAAGGGCAGGTACAGCACCTTGACGCGAGCCTGGGTGTAGGCGTCTTTGTGCGTCTCGTAATACTTGCGCGCTTCCTCCAAAGATACCGTGATCTGGTTCTGCGCCTCGGTGAGCTGCGCTTGCGCCATGGCGAGCATGCGGTTGTATTCCAGCTGTTCCCGGAGCGGGCTCCGCTCGTGCAGCCGGTTTTTTTCCGCCATTTCCGCCAGGCGGCGGAGTAAGCCGTACTGCTGGAGGAATTGTGCCGAGCTGCGCAAGGCTTGCTGCCGTGTGGCCGGGGAAACGGCGCGAAACACCACCTCCAGATCGGAAACCGTAACCTTGCGGCCGTCTACAATCGCCACCACGGCGTCCGGCTGGAGGGGCTTGCCGGCAGGAGCCTGGGCCCCGGGCTGGGCAAAGCCGATCACTGCCGTCATGACTGCCGGCACATGCCGCCATCGCATACGGTTGAGGATCCTTTCTCGGAGAGTTTCTCTGATTCTAGCATCCGCGCGCTCACCTGCGAAGCCCCGGATTGGCGTATACTACTGCCTTTGGAACCAAGGCCGTCCGATGCGGAGGTCCGCCATGGCTGCGCCACGACCGGTCGAACTCCCTTCCGCCGTCCTGGAGCTGGCTGAGCGCTCGGATCCGAACGCGGAACTGGGGCTGCGCTTCTTCTACTACATGTCCCTGATGCGGGAAGTGGAGGAGCGCATCGAGCGTAAGCTTTACCGTCAAGGCAAGATCGTCGGCGGCGTATATGTGGGCCGGGGCCAGGAGGCCATCCCGGTGGGCGTCGGTTTGACCGCCGAACCCGAAGACGTGTTTTTCCCCAGCCACCGGGACCTGGCCCTGTTCTTCATCCGCGGCATTCATCCCCGGCACATCTTTGCGCAGTATATGGGGCGGGTCGGAGGCCTGACCCGGGGCAAGGACGGCAACATGCACATGGGCGACTTGAGCCGCAACATCGTGGCGATCATCAGCGCCATGGCGGCCTCCGTCCCCGTGGCTGCCGGCGCCGCCCTGGCTCTCAAGTACAAAGGCACGCGGAATGTGGCATACGTCTTCTTCGGCGATGGGGCCACCAGCCGCGGCGACTGGCACGAAGGCATCAACCTGGCGGCCGTGCAGAAGGTTCCCCTGGTGCTGGTGTGCAACAACAACCAGTACGCGTACTCGACTCCTCTGGAAAAGCAGATGGCTTGCGCCCATGTGGCGGACCGGGCGCCCGGCTACGGCATTCCTGCGGAGATCGTGGACGGCAACGACGTGTTTGCCATCTACGAAGCCGCGCAGCGCGCCGTGGCTCACGCCCGCGCCGGGCTCGGCCCGTACATGATCGAGTGCAAGACCTTCCGCATGACGGGGCACTCGGCCCACGATGCGGCCGACTATGTGCCCAAGCACCTGTGGGAGGAGTGGGCCAAGAAAGATCCAATTCTACGCCTCGAGCGGACGCTGCTCGAGCGGGGGTGGGCGGACACCCGGACCCTGGAGGAGGTGCGCGCCCGGATTCGAAGCGAAGTCGACGAGGCCGTGGAGTGGGCCGAGAAGAGCCCCTACCCCGACCCGTCCGAACTGCTCGACAACGTGTACGAGACGCCTGCCGGCTCCTCCGGAAAGTGAGGGTGCATGGAAGCGACGTATCTGGAAGCCATCCGCCAGGGCATTTGGGAGGAGATGGAGCGGGATCCCAACGTGTTCCTGCTCGGAGAAGATATCGGCGTCTACGGCGGCGCGTTCAAGATCACCGCAGGCATGCTCGAGCATTTCGGCGAGCGCCGGGTGATCGATACACCCATTTGCGAGTCCGCGATTGTAGGCGCCGCCATCGGCGCCTCGCTGATGGGTCTGCGCCCAGTCGCGGAGATGCAGTTTGCCGACTTCATCACCTGCGCCTACGATCAGATCGTGAATTTCGCCGCCAAGTGCCGCTATCGCTGGGGCGCCCCCGTACCCATCGTGATCCGCGCCCCCTCGGGAGGAGGGATTCACGGCGGGCCGTTTCACTCCCAGAACCCCGAGGCGTGGTTCGCCCATGTGCCGGGGCTGAAAGTGGTCTGCCCGGCCACGGCCTACGACGCCAAAGGCCTGATCAAGGCCGCGATCCGCGACAACGATCCGGTGATCTTTTTTGAACACAAAGCGCTCTACCGCCGGATCAAGGAAGACATTCCCGAAGGGGACTACACCGTGCCGATCGGGAAAGCGCGCGTCTACCGCGAGGGGCGCGATCTGTCCGTGATCACTTACGGAGCCATGGTGTACGTGGCGCGCGACGCGGCCGAGCAACTCGAACGCGAAGGGATCTCGGTCGAGATCGTGGACTTGCGCACCGTGTTTCCGCTGGACGAGGAAACGATTCTGGCGAGCGTGCGCAAAACCTCCAAAGCGATCCTCCTCCATGAGGACATCCTGAGCGGGGGCATCGGCGGCGAGATCGCGGCCCGCATCGCCGAGAAGGCCTTCGAGTACCTGGACGGGCCGATTGTGCGCATCGCTGCGCCGGACACCCCGGTCCCGTTCAGCCCGCCCTTGGAGGAGGCTTTCCTGCCCAACGCCGCCAAGGTGGTCGAGAAGGCACGCTGGCTGGCGCGCTATTAAGCATACCCGTGCGGCGCCCGCGGATCACTTCACGGTGAAGGGCACCCACGCAATCGTGTTCTCCCACTCCAGTTGCAGTTTCCCGGTCCGCGGACCTGTGCTCGAGAGGGTGATCTTGTAAGTTTCAATCGGAGTGGCGGAGCGCTCCAGGTTCATCTTGACGCGGCCCAGATCCATGTTTTCGTTGTAAACGGTGCCCCACTGGCCGATCTGCTTGTTGACGATCAAAGTCCACTGATTCTCTTCAGGCAGCACGTAGAGGGTGTAGTCGCCTTTCGGTACGGCCAGTCCGCCCAGATCCAGGTCGGCGTCGGTGTGAAACGCCGTCGCTTCGTTGGCGCCGGCGCGCCAGACCTTGCCGAACGGTACCAGGCCTCCGAAAATCTTGCGGCCGCGCATGGAAGGAGCAGAGTACTTCACGGTAAGCGTGTTGCCGGCGATCGTTACGGACGTTTCCGCAGGAGGGCTGAGCCGCGGCCGCTGACCCTGCGCCCAGACCAGCGTGCCCAGCAAAACGGTCGCAAAAAACAGCACCTGTTTTCTCATCCGCCTCACCTCCGGTTGGAAGAATCAACTCAAGTATACCCGGTATGGCGGGGCGCCCATGGTCGGATGGAAACAATCAACGCGCCAGTTTCACGGGCCCGGGTCGGATCAAACTCAGTGGGGGAGCGGGCGCTTCAGGGCGCGTTTGGCGGCCCGGAGCACAAGGCGGCGAGGGTCGAGCAGATGGCGGGGCCGGTACTGCTTGGGAGACCACTTGCAGTCCGGCTCCAGCTGAATGCCCAGGAAATATCCTGTCTCCCGGAAGAGGCAGTAGCGCACGTTGCCGTGGAGTTGCGCTTTGGCGTGACAGACTGTCACACGGGTGTTTACCGGGATCGGATCGTCTAGTTGAATGCACACGCCGGAGTGGGAGATGTCCTCCAGGTTCGCAATCCCCTTGCGGGCGCGTCCGGTCTTGTCCTTCCAGCGGACCTCAACCAGATCCGCGCAAAGCAGTCGGACTTCGGCGCGGCGTTCGATCATACACCCTCTCTATCGTCTCGATCATAACGAAGAATTAGAAACGTTTTTGCCCTACGGTTTGAGATCCCGCTTTCACCTGATACCGCCGCTCATACTCCTCCCGGGTGGCCAGACTGTTCCGGTCGAGTGCCCGGTCCACGGCGAGCACTCCGTCGAGATGGTCCATTTCGTGCTGCAGTAACTCGGACAGCTCCCATCGGGCTTCCAAGGTGTTCCACTGGCCGCTCAGATCCTGATATCGCAGCCGCACGGCGACATGGCGCTCGAGGAAGACAAGCAGGTCCGGGAAGGAAAAGCAATCATCCCAGAGCCGGAATGTTTCCGTGCTTTGCCACTCCCATGCCGGGTTGATGAGCGGCGCTGTGAACTGCGCGGTCTCGATGTAGATCACGCGCACAGGCTCGCCGATCTGCACGGCGCTGATGCCGCGGCCGAAACCGCGCCGGCGGCGGAACTCATGCAGGGTGTCGCGCAGGTCGCGCACCAGATGTTGCACCTCCTGCGGATCCGCCACCGGTTCGGAGACCGCGCGGAGCAGGGGATCGCCGAGTTGCAGAATCCTCCGGGCGGGCATGGCCTCTATGGTAGGCCTCCCGGGGGAGGGCTGCAACCCCGAGAGGCGGCTCCCCGGTAAGGCCGTGGCACAATGAGAGGGCCATGGAGGAAGGCGCGCGCCAAGACTGGACCGGCGTGATTCTCCGCGTCGCCGTTTACGCCGGCTTGGCGCTGGCCGGCATGGTGATTTTCGGGCTGGCGGCCTCCTTGTGGGGCTATCTGGCGGCGGGCGCCCTCGGCACCTTTCTGGCGGCGACCGTGGCCAACGCTCTCATGATGAACATCTTCGAGCGCGCGCCGCTGGCCCACATCGGCTTGCTCTGGAACGAGGCGTCCGCCCGGAACCTGCTGCTGGGGCTGGCGGGCGGAATCGGCGCAGCCTGTTCGGTGCTTGTCCCGTGCCTGATTGCCGGAGTGGCCGTCTGGAGGCCTGCGCCGGAAGACGCCTCCGGCGTGGGCGCCATTTTGTTTTTGACCGTTCTGCTGTTGTTCGGCGCCGCCGGCGAGGAGATGCTGTTCCGCGGCTACGGCTTCCAGGTCTTGCTCGCGCGTCTCGGTCCGTACGCCACCATTTTGCCCGTCAGTGTCCTGTTCGCCTTCGCCCATGTGGGGAATCTGAACATTACGGCGCTGGCGCTTTGGAACACCGCCCTTTGGGGAGTGCTGTTGGGTTACGCCTTCCTCAAGAGCCGGGATCTCTGGCTGCCGATCGGCCTCCACTTCGGCTGGAATTTTACGCTGCCGCTGTTCGGCGTCAACCTGAGCGGGTTTACAATGAGGGTGACGGGCTACGCCATGGAGTGGAACGTCGGGCCGCTGTGGAGTGGTGGAGCCTACGGGCCGGAAGGCGGTTTGTTGACGTGCCTGGCTCTGGCGGTGTTGTTTGCCTATCTGCGCCGCGCTCCCGTGCGGCGCCAGACCGCTTTTTTCCTCGAAAGCCGGGAGAGACCGTGATGCGCTGGTGGTCCGCGCCGGTGGCCTTGGCAGTGGGGGCATCTCTGGCCGCGCGCGATCGCGAGCTCACCGTGGAGGAGCGCATCGAGCTGATTCGCGGTCTCACGGCGGAGTTCGCCACGGCGAAGACCTTCCTGCCTCGCTCAAAAAAGCCTCTTGTCGTAGACAGCAAGGGAGGCTACGACGCCAAGCGATGGCAGGAGATCGGGCGCGAGTTCGGTCCGGCGGCCCGGACCGGCGATCTGGTGCAGATCACCAAGGTGAAACTCGAGGACGACCGCGTGGTGCTCGAAATCAACGGCGGCATGAAAGGCGGCCGCAAATGGTATGAGCGCATCGAAGTCGGCACGGGCACGCGCACCGCTCCGATCAGCTCCCGCAACTACAACATGGCGCCCAGCGGCACCACGCTCGCCGTCGTCTTCCCCGGACGCGTGCCGCCGCTCAAGGCGGCCGAGTTCAAGAAGCTGCTCGAGCCGGTCCTGGACTTCAACCTTCGCAGCGCCACCGAACAATACGTCGAAAAGCTTCCTGCCCCCATCCAGCAGGCCATCAAAGAACAGCGCGCCGTCGAGGGAATGGATCGGGAACAGGTGTTGTTGGCCCTCGGCCGGCCTAGGCACAAAGTGCGAGAAACTCGCGACGGGCTGGACTACGAGGACTGGATTTACGGCGAGCCCCCGGGTAAGATCACCTTCGTTACCTTCCAGGGCGACAAAGTGGTACGCGTGAAAGAGACCTACGCCGGCCTGGGCGGATCCGTGATGCCGCCGCTCAAGCCGCCACGCTGAGCCTCATTTCAGATAATCAACTCTGAATTGAATTGCGGGCGTCCTCCACGCGTTGGTATGATGGGAAGTCAGCATTTTTCTTCAGGAGAGCATCATGGCCATTAAAGTCGGAATCAACGGTTTTGGGCGGATCGGGCGCAACGTAGTGCGCGCAGGACTGGCGAACCCCAACGTGGAATTCGTGGCGGTGAACGATCTGACCGACACCAAGACGCTCGCTCACCTGCTCAAGTACGATTCCGTGCTCGGGCCGCTGGCGCAGGAGGTCCGGGCGGCGGGAGATTGCATCGTGGTGGACGGCAGGCAGATACGGGTGTTTTCCACTAAGGACCCCGCCGCGCTCGACTGGAGTTCGCTCGGCGTGGAAGTCGTCGTCGAGTCCACCGGCAAATTCACCGACGCCAACCAAGCCAAGGCGCATCTGCGCGGAACCGTCAAGAAGGTGATCATTTCCGCGCCGGCGAAAAACGAGGACGTCACGCTCGTGCTCGGGGTGAACGATCACATGTACGACCCGGCGCATCATCACGTCATTTCCAACGCCTCTTGCACCACCAACTGCCTGGCGCCGCTGGTCAAGGTGCTGCATGACAGCTTCGGCGTGCTGAAGGGCTCCATGACGACGGTCCACAGCTACACCAACGACCAGAACGTCCTGGATTTCCCCCACAAGGATCTGCGCCGGGCGCGGGCGGCGGCGATCAACATCATCCCGACGACGACGGGTGCGGCCAAAGCCATCGGCCTGGTGATTCCGGAACTCAAGGGCAAGTTGGACGGCTATGCGCTGCGGGTGCCGACGCCGAATGTGTCCGTGGTGGACCTGGTGGCCGTGGTTTCGAAAAACACCACCACCGAGGAAGTCAACGCCGCGCTCAAGGCTGCGGCCGAGGGCCCGTTAAAGGGGATTCTGGCTTACACGGAAGACCCGGTGGTGTCGAGCGATCTCATGCACAATCCCCACAGTTCGATCGTGGACGCCCAGCTTACCAAGGTGCTCGACGGAAACCTGGTAAAAGCAGTAGCTTGGTACGACAACGAATGGGGTTACTCCTGCCGGATCGTGGATTTGATCGAGTTTCTGGCCGCCAAAGGGCTGTAACTTAGTTGAGGGCGCGCACGACCGCGTCCGTGAATTCCGCCGTGGTGGCCGTGCCTCCCACGTCCGGCGTGAGGTGCCGCCCCTCCTGGTAGACGGCTTCTACGGCTGCCTGCAACTTTTGCGCAGCTGCCCGCTCGCCCAGGTGGGCCAGCATCAGCACGGCGGAGAGCATCAACGCTGTGGGGTTGGCGATGCCTTTTCCCGCAATGTCCGGCGCGCTGCCATGCACGGCTTCGAAGACCGCGCAATCGTCACCCATGTTGGCCCCGGGCACCACTCCCAGTCCCCCCACAAGGCCGGCGGCCAGATCCGAGATGATGTCGCCGTAAAGGTTGGGCATCAGCAGCACGTCGAAGGTTTCCGGCCGCAGCACCAGCTGCATGGCGGCATTATCCACGATCAGCTCGCCGTAGGCGATGTCCGGATAGCGGGCCGCCACCTCGCGACAGCAACGCAGAAACAGCCCGTCGCCCAGTTTCATGATGTTCGCCTTGTGAACGGCGGTGACCTTTCTGCGTCCCATCCGGCGGGCCTGCTCGAAGGTGTAGCGGGCAATGCGTTCGGAGGCGGCCCGCGTAATCACCTTCAGGCTGGTGACGACGTCTTTGATTACCTCGTGTTCGAGGCCCGCATAAAGATCCTCGGTGTTCTCGCGAAAAATGATCAGGTCAACGGGCGTGTCGGCGAAGCGTGTCCGCAGGCCGGGCAGCCGCCGCACCGGACGCACGTTGGCGAACAGGTCGAGTTTCTTGCGCAGCGCCACGTTGACGCTCTGAAACCCGCCGGCCACGGGGGTCGTGACGGGTCCCTTGAGCCCGACCCGCGTCCTCAGCAGGGATTCCAGAACCGGCGCCGGTACGTCTTGGCCGCACTGCTCGATCAATGCCCCGGTAAGCTCCAGGCGCTCCCACCGGATCGCCACCCCGGTGGCCTCCACGGCGCGCACCGTCGCCTCGGCGACTTCCGGACCGATGCCGTCTCCGGGCAGCAGCGTGACCGCGTAACTCACTTTCGAATTATAGCCGGAGTGCTGTGCGAGAATGAGTAATCCATGCCGAAGTTGCAGCGTGCTCTCATCAGCGTTACCGACAAAACAGGGATCACGGACTTTGCCGCAGGACTCGTCGCCTTGGGTGTGGAGATTCTCTCCACGGGCGGCACGGCCAAGCTGCTGCGCGATGCGGGACTGGCAGTACGCGACGTGTCCGAGGTAACCGGATTTCCGGAAATGCTCGACGGCCGCGTGAAAACCCTTCACCCGCGGATTGCGGCAGGCATTCTTGCGGTGCGCTCCAAACCGGAACACCTGCACGCCCTCGAACAGCACGGCATCCCAACCATAGACCTGGTCGTCGTCAACCTCTACGCCTTCGAGCAGACCGCGGCCCGCTCCGACGTTCCGGTCTGCGAACTGATCGAGCAAATTGATATCGGGGGGCCAACCCTCATCCGCGCGGCGGCGAAAAACTACGCCGATGTGGCCGTCATTGTGTCACCGGAGGACTACGGCCCCGTGCTAGAGGAACTGCGCTCTTCCGGAGAACTGTCGCTGGCCACGCGGTGGCGCCTGGCGCAGAAGGCGTTTCGCCGCACGGCAGACTACGACCGGGCCATCAGTGCGCGTCTGGAACGGATTACCGTCGAAAGCGGCAGCTTCATCGAACGGCCGCACTCCCTGCCGGAGGTGCTGGACGTGCGCGTGCCCCGGGCGCTCAGCCTCCGCTACGGCGAGAATCCCCACCAGCAGGGGGCTCTTTACTCGGACCGCCGGACCGGCATCGCAGGCGCCTGGCAGCTTCAGGGGAAGGAGCTCTCTTACAACAATCTGGCGGATCTGGACGCCGCCTGGCAGCTAGCGGTGGAATTCGACGGCCCGGCCACGGCCATCATCAAACACACCAATCCCTGCGGCTGCGCCGAGTCGGCGTCCTTGGCCGAAAGCTATCGCCAGGCGTTGGCCTGCGACCCCGTCTCCGCCTTCGGCGGCGTGGTGGGGTTCAACCGGACGGTAGACGAGGAAACGGCCTCCGAGCTGGTCAAGACGTTTCTGGAAGCAATCGCAGCTCCCGACTATACCGGGGGCGCTCTCGCGATCCTCTCCGCAAAGAAAAACCTGCGCTTGCTCAAGGTGACCGAGGCCGGCGGGGATGCGTTGCTGATCAAATCCATCAGCGGCGGCCTGCTCGTGCAGACCCCCGACACCGCCCGCCTGGATCGCAATGAGGCACGCGTGGTGACCGAGCGCGCTCCGACGCCGGAGGAATGGACGGCTCTGGAGTTTGCCTGGAAGGTGGTCAAGCACGTGAAGTCGAACGCCGTGGTCTTCGCGCGCGCGGGCCAGACGGTGGGGATCGGAGCGGGCCAGATGAGCCGCGTGGATGCCGTCAAGGTGGCGGCCATGAAGGCCATGCTGCCGCTGGCTGGAACCGTGCTGGCTTCGGACGCCTTCTTTCCGTTCCCGGACGGTGTGGAAGAAGCGGCCCGGCACGGGGCCACAGCCGTGATCCAGCCGGGCGGCTCCGTCAAGGACGCCGAGGTGATCGCGGCCGCCAACCGCCTCGGTCTGGCAATGGTGTTGACCGGAATCCGGCATTTCCGGCACTGAGACCGGGGGCCCGGTCAGGCGGCCGCCAGGGATCCTGTGTTGCGGCCGGTCGGTCTGCGTGACTTGACACCATCGGCTTACAGCGCTACAGTGAAGGCCGAAAGCTTGGAAGGGAGGGCTTTGTGATGCTTGACCTGAGCAATCGCCAAAAGCCCGACTTCGACGAACGCAAGGTGATCTTCCTGGAGTTCCTGGCCGCGGCAGCGATCCTTTCCATCGTGGCCCTGGTGTTGTACATGGTCTTCACTTACAAGCCGGCCTGAGAGCTTCCCGGAGGACCGAACCGGCTGCGAATCAGCGCCAGCGCCTCCTCACGCGTCGTAACGGCGCCCTCTAACTGGGCATCCTCCACCGTCTCGAGCATCTTCCGAAAGGCCGGACCAGGGCGGTAGCCCTCACGGATCAAGTCGTGACCCGTGATCAGGCGCGGAGGTCTGAGCTTCTCCTCAGAGAACTCGCGCAGCTTGGTAAGCACGAAGTGATAATGATCGAGGCACCCGTGGCTGGCCAGGCAGTCCAGCCGGTGCAACTCGAGGTGTTCGTCGAAGTGCTCCATTCGCAGGAAGCGCTTGAGCGTGCTTTCGCGCATGTGCTCGACGTCCCGAAATCGCAGGTGATTCGCCACCAGCGCCTCCACCCGGCGAATCTCCTCATTGGAAAAACGCAAGCGCGTCAAAATCTCCACCGCCATGCGTGCGCCCGTGGTGGCGTGGCTGTCGAAGCGGATGCGCTCCGCGATCCGAAATGTGGGCGGCTTACCGACGTCGTGCAGCAGGGCTCCCAGTGCCAGCGTTACCGTCGGGGAACGCATGGCCTCCAGCATGAGCAGCGTGTGCGTCCACACGTCGCCTTCCGGATGGTACTCCGGCGGCTGCGGCACGCCTTTCATGGCGGCCACCTCCGGAAGGATCTCAACCAGCAGGCCGGTCTCCTCGAGCAGTTCGAAGCCTTTCCGCGCGGCGCCCTCCGTCAGAATGCGTACCAGTTCGTCCCGCACACGCTCGGCGGCGACGTTTCGGATCAGGTGCCGGTTGCGCCGGATCGAAGCCGCCGTCGCCGCCTCGATCTCGAACCCCAATCCCGCAGCCAGGCGGACGGCTCGGAGCATTCGCAGGTGATCCTCGCGGAAGCGGACGTCCGGGTCCCCGATGGCGCGGATCCGGCGCGCTTCCAGATCGCGGCGGCCTTCGACAAAATCGAGCACCTCGCCCGTTTCCGTATCCAGCATCAACGCGTTGATCGTAAAGTCGCGGCGCAAGGCGTCCTGTTGCGGCTCGGCCTGGAATTCGACCCGGGAGGGATGCCGGCCGTCCGCATAGGCGTGATCGGTCCGGAAGGTGGCTACTTCCACCTGGCTGTCCCCGTCTGTCACCAGCAACACACCGAAATGGGCGCCGACGCGGCGCGCCTCCGGGAACAGTTCCAGCACCTGGTCAGGACGCGCATCCGTTGCCACATCGTAGTCCTTCGGTTCGCGCCCGAGCAGCAGATCCCGCACGCAGCCTCCCACCAGATACGCTCGGAAACCCCGCGCGCGCAAAGCGGCGGCGATCCGCCTTGCCAGATGACCGGCACGGGCTTCGCGGTCTGCCATAATCGTAGGGTAACCCCTCGGATGTCGAGGCACTCCGCCTATGTCTGCTGAAGGCAGTCGGGGCGTCCCGGTTGCAAAGATCGTCGTCGCGACGACGGTCGCCCTGACCTTCATCTCCTTCTGGCGCGCGGCCGCCATCGTGCTCAGCGATCTGGCCTCGACCATGTTTTACGTCGGGGGGATCGCCGAGCAGGCTGTGGGCAAGTCCGCTCCCTGGATGGTCCTGCTGGTAATGCTGTTCAGCTTCGCCGTGCGCTCCGTGTACCTGGAGAGCTGCTCGATGTTCGTGCGCGGCGGCGTCTACGTGGTCGTGCGGGACAGCATGGGCCCGTTTCTGGCCAGGCTCTCCGTATCGGCGCTGGTTGTGGATTATGTCCTCACCGGGCCGATCAGTTCCGTCAGCGCCGGTCAATATCTGGCGGGTCTGATCAACGAAGTCGGCGAGATGATGCAGTGGGGCTACCACCTCGACTCGCACAGCTTCGCGGTGTTCTTCGGGGTGCTGGTGACTTTGTACTTCTGGTGGGCCAATGTGCGCGGCATCCGGGAGTCGAGCACCAAGGCGCTCCGCATCATGCAGATCACCACCGTTATGGTGGTGTTGCTTCTGGTCTGGTGCCCGATCACGCTGCTTTTGCGAGGCGGCGCGGAGCTGCCTCCCGCGCCCACCCCGTCCAATTTCCGCTTCACGGAAGAGTCGCTCGGCTGGTTTCACGGAACCTTCTGGCCCAACATCTCGCTGGTCGCCTTCTTGATCGCCTTCGGCCACTCCTTGCTGGCGATGAGCGGTTTTGAAACCCTGGCGCAGGTATACCGCGAAATCGCCTACCCGAAACTGAAGAACCTCAAGACCACGGCCAATATTGTCTGCACTTATGCGCTGATCGCCACCGGGATGAGCACGCTGTTTGCAGTCATGATCATCCCTGACGCGGTGCGGCCCCGCTACTACGACAACCTTCTCGGCGGCCTCTCTATGGAACTGGCGGGCCCGTTGCCGCTGCGGCTGGGCTTCCACATCTTCGTCGTACTGGTCGGAGTTCTGATCCTGTCCGGCGCGGTCAACACGGCCATCATCGGCGCCAACGGCGTGCTGAACCGCGTGGCCGAAGACGGAGTGCTGCTCGACTGGTTCCGCAAGCCCCACAAACGCTTCGGGACTTCCCATCACATCATCAATGCCATAACCTTGCTCCAGATCCTGACGATTCTGGGCAGCCGCGGAGATGTCTACCTGCTCGGCGAGGCATACGCCTTCGGGGTGGTGTGGAGCTTCGCCTTCAAGGCCCTGGGCGTGCTCGTGTTGCGGTTCCAGCGTACGGATCAAGAATACAAGACGCCGCTGAATCTGCGTGTCGGCGGCCGGGAACTGCCCGTTGGTCTCGGTCTCGTGACGCTCGTGCTGTTCGCTGTGGCTGTAACGAATCTGTTTTCCAAGCGCATCGCCACGATCTTCGGCGTCTCGCTGACGACGCTGCTTTTTATCGTCTTCCTGGTCTCGGAACGCTGGAACGCCCGAAAGTTGCTTGAGAAAAAGAAGGGTCTGGAGGAGTTCAACCTCGAGCTCCAACCTCAGGTTTCCATCGAAACCGTGCGAGCGCGGCCGGGCTGCGTGCTGGTGGCCGTCCGAGATTACAACCACATGCATCACCTCCAGCGGGTGCTGGAAAAAACCAACGTGCGGCGCCACGACATTGTGGTCATGACCGTGCGTCCGGTCACCGGAACGGGTGAGTACGACCTGGCCGAGCATCAGCTCTTCAGCGACTACGAACGGGAGCTGTTTACGCGCGTCGTGGCCATGGCGGAGAAACAGGGCAAGCCCGTCGAGCTACTGGTGGTCCCGGCGGTCAATCCGTTCGACGCCATGGTCCAGACGGCGGCGAATCTCCAGGCCTCGCGGCTGGTCACGGGCGTTTCGGCGCGCATGAGTTCGGAGGAACTGGCCCGTCTGATCGGGCTGGCCTGGGAACGCCTGCCGGAGCCGCGCCACCCTTTCTCGCTGGAAATCATCAGCCCGGACCGGCCCTCCATGTATGTGAATCTGGGGCCGCATCCGCCGCGGCTGTGGCCCGAAGACGTGGACCGATTGCACGAACTGTGGCTCGAGCTCACGGCGGACCCGAGCATCGGAGCCCGCCTGCATCACCGCGACATCGTGGGAGTGGCCCTGCGCCGGCTTCAGCGCGATCTGGCCGACGAGAAGCGTAAGGAGGTGCTCGAGGAAATCCGGCGGGAGCTGGCGAAGAGCTGAGATCGTTTAGTCGCGCTCTTTGCGCCGGGACTTTTCTTCCTCCGTCACCGCAGACGAAGGGTCAATTGAAGCGAGCACGGCCTTGAACAGTTCTTTTTTCTGTTTCTCTTTCTTCGGGGGTTCCTTGGCATGGCGGTAGTCGTGATCGTTGTAACAGGTGCGGCAGCGCACCTTGGCCGGCACTTGATTCACAAGGGAGACAACCGAGTGGTTGGTGATTCCCTTGCATTTCACGCAGTAGTCGTCAATGATGTCGCCTAGTCGCAGCTCCGCCATGGCAGGGCGCCTCCGATAGCCGCCTCCGCAAGTATAGCGGATTGCCGCCCGCGGCTTCACCCGGCCAGTCCTGCCATCAGGCCGACCGCGGCGGCGCCCACGATGACCCAGGCAGCATCTACGCGCGTGAACGCAAGAGCCGCGAAGCTTGCTACTGCCAGCGCCGCAGAAAGAGGGCCCGTCACGGTGTGCCGGGCGAGCGGCAGCGTCGTAGAGACCAGCAGGCCGGCTGCGGCGAACATCACACCCTGGATGGCCCCGTGCAGTTCCGCCCGGTTGCCTGCACGCCGCAGGTAGAAGAGCGCCGGAATGATCAGAAAGGCGGGCGTGACCAGAGCGAGCAGGCCTGCGCCGGCGCCCGGCAGGCCCCCGGCGAAATAACCCACGCTCACAACGTAAAGGCCGATCGGCCCCGGCCCGGCGCGCCCGATGGCCACCGCCATGCTGAGTTCTGCGTCGGTCAGCACGCGGTGGTGTTCCACCAGATCTGCGCGCAGCACCGGCAGGGAGGCCAGTCCGCTGAAGGAAGTCACCACGGCCTTGAGCAGGAGAAGGTAGAGAAGCAGGGAATTCATCCAGCCTCCCGCCGGCGCCACAGGATCCCGGCTAGCGCCGCAAGTCCCAGCACTTGCACGGGAGAGAGCGAGGCTCCCAAGCTCAACGCAATCGCGCCTCCGGCGAACACCAGGGGGCGAAGCGCATTCGGCCCCTTCAGGTGGGGCCTGAGGAGAAGCCATGCGGCGGCGGCCGTCATCCCTATGGCAGCTGCCGCCAGCGACCCAAAGACGCAGGCAACCACGCCCTTGTTCCCCCAGGCGGCCGCCGTGTGCGTAAGCAGCACGGCCAGCGCGGCCGATGGCACGGTCGGAGCCAGCACCATGGCGAGGGCGCCCCGCCAGCCCAGCAATTGCCATCCCACACCCGCGCAGAACGCAAGCAGGTTGGTCCCGGGCGTCACCCGCGCCAGCGCGAACGCCAGCGTGTACTGCTCGGGATCGAGCCAGCCGTGCCGTACGACCAGTTCGCGGTGGAAGGCGGCCATCGTCGGGTCGCCGCCGCCGAAGGTCATGTTGCCTACACGCAGGGCGATCGCGAGCAGACGCCCTAAGGTCAGTTTCGCCATCATACTCCTCGATTGCACCGCAGCCGTACCGTGAACGCAAAGCCCGGCGCTGGATAGGATGAGAGTAGTGCGAAAACTCTGGCCGGCGGGCGTCATCGTCGCCTTCGTTCTGATCCTGTTGGCGGGCTCGCTCTGGCTCCGGCGGAGCCGGGCGCCGGCGCTCCCTTCCCCCGCTCCGGCGGCGGCCCTCCCGCTCGTCGAACTCACGGGGAGCGGCACCGTCCGGGCGCAGCAGGTGGTCAAAGTCCCCATCCCGGTCGAGGGCGTGATCCAGAACCTGTTCGCCGACGTGGGCGCCGAAGTGTACGAAGGGGAACTGCTGGCCGAGATCCGCAGCAGCGCCCTGGAAGCGGCGCGGGAGTCGCTTGAGAGCGAGCTCGAGCGCGCGCGGTCCCAGGCCGAGACCTTGCAGAGCCGCTTGATTGCAGCGCGCCTGGAAGCCGCGCGGGCCCGCGGGGACGCCAACCGTGCCCGCGCCGATATGGAGCGTGCCGAGAAGGTCTACCTGCGTCAGCAGCTCCTGTTCCGCGAAGGCGCCACGCCGCGCCTGACGTTCGAAAAGGCGGAGCGCGAATTCCAGACCGCCAAGAGCACCTTCGCCAGCCTGGACGAGATTGCCCGCAACGCCGAGGAGCAGGCTGCGGCAGTTCAGAAGAGTCTGGATGAAGTACGCAAGCTGGTCAGCGAGAAGACCGCGGAACTCGAGGAGACAACGGCCCATCTCGGCGAAGGCGAGGTCCGCTCTCCCGTGGCGGGCATCATCGTCGCACGGCGCGGGCAGACAGGGGAGACCGTGCGGCCCGAACTGGGCGATCTGTTTGAGATCGCGGTCAACCTTTCACAGCTCGAGGTCGCAGTGGACTTGCCGCCGCCGGAGCTTGCACACGTCCGCCCGGGTCAGGAAGCGCTCATCCAGGTGGCGGAGATGGCCGGCGAGGCGCTCAGCGGCAAAGTGCGCGAGATCCGGAACGGGCAGGCCATCGTCGAGTTCGTCAATCCCAATCCCGCCGTCAAACCGGGGGTCACGGCCCAAGTCCGCATCAGGCTACGATAAGCAACAGGAGCGTTCTCATGCAATTTCTCTTCAACAGCTTGCTGGAACTCATCACGCAGACTTCCACCAATCTCCCTCCCGACGTCCGCGCCGCCATGAAACGGGCGCTGGAGGCGGAAACACCCGGCACCCAGTCCTACCAGGCTCTCCATATCATGGCCGCCAACACGGACATGGCGTACCACGATGAGGCGCCCATCTGCCAGGACACGGGAATGCCGACATTTGTGGTGCACACGCCGCCCGGCGTCAACCAGATCGAAATCCGAGGGCGAATCCGGGAAGCGATCGCCGAGGCCACGCGGCGCGGCAAGCTGCGGCCCAACTCGGTGGACTCGATCACCGGCAAGAACAGCGGCGACAACCTCGGCGTGGAAACCCCGGTCATACATTTCGAGCAGTGGGAGGAGGATGAAATCGAAATCAGGCTGATTCTCAAGGGCGGGGGCTGCGAGAACATGAACATACAGTACTCGCTTCCCTGCGAGCTCGACCATCTGGGGCGGGCGGACCGCAATCTCGAAGGCGTGCGCAAGTGCATCCTTCACGCGGTCTGGAAGGCTCAGGGACACGGCTGCGCGCCGGGGGTGCTGGGAGTCTGCATCGGCAGCGATCGGGCTCACGGCTACACGCTCGCCAAATATCAGCTCTTCCGCCCGCTGGATGACGTAAACCCGGATCCCACACTGGCGCGGCTGGAGTCCGAGATCCTGGAGGAGGCCAACCGCATCGGTGTGGGCGCCATGGGCTTCGGGGGAAGAGCCTCGCTGATCGGTTGCAAGATCACGGCCGCCCACCGGCTCCCGGCGAGCTTTTTTGTTTCCGTGGCGTACGAGTGCTGGGCGTTCCGACGCCTGGGCGTGCGGCTGGATCCGTCAAGCGGCGCCATCACCCGCTGGCTGTACCGGGATCCGGACCGGCCGGTGGAACGCCTCGTGGCACAGGAAGCATTCCCGCTGACCGGAAGGGAGGTCGTCCTGGAGACGCCCTTGACGGAAGCCGCCGTGCGTGCCCTGCGCGTGGGAGACGTCGTGCTGATCAACGGGGAAATCTTCACGGGACGCGACAACGTGCATGCCTACCTCGTCAAGAACCCGCCGCCTGTGGATCTCAACGGCGCGGTGATTTACCACTGCGGGCCGGTGATGCTGCAACAGAACGGCGAATGGGTGGCCAAAGCGGCGGGGCCCACGACCAGCATCCGTGAGGAACCCTACCAGGCCGACGTCATCCGCAAGTACGGCGTGCGTGCGGTTATCGGCAAGGGCGGCATGGGAGCCAAGACCTCCGCCGCACTGAAAGAGTGCGGCGCCGTATACCTCAATGCCATCGGCGGCGCGGCTCAATTCTATGCCCGGGCTATCGAGAAGGTCCTGGGCGTTTACTTGATGGAGTTCGGAATCCCGGAGGCCATGTGGCGCCTTCGCGTGAAGAATTTCCTCGCCATCGTGACCATGGACGCACACGGCAACAGCCTGCATGCTCAGGTCCAGCAGGAAACCGGAGAAAGGCTGGCGGCGCTTCAGACCGCAAAGGCCTGAAAACGCGCTTACTGTTGTTGAGAAGCCCTGTCGGCAGGCACACAGAGGAGCCCGGGAGGGTTGTCTTACGCCACCGCCGCCGCTGCCTTGCGCGCCAGCATGGGCCGAAGGATCAGGTTCACCACGATCATCACGACGGAAAAGGCCGGTAACACAAGCAGGGCCGTCTTCAGGCGCAGATCGTCGCCCCCGGCGATGCCGCCGATGATCACCGAGCTGACCGCCAGACCGATCCAGCCCGAGGTGATCACGATGCCCATGGCCGTCGCCGTAGCTTTCGGAAACGCGTCGCCAGTCATGGCCAGCGTCGTGGGAAAGACCGGCGCCATGGCCAGCCCGGCGCAGAAGACCGCGATCCAGGCGATCGTGGGGTCAACCGTCTGGAGAGCCAGATAGGTCGTGATCGCCATCAGAAAGGAGGCCGCCAGGGTTACGTTGACGGCGCGGACGTTGATGAGAATGCGCGCCACGACCACGCGGCCGATGAGCAGACCCAGGGCGAAACCCAGCGAGAGAATGTTGAGCGCCCGGCTCTCCGGTACGCCCTGGGCTACCAGATGTTTGGCCAGCCAGTTCCAGACGCCCACTTCACAGGCCACATAAAGGAACAGCATCAGGGAAAGCAGATACAGGGCGGGACGGCCCAGCACTTCGTTGATCTCCGAAAGCCGGAAACCTCGCTCTCCCGTCGGGGGCGGCATCGGTGTTCCCGCGTTGACCAGCAGGGTCACCGTCGTGAGCCCGGCCACCAGATAGCAAAGCGCCACGGCGTTTCCGGCCAGCACGTTGGCCGCGATGAACGGCGTAAGCAGGCCGCCCAGTCCGAAGAACAGGTTCAGCAGATTCAGCGTACTGGCCCGGCGCTCTTCACTGATGTCGCTCACCAGGGCATTGGCCGCCGTCACCAGTGTGCCGCCGCCCAGCCCCAGCAGAAACAGGAAGGCAATGAGCTGCCCGTAGCCGCCCGCGTTGGGCAGCGGGAACAGGGCCACCGCGATCAGCAGCAGCGCCAGCAGGATACCCGTCTTTTTGCCTTTGTTGTCGCACAGGGGTCCGGCGGCCACCGAAGCAAGGATGAGTCCGAGGGCTTGGGCAAAAGCGATGTTGCCGCTCTGCTCCGGTGTCAGCCCGAACTTGGCCGACAGGTTCGGCAGCAGCGTGCCGAGCATGGCCGCAATCATCCCGTATACGAGGATTCCGAGAATCGCTGCGAGGATCAGCCGTCCGGTCTTCACGTTCGCCATGAGTTCCCTCCGCCGGCGCACCTGAGGCCTTCCGGCTCCAGGGCGCGGTCACCGATCTTATCAAAAACGGCGCCCGGGGGAGGGATCAGGCGAAGCGATACTTTTCCGTCTTCTCGTCCCAGTAGACCTTCTTGTTGTTGCGGTAGGACAGCGTGGCCATGTGTCCGCTGATGGCCGCCTCCTGGCCGACGCGTGCCGGAGCGATGGGGCGGGCCTTCCCGAGGACGGATTCGATGAAATTCCTCACGTGGGCCTGAACGGCGTTGTTGTCGTTGCCAGGGATTTCCAGGTGCATCTCTTTGCGTGCCGCCACATGTGCGGGAGCCTTGCCCCGGAACGTTTCCGGCCAGAAGTGGAAGATCTGGCGGTTGAGCACCTGGATGGTGCCTTCGTTGCCCAGGAACTCCTCGCCGTAACCGAAGTGTTCGTTGCCGAAGTAACAGCTGTAGTTGATGTGGAAGCGGTCCGGATACTCGTAAATCGCGCTGAAGGTGTCCGGCACCTCGCGGTCATCGTCCGGGTCCGTCCAGCGGTAGATCCCCCCGGATGCGACGCAGGACAGGGGAACACGCTTGTTGCAGACGAAGTTCGTGATGTCGGTCTGGTGCACCAGCAGGTCGGTCGAGATGCCTCCGGAGTAGTCCCAGTAGAGGCGCCACTGGTAGTAGCGGCGTTTGTCGAACGGTCTTTTGGGAGCCGGACCTAGGAAGCGCTGCCAGTCCGTGTTCTGTTCGCTGGCGTCCGCCGGGATGGCATATCGCCACGCGGGGTTGTCGGAAAGCGAATTCCGGTACCAGTAGGCCCGCACGTAGTGCACCTCGCCGATCATTCCCTGCGCCACCAGCTCTTTGGCCAGAATGTACAGGGAATTGCTGCGATTCTGCGTGCCGACTTGCACCACCTTGCCGCTTTTCTCCGCCAGAGCCACAAT
Organism: Bryobacteraceae bacterium; assembly: GCA_035575135.1. Taxonomy (GTDB): domain Bacteria; phylum Acidobacteriota; class Terriglobia; order Bryobacterales; family Bryobacteraceae; genus JANWXD01. Next base: position 82,854 of record DATLYE010000023.1, read on the forward strand.
CTCGGCGCCTTCCTCGATGGTGTGAGCCAGCGGCTTCTCGATGTAGATGTGCTTGCCAGCCTGAAGCGCCGCAATCGCCATCTCGTGATGCAGATGTTCCGGCGTGGCGATAAACACTACGTCCAACGCGGGTTCGCGCAGGAGCTCGCGGTAGTCCACAAATGTCTTAGGGGCTTTTCCGGAGACCGACTGCACGCGATCTTTCGCCCGCGCCAGATGGCCTTGATAGGTGTCGCAAACCGCCGTCACCTCCACCAGATGCGGCACCGCCTGGTACATCATGTTCATCAGATAGTTGCCCCGGCTGCCGGTGCCGATATAGCCGACCCGCAGCCGGTTGTTGGCCCCCAAGGCGGGCAGGACCGCAGGACCTGCCGCCACCGCGGCCGCCGACTGACCGATGAACTTCCGGCGCGACAGTGTTTCGGACATGGGACGCTCCTCCGGGACTGCAATCTAAGCCATCAGCATACCAGAGCAGGGCCTCGAGCCGGATCCGGGCGCCCCGGATGCCCGCGCCGCACTTCACTACAATCAGTCTCAGGGGGCGATGCAAACCATTCTGCTGATTGACGACGACGAGGCCTTGCGCGAAACCATCGTCGTCATGCTGGAGCAGGCCGGCTTCCGCGCGGTGGCGGCCGCCGACGGAAAGGAAGGCTTCGAGAGGGTCTTGTTGCTCAAGCCCGATCTGGTCCTCGTGGACCTCCGCCTGCCGGGAATGAACGGAATCGAAATTTGCAAGCAGTTGCGCGCCGCCCGCATCCAGACGCCGATCATCGTACTGAGCGCCATCGGCGACGAGGTGGACAAGGTGTTACTGCTGGAGATCGGAGCGGACGACTATATCGTGAAGCCCTTCGGAACGCGCGAGCTGCTGGCGCGCATTCGTGCCGTGCTCCGGCGGAGCTCGCCGGATGCCAAGAAAGTGATTCATTTCGGGGACGTGGAGGTGGATCTGGAACGGCGCGTGGTGCTTCGCAAAGGGGAACCCGTGAAACTGACGCCTGCCGAGTACAACCTCCTCGTGTATTTCTTGCACAACCCGGACAGACCGCTCACCCGCGACATGATTTTGAACTCCGTCTGGGGTTACGACGCGTTTCCCAACACGCGCACCGTTGACGCCCACGTGGTCAAACTCCGGCAGAAACTGGAAGCGGATTCCAGCGCCCCGCGGCATTTTATTACCGTTCACGGAGTCGGGTACCGGTTTCTTCCGTGATGTGGTTTTAACAACGAGTTAACACCCGGAGCCAGGAGCTTCCGGCGACAATTCTGGGCGATGCGGCGCACCATCCTGATCGTCGAAGACGCACATCAACTCGCCTCGGCCCTGGAAATCGCCCTTCTGGGGATCCCGGAGGCTTGCGTGATGCATGCCTGCTCAGGTTCCCGGGCTCTGGAGCTGCTCGAGACGAGCTCCGAGGACGCGATCGCCGTGCTTGTCACCGACCTGCACATGCCCGCAATGGACGGTTTCGAGCTGATCGAGCGGGTGCGGGCGCGCTCGGGCCGCCTGCCGATCGTGGTCGTCAGCGGAGACACCGATCCTGCCACGCCGGAGCGCCTGCGACGCCTGGGTGTGGATGCCTATTTCCCCAAACCGTACTCACCTCTTCAGGTGAGGAAGAAAGTGGAGGAACTCCTCGATGCCGCAACCAGCTAAGCTGACCGTGCGACTCGTTTGGGCTGCGACCGCCGTTCTGATTCCCCGCGCACTGGCGCAAGCGCCGGAACTGCAAGCGCTGGTCGAGCGCCTGGAGCGCCTGGAGCGCGACAATGAACGCCTCCGCGCCGAAATCGCAGAACTCCGCCGAGAGCTCGAAGCCGTGCGCGCCTCACCCGTGGCTGAACTCGAAGAACGGGTCGAGATTCACGAGCGGCGCATCGCCGAGCAGGCCCAGAGCAAAGTGGAATCCTCGCAGCGGCTGCCCCTGCGCGTGACCGGTATGGCTCTGTTCAACGTCTTTCTCAACTCCCGCGGCGCCGGCGGCGCGGACAACCCTCCCCTGGCGGCGCGCACGCTAGGCGCCCGTTCCGGCGGAGCCACGCTCCGCCAGTCCGTGATCGGCCTTCAGTACCAGGGGCCGGCCACCCTCTGGGGCGGCAAGGTGCGCGGTTCACTGTTTGCCGATTTCTTCGCGGGCGGCGGCGATACGCTGAATCAACAGGCGCGCATCCGCACGGCCTCGATCGAGATCGAGTGGCGGACGCGCAGCCTGCTGGTCGGCCAGGAGAAGGCCATCTTCAATCCGCGCGAGCCGAATTCGCTTGCCCAGGTCGGCGTTTCGCCGCTGACGGGCGCCGGCAACTTGTGGCGCTGGCAGCCGCAGGTGCGCTTTGAACAGAGACTCCGCCTGGGGGAGGCGACGCGCCTGGCCGCCCAGGTGGGACTCCTGCAAACCAGCGAGGATGTTTCCGCGGTGCCGAGTGAGTATGCCTCCGCCGTGAGCCGGCGCCGGCCGGGTCTGGAAGGCCGCTTCCTGGTGTCGCATTCCCTCGGCGAAGACCGCCGCCTTGAGATCGCCCCGGGTTTCCATGCCAGCCGGTCGCATGTGGCCGGTTTCTCCATCCCGTCCAATCTGTTCTCGCTGGACTGGTTCGCCAACCCGTGGCGCAGGCTCGAGTTCACCGGGGCATTCTTCACCGGCCAAAACGTGGGCCATTTCGGCGCGCCGCGCCAGGGGCTTGTCGTTCGCCGGGAGGGCATCGCGCCCGTGCACAGTCGCGGTGGCTGGGCGCAGTTTACGTTTCTGGCCGGCTCGCGACTCTCCTTCAACGTGATGGCCGGGCGGCACGACGACCGCAATGCTGATCTGCTCGCCGGCATGGTCGGCAAGAACACGGCTTGGGGCGGCAACGCCATGTACCGTATCGCTCCGAACGTGATCGTGGGACTGGAGGTCCTGCAGGTTCGTACCGACTATCTCGGCACCGGGCTTCGCATCAACAACCACTATGACCTGGCCGTGGCGTACCTTTTCTAGCTTGGCCTGCGCGGTCGGCCTTTACGGCGGATCCATCGTGGGGCGCGTGGAACTAGTGGATTCGCGCGATCCGGCCGTGCGCAAGCACCGGGACTATTCCGGAGTGGTCGTCTGGCTGGATCCCGTCGGACGGGAGCCGCCCGCCGCGCCGCCGCTCACCGTCGAGATGATCCAGAAGGGGAAGCGCTTCATCCCCCACGTGCTGGCGGTTCCAGTCGGCACGACGGTGGAGTTCCCGAACCTGGACCCCATCTTCCATAACGCCTTCTCCAACTTCAGCGGACAGCCCTTTGACACGGGCCTCTATCCGCCGGGCACCAGCCAGAAGGTGCGATTCCGCCGCGAAGGCATCGTGCGCGTATTCTGCAATATCCACTCCACGATGAGCGCCGTGATCGTGGTGACCCGCACCCCGTTCGTCGCCGTGACGGGCCGCGAGGGCGTCTTTCGGATTCAGGACGTTCCTGCGGGCGAATACCGGATGCGCGTCTGGCATGAGCGCGCCACCGAAGCGACGCTCAAGGCCCTGGAGCGCAAGATCGCTGTCGGCGAAAACGGCGGCGAAATCCAACTGCCCGCTCTGCGCATATCCGAGTCCGGGTTCCTCGAGGTGCCTCACAAAAACAAATACGGGCAGGATTACCCGCCGATGCCGGAAGAGCACGTCGTCTATCCGGGGGTGCGGCGATGAGGTGGTACCGCCGCTTGTCGCTGTTGTGGAAAATCTGGCTGTCCACTTCCGTGGCATTGACGGCCCTGTTTGCCCTCACCGGGTGGATCGTCCAGCGTCACGCGCTCGAAACGACGTCGAGCAGCGTGCAGGAAGAAGTCCAGACGAGTTTTCAGGCCTACGTTTCTCTCTGGCGGGCGCGGGCCGAGATGCTCCGCTCCGTGGCCGCCGTCATCTCGAGCATGCCCAACGTTCGGGCGGCCTTTGGCACGCGCGATCCGCTCACGATTCGCGACGCCGCTCAGGAGGTGTGGTCCCGGGTGGCGCACGATCTGGAGGAATCCGCCTTCTTCCTCGTCACGGATCCGGGGGGCAATCTGGTGGCGGTGCTGGGAGAGCCGCCGCCAGCCCCCTTGCCGCGGAGCTGGGAGCTGGTCCGCGAGTCCCGCGCGCGCTTCCCCGCCCAGGTGGCGGGGTTTGCCGTACTGGACGGCTCGCTGGTGCAACTCGTGCTTACGCCCGTCTACGTGGACACCCCCCGCGGACCCGCGCTGCTCAGTGTCCTGGTGACAGGCTACGAGGTCAACCACGCCGTGGCTCGCAAGCTGCGCCAGGCCACGGGCGGGAGCGAGTTTGTGTTTCTCTCGGGAGGCCGGGTCTTTGCCTCCACGCTCAACCCGGGTGCGGCCCGGCGGTTGGCCGAAGCCGCGGCCCAGGGCGGCTCCGAACTGCGGGTCAGCGACGGAGAGCGCGAATACGTGCCGCTGCTGCGGGATCTGGTGGACGCGCACGGCCGTCCCATCGGGCGGCTGGCCATCTTCCGGTCCTTCGAGGCGGCGCGGCAGCGCGTGGCGGCCTTGCGGCGCGACATCATCCTGATGTGGCTCGTAGCGGTGCTCGGGGGCCTGGGCCTTACCTGGTTGCTCGCCAGACGAATCATCGAGCCGGTCAAACGCCTGGATCAGGCCGCGGCGGAGGTCGCCCGCCAGAACTACGACTACCGCGTGCGCGTGGATAGCGAAGACGAACTCGGACGCCTGGCGGCCACCTTCAACGCCATGTGCCAGTCGTTGCAGGAAGCCCGCCGCGAGCTGATCCGCCAGGAACGCATTTCCACCATCGGCCGGCTTGCGGGCTCCATCGTGCACGACCTGCGCAACCCGCTGGCGGCCATCTACGGAGCCGCCGAGATTCTGGTGGACGCCGAGCTTCCGCCGCCCCAGGTCAAGCGGCTTGCCGCAAGCCTGTACAAAGCTTCGCGGCGGATCCAGGAGCTGTTGCAGGACCTCGTCAATGTCTCCCGCGGCCGTTCCGCCGAGCGCGAGATGTGCCGCCTCGCCGAAGTGATTGAAGGCGCCGCCGAGGCACTGGCTCCTGCCATGGAGGCCCAGGGGATCGAACTGCACATCCAGGTTCCGGAGAGTCTGGAGGTGCCTCTGGCGCGCCCACCAATGGAGCGAGTCTTCTTCAACCTGCTCAACAACGCGGTCGAGGCGATGCCGGAGGGCGGCGGGGTTCGTATCAGCGCCGAAGCCGACAACGGCGCGGTCACCGTTTGTGTGGAAGACACCGGGCCGGGCATTTCGCCGGAGGTGCGCGACCAGCTGTTTCAGCCCTTCGCGAGCTTTGGGAAGAAAGGCGGCCTGGGCCTCGGCTTGGCGCTGGCGCGACAAACCGTCCTGGACCACGGCGGCGAGATGTGGGCCGAGTCGGAACCAGGCCGCGGAGCGCGTTTCTATGTCCGTCTTCCTCTGGAAACCGGTCCCGTTTCCCGCACGACTTCCGACTCCGGCGGCGCCGGGAACTAAACCGCGCTCATGCCGATCCGCACCTCGTCACCGGGACGCTAGCATCTCGAGCCGCTTCTGAATTTCCGCTTCCGGGATCCAGCGGCCCCCCACCATCACGCCGGCCCGGCGCGCGAGGTTGGCCGGATCGGCCAGCGGATTAGCTTCCAGCAGGATCAAGTCCGCACGCTTGCCCTTCTCCACCGTCCCGCTCTCTGCCAGCGTGCCGAAGTATTCCGCCACGTTGCGGGTGCCCGAGGCCAGCACTTCGTACGGCGTCATGCCCGCGGCCAGCAGGATCGGGATTTCGCGGTGCGTCGAGAACCCGGGCACACTGAACACCTGCGGAGAGTCGGTCCCGAATACGATGCGTACGCCACGATCGCGCAACGCCTTGAGTACCTTTTTGCGGACTTCAATGACGTGACGGCCAGCTTCGGCGTTCAAGTTGGCAAGCATGGCCGTCTTCTGCTTCACCCAGCCGTCCACCCATTGCCGCGGGACATACTTCAGCTCCTCCCGCCGGGCCATGGACTCCGCGCTTTCCGTGGAGAAAAACGTTTCCCACAGAGCCATTGTCGGCACCACCCACGCTCCGGCCTTGCGCGTGGCTTCGGCCAGAGCCGGGATCTTGCGCTCATCTAAATGCAAGCCCAGATCGCGGCGGCGGACTTTGGGGTCGGCCTGGCGCAAGGGGGAATCGTCAGCCTCCAGCGCTTCGAGGTAGCCGTCCAAATGGTCAATGCTCTTCTGCCCGGCTTCCAGTGCCCGCAGCAGACCTACATCGTCGGGCACGTGGCCCGCAAACGAAATGCCGACCAATTTGGCTTCCGCCGCCATGGCCTCGTAGGTTTCCGGACGGAGTCCCTCCTGGACCTTCAGGTGGTCGTAGCCGGCCTGTTTTTGTTCCCGGACGCGCCGGCGGGCCTCCTCGGGCGTCAGTTTCGGCCCGGCAAACGCCGGGCCGGCCACGTAAAGTCTGGGCCCCAGGAGCTTGCCCTCGCTCACCTCGCGCCGCAGCTCGAGGTGGCTGGGATGGCCCAGCATGCCTCGCACGGTGGTCACTCCGTTGGCCACGTAGAGAAACAAGACGGCTTCAACGATTTCCCGGGGTGTGTCCGGGCCCGGCAGGTGCCCGTGCATTTCCGCAAAACCCGGCATCAGATACTTTCCCCGCCCGTCCACGCGCAGGGCGCCCTCCGGGGCGCGCACTCGGGCGGCGGGCCCGATTTCCGCGATCCGGCCGTCTCGGACGATCACCGTCTGCCGCCCGAGGACGCGTTCGCGGTCCATGGGAAGAACGTTGACGTTTTCGAAGACCACGACCTGAGCGTCTGCCGCCCCCGCAAGCGCGAACACAAGAGCTGCGTATTTCATCACTTCCTCCCGCGCGTTACGATTTACCTTCCTTCTGGCCCAGTTTCTTGCGGATCTCCGCCGCCCGCTTGCTGTCGGGCGCCAGTTCCAGATATTTCTGAAACGCTTTCTGCGCCCCGGCCGTGTCTTTCAGCTTCTCGCGCGCCTCACCGAGCCGCAGATAGGCTTCGGCATAGCTCGGGTTCCACCGAATGGCTTCCTCAAAGCGGGCCGCCGCCGCCCGGTAGTTGCCTTTCTTGAAATAGAAATTGCCGACCTTGAGCTCTTTTTCCGCCTGGAGGGGATTGAACGCATATTCCTTTGGAGCCAGACTTTCGTCTTCTTCGGGAGGTTCGGGCGGTTTGGGCGGCTCCTGTGCCCAGAGCCAGAAGGCCGCCACCAGCCACGGCACGGCAATCCGGCGCACGCTACAAGTATAGCCGCGCGCCCGCCGCCTGCGCCTCGTCGTGGGTGGCACAATGGAAACGGTAGTCCCTCCGATGGATCTCCGCGAAAAGGCCGCGCAGCTACCTGCCGCCCCGGGTGTGTATCTGTACAAGGACGCTGCCGGAGAGGTGCTGTACGTGGGCAAAGCCAAGAACCTGCGGGCCCGCGTGCGCAGCTATTTCTCCGACGAGCGGCTCGCCGACGCCAAAACCGGCACGCTGATCGCGGAAGCGCGCGACATCGACTTCATTCTCGTGGACAACGAGAAGGAAGCCATGGCGCTCGAGAACAATCTCATCAAGCAGTGGAAACCGCGCTTCAATGTCCTGCTGCGGGACGACAAAACCTATCCCTACATCCGGCTCACCGCCGAACGATACCCGCGCGTGTACGTGACCCGGCGGCTCAAGAAAGACGGCTCCACCTACTACGGCCCCTATTTCCCCGGCAACCTGGCGCACCGGCTGGTGAACTTCATCCACCGGCGCTTCCAGGTGCCCTCGTGCAAGGTGGATTTGACGCGGCCGCACGCGCAGCCGTGCTTGGAATACCACATTCACCGTTGCCTGGGGCCGTGCGTGCCCGGGCTGACCACGGAGGAAGCCTACGCCCGAGCCGTGCAGAACGTCCGACTGTTTCTGGAAGGGCGCCTCAAGGATCTGGCGGCGCAACTGCGAGCCTCCATCCAAGAAGCCTCCGAGGCCCTGCGCTACGAGGAAGCGGCGTCGCTCCGCGACCTGCTGGTCACGGTCGAGGAACTGCAGGAACGGCAGAAGATGGCCGCCGCCGGGGGCGAGGACGCCGACATCTTCGGCTACTATGCCGAGCCGCCCCTGGTTGCGGTCAACGTCTTTCATCTCCGCAACGGTCGGGTGGTGGATCGCCGCGAATTTTTCTGGGAGGATCAGCACGAGTTCGAGCCTCAGGAGTTCTTCTCGGCTCTGATCAAGCAGTGTTATCTCGACCAGCAGCATATCCCCGCCGCCATTCACGTCCCGGTCTCTTTCGAGGATGAGGAGCTGCTCGAAGAAGTGCTGACGGAAAAACGCGGGCGGAAAGTGGAGATCCTGACCCCGCAGCGGGGCCCGAAGAAGGCCTTGCTGGAGCTGGCGGCCACGAATGCGCGCCACAGCTTTGAGCAGCGCTTCCGCGTGCTGAAGCCTTCCGCTCAGGCCATCCGCGAGGCGCTCCAGGAGGTCCTCGGCTTGGAGGAGCCCCCGCGCCGTATCGAGTGTTTCGACATCTCCCACATCCAGGGCACGGACACGGTGGCCAGCATGGTGGTCTGGGAAGACGGCCGCATGAAAAAGTCCGACTACCGCAAGTTCATCCTCCGTACCGTGGAAGGAAACGACGATTTCGCCGCCATGCGCGAGGTCGTGACGCGGCGCTACCAGCGGGTGAAGAACGAGGGCGGCCGGATGCCGGATCTCGTGCTCGTGGACGGCGGGATCGGCCAGTTACACGCGGCCGCCGGCGCCCTGGAAGCCCTCGGCATCATCAACCAGCCCGTGGCGGCCATCGCCAAGCGCGAGGAGTGGATTTACGTGTTGGGGCAAGAGGATGAGCCGGTGATCCTGGACCGCTTCTCGCCCGTGTTGCATCTCATCCAGCAGATCCGTGACGAAGCGCACCGCTTCGCCCTCACATTCCACCGCAGCCGCCGCGAGGCGCGCCGCCTCACCTCGGAACTGGACCAGATCCCCGGCGTCGGCCCGAAAACCGTGGAGCGGTTGCTGCGCGACTTCGGGAGCCTCGAACGCGTGCGGGCGGCGCCCGAAGAAGAACTGGCGCGCTCGGTGGGCCCCGCCATGGCACGCAGACTGCGGAGCCATTTTTCGACCGCAACCCCCGCCGCTCGCTGAACCGAAAGCGCTACCTCCGGGCGGGCTCGATCAGGAGCCGCACAGTTTCGCCCGACTCCAGCCGCAGCGGCAGGCCCTCTTTCAACTCGCTCCCCAGGCGTATTGCGTCGGTCTTCCGGCTCCAGTCTTTGACCAGATAAAGCGTGTTTTCATCCACCGTGTACCATTCCGGCCACTCGTTGAGGCGGACGTAGTTTCGTGCCAGCTGCAACACCCGCCGGTGGCGTGCGAAGTCGAAAACCAGGCGGCCGGACCACTTCCGGGAGGCGTGCACGGTGAGGTACAGCCGCTCTCCTTCCCGAACGGCTCCCAGCTCCACGCCGGGCGCCCAGTGCTTCAAATAACATCCCTGGGTCTTCATGAGGGCGTAAAGCAGGAGCGTGCGATTCCAGTTCCCGTCTCCGTACCAGCGTTCGATCGTCCCGTCTTCCCGCTGCCGGGCAAGCAGCACGTTCGTCTCCGATTCGATCCAGTCCAGAGCCTCAGGCAGCGGCTCGCGCGCCGCCAGATACAGAGCGCCCTCGATCGAGTCGGCGTAGCCGTCCATGCCGCCGTTTTCCCAGTCGTAATTCCGGTACTTCGGCAGGTTGCGGAGGACGCGCCTTACCGCGGCGCGGTATTTCTCTTCGCCGCTGGCCTGATAGAAGGCGTAGACTGCGCCGTACACGTAGCCCCAGTTATCGGAGAGGCGCGCATCGCGCGGCTTCAGGTCGGGGTTGCGGATCTCGTTGTACAGCATGCCGTCCGGATTGGCGGACTCCAGCACGCGATCGAGCATCGTGCGAATTGCCGGACGCCAGCGCTCGGCTCTCGCGTCACCGAGGTCGGAGAGTACGGCGTGCACGAGCACCAGTCCCACGATCAGCTCGTTGCCGTGGTCCCGCAGGCGGGTGTAGCCGGTGTCGGACTTTTTCTCGAAGTCCCAGCGGTATCCCGGCAACCCGTGGTTGGCCGGCAAGATCTCTTCTACATAGGCGCGGCCGATGGCAACCGCCCATTCGCGGAAGTCCGCCTCCGCCGTCATCGGAATCAGTCTGGCCAGCACCTGCAGGACGTCGCCGTTGAGTTCGGCGCCGGTGTCGGGGAGCCTCCCGAAGCGGGTCGCCACGGGGGCGCGCCGGGAAAACTCCCGTATCATGTCCACCATGCGGAAGTACCAGGGGGTGCGTCCCAGCAACTCCGTAACCGCGAGCAGTCCGTCCTTGGCGTACTCACCGGCGCCGAAGAAACTCGGCGGGCCGAGCCGCCGCGTTCGCAAATCGAAGTCCGCAGGAATCAGCGTACCTGGGGCGCAGGTGTAACGCACTTCATTGCGCAGCATCTCCATCATGCGCCCATGGTAGAGAGCCGGTTCCGTAAAGTACGCCGTCAGGATGAGATAGGGATAGTTGTCCGCTCCGGAGTTGTGAGGCGTGTAGATGAGCTCGGTGTTCGGTTTGCCGCGGATCAGACCCGGCAGCCGGTCCGGAAGTAGCAGCGTTTCCCGGTCTGCATGGCGGAGCCAGGCGTGCAGCATTCGCCGCGTGCGCAACAGGATCTCGTTGACGCGGATTCCGTTGCGGCGCGCCGCGTCCCAGGTCTCGTCGGCTGAAGTCGCCCGCGGCGGCAGTATTCCCAGGCAAAGCAGGACGGCCAGAACATGTCTCATCTGCGTGGCTTCGTACAATGAAAGGTATCAGCCGCCATGCATCATAGTATGAAGGCCGCAGCCTTCGCTCTGGCGCTTGCGGTCTGGGCGCCTCCAGCGGCTCCGGGCCCCGAGCTGGCCGAAGTTCGTCTGATCTGGGGTCGCGCGCCGCACAACGCCTTCACCGACCTGATTCGATTCAAGGAGCGATGGTATTGCGCCTTTCGCGAAGGCACCCGGCACGTCTCCGACGACGGCGTGATTCGCGTGCTGAGTTCGGCGGACGGCGAGGTCTGGACCCCCGCCGTCGTGCTGGCCCGCCCGGGCGCCGACTTGCGCGATCCCAAGCTGAGCGTCACAGCCGACCACCGGCTGATGCTGACCGCCGCCGCGGCGATGAATCAACCCTCGCCCGTCCGCCACCAGACGCTGGCCTGGTTCTCGATGGACGGGCGCGACTGGGGAGAACCTGTCGCCATCGGAGAGCCGGATGTGTGGCTGTGGCGCGTTACCTGGCACCTGGGGAGGGCCTATGGCGTCGGCTACAGCACCACGGGTGGTTCTTTCGTCCGCTTGTACGCCGGCGGTCCCGGGGGCCGCTTTTCCCCTCTGGTAGAAAATTTGTTTGACGTCGGCCGTCCCACCGAATGTTCCTTGCTGTTCCTGCCCGACCACCGGGCGCTGGCTCTGCTGCGCCGCGACGGCGAACGTCCCACCGCCCAGCTCGGTGTGGCCCGGCCTCCCTACCGCGGCTGGGACTGGAAGGACCTGGGCGTGCGGATCGGAGGGCCCAACCTGATCCTGCTTCCCGACGACCGCATCGTCGCCGCAGGGCGCCTCTACGACGGGGGCGAGCGTACGGCGCTCGGCTGGATTGACCCGGACAAGCCGGCCTTCACCGAGTTCCTCCGCCTGCCTTCCGGCGGCGACACCAGCTACCCCGGTCTGGTCTGGCACGGCGGCCTGCTCTGGGTAAGCTACTACTCGTCTCACGAAGGCAAGGCGATGATCTATCTGGCCAAGATCCGGATCCCCCGGCGCGAGCAGACCGACAAGTCCCGTCCGGCTATACCCGTGGCGGGAAAGCCGTTCTAGGCTTCCGCGCCGAACCGGTAGCGGAAGGCGTTGTCCGCCACGCGCCGGAGCTCTTCCCGGCTGAAGCCGAGCCTCTCGGCCAGCTCGTACTCTCTCACCAGCGACGTGTGAAACATGGCAGGGTCGTCCGTATTCAGGACCACGGGCACGCCGGCCTCGAACAGGCGCCGCACGGGGTGCTCTTCCAGGGATGCCACGACTCCCGTGGCAAGGTTGCTCGAAATACAGATCTCCAGCGCAATGTCGTGCTCGCGAAGGTAGGCAAGCAGGTCCGGATCTCGTACACTGGCGATGCCGTGACCGATGCGCTCGGCGCCGATCTGCAAGGCCGCCCAGACCGACTGCGGCCCCGCGGTTTCTCCCGCGTGTGCGGTGAGCCGCAGTCCCCGGCTCCTGGCCCATTCATAGACCTCGGCGAACCATTCCGCCGGGCCTTGTTCTTCATCCCCTCCGATTCCAAAAGCGACCACCCCGCAGGAGCGGTACGCCGCTGCCCGCTCCGCCACCGCACGCGCGTGTTGGGCGCCGAACTGGCGCACCGCATCGAAGATCCAGCTCACTTGAAGGGGTGCGCGCTCGGTCTCCCGCCGCAGTGCCTCGAAGACCGCATCCAGATTCTGCTTTCTCCACAGAATCACCCCTGCCGAAAGCGTGACCTCCGCATAGCGGACGTTGTCCGCCGCCAGCCGCTCGAACAGGCGGCGGGCAACCAACGCATAGTGCTCCGGAGTACGCAGATGCTCGACAACCCACTTGAAGCTTTCCAGAAAGCCGGAGAAGCCGTCATAACGGTAGCGGTTTCGGATCTCCTGTTCGGAAAGTGCGGGGTCGAGTTCTCGCAGCGTGGCGGGTTCGACGGAGCCTTCCAGGTGCAGGTGCAGTTCCGCCTTGGGCCATTCGCGGTACGGCGAAAGCATCTTTGCCATCATATCGGTCACAAACCCCGGAGCCGAGCGTGGCGGCGGTATCCGTTTTAGAAGGCGTATCCCGGCGCCGGTCGGGCCGGAAGGCCGGGGCGGGGACCGTCTCCGGCGCAGTCGCTTGCCATAATAACGGTGATGCAAAACTCCGAAATCGAGGCCATCGCGGGGGGCTATCACGCAGATCCCTTTCGCATCCTGGGCCCTCACCCGGCCCCGGACGGCGCCCGGGGCTGGGAAGTGCGTGCCTTTCTGCCGCAGGCCGCCGCCGCAGAGGTGGTGACCGCAGGCGGCTCGTTTCCTATGCGCCGGCAGCACGAAGCGGGCTTCTTCGTCGCCGCCCTGGACGGGGAGTTGCGCCCGTACCGCCTGCGCCTGCGCCTCTGGAACGGCGATGCAATCGAGACGGAGGATCCGTATCGCTTCCCACCCCTGCTCACCGGCTTCGAACTGCATCTGCACGCCGAAGGGACCCACTATGAGAGCTACAACACGCTCGGGGCTCATCTGACGGAGTGCGAGGGCGTGGCGGGAACTCGTTTCGCCGTCTGGGCGCCGAATGCCGAGGTCGTTTCCGTGGTCGGAGATTTCAACGAGTGGGATTCGCGCCGCCACCCGATGCGCCTCCGGGAGGGCGGAGTGTGGGAAATTTTTCTGCCCGGCGTCGGTGAAGGCGCGCGGTACAAGTACCACGTCCGCTCCCGCTACCACGGCTACCGGCAGATGAAGGCCGACCCTTATGCGTTCGCTTCGGAAACACCTCCGCATTCGGCCTCCGTGGTGGCCAACCTGGCGACGTACGAATGGAACGACGCCCAGTGGATGGAGCACCGCGCCCGCCGAGACTGGCTCCGCGCGCCGATGGCCATCTACGAAGTCCACCTCGAATCCTGGTTGCGGGGGCCGCACGGAGAACTGCTGAGCTACCGCGAGCTGGCGGACAAACTCATCGCTTACGTCACGCGCCTCGGCTACACTCACATCGAACTGCTGCCCATCATGGAGCATCCCTTCTCGGGCTCCTGGGGCTATCAGGTCACCGGCTACTTCGCTCCCACCGCCCGGTTCGGCCCGCCGCAGGACTTCATGTATTTCGTGGACCGCTGTCACCAGGCGGGCATCGGGGTGCTGGTGGACTGGGTGCCGGCCCACTTCCCTCGCGACGCGCACGGGCTGGCGTGGTTTGACGGAACCGCACTGTATGAGCACGCCGATCCCCGCAAAGGGGAGCACCGCGACTGGGGTACCCTGATTTTCAACTACGGGCGCAACGAAGTTCGCTGCTTCCTCATCTCCAGCGCCTTGTTCTGGCTCAAGAAATACCACATTGACGGATTGCGCGTGGATGCCGTCGCGTCCATGCTTTATCTGGACTATTCCCGCGGTCCAGGCGAGTGGGTTCCAAACCAGTACGGGGGCAATGAGAATCTGGAGGCCATTGATTTTCTGCGCAAGTTCAATGAACTGACGCATCAGGTGCCCGGCGCCATTACGGTCGCTGAAGAATCCACGGCTTTTTACGGGGTTTCCCGGCCGGTCTACCTCGGCGGTTTGGGATTCACCATGAAGTGGAACATGGGCTGGATGCACGACATGCTCGAGTATTTTGCCAAGGACCCGGTTTACCGCAAATACCACCACAACAACATCACCTTCAGCATGCTCTACGCCTTCACTGAGAACTTCGTCCTGCCCGTCTCCCACGATGAGGTTGTCCACGGTAAGCGTTCCTTAATCAGCAAGATGCCCGGGGATGAGTGGCAGCGCTTCGCCAACGTCCGCGCCTTTCTCGCTTATATGTACACACATCCGGGCAAGAAACTGCTCTTCATGGGTCAGGAGATCGGCCAGTATGAGGAATGGAACTACGCTTCCTCCATCCGCTGGGAGCTACTGGAGTTCGATTTCCACCGCAAGCTTCAGGAGTTCGTCCGGGAACTGAACCGTTTCTACGCCTCCGAGCCGGCGCTTTACGAAGTGGATTACGACTGGACCGGGTTTGAGTGGGTGGACTTTCATGACGTGGACCACTCGATCATTGCCTTCCTGCGCCGCGCGCGCGATCCGGGCGACTTCCTGCTGGTGTGCTGCAACTTCACTCCCGTGCCTCACCACGGCTACCGTTTTGGCGTGCCGGAGCCGGGCTTCTATGAAGAGGTGTTCAACAGCGACTGGGAGCGCTTCGGCGGCGGCAACGTCCACAACAGCGGCTGGGCCGGCTCCAGTCCGATCCCCTGGCACGGCCGGCCGCACAGCATCGCGGTGACCTTGCCGCCGCTCGGAGTGGTCGTCTTCAAGAGACGCTAGCGTAAGGCATCTGGACGGTCTGACGGGCGGATGGTTTCTCGCCAAGGCCCGCTTCGGGCTCACTCGAAAAAGAACGCCTGAGTCTTCGTGGTGGCGGTTCGGTAGCGGGGCTGCAACTGTCGTGCGAGCCTTGGAAGGACCACTGGGTCGTCTTCGCGGTGGTAGATGCACAGCACCATCCGCGGGGCGAAGCGCTCGAGGATCTGGCGGGCACCGGCCAGGGCCAGCCGTTCCGCTCCTTCAATGTCCATCTTGATGAAATCCACGCGCTCGACAACCAGATGTGCAATCATGCTGTCGAGCGTCCGGGCCGGCACCGGGATCGAACGCGGCTCCGCCCCGAGCTTCTTCCATGGCCGGAACACCCGCGTCTCCCAATCCCGGAGGTTCCGTTCCACAACCCGGCTCATCGAAGAATCCGGATGCTGGAACAGCGTGATCGTGCCTTCGGAATCGGACGCCGCCGCCTCCACGAGCCGGAACTTACCCTGCCGGATTTCTTCGTGGAACGTTTGCTTCAGACAAGCCACATTTCGGGGATCGGGTTCGACGCCGATGACAACACTGGCGCCCTTCTGAAAGGCGTACCGGGCGAAGGTGCCCAGGTGGGCCCCGACGTCCAGCACCACGTCTCCCGGCCTTACACGCGCCTGCGGATGCTCATAGATGTGCTGTTGCAGGATTTCCTTTAGAATGCCTTCGACCAGCTCCACGTCGGTGAACCGTCCGTGGATATCCCCTACGGGCGTGTCCAGCACGTAGGGGCAGCCTGGAAAGTTGCTGCGAGATTTCAGGCGCACATCTCCGGTTATAAACTCGCGAGCAAAATAAGGCCATTGAGGCCAGCCGATGAAGTCGCGCACGATATCCACCCAGGTGATCTCCGGCACAGTACCGCTGAGCTTCAGAGAAGCCAGTTGCCACGCAATCAGAGGGCTCGGGCCGTACGGCTCCGGAAGAACCGCTTTGGCAAGGAAAGCACAGGCGATCAGCGCAATCACGCTGAGCCACAGCTTCTTTAGATTCCTCATTGGCGCCCCTCTAAGTCCCCTCCAGGATATTCGTATCCTCAGGTTGCGTCAAGGACCGGCTCCCCCTACTCTGCCAGAGGGTTACAGAAATACTAAGGTTTTCGTGGCCTCAGCCGGGACTGCCCATGCTCACTAGGCGAGGCGCAGCAGCCGGGCGGCGTTCTCGAAGTAAACCTTGCGCAGGATGGCCTCGGGCAGGCCGAGCCCGTAAATCTTCCACCGCCCCTGCGGAGGAACGGGCGCCGGCGCGTAGTCGAAATACTCGTCCTCCGTCTCCAGGAAACGGTAGTAAATCTTGTACAGTTCGTCTCCGAAGACCTGCTGAGGATACTCGTAGCCCCGGGGCACGGCATCGGTGCCGAACAGAATCCGGTCCTGGTATTTTTCGAAGAATCGCCGCGCCGTCCGCGGCTGGCGCCCGAGCTCTCCGATCCGCGCTCCGATCTCCACGTGCATGTTGGGGAAGCGCTCCATGGATTCGGAAACGTGCCCCAGGTTCTCGGCGAAGTTGCCGACGTGGAGGACGATGAACTGCGTCTTCGGATGGCGGGCCAGCACCCGGTTGCGCGCTTCCAGCAACTCCGCGTTGGAAGGGAAATCCCCGCCGTAAAAGGACCAGTCCGGGTGGTTGTTGAGCTCTTCGAAACGCTCATTGAACCGGTCGATCGGCAGGAAAAAAGCCGCGGGATCCGAAACGTGAATGGCCACCGGGATCTGAAGCGCGCCGCAGACCTCCCACATCGGATCGAAGCGCCGGTCGTCCACCTTGACGAGCGGTCCCGTGGTGATGTTCTCGCGAAGGTACAGCCCCAGCGTCTTGAGCACCTTCAGTCCCCGCGCTCCGTCACGAACCGCCTGCTCGATCAGATCCGCCTGAAGTCTCGGGTAGCCGGGTTCGTTGGCGCGGCTCCAGCACGGTTCGGTGAACGTATAAAAGCGGCCCGGGTATTTGCGATCGAACTTTTCGACCGCTTCCCGTAAGCCTTGCCCGTAACCGCCCGTCAGGTTGACCATGGCCCGGATGTTGCGCCGGTCCATGACCGGAAGCAATTCTTCGGGTTCTGCCGGGTAACGCCGCTCTTCGCTCAGCGGGACGCCTTTTTCCGACTTCGCCGCCCAGCTCAGGTGCGTGTGGATGTCAATGACGGGAAACCGCGCTCGCTCGATGATGTGTTCCGCAACCTGGAGCATGCTCCGAGGCTGGTATTCGCTCAAATCGAGCGGCCGTCCCTTGCGCGGTGCCTGAGCCCTCGCGAGCCCGGACGGTAGAGCCGCACCGCAGGCCGCTACCAGCCAGCTTCTGCGTGTCATTGCCGCTCACCTCCTTCGGATGCGCTGCGCCGGTCTTCGGGTACTCCATGGCGGATGAGTAGCTCCACCGCCCGGCGCTCTCCTGCGCGCTCGGCTTGCCGCGCGTGGCGCCAGGCAGCCGCATAATCGCCCGCCACCGCGTACACCTCCGCCAGCGCAGCATGCGCGGCGCCGAAACCCGGATCCAGTCGTACCGCCTCCAGCAACAAGCCGAGTGCTTCCTCCCTTCGGCCCTGGGTGCGCCTCCATTGCGCGAGTTGATAGTAGGGCCGGGCGTTGCCGGGCTCCCGCGCGATCCACTCCAGAATCTCCTCAATCTGCCGCCGCGTTTCGTAGTCCAGCGCGAACTCGATGACCTCTCTGCGCCAAAAGCCCATCCGTCAGCCTCCGACCAGCAGCAAGCGGATGTCCATCACGTTGGTCTTCGTCGGCCCGGTCTTCACCAGGTCTCCCAGCGGTTCGAAGAAGTGGTAGGAGTCGTTTTCCGCCAAGAAACGCGCCGCCTCAAGCCCCAGCCGCCTCCCGCGCGCCACTGTCCGTCCGTCCGCCACCGCTCCCGCCGCATCCGTCGGCCCGTCCGTACCGTCGGTTCCCCCGCTGAGTACGACCACGCGGTCATAGCCGCTGAGTGCGATGGCCGCCGCCAGCACGAACTCCTGGTTTCGCCCGCCCAAGCCGTTTCCGCGCAGGGTCACCGTGGTTTCGCCGCCGGAGATGAGGCACGCCGGGGGGCGCAAAGGGCGCCCGGAAGCAAGAATTTCCTTGCCGATCGCCGCATGGACCAGCGCCACATCCTTTGTCTCTCCTTCGATGAAGGTCGAAAGCACCGCGGTCCGGTAACCCAGCTTCCGGGCTTCCCTTGCTGCTTCGTCTGCGGCCAGGCGGTTGCTTCCCACGATGAGATTCTGCACCCGCCGGAAAAGCGCGTCGCCCGGTTTGGGAGTCTCTTCGAGCTCTCCACGCACGCCCCGCTCGATACGCTCCGCGACGGACTTGGGCACGCGTGCGAGCAAACCGTATTTCTCGAGCACTGCGCGTGCCGAGGCGAAGGTCGAGCTGTCAGGCGCGGTCGGTCCTGAGCCGATCACGTCCAGGTCATCGCCGATCACGTCCGAGAGCAGCAACGCCAGCACCGTCGCCGGCGCCGCCAGACGCGCCAGCTGCCCTCCCTTCAGCTCCGACAGATGCTTGCGCACGGCGTTGATCTCGTGGATGGTGGCGCCGCATGCTAGCAGAAGTCGGGTGGTCTCCTGTTTCTCGGCCAAGGTAACCGGCGGCACGGGGGCCGGCAGCAATGCGGAGGCGCCTCCGGAGATCAGGCAGATCACCAGATCCCGGGGTCCGGCCTGCCGTGCGATTGCGGCGATTCGCTCGGCGCCCCGCACTCCGGCTTCGTCCGGGACCGGGTGTCCGCACTCGTTCAATTCGATGCGCCGCAACGGGCCGGTGTGTCCGTACTTGACGCTGACGAGTCCCCCCGTGATCCGCCGCCCGAGCAGACTCTCCACGGCGCGGGCCATCGAGGCCCCTGCCTTGCCCGCGCCGATCACGAAAATCCGGTCGAAGCCGTCGAGCCGGTAGCGGCGGTTGCCCGCACGGAGCACACTTCCCTGAACGTGCAGGTGCCGCTTGACCGCTTCGGCGGGGTCTGCCGCTCGGAGCGCCGCGCGAAAGATCCGAAGAGCATGTCGCCGCAGCATGCGTTCCATGGGCAGCTCTCAGAATATGGGCAGGCGCAGAATCGCCGCCACGGCCTCTTCGGGATCGTCACTGATGATCGGGATGCGGTAGTCGGCCCGCGCGTAGCTCTCGCGCCGCGCGTAGTACAGCACTTCGAGTTTGTCCGGGTCCCGTGCCAGCGGCCGGCTCGACGGATCCTGAAGCCGGCGGCGAATGATCGCCAGCGGACAATCCAGCCAGATCGTGACTCCGTTGTTTTCCAGCAGCTCGTAGTTGGCGGGTTGTCCGAAGGCGCCGCCGCCGAGCGCCACTACGGTCGGCTTGCCGGTCTGAATCATGTGGACGCGCTGGCGAATGGCCTCTGCCTCCAGCCTCCGGAATTCCTCTTCACCCCGAGTATCGAAAATCTCGGCGACCGTCAAGCCCGTGGCCGCCTCGACGTCGGCGTCGGTGTCTGCAAAACGCCACCCCAGTCGCTCGGCCAGGCGCCGGCCGATTACCGTCTTGCCGCACGCCATGAAGCCCACCAGGTAGATGCCGGGCGTGCGCTTGAGCTTGAGGATCATTCCTCTTGCTCCAGGGCTCGATGGAAGGCCGCCAGCCTCCGGTCGAGAAAGGAGGGAAACAGCCGGTCGAAAGCGATGAACAGTCGGGCAATCCCCGGCGGCACCACCGTGCGCGCTTCCCGCTCCACGGCCCGGACCATAGCTTCGGCGCACTGTTCGGCCGTGATGCCGAAGCGGCCCCGGCCCGGGATGCGCCGCGGCGGATTTCCCCCGAGTGCGTGCGCAGAAAAATCCGTAGCGACATAACCCGGGCACACCGTCACGACCCGGATTCCGTCCCCGAGCAGTTCCCTCCGCAGTCCCTCGCTCAAGGCGATGAGAGCGGCTTTGGAGGCCGAGTACAGGGTCAGCCACGGCAGGCTCACTTTGCCCGCCACGGAGCTGACATTCACGATCACGCCGCTTCGCCGGGCGCGCATCGGCGGCACCACCAACTGGATCATCCCGAGCGCCGCGAAGAAGTTCACCTCGAACAGTTGCCGCGCCGGCTCGGGCGGCGTGCGCCAGGCGGGCCCGTACAGGCCCACTCCCGCATTGTTGATCAGAATGTCTACCGTCCCGAAGCGCTCAAGCGTGCGCCGGACAACGAGCTCGCGCGTCTCCGGGCGGGTGAGATCTCCGGCCGTGATCAGAGCTTCGTCGCCTCCGACTTGGCGCAGCTTTTCCTCCGAGCGCGCCGTCAGCGACAGCCGCGCGCCGCGGCGGCGGAAGGCTGCGGCGCAGGCCGCACCGATTCCCTGCGAGGCTCCGGTGATGAGGACGACCTTTCCGGTGATTTCCATACTGCGGGCACCGCGCGTATCGCAGCCGGCACATTGCTCCGCCCGCCGCGCGGCAGACATAATGGTATCACGCAGGGTTGCGGAAGCCGGCGAGGTCAGGCCACACCATGGGGCAGCATCTGTTCATTGACGCCGACGACACGCTGTGGGAGAACAACATCTATTTCGAGCGGGCGATTGAGCAGTTTGTCTCGCTGCTTGCGCGATTCGAACGGGCTCCGTCGGAGGTCCGCGCCCTTCTCGACGCCATCGAGCACGCCAACCGCCAGACGCACGGCTACGGCTCCCGCGGCTTCCTCCTGAACCTCCGCGAGTGCTATTTCCGGCTGGCCGGGGATGCCGCTCGCCCCGAGGATCTGGTGCGCCTGGACTCCATCGGCCGGCAGCTCACCGCCCACCCCATCGAGATCATCGAAGGAGTTCCCGAAACCCTTGCCTACCTGGCGTCGCGCCACGATCTGGTTCTGTTCACGAAAGGGGACCCGGCCGAGCAGCAGGACAAACTGGAGCGCTCGGGTCTGAAGCCGTTTTTCTCCCGCAGCATTGTGGCACGGGAGAAAGACGCGGCGGCCTACCGGGCGTTGCTCGACGAGCTCGATCTGGCGCGCGAGCATACCTGGATGGTGGGCAATTCGCCGCGTTCGGACATCAATCCGGCCCTCGAAGCCGGTTTGCGGGCGGTGTACATCCCTCACCCGCACACGTGGCGTCTGGAGCAGGAAGAGATCCGGGATGGGACAGGCCGCGTGCTCACGCTCTCCAGCTTCGCCGAGCTCCGCCGCTACTTCTAGTCACGAGCACTCGCCCCGGACAAGGTCCTCGTACGTCTCCCGGGCGCGGATGACACGCCAGCTGCTGCCCTCCACCAGCACTTCCGGAGGCCGGGGCCGCGAGTTGTAGTTGGAGGAAAGCACAAACCCGTACGCCCCGGCGGTCCAGACGGCCAGCAGGTCGCCGGGAAGTACGTTGTCCAGTTCGCGGTCCAGGGCCAGAAAGTCGCCCGACTCGCACACCGGTCCGACGACATCAGCTCGAATCCGGCCACGATCGGTCTGGCGCGCCGGGAGAATCTCATGATGGGACTGGTAAAGCGACGGCCGCAGCAAGTCGTTCATGGCCGCATCCACCACCACGAACTCGCGGGCCTGCGTGCGCTTGCGGTACAGAACACGCGTCAGCAGCACGCCGGCCTCGCCCACGATGGAGCGTCCGGGCTCCAGAATCACCACCAAGTCGCGGCCGGCCAGTTTGCGCCGGATCGCCGTGGCGAACTCGCGGATGTCGGGCGCGCGGTCTTCCGGCCGGTACCGCACGCCCAACCCCCCGCCCAGATCCAGGTGGCGGATGGGGATGCCTTTCGCACGGAGGCGCTCGGCGAGCTCCAGCATGCGGTCTGCGGCCTCCAGCAGCGGGGCCGTGTCCAGAATCTGAGAGCCGATGTGACAACCGGCCCCTTCGGTCACCAGATGGCGAAACGCCTGCGCGCGTTCGTAGACGCCCTCGACTTCGGAGATGTCAATCCCGAACTTGTGTTCGCGGAGGCCCGTGGAAATATAGGGATGCGCCCCGGCGTCCACGTTGGGGTTGACGCGCAGCGCGACGCTGGCTTTCACGCCGCGGCGGGCGGCCAGAGCATCAATGAGCGTCAGTTCCGCCTCCGACTCGCAGTTGAAGGCAAAGATGCCGCTGGCCAGCGCATAATCAATTTCTTCGGCGGTCTTGCCGACGCCCGAGAAGACCACGCCGGAGGGATCCCCGCCCGCCCGGAGCACACGGAACAGTTCTCCGCCCGAAACGATATCGAAGCCCGCACCGGCCCCGGCCAGCAGGGTCAGGATGTGGAGATTCGAGTTCGCCTTGACGGAATAGCAGATGCGGTGGGGCACGTCGCCGAGACCTTCGTCGTAGGCCTGGTAGCGCTCCAAGATCGCCCGGCGCGAGTAGACATAGCACGGCGTGCCGGTCCGGGCCGCAATGTCCGCCAGCGCAGTCTCCTCGCAGAAGAGCGCACCGCCGCGATAATGAAACACTCCGGAAGCGTCCACCATCACCTGACCCTCAGCACCAGCAGCGTCTGATCGTCGGAGATTTCGTTTCCATCCGCGAATGCATCCAGACTGCGAAACACCGCTTCGACCAGGCGCCCGGGCGGCTCGCGCCAGTTGCGCTCGAGCACTTCGGTGAGCCGCCGCTTGCCGTACTCCTCACCGGCCGCATTCTGCTGGTCCACGACGCCGTCCGAGTAAATCACCACCACGTCGCCGGGCCGTGCCGCAAAAGCCGTTTCTTCGTACTCTTGCGTCTCGAGCAGGCCCAGCGGGATGCCCTCGGCGCGCGGCCGGATGATCTGACCCTCGCGGCAGATCAGCGGCGGCAGGCTCCCCGCATTGGCCATGGTCAGCGCCCGCCGCGAAGGCTCCCACAACAGCACGAGCAGCGTTACGTAGCGCGCATCCACGCGACGCTCGATCAAAGCCTGGTTGAGCGACTGCATCAGAGCCGCCGGGCGGCAAGTCTGGGGCGCCAGAGTGCGCAGCAGGCCGCTCACCATCGCCCCGTAGAGGGCGGCCGGCGCACCTTTACCGCTCACGTCGCCCGCCGCAATCAGCACATGCTCGTGGTTGTGGGTGAAGAAATCGTAGAGGTCGCCGCTGATCTGCCGTGCCGGCCGCAAGCCCACTGCCGTCTCCAGACCCTCGATCTCGGGAGCCTGCTTGGGCAGCAGCACGAGCTGCAATTCGCGTGCGGCAGCCAGATCCTGCTCCATGCGGCGCTCCCGCTCGGCGAGCTCCTCGTACAGCCGCGCGTTTTCCACGGAATTGGCCACCTGGGGCGCCAGCAGCGACAGGGTGCGCACGTGATCTTCCGTGAAGAACCCGATGTGCTCGCTTTCCAGATCCATGACGCCGATCACGCGGCCGCGGGCGATCAGGGGCACGGCCACCTCCGAGCGGATGTCCGGGTGGGAGGGGATGTAGCGCGGGTCGGCCAGGGTGTCGTCCACTTTGATGACCTGGCGAGCCTCGACGGCCGCCCCGGTAATCCCCTTGCCGAGCGGGATGTTATCCAGCCGCGCCCGCTCGTCGTAACGGTAGCTGAAGCGGTGCCGCAACAAGCGCCGCTGCTCGTCCACCAGCAGTACGCTGAAGGAATCGTAGGGGATCAGCGCGCGAATCCCTTCGGCGATCCGCCCGAGCACTTCATCCAGGCTCAGCGTGGAGGAGAATTCCTGCGACAGTCGCGCCAGCGTGCGCAGCGTGCGGTTCTGGCGCTCGACGCGCCGGTAGAGCCGAGCGTTGTCAATGGCGGAGGCCACGCGGGAGGCGATCAGGCGCAGCATCGAGCGCTCGTATTCGCCGTAGGCGTTGAGCCGCGTGGACTGGATGTCAATGACGCCCACCAGCTTGTTGCGCGCCACCATCGGCACCGCCAACTCCGAGCGCACCACGTCCACGGCGTTCAGATAGCGGGGATCCTTGCGCACGTCGCCCACGAGCACCGGCTCACGTCTCTCGGCTGCGTAGCCGGTGATCCCTTGGCCCAGCGGAATCCGCAAATTCCGCACCACCTCTTCCCGGTGGCCGATGGCGTAGCGGATGCGCAATTCGTTGCGCTTCTCGCTGTAGAGCAGGATGGCGAACAGTTCGAACGGGATCACCTTGCGCACGATGTCGGCGACGTTGGCCAGCAGCCGGTCCAGATCCAGGGTCTCGGAGGTGACCGCCGCCACCTCGAGGAGAAAATCGAGGAGTTCCGAACGCTGCCGGAAGCGGGTTGCGGTGTGGGCGGAATCGGACATGGCGAACCCGTCAGGCAGCGCCTTCGACGATCCGCACGCTGGCGCTGGCGCCGATGCGCGTCGCGCCCGCCGCCACCATACGCCGCAACTGCTCCAGAGTGCGGATGCCGCCCGCCGCCTTCACTCCCATCTCCGGTCCCACCACCTGGCGCATGAGGGCCACATCCTCGACCGTGGCGCCGCCCGGACCGAAGCCCGTCGAGGTCTTGACGAAATCCGCACCGGCCAGTTTGGCCAGAACGCAGGCGATCACTTTCTGCCGGTGGTCGAGCAGCGCCGTCTCCAGAATCACTTTGACGAGCGCCCCGGCGCGGTGGCAGACCTCAACGACCGACTGAATGTCGATCTTCACCGTGTCGTAGTCCGCCGAGCGGAGCGCTCCGATGTTGATGACCATGTCCACTTCGCTTGCCCCGGCCCGGACGGCCGCCTCGGCCTCGGCGCGCTTGATCTCCGTCATGCTGGCGCCCAGCGGGAACCCCGCAACCGTGCATACCTTCACAGAGGTGCCGCGGAGAGCCGCCGCGGCCAGCGGCACCCAGTAAGGATTGACGCAAACCGTGGCGAAGCCGTACTGGCGCGCCTCCCTGCAGAGCTGCAGCACGTCGCTGCGCATGGCTTCCGGCCGCAGCAACGTGTGGTCAATCAGGCCCGCGATGGATGGTTCCGCAGCTGCCGCCGCGGGGCAGCATGACAGGCGCGCGGCTCCGGCCGCCGCCATCAGGCGGGCGTTGGCCGCACAGGTTGCGGCGTCGGGCGCGTCGCACCCCGTACAGCACGCCATACCCGCGGCGGACTGCCGCGCGGCCGAGCCGGCCAGCCGGGCGAGGATCTCGTCGCCGATGGCCGCTACGATTCGCTGGAATTCGGGCTCGTCCAATTTCGATATTGCTGTTCGATCTCGGAGATCTTCTGGATTCGAAGGGAGTGTCTGCCACCGGCGAACGGCGCCGTCAGCCAAGTGCGGAGCACCTCTTCGGCCTGGCTCGCCGTCAGCAGGCGGCTTCCCAGAGTCAGAACATTGGTGTCGTTGTGCTCCCTGCTGGCGCGGGCGGAAGCCTTATCATAGCACGGTGCCGCGCGGATCCCCGGAATCTTGTTAGCGGCGATGGCCGATCCCACACCCGCTCCGTCCACAACGATGCCGCGCGCCGCGCGTCCGGCCGCCACCAGCTCCGCCACCTGGCGGGCCACGTCCGGATAATCGGCGGGTGTCTCCTCGTAGACGCCGACATCACGCACGAAATAGCCGTGTTCCTCCAGGACCGGCTTCAAAGCTTCCTTCAGGCGGTAACCGGCGTGGTCCGCCCCGATTGCAACCGTGCGATCGGGCGGGGCGAGGCCCGAAAGCTCGCCAGCCGCCACCTCGACGATCGTCACTCCGCGTTCCTCGGCCAGCTCGCGCGCCAACGGTGTGACAATCGAGCCCGCAGCCACGCGCAGTTCGCCCGCAAGCGGCACGTCGCGCGTAGTGATGACGGGGGGCATGGAAGCACCATTGTACCGGATCGCTTCGCACGCTAACTGCGGGCCAGCCACCAGAGGTTTTCCGCACCGATAACCGCGCCGGCGACCATCACCGAAGCGGCGAAGGCCCGCCGCAGCCCTCGATCGGAAAACCGGCCGGCCAGCCGCAGGCCGGCTTGTAACCCCAGCAAGGCCATCGCCAGGAATGCCAGCGTGAGCGGCGCGTCCACCGGAGCATGACTCCATTGACCGGCGAAGCCCGCGGCGCAGTTGAGCGCAATGACGGCCAAGGACGTTCCGGTGGCCGTACCCATTTCGAGTCCCGCCACCAGCACGAGCGCCGGCACGATCAGGAAGCCTCCTCCGACGCCCAGAAAGCCTGTGAGTGCGCCGACGGCGGCTCCCGCCAGCAGACACCGCAGCGGGCGGCAGCGTCCCGCAGCAGGATAGTCCCTTCGTCCGTGCAGCATGGAGGCGCCTACGGCGAGCATCACGGCGGCGAACAGCAGCATCAGAACGCGGGGCGGTACGCGGTGCGTCAGGCCCGCGCCCAGATACGCTCCCACGGCGCCCGCTGCGATGAAGTACAGCATGGCACGCAGGTGGAGGCGCCGCCGGCGGTACTGCTGAATCGCTCCCACCAGACTGGTGCCGCCCACAATCGCCAGCGACATAGCTACGGCGTTACGGACCGGAATGCCGGCGGCGTACACCAGTACGGGCACGGCTACGATCGAACCTCCGCTTCCCAGCAGACCGAGGGAGAGACCCACCAGCCCGGTCAGCAGCATCGCGATCCACTCCCCCGCATCCATCTTCCTGTGAGAAAGCCCGGTCCCCAGTTCAGAAGAGCACAAATCCCGGGCTCATGCAAGCCGGATGCGCGGAGGTTTGCGGGTCCGGAAACGGTGGCGCTGAAAGCCGCCCGGACCCGCGGAGAGGACTAAGAGAGATCGGGATTGGAGAACGAGTTACGGAGTTTTCTTCTCCTCCTTTTTCTCTTGCTCAGTAGTCTTTTCTTTCTTCGTCTTCTTGCTCTTCTTGGCGGCCTTCTCCGTCTGCTGTTCCTGGGTCGCCGTCTGAGCCTGCTGGGCTGCAAACGTGGCCGGAACAGTCAGGCCTGCCAGAGCCAGTAACATCAACAGCTTCTTCATGAATCACACCTCCTTGTGACGGGCGTCTGCTTGGCCCGCCACTTACGATCTTGCGGCGCAGGGGCTGCGGCGGGGAATAGCCTGCTCGGGCTAGGAAGCTCACCGAAATGGGATGAGGGGCAGTGGCACGGCGTCTAACCCCAGCGGGGTCTTGGAACTAGCCCGGACAGGGGATACGGCGCAGGGGCTTTCCGCGCGAAACTAGAAAAAGGACGACCATGCACGACGTGTCCGAATGGCTGCCCCGCCTGCCAAGACTCTTCGGCGGCCAGTCCCGGCGTGCGGCCGTCCAGATCCGGGACGTCACCCACCGCAACATCCTGCGCGTATTGCTCGCAGGATTCACGCTGGTGATCCTGCTGCTCTTGGCGGCCGGTTACGTGGGCGTGCGCAGTATCCGCTCCATACGGGAAAACGCGTCCACGATGGTGGAAGAGCAGGCCGAGACCAGCCGGCTGATCGAAGAGGTCCGCCGCGAGCAAAGGGCGCTGAACGCGGTGCTCTACAATCTGGCGCGGGGCCCGGAATCGGTGGATCGGGATGAGATCCTCTCCCAACTCAAGGCGACCGCCGAGAACGTCCGGCATATCCTCGAGGAAACGGAAGGCACGGCCGAGGAGAGGCTGGGACAAGAACTGCGCCAGGCCACCGAAGCCTTCACCGCCGAAGCCACGCGCCTGCTGGCGCAGGAGGCTCCCACGACGCTGCTGTCGCGCGATCTGATCCGGCGCCACCAGCAGGTGCTGCAGATCGTGACGCGGCTCATGGCTTCGAGCCACGAAAAGGCGCAAGCGGCTCAGCAGATGATTGACCAACAATCGCAACAGCTCTTCAGCCGTTCCTTTTCGCTGCTCGGCGCCTGCCTGCTGCTGGCGGCGGTTTTTGCGACGCTCACGGTACGGGTGGCGTCGGACCTCTTTCGCAAGATGGAGTGGCAGGCCAGCGAACTGAGTCGCGTTTCCTGGTACCTGATGGAACATCAGGAGACGACGGCGCGGCGTTTCTCCCACGAGCTGCACGACGAACTCGGCCAGTCGCTCACAGCCGTCAAAGCCAACCTGGTTTCGCTGGCCTCCCAGGGCGTGAGCTCTCCGGCGCTCGACGACTGCCTGCGTCTGGTGGAGGAGGCGCTGCGCAACGTGCGGGAGCTGTCTCACCTCCTGCGCCCCATCATTTTGGACGACTTCGGACTGGATGCCGGCCTGCGGTGGCTCGCCGAGCGGTTCGCCCAGCGTACCGGAATCGAAGTGAACTACACTTCCCGTTTCCACGAACGCCTTCCCGACGAGACGGAAACCCACCTGTTCCGCATCGCGCAGGAGGCGCTCACCAATGTGGCGCGCCATTCGGGGGCCACCCAGGTGAGCATGGAGCTGGGAGCCGAGGGCGGTGAGCTGTGGCTGCGGATTCGGGACAACGGCCGGGGCCTGCCCGAGGCCGCGGCTTTCGAATCCGGCATGGGCATGACGGGCATGCGTGCCCGGGCCCGTAGCGCCGGCGGAGAGTTGCGTGTCTGCTCCACGCCCGGTGCGGGGGTGGAAATCCAGGCTCGCGTGCCGTTGAGGACCGTGCGTCATGAACCACAACAAGAAGATTCGTATCTTGCTCGCCGATGATCACGCGCTCGTGCGCCAGGGTTTCCGGTTGATTCTGGAGACCCAGCCGGATATGGAGGTGGTGGGCGAGGCGGCCAACGGGCGCGAGGCGGTGGAGCTGGCGCAACGCATCTCCCCGGATGTGGTGATCATGGATGTGGGCATGCCGGAGATGGGGGGCATCGAGGCGACGCGGCGTCTGGCGCAGTGCTGTCCGCGTACGGCCGTGCTGGCGCTGAGCATGCACAAAGACTCGGTCTATGTGCGCGAGATTTTGCGCGCAGGCGCCCGCGGCTACCTGCTCAAGGACGCCTTCGACCGCGACCTGCTCGCAGCCGTGCGCGCCGTGGCCCGGGGCGAAGGCTATCTGAGCCCCGCCGTCTCGGAGGCGGTTCTGAGCGACTACCGCCGCAGCGTCTCCGATCCTCTGGACCTGCTGACGAGTCGCGAACGGGAGGTGCTCCAGCTTCTGGCCGAGGGCAAGACGAACAAAGAAATCGCCTCGATGCTGAACCTGAGCATTTACACTGTGGATGCGCACCGCGGCCGCATCATGGAGAAGCTGAACTTGCACAGCATCGGCGAGCTCGTGCGGTTTGCTTTGCGTCACGGTCTGGTGGACTGACGCCTTCAGCGGGCGAGCTTGCGTTTGCGGAGTTCGTCTACGGTGACGGCCAGAATGATGACGGCGCCGATGATGGCCTGCTGCAAGTAAGGCGAGATGCCGAGCAGGTCGCTGCCGTTCGACAACAGGCCCATGATGAAGGCGCCGATCAGGGTGCCGATCACGCTGCCCTCGCCGCCGCGCAGACTGCCGCCTCCGATGACCACCGCGGCGATCACCTGAAGTTCGTAGCCCTGGCCGGCGGTGGGCTGGCCGGTCATCAGGCGCGAAGCCTCGATCATTCCGGCCAGGCCCGTCAGCAGCCCGCAGATGGCGTAGACCGCCGTGGTATGAAACGCCACCGGGATGCCGGCGTAGAGCGCCGCCTCCGGATTGCTTCCGATGGCGAAGGCGTAGCGTCCCAGGCGCGTGTGCTCCAGCAGGAAGTGCGTGACCGCGGCGCAGACTACCAGGATCCAGAGCACGAAAGGCACGCCCAGCAGGTTGCCTTCGCCCAGATAGGAAAACTCCTGGGGGATACGGTGCACCGGCAAGCCGTTGGAGATGATCAGGGTCAGGCCGCGCACGATGCCAAGCGTGCCCAGCGTGACGATAAAGGGTGCAATCTTTAGCCGCGTGATGAGCAGCCCGTTGATGAGTCCCCAGAACAAACCCACGAGGATGCCGATGGCGATGCCGGCCGGGATGGGATAGCCGCGTTCCATGGCCATGGTGCCGAGCAGCC
This sequence comes from Bryobacteraceae bacterium, assembly GCA_035575135.1. GTDB lineage: Bacteria > Acidobacteriota > Terriglobia > Bryobacterales > Bryobacteraceae > JANWXD01. Next base: position 112,652 of record DATLYE010000023.1, read on the forward strand.
CCGCCATGGCCAGGATGGCGCCCACCGAAAGGTCAATGCCGCCGGCGATGATCACCATGGTCATGCCGAGCGCCATGACGTTAATGACGGCGGTCTGGCGCACTACACTCGCCAGGTTCGTTTTGGTGAGGAAGTAGGGCGATGCGATGGACAGCCCCACGAACAGAATCACGAGGCTCAGGGAAGGTAGCAGGCGCTGGATCATGAGCCCGGCTCCCGAATGCCCGCCTCCTGATCCAGCATGGCGTGGCGCATGATTTCCTCCTGCGTGGAACCGCGAGGCAGTTCCGCCACCAGACGGCCCTGGCGCATGACCAGGATACGGTCGGCCACCTGAATGAGTTCGGGAAGCTCGGAGCTGACCATGAGGAGGGCGGCGCCGGAGCGAGCCAGTTCGTCCATGATGCGGAAGACTTCCGCTTTGGCGCCCACGTCAATGCCGCGGGCGGGCTCATCGAACAGAAACACGCGCGCTCTCGAAAACAGCCACTTACCCACCACCACCTTCTGCTGGTTGCCGCCGCTGAGTTTGCCGGCGAGCTGGCGCCAGGATTCGGCACGGATGCGCAGCCGCGCGATCAGTTCCGCCGCCGCCCGCCGCTCGGCGGAGTGATCCAAAATGCCGCGGGGGCTGACGGCCTCAAGCCGCGCGTGTGTCAGGTTGTGGGCGACCGGGAGCAGCACGGCCAGCCCGTTCCGCTGGCGGTCTTCGGGAATCAGCGCCAGGCCTGCCGCCACTGCCTCGCGCGGACTGCGGATGTGCACCTCCTTGCCCGCCACCCAAATGCGGCCACTGTCGGCCGGATCGAGTCCGAACAGGACGCGGCAGAGCTCCGTGCGTCCGGCGCCGACCAACCCGGCCAGTCCGACGATCTCGCCTGCGCGCAGGTGGAAGCTGATGTCGTGGAGCACACCGCGGCGGTTCAACCCCTCCACGCGCAGCAGCTCCTCGCCCGGAGGGAGCGCCTCGCGGTGATAAATGGCTTCCAGCTCGCGCCCGACCATGTGGCGAATGATCTCCTCGGTGGAGAGCTCCGCCAGCGGCCCGGTGTGCACCGTTTCGCCGTCCCGCAGGATGGTGACCCGGTCTCCGACGGCGCGCAGCTCCTCGAGCCGGTGGGTGATGTAGATGACGCCGATGTTGCGATCGCGCAAGGTGCGGACGATGCGGAACACCTCCCGGGTTTCCGCTTCCGACAACGAAGAAGTCGGCTCGTCGAAGATCAACAGGCTGGAGCCGTGCCAGATGGCGCGGCAGATCTCGACCAACTGTTTTCCGGCCGGGCTGAGCCGCTCGACGCGCCAGTCTGCCTGAAGCGGGAAATGGTGCTCTTCGATCAGCCGCGCCGCCTGTTCCATCATCTTGCGGCGGTTGACCCATCCCAAGGGACGCCTGTCCTCGCGGCCGAGGAAGATGTTTTCGGCCACCGTCAGATGCGGGGCCAGCAGCGACTCCTGGTGGACCATGGCGATGCCGATGGCGGCGGCCTCCGAAGGCCTGCGGAAGCTCACTGCACGGCCCTGCCAGCGCATTACACCTCCGTCAGGCTGCACCATCCCGGCCACGATCTTCATCAGGGTGGACTTGCCCGCTCCGTTTTCGCCGAGCAGCAGGTGGACTTCACCTGCTTCCGCGCGCAAGTCGCCGCGGCGGAGGGCGACGACTCCGCCGAAGCGCTTTTGGATGCCCTCGAGCTCGAGCAGCACGAAATACCCCAGTGTAATAAAGCCACGGCGCCCACGGGCCGGGCGCGCTCGGCCGCGTGAGCGGCTCGCCCGGCCATGGAGGCGCCAAGGGCGACCTGGTGGGTACGGCGTGCCTGGACTGAGACGGCTCCCGGCCGTGCTACCGCGCGAGTGAGAGCCTCTTCAATCCTCGGCGGAGTCGTCGCCGATGTCCGCCAGCCGGTTCTCGAACTTGGTCAGATGGTGCAGGAACACTAACTGGATCCGCCCGGTAGGGCCGTTGCGCTGTTTGGCGAGGATGAGCTCCGCCACACCGCGCAGGTCCTCGCGGTCGGGCTTGTAGACCTCTTCGCGGTAGATGAAGGCCACCACGTCGGCGTCCTGCTCGATCGAGCCGGATTCGCGAAGGTCGCTGAGCTGCGGCCGGTGGTCTCCGGGACGGTTCTCGGGGCCGCGGCTCAACTGGGAGAGCACGACCATTGGGACCGAGAGCTCCTTGGCCAGCAACTTCAGGCCCCGCGAGAGGGCGCTCACTTCCTGCACGCGACTGTCGTAGCGCCCCTTGGCGCTCATCAGCTGGAGATAGTCCACGACCACCAGATCCAGGCCGCGGTCGGCTTTCAAGCGCCGCAGCTTGGCGTGCATATCAATCAGACTCGTAGCGGAGCCGTCGTCAATATAGAGGGGCGCCTCCACCAGTTCCAAGGCCGCGGCCTGCAGGCGCCGCCGCTCGGCGGCGTCCAGGAACCCCAGCCGGAAGCGATGGCTGTCCACGCGCGCGGCGGCGCACAGCATGCGGGTCAGCAGGGACTCCTGCGACATCTCCAACGAGAAGATGGCCACGGTCTTGCCCAGCTTGACGGCGACATGCTGGGCGATGTTGAGGGCCAGCGCCGTCTTGCCCATCGAGGGCCGGCCTGCGATGATGATCAACTCGCCGGGGTGGAGCCCGCCCGTCAACTCATCGAAACGCAGAAAGCCGGTGCTCAGGCCGCGCAGGCGCTGGCTCGGATCCAGGAACGCGTTCAGGCCTCCGTGAAACTGCTCGATGATCTGCCCCGGCGTGACCAGCCCCTCTCTCACCGTGGACTCACCCAGCTTGAGGAAGGCTTCTTCGGCGCTGGCCAGGATCTCGGTCGGTTCCTCTTCCCCCAACAGGCAGCGGTCAATGACCTTTTGCGAGGCGAAGATCATCTGCCGCAGCAGGCTCTTTTCCTTGACGATGCGCACGTAGCTGTCGAGGTTGTAGAGCTGCGGCAGGCCGTCGTCGAGTGAAACCAGGTAGCTGAGGCCGTCACAGGATTCCAGCTGGTTGTGCTTCATCAGCTCGTTGGCCACCGTGACCCGGTCGATTTTTTCGCCGCGGGCATGAATTTCTCCCATCCGCCGGAAAATGCGGCGGTGTTTTTCCAGGCTGAAGTCGTCGGGCTCCAAGACGGCGGCCACCTGGACGTAGGCGGAGTCATCGAGCAGGATGGATCCGAGGACAAAACGCTCGGCATCCAGGTTGGCAGGCAGGCCTTTGGGCAGTGCGACGTCGGGTGAGGCCATGGTCAGCCGATTCAGGTTACGCGCTGGCAGGGTGCACCGGTTGTTTTTTCCACAGATTTTTCCCTTTTCCCCTGCGTGAGTCTCGGGGCGGCCCCGGTGGATAACGGCAGCGCGGAGTCACACACGCAGATTCCGGCAACCTGGACGCCGTCAAGCGGATAGGCGTTCGCTTTCCGGATTTTCCACATCCCGTCCGCAAACAAGAACACCCTCTATCGTTTTTATCACATCAGTTTCGCCAAATCTTCACCGCGGGGTTCGGCGGCGGGTCACGCGAAGGATGCCCTGGTCCGCGTCTACGACGGCATGATCGCCTGTGCGGATCTTTTCGAAGGGATTTTCCTCAAGCCCGGCCAGCATCGGGATGCCGTTGACGATGCAGCCGAGGGCGGCGAGACTGTCCACTTCGATGTTGACCAAGGCCGCCGGAGCTTTGCCTTCGAGGGCTGCCAGGCGCAGCATCATAGGGGTGGCCGAGGAACCCTTGGTCGAGCGAATGATCAAGATCCGCCCGGCCAGCGATTGGCCCTGGAGCGGATGGCCCACAGCGATCACGCGACCGGTGACGGCATCCACTTCGCCCCAGAAGGAGAGGGTCGTGTCGGCGATCAGCACCTCCCCTTCGGCGCGCCCGCCGACGACACCCTTTCCCCGAATTTCGAAGGTTTCAGTCATCGCCCAGCCACCTGCCGGCGACTGCCGCGCGGATGCACGGGCCGGTTTCCGCCACAATCACTTCGGCGCCGGTCATTCCGCGGGCGTAGTGTGCCTGTTTGAAGCCGTGCGTGACGATGCGGCGGGCGGGGATGCGCATGTTGGTGGGGCAGGTGTCGCAGAGAATCCGTCCGCCCGCCTCTTCGATGATCCGCGTATAACCCATGGCGTCGGCACTGGCTTTGGTGGCTCGCGCCGCATCCACCCACAGCCGGACTCCCGGCGCCACGCGTTTGCCGCGGAGCAGCGCCGCGATTTCCGCGATCTCCCGGATGGAGGCATGCGGGCAGCCGAGGATCACCGAGTCGATCTCGTCGCCAGTGTGGTTGCGCAGCGAAGCGTAGGTCTCACGCAGGGCCTGGTCATCAAAGACCACGAAATCTTCGGGCACACGGCCGTGAAAGGCGGCCTCGAGCGTGGGGGCCTCCGGCGTCACGCCGACGATATGGCACATGCTGACGCCGCCGGTCGTTGCCAGAGCCGCGCAGAGCTGCTTGGCCTCATCCTGGGTCGGCCGGCGGACGCCGTGGAAGACCGGGATGCCCAGGCCGGCCAGTTTTCCGGCGAAGTAGCCGAGCGCCCCCCAGTCCGTGGTGCTGTCCAGATCCGCCGTCACCTCCACGCGCAGCGTCCCTTTGCGGTTCTCATCCAGCATGACGCCGAACTCGGGCACCCACCCGAGCAGCGAAGCGGCAATGGCGCTCTCATTGCCGTGGCGCACCGTGCGCGCCCCCAGAATGGAGTTGGCGTAGACCACGGCGGAGGACTCGGTCCAGGCGCAGATTTCGCCCTTGAGCGGGACGTTGCCCACTAGATACGGCGCACAGGTGAACGTGGGGATGAAGCCGGCTTGAGCGGCGAGTTCGGCCAGCTCCTTCTGGAGGCGGACCTGCTCGGGATCGTTTTCAGGCACGTCGAGAGGGTCGAGAGTAACGAAGGCGGTGTGCACGGTGCAGTAGCAGCCCGGGGCGGTACGGTAGGAGCACGCCTCCCGCAGTTCGGCCACGTACTGCTCCACGGTCTGACGGGAGGCGCCGCGCGCCATCAGATTCGGCACAGGGAGCAGCGCGTGCGTGTTGTCCACCGGCACCAGCCGCCGGGCGCCCATGACCTCGCCCCACGCCACCAGCCACTGCATGAGTTTGGCCAGATAGGGCCCGCGGGCGCCCTCCAGCACTGCCTGCTGCTCCGGGGTGAGCTCCATGGGAGACCTTTGTTGCGATTATGCACCAGGGCGGCGGGGCAAAGGGAGCTGTGGGACGCCGTCGGGCGACACTCGGTGATCGCGCCCCGGCCGCCAGTGCAGGCCGTTTACTTCGCTGCTTTTGTCACACGCTCCGGCAGGAAGTGAGCGTGGTCGTCGCCCGGCGTTGGCGAGAGCACGGTGGGGGCCGGTGCGGCGGCTATGGGCACGCCGTCGCGGAGGCGGATCAGCTCGCCCGAGAGGGTATGGACGCGGGGCCCAGGGAGCACGATGCCGAGGAGGTTGAGGGGGTCGGCGGCCGAAAGCGTGACCACTTCGCCGTTCTTCTCCGCCCGGCGGACGGCGCGCAGGGCTTCGACCGCCTCGGGCAAGGCGAACTGCTCGCCCGGAAAACCGTCTACGAAGCGACCGCCGCGCAACTCACCCCGCGCCTCCATGCGGCGATAAACGGCAGACAGCTCGCGCCAAGGAGGGGCAAGCGTTTCCCGTACAAGCAGCTCGCGCAGCACGACTCCCCAGCGTCTGAGGAATTGCCGGGCGAGGGCCTCCGTGTTGCGGGCCCCGGAAGCGGCTCGCAGCAACGCCCACCGGCCGCCCGCGTGGCGCGGGCGGGCGTGGCGCCCGCGCCCCTCGCCGCGCCGCCGTTTGGGATCGAGCAGCGCTCGCAGATTCTCGAAGCCGTCCGCGGTGACCAGCCCGGCCGCCACCAACTCCCAGAGGGCGTCCTCCACTTCGCTGGCAAGCCGGCCGGTGGCCCGCTGGATCTCGCCGAAGAAACAAGCGCCGCGACGCTCGAGCGTTTCGAGCACCTCGCGAGCCGGATGGGACAACGCCTCCGGCCGCACGGTGTGCCCGGTGACCAGCACATCCGCCTCTTCGCGCAGGAACAGCGAGACCGGCGCGGCCCGCGTGGGCCGCACTCTGCGGGCGGCTCCGTTATCCCGTTCCAGGACCGGATGTTCCGACAGTCGGCCCCACATCACTTCGCCGGACAGGCACAGCCGGTCGAGAAACTCTGGCTTGTACTGCGCGACGCGGGCGGGAAGGACGTGGGCCTCCCAAGCCGCCGCGGGAATCTCGAAGCCTTGAAGCTGGCGGATCGCTTCCACGAGGCCAGCGACACGGTGCAGTTTCGTGCCCGGCGCGACATGCTGCCAGCGCACGAGGAAGCGCAGGTAGTCAGCGGCACTGACGGGTTCGATCTCGCGGCGCAGTTTCCCGAGCGTGAGGCGGTGAATGCGGGCCAGGATCCTGCGGTCGCACCATTCGATTTGCTCGCTGCGGCCGGTGAAACGGCCGCGCAGGATCAGGCCGGCGCCCTCAAGCCGGGCGAGGGCTTGAGCGACAAGCTCGCTGTCCATAGCCAGCCGCTCGGCCAACTCGGAAGCTTGCAGCGGACCGGAAGATTCGAACCAGCCGCGGAGCACCACCGCAGCGCAATCTTCCCGGGCATCCGGCACCTCGCCCGGCACGGCGGGCAGCAGCGGCGTCACTTCGGCCTCAGGCCAGAGGCGGCGTGCCAGCTCCAGCCGTTCCGCCGCCACCCACAGCGCGTGCCCGGCAGTGCGGAGGACGGCGGCGCGGCGCTGGCGCCGCAATTCCTCAAAAAAGTCCGACCATTCCGGGGACGGAGGGAGGACGATCAGGGTGAGCAGCGCGTCATGCAGCTCTTCGGCGTCGCGCACCACGGGCCAGACGTCCGCGGCCACCTGTGCAATGATCTCGCGGTCGAGTGCGCCGGCGCCTGCGGCCAGCTCGTCCGGAAGCGTGCGCCGGAGCTGGACGGCCCGGGCCCGTCGCTCCTCCAGCGGCGCGTCATCCAGAAAAGCGTACGGATTGGCGTTCAGGATTTCGTGGCAGAAGACGGAGGGCTCGGCCGTATCCACCGCGACGGTGCGGATGTCGCCGCGCTGTATGGCCGTGAGCAGTTCGCGCAAGCCGCTGAGGTCCATGGCTTCCTCGAGGCAGTCCCGGATGGTTTCCTTGACAAGCGGGTGATCGGGGATCCGGATGTCGCCTGCGAGGTTCTCGGCGCATGCCGCCTGGTCCGGAAACACGGCCGCCAGCAGGTCATCTGCGCGCATGCGTTGGACGGGCGGAGGCACTTTGCGGCCTCCCGCGAAGCGCAACACAGCGAGGGCGCGCGATGCGTTCCATCGCCAGCGGACGGTGAACATGGGTGCGGCAAGCAGCGCCTGAGTCAGCAGATGTTCGGCGGTTTCCGGTTTGACGAACTCGAAGACGATCTCGAGCGGGAACGAATGCTGATCGCTGAGCGAGATGACGATCCCGTTGTCGGTGGCGGCCGCCTGAAGCTCCAGGTTAAAGGAGCGACAGAAGCGTTTCCGCAGCGCGAGGCCCCAGGCACGGTTGATGCGGGCGCCGAAGGGGGCGTGCAGCACCAGTTGCATGCCGCCCGATTCGTCAAAGAATCGTTCGGCCACGATGGTGCGGGTGGACGGTACGGCGCCCAGAGCTGCAGCTCCCGCGCGCACGTAAGCCACGGCCTGTGCGGCGGCGGCGCTGTTGAGGCCGCACTCCCGCTCGAGCAGAGCCCGGGCCTGTTCCGGCGTCCCGCGGGCGAGGTCTTCCCGCAGCCGCGCAACTTCTTCGGACAGCTCCCACGTCCGCCCGGGGGCCTCGCCCCGCCAGAAGGGAACTGAGGGCGGTGCGCCACGGGCGTCCTCTACGCGGACTTTGCCCGCCTCGACGCGCCGGATGCGCCAGGAGGTGGTGCCGAGCAGAAAGACATCGCCGGCCAGACTCTCCACGGCGAAATCTTCATCCACGCTACCCACAACCGTGCCCTCCGGCTCGGCTACGACGGAGTAGTTGGCGGTTTCCGGAATCGCGCCGCCGGAGGTGATGGCCGCCAACCGCGCAGAGCGGCGGCCCCGCAGCCTGCCATGCACCTGGTCCCGGTGCAGATAGGCGCCCGAGCGGCCGCGGCTGGTGGCGATTCCTTCGGCCAGCATGGAAACGACGGCTTCGAACTCGCGCCGTTCCAGTTCGCGGTAGGGCCAGGCTTTCCGGATCAGCTCGAACAGTTCGTCTTCACGCCACTCTTGCGCGGCGCACTCGGCCACGATCTGCTGCGCCAGCACGTCGAGCGGCGCGGGGGGAATTTCCAGCCGGTCCAGTAAGCCGCGCCGGATGGCGCGCACGAGGGCCGCGCACTCGATCAGTTCGTCGCGTGTCGTGGCAAAGAATCGCCCTTTGGGTGTTGCTCCGGTCCAGTGGCCGGAGCGCCCGATGCGCTGGAGGGCGACGGAAATGGAACGCGGCGATCCGACCTGGCAGACCAGATCCACGAACCCGACGTCAATGCCGAGCTCGAGGGAAGCCGTGGCCACGATGGCACGGAGTTCGCCTCGCTTGAGCCGTTCCTCGGCGGACTGCCGCAGCCGCCGGGACAAGCTGCCGTGATGGGGGAAGACCGCATCCCGTCCCACGCGCTCGCCGAGGTGGTGCGCCACGCGCTCGCACAGGCGCCGTGTGTTGACGAAGATCAGCGTGGCCCGATGCTGCGCCGCCAGCGCCGCCAGGCGGTCGTAAATCCGCTCCCACATGTCATTGGTGGCGACTGCACCGAGTTCGTCGTCCGTGATCTCGACCGCCAGATCCATGGGGCGCTGGTGGCCCGCGTTCACGACGTGCGCCTCCCGGCTGAGGAAGCAGGCCACTTCCTCGACCGGCTTCACCGTGGCCGAAAGCCCGATGCGCTGCGGGCGTTTTCTGCCGGCAGCCTCCACCAGCGCGTCCAGCCGCGCCAGCGACAGGCTCAGATGCGAGCCGCGCTTGCTGCCAGCCACGGCATGGATTTCGTCCACGATGACCGTGCGGGCGGTGGCCAGCAGCCGGCGGCTCTTTTCCGCGGTCAGCAGAATGAAGAGGGATTCAGGGGTTGTCACCAGGATGTGCGGCGGCTCCTCGAGCATCTGGCGCCGCTCCCAGCCGGTGGTGTCGCCGGTCCTGACCGCCACACGGAGCGGGGGCAGCGGCTGCCCGCGCGCGGCTGCCAGTTGGCGCAGCGCCGCGAGCGGTTCCTCGAGGTTGCGCCGGATGTCGTTGCTCAGTGCCTTGAGAGGTGAGACGTAAACGGCGTGAACCTCATCGCCCAGAGCCGAGGCGCGGGCCCGGCGGATCAGTTCGTCCACGCAGACGAGGAAGGCCGCCAAGGTCTTGCCGGACCCGGTGGGGGCGGTGATCAGGACATCACCGCCCTCGCGGATGCGAGGCCAGCCCAGGCGTTGGGGCTCGGTGGGTGCGGCAAAGCGCTCCTCAAACCACTCGGCAATCAGGGGGTCGAATTCGAGCCCGGACATTGGGCCGCTGGTCTCATTCTAGCGCCCCCCGAAGCGCAGTCCTCACGTGGAAGGCGCGCAAGTCCGGAAACCGGCGAATAAATCCCGGCGCTCCTTGGAAGCAAAACAGCGGGCCGTAGAGCGTGCGATGCGCGGCCGGGTGGCCCAGCTGCCTCCACGGAGCACGCGGAAGCCATCTCCGAAGCATCGCTCGGGGCAGTCCTGGAGCGGCTCCGGTTCATAATCCGGATAGGGACGCGCGGCGTCCCCGGTCCACTCCCATACGTTCCCGATCATGTGGCGGCAGCCGAATGCACTCTCTCCGCCCGGCGCGGCGCTCACCGGGACGCAGCCCAGGCCGCGGGCGTCAAGGTGGGCGCGGTCCGGCGTGGGCGGAGCCTGTCCCCAAGGATAGGGACGCTTGCTCCCGTTCGGGCCACCTGCGGCGGCCATTTCCCACTCGGCTTCCGACGGCAGGCGCCGACGCGCCCAGCGGCAATAGGCTTCCGCCTCATACCAGTTGACGTGAACCACGGGCAACTCCTCTTCCAAGGGGACGACTAAATCGAAATGCCGGAAGAACCAGTAACCGCCTTGGCGAAGCCAGTAAAGGGGATGAGCGGCGTGCTCGCGTTCCCGCCAAGCCCAGCCTTCTTCGCTCCAAAGCTCACGTCGCCGGTAGCCGCCATCTTCGACAAACTCAAGAAACTGGCCGTTGGTGGTCGGGACTCGGGAGATCGCAAACGGCTTGACTTCCACTACATGCGCGGGCTTTTCGATATCGAATGCCTGGGGATCGTCCGGGGCGGCCCCGAGCAGAAAAGTTCCGCCCGGAATGACGACGTCCTCCGAGCCGACCGGGCGACCGTTGGCCGGGTGGGGGTCCGGTCCTTCCGGAAGTTTCGGCTCTGGCAGCCCGAGAGCTTGGCGTGTCCGAATGGAGGCTTCGGCGTGGAAATCTTCGTGCGCCGCGGCCAGCCAGTACAGCCGGGCATCCCGGGCCGGCATCTCGCCGGCAGCGAGGGCCTGAAGCGCCAGATCGAGGACCTGCTGCATGTAGCGCAGCGTCTCGGCCTTAGAGGGCAGTGAAAACTCCCAGCGCCGGTCCGGCGGGACGGCGGAGGCGTCCCACAGCGATTCGGCGCCGACACGGACGGCGGGCGCCTGGTGCAAGTATCGCAACAAGAGTTTCTCTTGGAACCAGGCCACGTGGCCCATCTCCCAAAGCGGCGGGCTCACAATCGGCAGCGCGGGAATCCGCAAACGAGCGTCGTCCAGGTCCGCCCAGATTTCCAAAGTCCGTTTTCGCGCATCTCGTAGCAAGGCAGCGGCTTCGTCGGAGTGCATCCCAGTCTCCCCTCGGAGGCACATATTACCTCAGCAGAGGGCGCTTTTGGAGAAAAAACCACGAAAGCTGATGTAACCGAGCGGAGCGACCGATCATCTACATCGGAGGAGAGTCGAGCGGAGGGAGATCCTTGGATACCGAACTGCTCCAAGTGACGAGTCCCGTATTGCCTGGCGAGGTGCTTATGCCGGTTGACGTGCGCAACACGGTCGTCGAAAAGGAGCCGGAACAGACTCCGACGGTGGAGTGCCGGCTCGCGAAGATCGTGCGTGCGGCGTGCGACGGATGCGGCCGCATCGTCGGGCCGGGCCAGCTCCACTTGCCGGAGGAAGACTACGGCTTCTGGTGCGAAGACTGTTGCCCTGTTTGCAGCCCGTTAGCGTCCATCAAGATCAATAGCCGGGCCGCGTGAGCACAAGCGCACGGCCAATCGTTTCGTGCCTGTAACCTTGGGGCGAGCCAGACCTGTTCCCCTTGAAGGGATCTTTCTTGCCCGCCCCAACCGTTTCACAGCCTTGGTGCGTCTGGACGGAAGGCGCGTCCCGGCGCATCTGCCCAACCCAGGCCGGCTGACGGGAACGCTGCGGCCGGGCTGCGTAGTATTGCTCAACGGGCCGTTCCCGCCGCCCAGGCGCCTGCGCTACACGCTGGTGGCGGTGCGGGAAGGCAAGACGCTGGTCGGCACGGTCACCACCTACGCAAACCAGCTGTTTGCCATGGGATGGCGGCGGGGGCTGTTCCCTGAGCTCGGCGGCGGGCCGCTGAAGGCCGAGGTCCGGCGAGGGAACAGCCGGTTCGATTTTCAGGTTGGGCGGGCGCTGGTGGAGGTCAAGTCCGTGACCTTGTCGCGGAACCGCACGGGCCTGTTTCCGGACGCCGTGACCCAGAGGGGCGCCCGCCATTGCCAGGAACTGGCGCAGCTGGCGCGCCAGGGTACGCCCACAGCCATTGTCTTCGTGGCGCAACGCGGTGACGTAGATCGCATCGCGCCGGCTTCAGACATTGACCCGCGCTTCGCCGAGGCGTTGCGCCGTGCGGCCGAAGCGGGAGTGATGCTGCTCGGCTGCGCCGCCCGGATGACTGCCTTCGGGGCACGCGGCCTGCGGCGGGTTCCGGTAACGCTCAGTCCCGACTGAGGGCATAGCTGAGGCCGACCAGGGGCGTGAACTGGTGAAAGATGCCCCGAGGCGTGGCCAGAGGCGCCGGTTCGATCAGTCTCTTAGGGAACGGCGTCATGTAGTCGCGGAAGTCCACGCGCAGCAAAAGCCCCCGCCGCAGACGCACCTTCAGTCCGCCTCCGCCGGAGGCGAGGAACGTGAACTGGTCTCTGGAGCGGAGACGCCCAACAAGCTGTAGCGGAGCGTCCGGGTTTTCCGGGCCGGTGACCTCATACAGTTTGGCGCCGAGCCCCGCCGCCAGATAAGGCCGGATTCGCCGTGACGGTGCGCTCAAGAATACGACCAAGTCATAGTGAAAGGCGTGCGACTGGCCCTGAATATTAGTGCGGAGGCCGTCTGAGGCCAGAAACGGATCTCCATCCTGGTAGGTGTAGCGAAACTCCCCCGCGATCCATTCGCGGTTCTCAGCAAGGAAGGCGCTCACGGCGAAGCGGTTCCGGACCCCGGCCTGGACTTTCCCGGCGGGTGCGAACACGCTCCCTCCGCGATAGATTCCGTAACCGGCGGCCACACCCAGCTCCCAGCCCTGCCCGCAGCACCCGACGGCACAAATCAGCCACAATGGCAAGCCACGCCGCACACAGCCAGTAGACACTCGACAGCAGCCCGGCGCAACTTCGCTTCCAGTTGACTTCCGGCGCCGCATGTCATTAGGCTCGGCACGATGATGCCGAAATTGTGCTTCGTTCCGTTCTTACTCGTGCTGGCCGGCGTTACGGCGGCGGACGTACGCACGGCGCCGACTTCGGGTTACCGCGACTGGCGGGTGTACGGCGGCGGGCCGGAGAGCATTCGCTACTCTGCGCTGCGCCAGATTCATCGCGGCAATGTTCACAAGCTGCGCGTGGCCTGGACGTACGACACCGGGGACGCCTTCGAGGGCTCGGAGATGCAGTGCAACCCCATCGTCGTGGACGGCGTGCTTTATGCGACGACGCCCAAGCTCCGTGTGATCGCTTTGGACGCGGCCACCGGCAGGCTGCTGTGGCGCTTCGATCCGCACGGCGGAGCGCCGGTGAGGACGCGCTTTCGCAACCGCGGCCTCACATATGCGAACGGAAGAATTTACGTCGCGGTCCGGCAATGGCTCTACGCCCTGGACGCGAAGACGGGCAAGCCCGTGGCCGGTTTTGGCAACAACGGACGTGTGGATTTGCGCGAAGGCCTCGGGCGCGAGCCCGCCACACTGAACGTCTCGGCCACGACGCCGGGTATTGTTTACCGGGACCTGCTCATTATGGGCAGCATCGTTCCCGAGGACCTGCCGTCGGCCCCCGGCGACATCCGCGCCTACGATCTGAAGACCGGGAAGCTGCGCTGGAGTTTTCATACCATCCCGCATCCCGGCGAGTTCGGCTATGAGACCTGGCCGCCGGAGGCGTGGAAATACTCCGGTGGAGCCAACTGCTGGGCAGGCATGAGCCTGGACGAGAAACGCGGTTTGGTATTTGCGGGGACCGGGTCGGCGGCCTTTGACTTCTACGGGGGTGACCGAATCGGTGACAACCTCTTTGCCAATACGCTGCTGTGCCTGCGCGCCGCGACGGGTGAGCGGGTGTGGCACTTCCAGGCGGTGCGGCACGACGTCTGGGACCGCGATTTTCCGGCGCCGCCCAGTCTGGTCACGGTGGTTCGCGACGGCCGGCTGGTGGATGCCGTGGCGCAGATCACCAAGTCCGGTCACGTGTTCGTGTTCGAGCGGGAGACCGGCAAGCCGCTCTTCCCCATTGAATACCGCAAGGTGCCGGCGTCGGACATTCCCGGCGAGCGGCTGGCGGAGACGCAGCCTTTTCCTTTGCTGCCTCCGCCGTTTGCCCGCCAGCAGCTCACCGAGGATTTGCTGACGGACCGTACGCCGGAGGCGCGCGCGGCGGTGCTCGAGCGGTTCCGGAAGCTGCGCAGCGGCGGCCAGTTCACGCCGCCGAGCTTCGAAGGGAGCATCATCTTTCCGGGGCTCGATGGCGGCGGAGAATGGGGCGGGGCGGCCTTTGACCCCGAGACCGGGCTGCTCTATGTGAACTCCAACGAAATGGCCTGGGTTCTGCGTCTGGCCGAGCGTCCCAAACCCGGACCCGCACCGAGCGGCAAGCAGCTTTATCAGCAGCACTGTGCCAGTTGTCACCGAAGCGATCTCCGGGGCAACCCGCCGGAGTTTCCGTCGTTGGTGGGCCTGGGGCGCAAGTATGACTACGATGAGATTCTGCGCTGGATTCGAGAAGGCGGCGGACGGATGCCAGGATTCGGCCACCTGGGACGAGCCGCGGTCCGGGCGATTGCCTCTTATCTGGCTTCCGGCAAAGAGGTTTCCGCCGCGGCCGCGAGCGGCCCCGGCGTTCCCTACATGCTGGCGGACGGCTACAGCAAGTTTCTGGATCCGGATGGCTATCCGGCTGTCAAACCTCCGTGGGGCACTTTGAATGCAATCAACCTGGACACCGGTCAGATCGTCTGGAGCATTCCGTTCGGGGAGATTCCGGAGCTCGCGGCCCAGGGCTACCGCAACACGGGTAGTGAGAACTACGGCGGACCGGTGGTGACGGCGGGCGGGTTGCTGTTCATCGGGGCCACCAATCATGACCGAAAATTTCGCGCCTTCGACAAGCTGACCGGGGAGCTCTTGTGGGAGACCACGCTTCCTGCGGCGGGCAATGCCACGCCGGCCGTGTACGAGGTCCGGGGGCGGCAGTTCGTCGTGATCGCGGCCGGCGGCGGCAAGTGGGGTTTGCCTTCGGGCGGCACCTATGTGGCTTTCGCGCTGCCGGAGGAGTGAGTAAAGGGGAACTGTGCGGGGATCACGTTAAGATGAGGATGTGGAATTCGAGGGCCTGCCCGGCCACGACCTGATCCAGCAGGGACTTGAGGATCTGGCGCGCGGAAAGGAATCGGTTCCCTCTCTGCTTGTATCCATCGGAGCTCCTCACCTGCGGCGATTGGGCATCGCCGTGCCCCCGACAATTCCCGGCGCTGAGCACCGTCTGTACGCCCTGCTCGAGCAGCAGGATCCCGCCAGGGCACACAGCCGCTACAACGCTTTGCTGCGCCGCCTGGTGAGTTTTGAGCGGGCTCTGGAATGCGCCGACTAGCTGATGCAGACCGAATCCACGCCTTTATGCGGGCACTCGGAGAGGAGGCCACCGAGCCGGTGCGGGTTTTTTTTACAGGGGGAGCTACAGCCGTCTTGCACGGGTGGCGCAAGAGCACCATTGACATTGATCTCAAAATGGTGCCGGAGTTCGACCGCCTGTACCGCGCGATCCCGGCTCTCAAGGACCGGCTACACATAAACGTCGAACTCGCCTCGCCGCTCGATTTCATTCCGGTGCCCGAAGGGTGGGAGGATCGGGGTCGCTTTATCGCGCGATATGGAAAGGCGGATTTTTTCCACTTTGATCTTTATGCCCAAGCCCTCGCCAAGGTCGAACGAGGTCACTCTCTAGACTTGACGGACGTGGAGGAGATGATTCGCCGGGGCCTGATTGATCGCGAAGAGGCTTTACGCTATTTTGCGCGGATTGAGCCCTACCTCTACCGATACCCCGCCATTGACTCCGCCGCGTTTCGGCGCGCCGTAGAGGAGACATTCGGGCGTCACACAGGGTGACCGTAACCCGTGCCGCGGAAGTGTCATTAACCGCACCTGTAGGCGGGCCTGGTGTTTCCCAAAGTGATGCTCAGTGAAGCTCGGAGAGATCGACAGTATAGCCCGTGAGGTTGTCCTTGCCGTTGCGCTCGCGGATGGCTTTGCCGCGCCGCTCGAATTCTTTGGCCTGCTGCTTTTGGTTGCTCTTGCGCAGCACGACGGCATAGTTGAGGAGGACCTCCGCCGTGAAGGGGTGGTGCGGACCGAGCTCGCTCTCTGCGAGGCGAAGAGCCAGTTCAAAGCCGGCTTGCGCACGGTCCTTCCGCCCGAGCTTCCAGTTCGCCGCGGCGAGGTTCATGAGCACGCGGGCGATATAGGGATGGTCGGGACGGATGAGGCCTCGCCAGGTCTCCAGCGCTCGTTCAAAACAGGAAACGGCCTCCGGGAGCCGGCTGGTATGACCGTAGAGCGATCCAAGGTTGTTCCACAGCGCGCCCAGTTCCACGCGGTCGGGCGTTTGCCGGGAAGACCAGAACGCGAGAGCCTCCCGGTAGGCCTGCTCCGCCTGTTGGTGTTTGCCGCGCGCCTGGCAGGCGACACCCAGATGGTGCAGGGCGCGGATGGCATCTTCCTCAGACCCCGAAGTGCGGGCCAACTGGTAGGCCCGGCGCCGCAGCTGTTCGGCGCGAGCGTAGTTGCCCATGGCGGCGTAGACGGAGGCGAGGTTGCCGATCGGCTGGAGGAGTCCGGGGTGCGCGGCGCCGAACTTTTTCTCCCAGATCAGCCAGGAGCGCCGCAGGAGCTTTTCCGCCTCCCGGTAGCGCCCTAGTTCGTAAACGACCTCGCCCAGATTGTTCAGGGCAATGGCGAGCGCGGGACTGTCCGGATGATTGTGCAACAGATCGAGAGCGGCGCGATACTCGGCCTCCGCCTGGGCATAGCGACCAGCCTGCCAGTGTTCGTTTCCCTTGGCCAGCCTCCCCTCCCAGGCCGGCGCCTGGGCAGTGTCCCGGCCGGCGAGGGTCAAGGCGGCGCACAGCAAAACGGGTATGAATCGCATCGGGGCTTCCGTCAACGGCGGGCCTCAGATGGGCGTGCGGATCGGGGTTCGGGAACGGGCCCGCGCCTCTGCCTCCTACCTTAGTGCGGCGCTATCAAATCAGGCCGTTCGCAATGTGTGGATCTTATTGTCCGGAAGGGAGTTACTGGTTGCATTAACGGTTGTGACCGCCGGTTTTGCGGAGTGGTGGGAGCGCCGGCTAAAGGGTCTTGACGCCTCTTTCGACAAGCTGGTAGACCGTGCGCTTGGGCAGGCCAAGCTCTCGGGCGGCGGCTTTGATGGCCTCCATGCGACTGAGGCCCTGCTGCTCGAAGCGCAAGACGGCCTCGAGCAGTTCGGCTTCGCCGGCCGGAGCCGGCGTCTCGGGGGGCGCGCCCTCGACCACTAGCGTGATTTCACCGCGAACGGAGGGGCGCTCGCTCAGGGCCTGGCGGATCTGGGTTGCCGTTCCACGGAGGAATTCCTCGTGCACTTTCGTCAGCTCACGCGCCAAGACCATGCGACGGGGGCCGAAGGTTTCCTCGAGATCGGCCAAAGTATCCAGGATCCGGTGGGGTGCTTCGTAGAACACGAGGGTGGCAGGCTCGTTGCGCAAGGAGGCCAGCGTGCGGAGCCGCTGGCTGCGTTTGGCCGGCAGAAACCCGGCAAAGTGGAAGGCCTCGGCCGGGAGGCCGGAGGCGGTGAGGGCGGCGACAAGGGCTGAAGGTCCGGGCACAGGGACGACGGCGATCCCGGCGTCCCGTGCCGCCGCAACCAAGCGGTATCCGGGGTCCGAGATGAGCGGAGTTCCCGCGTCGCTGACGAGGGCAACGCTGGCGCCGGACTGAAGGCGGGCTAACAGCTCACCGGCCCGCTTGCGCTCGTTGTGCTCGTGGTAGCTGACGAGCGGGCGGGAGATCCCGTAGTGCTCGAGCAGCTTGCGGGTTTGCCGGGTGTCTTCGCAAGCGATCAGGTCCGCCTCGCGCAGTACGCGGAGGGCGCGAAGCGTGATGTCCTCGAGATTGCCGATGGGCGTAGCGACCAGATAGAGCACGCCGGGCATGGCGCACCACCAGCATACCGGAGTGGACGGGCACACGAGAGCGCGCTTACAGGCTCCGGAGGTAGAACCGCTCCTGCTCCCGGTCAAAGTCCAGGCTCAGGCGGGATCCCGGTTCCACTCTGCCGCCCACCACCAGCGCCGCCAGCGGCTGGGTCAGCCGGCGCTGGAGCGTTCGCTTCAATTCGCGGGCCCCATACTCGGGGCTGGCGCCCTCGCGGAGCAGGCGCTTGCGGCTTTCCGGCGGCACCTCGATCGAGAAGGCGCGGGGCCCGAGGCGCTCTTGCAGATAGCGCTGCAAATCCGCGATGTGCTGGTCCAGGATCTCGGCCAGCGTCTCATCGTCGAGCGGCCGGTAGGTGATCACGCGGTCAATGCGGTTGACGAATTCCGGCGAAAACTTGCGCCGCACGGCCGCCAGAGCGATGCTCTCCAGTTTGCGGCCCGTTTCGCGCAGAGGCTTCCCTACGCCGGCTTCAAAGCCGAAATCCGGCCGCAGTTCCTTCATCATGCTGCGCGCGCCGAGGTTGCTGGTCATGAACACGAGGCTGCGCTCGAAATTCACCGTCGTGTTGTCGCCCAGCCGCAGGATGCCTTTGTCGAGGATCCCGAGCAGGAGGCGGGTCAGCGAAGGGGCGGCCTTTTCGATCTCATCAAAGAGGACCAGGGCGAGACTGGAGCGGTCGCTGGTGACCGAATTGAGTCTCTGCTGGTTCAGTAACGGCTGTGTCTCGCGATGCCCGAGGTAGCCGGGAGGCGCGCCGATCAGCTTTGCCACCTCATGCTCCATCTGGAATTCGCCGCAATCCACTTTGAGGACGTGGCGGTCGCTGCCGTGAAGCACTTCGGCCAGGGCCTCCACGGTGCGGGTCTTGCCAGTGCCAGTGGGGCCGAGCAGCAAGAAGACGCCGGCCGGACGGCCTTCCGGCGCCAAGCCTGCCTGGTACATCTGCACGTACGGGACGATCGCCTCGATCGCGGCCGGCTGTCCCACGATCTTCTCCGAGAGCGCGGCGGCCAAATCGGACGGGGGCACCGGCACCTCTCCCTTGATCCGCACTTGTCTTGGCGAAACAGAGCCGTTACGCATCCGAGTCTCCGGCCACATTATAGGGGCCCCGTTTGGGGCTCCCTTTGGACCGGCGGCCGAAACAACCCGCTCAGAGGGAACGACTCAGGAGCTGTATCTCTTGAAAAATGAATTGATTGCCCGTGCGATGCGCGGGCTGGCTTTGCCATCGCCGTAAGGGTTGTGAACGTGCGACATGCGGCGATAAAGGGCGCTGTCGTCCAGCAGTCGCGCCGCCTCTTGTACGATGCGGTCCTCATCGGTTCCGACCAGCCTCACTGTACCGGCTCTGACCGCCTCCGGGCGCTCTGTCTTGTCGCGCATCACCAGGATCGGTTTGCCGAGGGACGGACCCTCCTCCTGGATGCCGCCGGAGTCCGTCAGCAACAGGTGGGCCCGGCGCATCAGATCCACGAAAGGGACATAGCACTGCGGCTCGGTCAGCAAAATGTTGGGGTGGCCGGAAAGATGCCGGTAGACGGGCTTGCGCACATTGGGATTGGGGTGGACGGGATAGACGATCTGCACATCGGGCCGCCCGGCCAACCGCAGCAGGGCCTTGCAAATGCGTTCGAAGCCCTCGCCGAAGCTTTCGCGCCGGTGTGCCGTCACCAGCACGAGTTTTTTTCGCGGATCGAGGCCCGGCACTCTGGCGCCCGGCAAGGCGCCCTTTTCCAGTTGCCGCCGCACGTGAAGCACGGCGTCAATCCCCGGATTACCAGTGATGGCGATTGAGCGGCGGGGTACGCCTTCCGCCCGGAGGTTGCGCGCGGCCCCGTGCGTGGCGGCGAAATGCAGGGTGGCCAGCCGCGAGGTCAGCACGCGGTTCATCTCCTCAGGGAAGGGCTTCCCGAAATCGCCGGTGCGGAGCCCGGCCTCGACGTGGCCTACAGGCACGCGGCAATAGAATGCCGCGAGCGCTCCGCACAGGGTCGTCGTCGTGTCGCCTTGAACGATGACGAGATCCGGCCGGGCGTCGGCGAGCACGGGCTCGAGGGCGGCCAGGATACGCGAGGTGGATTCAAACAGGGACTGATTCGGACGCATGACCCCCAGATCGTAGTCGGCCTTGACGCCGAAGACGGGCAAGACCTGGTCGAGGAGTTCCCGGTGCTGGGCTGTGAGGCACACCAGGACATGGAACTCAGGATGGTGATCGCCGAAATGGCGGATGACGGGAGAGAGTTTGATCGCCTCGGGGCGCGTCCCGAAAATGAAAAGCAACCTTCGCATGCGCTGGGAAGCTGGCTTGTCTCCGGTGAGGCGCCGGTTGTCTCGATCCGCGTCCCGCGGCTTACTTGTGGCGGTAGGTGATGCGGCCTTTGGTCAGGTCGTACGGCGACAGCTCGAGAGTAACCCGGTCGCCGGCCAGCACGCGAATGCGGTTGCGGCGCAGCTTGCCCGCCAGGTGCGCGAGCACGACCCGGTCCTCGTCGAGTTTCACGCTGAACAGGCCGCTCGGGAACTTTTCGATCACTGTTCCAGTGACCTCGATACAGTCCTCCTTGCTCATCCCCCTCCTTTCTGGCGGCCGGGCGGCGCCGGTCTTCGGGCCGGCCCGGCCCGCCGGAGATCAGACTACCGTTACATTCGTCGCTGCGAGTCCCTTCGGACCACGCGTGACTTCGAACTCCACTCGTGAGCCTTCTTCCAAGGTCCGGTAACCTTCCGAACGGATCGCGGAGTAGTGCACGAAGACATCTTCTCCGTTTTCCCGCTGGATGAACCCGTAGCCCTTGGCGGCGTTAAACCACTTGACGGTACCTCTTTCCTTCATGACCCTTGCCTTTTTCCGCGCCCGCGATTCGAAGTCGCCCTGAGGCGGCTGCAAACCGCGGACCGTGATAGTGTGCACTGACCCGAATCCGATCCGCCCGATGACGGAGAGCCTGGTCCCGCACACCCCACCCGCTGCGATGTGTGTTGGGAGGGCCCCCGAAACGTTCGCCGAACCAAATACGGAGTCAAGACGCCGTCCCTCATTATAGCAGCGGATCGGGCCCGCGTTTGCCGGACGGGTTTTCTCGGGTGTTTGCCTCATGAGTGCCCTCCTCGGAATTGCCGATAGGGACAAAAGAACAGGTTTGTAGCGCGGATGATTTCTCTCAAGAAGAGCCTGGACGATCTGGAGCGAGCGGAAAACCGGTTTCGCACCTGCCTGCATTGTTACGTAGCGGCCCTACAGAGTATGGAAAAACACGCCGTAACCGCTCGCGAGGACCTGGCGGAGGAGCACCGGGCGGCTTTGCGGCGGATTCGGCGACGCCTGCTGGAGGACTCCGATTGCCAGACGGTCCAGCAAAGCGTCTCGTGGCTCGATGAAGCTCTGCGCGACTACAGCCGGAAATCCTCATCAGTGTGGCGCGAGCGCGAGGCGGAGATCAAGAAGATCCTGGCGCTGCTGGCCGAGGCCGCCGAGACGCTGGGCGCTCGAAGTGAAAGCTACACCGAAGACTTGCGGGCCGTAGCCCGGCGCTTGGAAGCGGCCGCGCACCAGGACGACTTGGCTACGATCCGGCGCAAACTTGCCGAAGGCATCCGCCAAATCAAGCAATGCGCCGAGGAGATGCAGCGGGAAAACCAGGCCTCGGCCGCCCAGCTCCGCCAGGAACTGGAAGCGTTCCCGGAGCGTCTGGCCCGGGTGGAGGTCCTTGCGGTCACCGATCCTCTCACCGGTCTTGCCAACCGCCGGGCGGCAGAAAAACTGATTGAAGAGAAGATCCGGGCCGGGGACCGCTTCTGCCTGATGCTGTTCGACCTGGACGACTTCAAGCGGATCAACGATCAGTACGGGCATCAGGCCGGAGATCAGGTTCTGCGGTTTTTCGGCCGGAGGCTTGCCGAGCAGTTCCGCCCGAGCGATCTGGTCTGCCGCTGGGGCGGGGACGAGTTCCTGGTGGTGCTGGCCTCGACGCTCAGCGACGCACAGAGCCGGCTCCAAGGTATCCAGGCCCGGGCGGCCGGCTGCTACGCTTTCAAGCTCCATAACCGCGAAGTCGTCATCGAGGTGCGGGCTTCGGCAGGCATCGCCGAGCATGTACCGGGCGAGACCGCCGAGGAGCTTTTTGCGCGCGCCGACGCCTTCCTCTACGAACGCAAAGCCGCACAAGGAGTCCGCTCATAACCCCGTCATAATTCCGTCGGTCATAATTCCGTCAGCCTGGTGTGGCACCTTTTTTCCATAATTCGGTCAGCCTGGTGTGGCACCTTTTTTGACAGGCTCACTCTGTGAGCCACCGCCGGCCCTAGATTGAGAACATGAGATTCCTCCACACCGCGGACTGGCAGATCGGCTTGAGCCTGGCCCAGCTCGGAGAGAAGGCCGGCGAAGCGCGCAAGCGCCGGTTGGACACCGCCCGGAGCATCGCCCGATTGGCCCATTCCGAAAAGGTCGACTTCGCGCTCATCGCCGGCGACACTTTCGAACATAACGGGGTCGGCGAGGGCCTCATCCGGGAGATTGCTTCCGTCTTGAGCAGCTTCGGTTGTCCGGTCTACGTGATCCCAGGCAATCACGACCCGGCCGGGCCGGGCTCCGTCTGGGAGCGCCCGTACTGGAAGGATTGCGCGAACGTTTTCATTCTTACCGAGCCGTGTCCGGTACCCGTAACCGGGGCAACACTGTTTCCGTGCCCTGCCCGCGATGCCGAGGCCAAACGCGACCCTACCGAATGGATCCCGCCCCGGGGCGGCGACGCCGCTCTTCGGATCGGCCTTGCGCACGGCAGCGTGATCGGCAATCCCGAGATCGAAGTGTCGTGCCCCATCCCCCGCAACGCCCCTGAGCTGCGCGGTCTCGACTACCTTGCCCTTGGTCACTGGCATTCGACAGCGCTTTATCCGGATTCCTTCGGAGCCGTGCGCATGGCGTATTCGGGAACGCACGAGCCCTCACGGTTTGGAGAAACGGATTCGGGAAATGTGCTTCTCGTGGAAATCCCGGCTCCGGGCGCGCAGCCTCGCATCGAGGCACGGCGTGTGGCCAGCCTGCGCTGGCTCACGATGGACTGCGCCGTCGGGGGCGAAGCAGATCTTGACCGGCTCTTCGCCGAACTGCAGCACCTCGAAGATCCGGGTAACACG
This sequence comes from Bryobacteraceae bacterium, assembly GCA_035575135.1. Lineage (GTDB taxonomy): Bacteria > Acidobacteriota > Terriglobia > Bryobacterales > Bryobacteraceae > JANWXD01. Next base: position 135,468 of record DATLYE010000023.1, read on the forward strand.
ATTGTGGAATGCCGGCTGAAGGGCATGCTGCGGAGCGGGTATCTCGGCCACCTCGATCCGGTGGAACAGCTTCTCCAGTCCCGCTTCTTTTTTGGCCGGTTGAGCACCCAGGGTTTGCTGCCGGAGCCTGAAGACTTTTCCTGGACGGACGATCTGCCTGCGGGCTACCTCCGGCGGGCTGCGGAACGACTTCTGGACCAGGCCGGCCGGAACCCCGAGCCCGCGGCGGTGGAGGCGCTGCGGCTGTTGTATCGCGGTCTGCGGGAGGTGCGGACATGACTGTGTCCCATCTGGCCGTCGAGAAGTTCCGTTGCTTTGTGAGCCGCACGGAGCTGCGGCTCGATCCGGAAGGCGTCACGGTAATTTGCGGGCCGAACGGCTCGGGCAAGTCCACCTTGCTGCACGCATTGCTCATGGTCCTGGCAAATCCCCACACTGCCGGCGGTAAGGCAATGGAAGCCCTCCGTCCGTGGGGTACGGATCTGGCTCCCGAAATCTCCGCAATTTTCGATCACAACGGCGGGACATGGCGCGTCTGGAAACGATTCCTGTCGAGGCCCGAATGCCGCCTGGAGAATCGCACGGCGCGGGGTGGTTTCGCGCTGGTGGCAGAAGGCAAGGCCGCCGACAGGAAATTGGAGGAGATGCTCGGCCTCGGCCACGTGAGCGGCGCGGCCGGGATTGGCCATCTGGGTTGGATGCAAGTCCTTTGGGCGCCGCAAGGGGAGGTAGCGATGCCTGAGCTGAGCGGGCGTGCTCTGGAAGACGTGCGCGCCATTCTCGGCGCCCAGCTGGGAGGGCCGCTTGGCGCCCGGCTCGAGCAGTGGATCGAGGGGCAGTACCTCGAGCTCTGGACTGGTAACGGAAGACCCAGGAAAGCCAGGGAGCAGGAACAAGCCCGGCTTGCGGCAATGCGGCAGGCGCTCGAAGAAGCCCGGCAAAGGTTGGACAGAGTCGCTCAGCTTTCCCGGGCCGTGGAACTAACGCAGGGCGAAGCACAGGAACTCAAGCACCGGGTTGCGCGGATGCGCGGCGAGCTGGAAAAAGCCGAGCGGGAGGAGAAAGACGCGCAATTTTTGAGAATGATCGCGGGCAATCTGGAGGCCCAGTGCCGGCTGGTGGAAAGCCGGCATCAGGAGCTGAAGAGGCGCATCGAGCGCATTGAGGCTCTGACGCGCCAGGACTGGGAGTGCCGCCAGAGGATTCACTCTCTGGAAGCATCCGTGCGGGAAAAGCAGGAGGCAGCGTGGGATCGCCTGAAGTGGGCGGAGGCGGCCAGAGAGCGTGCGGAGGCTCTGGGCGAGGAGTGCGAACGGTTACGCGCACGGGCACAACGGGCTCTGGGGTTCGCGCAGCTTCTCCGAGAGCGAGACGAGATACGCCACCGCTTGAGGCGGATCGAGGAACTTGCCGAGCACGTGGACCGGGAACGCGGGGCTTTGGAGGCGTTGCGCGCACCCTCGGACGCCGAGCTCGCCCGGATGCGTGAGCTGCAAGGGCGGTGGCGAGAACTGGAAGTGCGGCTGGAGAGCTGCCTCCTCAAAGTGGAGCTTGTGCCGGAGACCGAGGGTAGTGTGGAAGTGCTGGCCGGCGAGCCCGCGGGCCGGCATGCCTTGAAGCCGGGGGCGGGCTTCGAGGTACGGAGCGAAGGTCGCGCAGAGATACGTATCCCGGGCTTCGGGTTGATCCGGGTTGCCGGCCCGGAGACCCCGGCGGCTCAGCTCCGCCAAGATCGTGATGCGGTGGCATCGCACCTAGAGGAAATGCTGCGGCGATTGGGCGCGACGGATCTGGCGGAAGCGGAGGCACGCCACGCGCGGCTCGTCGAAATCCGCAATCGAGTCGCCCAACTCGAAGCCGAGCAGCGGACTTTACTGGCCGGATCGAGCGCCGAGGAATGGAAGCAGCGCGCCGGGGAGCACGAAGCCGAAATCGCGGCGATTGTCGGGCAGTTCCCGGAGTGGACGGCGATTCCGGCGGCCGAGTCCCGCCAACTTGCCGAGCAAGCAGAGCGGGAACTGCAAGCAAAGTCGGAAGAGTTGCGGACTGCCCGGAAGGAATCCGAAGAAACGCTGGACCGATGGCGCCTCACACAGATGGAAGCAGAGCGGGAAGCGGCCGCGCTCGAAAGGACTCGTGAGGAGTTGGAGCGAACCGTCTCCGAGTTAACCTCGCTTGCCTCCGACGGGCGCAGTGCCGAGCAGCGCGCCGAGGAGCTTCACCGCCTGGAGCTGGAGTGGCGCCACCTCAAGAGCGAGCGAGAGAAAGCAGAGGACGAACTGGCGCGCTGCCGGCCGGAAGGCGCGGCCCGCCTGAGGGAGGAAATTCAGAACCTCGAGGAACGGGCGGCTCAGGCCGAACAGCGACGCGTCCAGGCCGAGGCGGATCTGCGGGCGCTCCTGTCGAGCGCGCCCTACGATGAGTACATCGTCCTTGAAGAGCAAACCGCCCAACTGGAACGGAAAATCGAAGCCACAGAGGTTCAGGCCGAGGCAATCCGGCGGGTTCGGGAAGCGGTTCGGGCGGCCAAACAGGAGGCACTCGAGGGCTTGGCAGAGCCGGTGGCGGAGGAAGCGGCGCGAATTCTCTTGCAAATCGCGGGACGGCGCTTGGGATCCCTCAAGATCGGAGAAAATCTCTCCATTCAGCATCTGGAGCCGCCGGCGGCCGGGCGCCCGGTGGACCTGCACGAACTATCGGGGGGAGAGCAAGAGCAGATCCATCTGGCGGTGCGGCTGGCCCTGGCCCGGTTCCTGGCCCGGTCCGAGCGCCAGCTCGTGGTGCTCGACGATGCATTCATGTTCACGGACGACGAACGCCTGGGGCGGCTTCTCGATCTGATCGGAGAGCTGCGGGCTGCGTTGCAAATCGTGATTCTTACCTGCCACCCGGAACGGCTGCGCGGCCTGCCTGGAGCCCGGTTCGTGCGGCTGCAGAACTTCGAGCTGGTCGGCGAATCCGGCGGCTATGCGCCCGGCCCTGACGGGAGTGCGCTCAGTAGCTTTGTGCCGGACGCTGGTAGGGTTCCTTGAGGTACTTTGCCGCCTCCTCCTGGGCGCCTTGCGTGTTGTCTTTGGTCCGGATTGCCTGCTGGTATTCATTGACCGCCCGCTCGCGCTGGCCCGTGATGTCGAAGATCTTGCCGAGATTGATGTGGGACCAGACTTCGACCCAGGGCGGATCCAGGTCACCGTTCAGCGCCTCGCGGAACTCGTTGGCCGCCGACTGGTAGTTGTTCTGGAGGAAGAAAATCTCTCCGATGCGGTAATGAGCCAGGGAGCTGTAGCGGTTGACTTCCAGGGCCTTCTGGTACTCCTTGAGCGCCTCGCCGAACTCGCCGACCTCCGCGAACTGCTCGCCGCGCCGGATCGCGACCGCCACGCGGATGGAATCATCCACGCGCAGGACGCGGTGGTTGGGATCGAGGATCACGTTCTTGGGCTTGCCAAACGTTTCCACCACAAATTCCGAAGACGTTCCCACCACTTCGATGGTCTTGGTCTCGGGATTGCCTTCGGTCTCGATTTTGAGCTCGACGGGCATCCGGAAGGTATCCAGATCCTGGGCGACCTTGCCCATCACGCGGAATCCTTTCTGCGTGCGGAAGATGGTGTAATCCATGCGAAACTCGGGCGCGCCGCTCGACTCGATCCACTGGATGAAAAAGTACTGGAGATTGGACCCGGAAACGGCCTCTGCGGTGCGCCGGAAATCGTCGGTGCTCACCGAGCGCCAGGCAAAGCGGTCCGGAATTTCCTTGAGCAATTTGAAGAAGGGTTCGTCCCCGATCACGGTGCGCAGCATATGGTATACGGCGGCGCCCTTACCCGCCGTGCTGGCCCAGAGTTCCGGGGCGTAGTCTTCCCAGCGCGCCGACTGGCTTAGCGGCGGGTTGTCCACGGTAAGCGCCTCGATGTAGGTGTCCTTGAGGGCGCTCTCAAAGGCGGGCGGGCCCGAGGTCTGATGCAGATAGAGGAGTTCGGCGTAGCGTGCCGCACCGTTGGTAATCCAGAGGTGGTTGCGCGTCACCGGGGAGACCAGATGGCCCCACCACTGGCGCGCGATCTGGTTGGCCAGCAGGCGGCCGTTCACCTCGCGTCCGATCCCGCGCGGGGAGAGAAACACAATACCGCCTGCCGCGTAGCCGTTGGGAGCCCCGTCTTCGGTCTCAAACAGCGTGAGATTGGCCTGGGGCGCCAGGCCGAAAACGCTGGTCAAGTAGTTCAGCACACGCGCCGTCTCCTGAGCCCAGGCGCCCGCCATCTCGGCTTCCGGACCGCGAAAATACACGGTAGTGGAGACGCCCTCGGAGGCGATCTGTACGGGATCGGTTCGGGAGACGGCAAGACTGCCGGGAAAGGAGGGCTGGGAGACCCGGAAGGAGTAGGCCAGCTTGCCCGAGGCCGCCCGGTCGCTGCGCTCGCTGCCCGAGCACACGACGCGGTAGCCCTCCGGCACCGTGATGCGCAGATCGGCGGTGTAGCGATCAGTGGTGTAGCCGCTCACCGGAAACCACCGCGCCGGGTAGAGCAGGAAGGCGTAGTCCGGATGGATGGCCGCAAACTTGATGCCGTAAACGGGCGACTCCTCGCGGCCTCGCAGGATCCCGTCATAGTAGAATTTCACACTCTTCGGCTGTCCCTTCGGGAGGGGCTCGGGAAAGCTCAGGCGCACGGAGAAGTCCGGGCGCGAACGCGTGGCCTGGATCGGCCGTCCTTGCTCATCTTCGACCTTGGAGACGTTCAGAGCGTTGTGCAGCTCGAAAACGACTGTGTAAACACCCTCCTCTTGCGGTTGGAAGCGGATTTCCGCAGTGGCTGCCAGCGACTGGGAATCGGGACGGATATCGGCTTCGATCACGTAGTGCTCAACGTCAATGGCCGCCCGCCGTTGGGCTTCCTGAGCGGCGGCTCCTGCTGCGGCCAGCAACAGCAGGGCCGTGAGGATGCTATTTCGCATGCAAAGCTCCCTGGAGTAACAAGTCCTGGACGATAGAAGAGGCCCGCCGCATCGCCTCTACAGGCGGGGACAGTTGTGCGGCTACCGTGCGGAGCTCCTGCCGGATCCTTGCGAGTGCTTCCGGATCGCCGAGCAGCCGCAGGGCCTCCTCGGCCAGCCGTTCTCCTCTGACTTCATTTTGCATCAACTCGGGAATCAGGCGGCGGCCGGCCACAAGGTTGACCATCGAGAAAAACGGGACCCGCACCAGAGGCCGCCCGAGCCACCAGCTCAGCGGCGCCACGCGATAGAATGCGACGAGCGGCGTGCCAAGAAGGGCGGCTTCGATGGTCACCGTCCCACTGGCGGCCAAGGCAAGGTCCGCGTGGGCGATCGCATCCCAGGTGACGCCCTCCGCAATCACGACGGGAAAAGACGCGGCCCGGCGTCGGAGCTCGGCCGTAAACGCGGGCGGCAACCCCGGGGGCAGCGCAACCACGAAGCCCGCCGGTCGGCTGCGATGAATGTGCACGGCCGCATCGAGCAGCGGGCCGAAGTGGCGGCGGATCTCGCCGGTACGGCTTCCGGGAAGCAGCGTGATCAGCGGAGCCTGCGGCAGCCCGTGCTGTTGGAAAAATTCGGCCCTGGAAGTGGACGGTCGTATCATGTGAGCCAAAGGGTGGCCGATATATTCAGCGCGGACGCCCCGCCGGCGGAAGAACTCCTCCTCAAAAGGAAAGATGCACAGCAGGCGATCTATGTTGCGGCGAATTGCGCGAATGCGCCAAGGACGCCAGGCCCAGACCTGGGGGGCCACCAGGCCGATGACCGGTATGCCGAGACGCTTGAGGCGGCCCGCCAGCCGCAGGTGGAAGTCCGGACTGTCGGTAAGGATGGCCAGGTCCGGTTTTTCCGTCCGCGCAGCCGCAAGCAGGCGCCGGTAGCGCTTGTAAATTCGCGGGATATGAACGATGACTTCCGCCAAACCTACTACGGCGATGTCCTCGGCCGAAATCACGGCCCGGACACCCGCCTGGCGCATGCGCGGGCCGGCACAGCCGAAACACTCGAGACCGGGCACGCTCCGGCGCAGGTGCTCTGCCAGCCGGGCGGCATAGAGATCGCCCGAGGCTTCTCCGGCGGAGATCAGGACCTTGGGGCCCAACAGGAGCCAGTCTAGCAGGCGCGCCCCTGCGTGCAGTTCTGCTAGGATGGAGATCAGCCTCGATGTCCGCCTCCACTGGTGTTGAGAGACTTAGCGTAGAGGAATTTGCCCACCGGTCCCGGGATTCGCTCATACCCGTCACTAACACGTTTTCATACTTTCCCGCAGTGCCGTTCAGCGAGGAAGACGTCAAGGATTTCGTAGAGGAGCCCGTGGCGGCTCTTCCTCCCGCGATCACGGCCCTGTTGCGGAAGGTAGCCTTGCTGTTCGTGCCCTATCTGGAGCGGTCCAACGGCAAACCCAAAGAGGGCGACTCCGGAGAAGTGGTCTGCTTTGATAAACCGCCCGAAAACCGCCAGGCGTGCGTGGCGCACACATTTCTTGGGGACGACACGCCCGGCGTGGTGTTCGCCGTCAAAGATCGGAACGTCTCCGACTACCATTACTACTTCTACAATGCGATCGCCCGGCTCGTGGCGGACCACGCTGGCGAGGAGGCGCACGAGCGGTACCGCGCGCTGCTGCGCGAAGAGCTGAGCCGCAACGTGCACGGCGAGGTGGACGAGAGAGGATGGGAGCTCAAGCAGGCGCTCCTGCGGCGCCAAAGCAACGTGCGCCGGGAGACCAAGATGTTTTTGGAGTACGCCCGGCAGTCGTTCATTGACACACTGACTTTGTACCTGCACGGCATTTGCTGCGACATTGACATCGAGCCGGGTCCGCGACAGCTTCCCAGCCGCTACCTGCGCAAACGCCTGGAGTTTTTCGAGAGTCTGTACCCGCCCCCCGAAGGTTACGCCGTATTTCCGGAGGAGCGAAACCGCGACTAGGGCGGGCCTAGCCGGCCGGCTCGGTTCGCAACAGCTCCGCCAGGATGCGGGCGGCCGCCTGTTTTCCCCCTTCGCCGGTCTCGCCGGACGGACCGACGCAGCTCGGGCAGCCCGCTTCACACGGACAAGCGCGGATCAGTTCCGCAGCCCCCTCCACCAGCTTTGGCGCCATGCGGAAAAGCGGCGCGCTCAACCCCACACCGCCGGGATAGCCGTCGTAGAGGAACAGATCCGGTTCGAAGGTCGCCCCCCGGGTGAGGTCCTCGGTGAAGGCGAGGCCCAAATCGTGCGGGTCGCACATCACCAGCAGGGATGCCACGGCCCGGAGCGCGTGGCCGAGCCCCGTCAACCCGCTCTGTTTCTGGGCGGGGGACAGATCCGGGAACCGGGCTAGAAAGCTTGCGGGGAAGTGAAGCCAGAACGCCGTGGTGTGCATCTCCTGCTCTGGCATGGACAGATTTCCGGCCCCCACGTTCTCCAGCGTGTAAAACTTGATCTTCTTGAAGCCGACGATCTGGCGATTGACGCGTACCTCGCCGTGGACCGCCCGTGCACCGGCGAGGGGCGCAGCTTCGAACTCTTCCAGAATTCTGACCTGTGTGTAGTCTATGGCGTCCGTGAAGTAGTCGCACTCGACGCGGCGCACGTAGGCTTTGCGTCCCTCATAGTCGAATTTCTGCACCTCGTACTGGCGAGCCTCATGGAGATAGATCGCCTTCTCGTACAACGTGGTGAGCGCGGCCGGAAAGGAAACCTCCGCAATCACCTCCGGCTCGCCGGTGGTATCCACGACGACGAAATTGTCGCTCGTGACGGCGCGCAGGCTGATGGCGTCTGCGGGGTAGGTGTCCGAGACCCAGTGCCACAACCCGCCGGAGCAGTGCAGCAGGCCGGTTTCCTCCAGGAACCGGCACAGCTCGGTGACGTCGTGCGGCCCGAACCTCTCGCCTTCCCGCAAGGGCAGTTCAAAGGCGGCGCATTTGAGATGGTTGAGGAGGATTTCCAGGTTGTCCGGATTGATCGAGGCCTGCTCGGGGGAGCGCTCGAAAAAGTAGTCGGGGTGTTCCACCACGTACTGATCCACGGGAGAGCTGGAGGCCACCAACACGGCCACGGAAGTGCCCTGCCGGCGGCCGGCGCGTCCGGCCCGCTGCCAGGTGGAGGCAATCGTCCCCGGATAGCCGGCCATGACAACGGCATCGAGACTCCCAATGTCCACGCCCAGCTCAAGGGCATTCGTGGCGACGACGGCGCGAATCTCGCCGTTGCGGAGCTTCCGTTCGATCTCGCGGCGTTCCCCTGGCAGGTAGCCGGCCCGATAGCCGCGGACTGCATCCGGAGGGAGCGCCATCCGCGCTGCGGCGTCCTTGAGATAAGTCAGCAGAACTTCTGTGGCCAGCCGGCTGTTGGCAAATACCAGAGTCTGGCGGTCGCGGCTCAGGAACTCCTGGGCGATACGGCGGGCTTCGTGGAGATAACTGCGCCGGATGCCGAGCTCCCGATTGACGACAGGCGGGTTGTAGAAGACGAAATATTTCTCGCCCCGAGGTGCACCATTGCGATCCACGAGGCGGAATGACTCCCCCGTCAGTGCTTCGGCCAGCTCGAGCGGGTTCGCAATCGTGGCGGAGCAGCAGATGAACTGCGGGCGCGAACCGTAAAATTCACAGATTCGCTTCAGGCGCCGCAGGACATTGGCGGCGTGGCTCCCATAGACCCCGCGGTAATAATGCAGCTCATCCATGACGAAGAAGCGGAGGTTCTCAAAAAGCTTGGCCCAGCGAGTGTGATGCGGCAGGATTCCGGCGTGCAGCATGTCCGGGTTGGTGAATACCACCCTGGCACGCTCGCGAATGGCACGCCGAGCATCCTGCGGCGTGTCGCCATCGTAGGTGAAGGCCCCGATGCCGCCACCCATGGCGTCCACCAGAGACCGGAATTCATGAAGCTGGTCCTCGGCCAGAGCCTTCGTGGGAAAAACGTACATAGCTCGTGCCTCCGGCTGCCGGAGAAGCAGGTCGAGCACGGGGAGGTTGTAACACAGCGTCTTGCCGCTGGCCGTGGGAGTGACGACGACGACGTTGGAACCGCCTCGGGCCAGACGGAAAGCCTCGGCCTGGTGCACGTACAAAAATTCGATCCCGACGGACTCCAGTGCGCGCCGCAACGAAGAGTCAACTTCGTCGGGCACCGGCGTGAACTCCCCCGGTGCAGGCGGCTGGCGGCGGATGGCCCGCACGGGCGAGTCAGGATCCGCCATCCATTGCTCAAATCGCGCGAGCGCGGCTCCCAGGCCGACCTCCGGAGCTTGGCCGGCGGAGAATGGTAAGGTCAGGTTCATCGCATCTTCGCCTTTTCTTTGATTAGTAGATCACACTGCGAAGCAGGTGAACAAGAGGCGAAGGCGCGGAAGGGCGAGATTCCGAGGAAGCCTGCTGCTAGCGATGAAACTCGTACCGTTCCAGCGTTGCCGCAACCAGGGACAGCAGTTCCCCATTCTCGGAGATGGTCTTTTCCAGACGGACCACCTTGCCCAAGCAATGGAGATTGACGTTGGTGCCCTCCGGGGACTCCGTGGGGAACCGGATCACATATTCGATCGGCTGGCCCACTTCGACCTCGAGTTTCGTGGCGAACAGGACGCCGCCTGCACTGAGGTTACGGGTCTGGCCCGCAGCAGCCACGGGCTCGAAATTTTTCCGGACAACTTCGAGGGGAAGCCTGAGGTCAAAGCGTTTGTAGCGTCGCTGCTCAATCACGTGGCTACACCACTCTAGTGCCAATCCGAGTGCGGGGTCAAGGCTCAACCGCGCTCAAGGACTGCTAGGAGTAATAGTACGACTGCCGCCTTGGTTACAATGTGATTGTGCCCGAGGTCATCCCTGTTTCTGTGCTGCGGTCGCTCCGGCCGTTGTTGCAGCCACGTATCGTGAAAGGCCCTTGCAAGTGCTACAATTGGTGAGCGTCCCGGGTGTGAGAAGACTCATCCGCTTGACCGTGGGCTTCGCCCTTCTTGTGATTGGGTTCATTCTGAGTTTGCCGCTGGTTCCAGGTCCGGGCATCGCGCTGATGATTCTGGGCCTCGTCATCCTCAGCGAACACGTTCCCTGGGCCCGGCGGTTGCTGGACTGGGCCAAGCGGAAGGTCAAGGGAGCCCGCGGGGAGGCCTGAGCTCACCGGGGCGCCAATGCCACAGCGGTATCAGAGGACGTAGCGGGGCGGTAACCCCAGAAGCGGGTTTCCTCTTCCATTCGAATCAGCTTGACGAGGCCGATCCGTGCCGACACGCGAAGCCACATCCAGCGAGGCAACCAGACGCCGTTGCCGATCATCGTCTGCTCCATGCGCACGCGAGCACCCTCATGAATGCGCAAAAGGATCCAGCCGAACGTCACCGTGTCGGTGAGTTCCGCTTCCAGACGAACCCAGTTGTAGTCCTGCTGGCTGATCCAGAGCCGTCCTTTCAGCGCCGGAAACAGCCGTGCGAAACGGTCGCGGGGGCGGTAGTCCGGCCGCGGTTGCGCCCCAATGACCCACACGCGATTGCCGGCGATCGTCTCCTCGCCTTCCAGATGGAACAGAAACGCGTCGGGGATCTCACGGACGGCCTTCTGGTAGCGCCTGCGCCTGCGTTCGAATTCCTCAAGCCGGCGCCGGCGTTCTTCGGGTGTCTCTTTGCGGCGTGCCTCGATGCATTTTCGCAGCCCTTCCAGCTGCTCGCGCTCTTCCTGGGGTGGCAGCGGTTTGCCGTCCCGTTCGATCAAGCGCCGGCAGGGCGTGCCGTCCGCCATGACCACTTCGTGGGTCTTCAGGCTGACGTTTTTTAACCGCCCCTCGCCGTCGAATTCGCGGGTCAGGATCTGCTCGATGAAGTTGTACCGCGAGGCGTAGTCCGCGCGGTCGAACGCCTCTACGGAGCGGCGCACGATCTCCCGCGGGTCCGGGTCCGCTCCCGCGGCAAGACAGCAAAAACTCGCGAGCGCTGCCAGGCGCATCATGAGCCCTTGTCTTCAATTGTCTGACAAGGGGGGTGGAGGCCGGGCATGCGAAAATAGATACTCAGACCTCCCCGGGAAGCGGCATGCTCGATCGCATTAGCGTGCGTGGAGCGCGCGAGCACAATCTGAAGAACATTGATGTAGACATTCCGCGCAACACCTTGACGGTGGTGACGGGTCTGAGCGGGTCCGGAAAGTCTTCGCTGGCCTTTGACACCATCTACGCGGAGGGCCAGCGGCGCTACGTGGAAACCCTTTCGCCCTACGCCCGGCAGTTTCTGGATCAAATGGAGCGGCCGGAAGTGGATTCGATTGACGGTCTGAGTCCGGCCATCTCGATTGAGCAGAAGACCACGGGCCGGAGCCCCCGTTCGACGGTTGGGACCATCACCGAGATTTACGACTACCTGCGCGTGCTGTACGCCTCCATCGGGATACCGCATTGCCCGCAGTGCGGCACAGAGATCTCGCGGCAGACCACCGAGCAGATCCTCCGGCAGATTCTGGAGCGGGATATGGACCGGAGGGTCATGATTCTGGCGCCCGTCGTCCGCGGCCGGAAGGGGGAGTACCGCAAAGATCTGGAGAAACTCGCCCGTCAGGGTTTTCTGAGGGCACGCATTGACGGGGAATTGCGCTCGCTTGAGGAAGACATCCGGCTGGACCGACGCCGGAACCACACCATCGAAGTGGTCGTGGACCGGGTGCTGGTCAAACCGGGCGTGGAAAAACGGCTGGAGGCCTCCATCGAGACGGCCGCCAAGCTTGCCGACGGGCTGGTCGTGGTGGCGCCCGTGGAAGGTCAGGAGCGGCTGGTCTCGCAGAAGCTGGCCTGCCCGCAGTGCGGTACCAGCGTGCCGCAACTTGAGCCGAGATCGTTCTCCTTCAACAGCCCCTATGGAGCTTGTGAAACCTGCGACGGTCTGGGTTCGCGCTGGACATTCGACCCGGCCAAGGTGATCGCCGATCCGGCGCGGCCTCTGCTCGAGGGCGGGCTGGGCCCCGGGGCCGGCTCGGAGTACGTGGCCTACCGCCTGAAGGAGGCAGCGCGGCTGCTCGGTCTGGACCTGTCCGAGCCGTTCGAGCAGCTTCCCAAGAAAGCCCAGCGCCAGCTCCTCTTCGGCGCCGGCGAGTTTCCGGGGATTCTCAAGATCCTGGAGGAAATCTTCGAGGAGGCGCCCGAGAGCTACCGGGAATGGCTGCTGGATTACATGTCGCCCGTGCCCTGTCCGGATTGCCACGGCCGGCGGCTGCGGCCCAGCAGTCTGGCCGTGCGCGTGAAGGGACTCTCCATCGCGGAGTTTACGGCCCTTCCGGTCGCGCGCGCGCTCGAAGTCCTCAACAGATGGGAGCTCACGGAGCGGGAACGTCAGATTGCGGGCCGGATCGTGGATGAGATCCGGGAGCGGCTGGAGTTTCTCAAGGCGGTGGGTCTTGACTACCTGAGCCTGGACCGCTCCGCCACAACGCTTTCCGGCGGCGAGGCGCAGCGCATCCGCCTGGCCACGCAGATCGGGACGCGGCTGCGGGGCGTGCTCTATGTGCTGGATGAGCCGTCCATCGGGTTGCACCCTCGCGACAACAACCGTCTGCTCGATACTCTGGAGCAGTTGCGCGACCTGGGCAACACGGTTCTCGTCGTCGAACACGATGCCGAAACCATCCGGCGCGCTGACTACGTGGTGGATCTGGGGCCAGGCGCGGGGCGATTAGGCGGGGCCTTGGTGGCATGTGGCACGCCGGCCGAGGTCGCGGCCAATCCGAATTCGCTGACGGGCCGCTATCTTTCCGGCGCGCTCCGCATCGAGCCGCCTCCGGTGCGGCGCCGCGGCAACGGCAAGAAGCTCGTAGTGCACGGGGCGCGCCAGCATAATCTCAAAAACATTGACGTCGAGTTCCCACTGGGATTGTTTATCGTGGTCACCGGGGTTTCCGGCAGCGGCAAGTCGACACTGGTCAATGACATCCTCTACCGGGCCCTGGCGCGGCACCTCTATAACGCCCGGGAGGAACCGGGCGAGCATGACCGGGTCACCGGCCTGGAGCACATTGACAAAGCCATCCGCATTGACCAGTCCCCGATCGGGCGCACGCCCCGCTCAAACCCGGCCACCTACACCGGAGTCTTCACCCCCATCCGAGATCTGTACGCCATGCTGCCGGAATCGCGGGAGCGCGGCTACAAGCCCGGCCGTTTCAGCTTCAACGTCAGGGGCGGGCGCTGCGAAGCCTGCCAGGGCGACGGGCTCAAGCGCATCGAGATGAACTTTCTGCCCGATGTCTACGTCACGTGCGACGTCTGCCGCGGCCGGCGATATAACCAGGAGACGCTGCAAGTAAAATACAAGGGCTATTCGATCGCCGATCTGCTCGAGGCCACCGTGGAGGAGGCTCTTGGTGTTCTGGAGAACATTCCGGCCATCCGGACCAAGCTCGAGACGCTTCGCGACGTGGGACTGGGATACATCCATCTGGGTCAGCCGGCCACGACGCTTTCCGGCGGCGAAGCCCAGCGCATCAAGCTGGCGCGGGAACTCAGCCGGCGCCAGACCGGTCGCACCTTCTACGTGCTGGACGAACCCACGACGGGGCTGCATTTCGACGACGTCAAGAAGCTGCTCGACGTGCTGCACCGCCTGGTGGACTACGGCAATACCGTGGTGGTCATCGAACACAACCTGGATGTGGTGAAAACGGCAGACTGGATTATTGATTTGGGCCCGGAGGGCGGCGACAAGGGCGGCTACGTGGTAGCGGCGGGGCCGCCGGAACAGATCCTGCGGAGCCGGAAGAGTTACACGGCGCAGGCACTGGCCAAAGTGCTGGGCAACGGGAGGCGCCCGTGAGCCGCTACCGGCAGGCGCCGATGGACTTCGGCGGGCTGAGGACCATCGGACTGCGCGAGCGCGGCGGCAAGGTCCGGGTAAGCGATTTCGCGTCCCCGTACCACAAAGGCTCCGGAGTGAGCGGCCTCGTGAAGTCGTTGCCGCACATTCTCGCCGCCGAGTCGTTCCGCGAGGTGTTAGGCGCCCTGTCGGAGGCGCGCCGTCTGGGCAAACCGGTGCTGTGGGGTCTCGGAGGCCACGTCATCAAATGCGGCTTAGCCCCGGTGCTGATCGAACTGATGGGGCGTGGCTACGCCACCGGCTTTGCCCTGAACGGTGCGGCGGCGATCCACGATTTTGAAATTGCTCTGGCAGGTGCGACGAGCGAAGACGTGGAGGCGGTGCTGCCCGACGGCCGATTCGGCACCGCGGAAGAGACCGGACGGGAGATGAACGCGGCCATCGCCGAAGGAGACCGGCGCGGTTGCGGGATCGGAGAAGCCCTGGGGGAGCGGTTGGAACAGATCGCCGGCGCAGCCTTCGGCTCCAAAAGCTTGTTGCTTCAGGCCTGGCGCGCCAGGGTGCCGGTAACGGTCCACGTCGCCGTGGGAACCGACACGCCGCACACACATCCGGCCGCGGATGGAGCGGCGATCGGTTCGGCCAGTCACCGGGACTTCCGTCTCTTTTGCACTCTGGTGAGCGAACTCGACGGCGGGGGCGTCTTCCTGAATGTAGGTTCCGCTGTGATTCTGCCGGAAGTGTTCTTGAAGGCCGTGTCGGTCGTTCGAAACCTCGGGCGGCGCCTGGAGAACTTCACGACGGTCAACCTGGATTTCCTCCAGCACTACCGCCCGCGCGTGAACGTTGTGGAAAGACCGCACGCGCGAGCGGGCGGCAAGGGGATCGCCCTGACGGGGCATCACGAGCTGATGCTGCCGCTGCTGGCCGCGGCGTTGATCGAAGGCGAACCATGAGCGAATTGTCGCCGGAGGGCCCTGCGCAGATTGCGGCGGAAGGCGTCGAGCCGCGGGCCTTTCCTTTCTGGTCGTACACGGATCTTTGCCTTTTCGCGGCCGCGGCGGTGCCCTCCATCGCGGCCGGCGGACTGCTGGCCCACGCTCTCATCCTGCTCGTGCCCGCCTGGGCGGAACGCAAGGCGCTGTTCTTGTTACCGGCGCAGTTCCTGGCCTATGGGTTCTGGTTTGTCTTTCTCTTTGTGCTGCTCAAGACCAAGTACGGAGCGCCGTTCTGGCGTTCGCTCGGCTGGTTGCGTCCCGGGCAGCCCTTCTGGTTTTGGCGCCAGGTCCGCGCGGGAATCCTGCTGGCGTGTGCGGTCGTGCTCGCGGGGGCCTTGCTCCGCACCCCGGATGTGGAAATGCCGATCAAACAACTCCTGTCGGACCGGACCTCGATTCTCGCCGTGGGTCTGGCGGCGGTGACCGTGGGTCCGCTGTGCGAGGAGCTCGCCTTCCGGGGGTTTCTGCTCCCTCTGCTGGTGCGTTCCCTCGGCGCGGTTCCGGGGATTCTGCTCTCTGCTTTGCCGTTTGCGATCCTCCATGGGCCGCAGTACGCATGGTCCTGGCGGCATGTGCTTCTGATTCTCGGCGCAGGGAGCGCGTTCGGCTGGATCCGCCATCGCACGGGCTCGACAGTAGCTTCGACCGTCGCCCATGCCGTGTACAATCTGACGTTCATGCTTTTCTTCGTGCTTCAGGAAAGGAATCTTCCGGCGAAATGGTAGAGACGATTGCCTGGCGGGACGATGGCGTGGTCCTGATTGACCAGCGCCGCTTGCCTGCGGAAATGGTCTACGTTACGTGCCGGGATTACCGGGAGGTGGCCGAGGCCATTCGCTCCATGGCGATACGTGGCGCTCCGGCGATCGGCGTTGCCGCGGCGATGGGCGTTGCCCTGGGGATGCTGCACGCCGAGCCGCCGGATCTGGACGCCCAGTTCGAGACCATCTGCGACACACTGGCCCGGACGCGGCCAACGGCTGTGAACTTGTTCTGGGCCATCGAACGCATGAAGCGCGTTTACGCCGGGGTGAGGGGCCGGTCCCTGGAGGAGATCCGCGAGGCGTTGCGGGCCGAAGCCGAGCAGATCAAGCGCGAAGACATCGAGGTCAACCGGGCGATCGGGCGCCACGGCAGCGAGCTCATCCCGGACGGGCACGCCGTGCTGACGCATTGCAATGCCGGGGCCCTGGCGACGGCGGGATACGGCACGGCCCTGGGCGTGATCCGCGCAGCCGTCAGTGCCGGGAAAAAGATCCACGTCTTCGCTGACGAAACCCGGCCTTTTCTGCAGGGTGCGCGGCTGACGGCGTGGGAGCTGCTCCAGGATGGAATTCCCACCACCCTCATTGCCGACAGCATGGCCGGCTACTTGATGAAGTCCGGCCGCATCGGCTGTGTGATCGTGGGGGCGGACCGCATCGCGGCCAACGGAGACGTGGCAAACAAGGTGGGAACCTACACCCTGGCGGTGCTTGCCAAAGAGCATGGGGTGCCGTTTTACGTAGCCGCGCCGCTTTCGACTTTGGATCTGAGCATCCCCTCCGGGGAGGCGATTCCCATCGAACAGCGGCCGGCCGAGGAAGTCACGCACTGCTTCGGCGTGCGGGTGGCGCCGGAAGGCGTGGCGGTCGAGAACCCAGCCTTTGACGTAACGCCGAACCAGTACGTCACGGCCATCATCACAGAGCGGGGTGTGGCGCGCCCTCCGTACGCGGAGTCGCTGCGCAGGCTCGCCTCAGCGGCCCAACCCGGTAGTCTATAATGAGCTTCTGGGACGTTCTTATCCCGCCCGATGCAGGAGATCCGGAAGAAACTGGAAGAAGAGATCGCCGCCCTGGAGTACGAACTGCGCACGGAGCTCCCCAAGGAGATCCGCAAGGCGCGGGCGCACGGAGACTTGAGCGAAAATGCCGAGTACCACGCCGCCAAGGAGCGCCAGGCGTACGTGAACGCTCGTTTGAACCAGCTCAAGAAGCGGCTGGCGGAGATCTCCATGGTGGATCTTTCCCGCCTCCCCACGGATCGCGTCGGTCTCGGCTCCACGGTGGTGGTGCTCGACTTGCAAAAGGATGAGCGCATCTCGTATAAACTGGTGACGAGCGAAGAAGCGGACGCTTCGCAGGGTCGGATTTCGACCACTTCGCCGATCGGCCGTGCGCTGCTCGGCAAGCAGGTGGGCGATCTGGTCCGCGTTCAGATCCCGGGAGGAGTCCGGGAGCTGGAAATCGTCGAGCTGACTACCATCCACGATACGGATGGGTAGCGGCGGAAAGTCAGGTCAGCGCCCATGACCTATACGCGCGCCATCGGGATTGCCTGCAACAAGGTGATCCTGTTGATCGTGCGGGCGCTGGCGCTCTCCAAGATCCACCCGAATGTGCTGACCTTTCTCGGTCTGCTCATCAACGGGGTTGCAGCGGTGCTGCTGGCCTCGGGAAGGTTTTTCACAGCCGGGCTGGTGATGATTGCGGCGGGCATCTTCGACATGGTGGACGGCCGCGTCGCCCGCCAGACCAACCGCGTCACTCGATTCGGGGGATTCTTCGATTCTGTTCTGGATCGTTACTCCGACCTGGTGCTCCTGATGGGGCTGCTGGTCTACTACGCCTCCATCAACCGCTTTTTCTACGTTGTGCTGACGGCCGTGGTCATGACAGGCTCGGTCATGGTGAGCTACACAAGGGCGCGGGCGGAGAACGTCATTCCGCAGTGCAAAGTCGGCTTCATGGAACGGCCGGAGCGCGTAGTGTTGTTGATCATCGGAGCGTTGTTTAACCGCATGGCCCCCGTGCTCTGGGTGATTGCGGTTCTCTCCAACATCACGGTGGTCCACCGCATGGTCTACACCTGGCAGGAAACCAGGCGGCTCGAGGAGGCACAGCTCCGGGGTGCGCGGGAGCGGTCCGAGCAAGCCGTCACCCGGCCCCGTTCCTGAGGGGCGGCGCCTCACAGGCCTGCGCCTGTGGTCGTCACCGTCAACCGTCCGTGCTTGACCCCCTTGGTCGCCAGCAGCCGGTCCGCGATCTTGCGCACCGCGGCAGCCTTGCCCTTGAGGACCAACACTTCCAGACAGTGGTCGTGGTCCAGATGGATGTGGAGCGTTGACAGGATGTTCGGGAAGTGCTCGTGTTGCAAGTCGGTGAGCTTGTCGGTCAAGAGGCGGACGTGATGGTCGTAGACGAGAGTCAGGGTCGCGACCACCGTGCTCTGCGGGGACTGGGAAGTTTCCTGGACGAGCTCATTGCGGATAAGGTCCCGGAAGGCTTCCGAACGGTTGGTGTAGCCTCGCCGGGCAATGAGGGCGTCGAACTTGTCCAGCAGGTCTGAGTCGATGGCGACTCCGATGCGGCTGAGGCGGCCCATGCTGGAACCGATTATGCCACAGCGCCAACAATGCCCTGTGTTAGAATGAGTTTGCGACCTTCCGAAGGAGCTTACCGTACATGGCAAGGGTATGTGAGATCTGCGGCCGCGGCCCGCGGTTCGGGCACCGCATCAGCCACGCGCACAACGTCACCAGCCGCCGCTGGAGCGTGAACCTGCAGACCGTGCGGGCGGTGATCAACGGAGGGGTGCGCCGGCTCCGGGTGTGCACGCGGTGCATCCGTTCCGGTCGCGTTCAGAAGCCCGCGCGCTGAGCACTCCCCGCCTTGGATGCCCTTGAGTATTTCTAGCGTCCGCTCTCCCGCGGGAGCTCCGGTGGTGGGAAGGGCAAGCGGTCCGGCACGACGCGGACGGGCGTGGTGAACTTGAAGGGGAATTTGGTTCCGCTCGGGAAGGTGAACTCGACGAAGTAAGCCGTCCAGCCCTCTGCAGGGGGAGTCACAGAGACCTGCCAGACGCCGTTGTTGCCCTCCAGTGGCGAACTGGTCCACACTGCTCCGAGCGTCTCCAGGCGGAAGTCGCGCGCTTTCGGGTTGGTGGCCTGCCAGAGCTTGACCTCGGAGGGCTCTGCAGTGGCGGTGACGCGCATTTCGCCGTCGCCTCCGAAGGACCATTTCAACTCCGGACGCCGCCGGCCTGTCACGATCGAGTGGAAGTACGCCAGAAGCGTTTGCGGAGCGTCGGAGCCCCGGAGGGAGTGGTTGGTGTTCGGTACAAACCGCAAATGCTTTTCACCCGGCAGATCGTCGTAGTAGAAGCGCACCAGATCGGGCGGAAAGAACTCATCCCCGGTGGAGTTGACGATGAATTTGGGCATGGTGAAGCGGTGCCGGTACTGGTAAGGATCCTCGATTTCCATCAGCTTGCGCAGTTGCGGCGTGCCCATCCAGCGCATGATGTCCATCTCGACGTAATCCCGCAGGGCCGGAGCCCAGAAGCCGTAGGAGCGCCAGTGGTGTTCGGAGGCCCGTTCCACGTTGAGCGTGTTGATGACGATGGGGGCGATCGCCACGACGCGGGAATCCACGGCGGCTGTGGTCCATGTGGTCCACCCGCGCTTGGAGCCGCCGGCGACGACGAAGCGGTCAATCCGGAGTTTCCCCGCGGCTTCGGAGGCGCAGAAGGCGGTCACGGTGTCCATGGCGCGCACCGCGGCCTTTGTCATCGGCAGGCGTGCCGGCCAGAGTTCGTCGCCCGTGCGGAGAAACTTGTCCCAGGTGTAGGCGATCAGGGCGTCTTCGCGCCGTTCGGCAACGGAATCCCCGGCGAATCTCAGGGGCTGGTTGGGCACCATCCGCAGCTCCGCCACGACGGCCTCGGTTTCCGTGGCGATGGTGGACAGAATCCAGTCGGCCCTGGCCGGGGGCTTGCTTCCGTTCGAGCCGCCGCCGATGAACAGCAGCGCGACGGAGGTCGAGACGCGGTCCGGTCGCAGGATCGTCAGCCAATGGCGCCACTCCGTACGGTCCACTTCTTCCCGCGCACGCCAGGTCTGCGACACCATGTCGAGGACGAAACCGGTGTAGCCCGGGCCCTTGAAGGTGGAAGCGAGCTCGTAGCGATAGCTGGAGTCGGGCGCGCGGACGTAGCGATCCAAAGCGGTCTCGTGAGGCGCCGCGAAGGCCGTGACCGCGGTGGCGGCGGAGAGCACAAACCGGCGGCACAGCTTTTGCAGGCTCATTGTTTTCACATGTTGCAGAATTCTTAGAGGCTTCACAGGCTTCACCCCTTATGATCTTAGACGCTTCGGGCTCGTCCAATCACCTCAGGGAGAATTGCCCTGATCCATCACGATCCGGCGGCAAGCAGCGCAGAACTGCGGCTCCTTAAGGTCCAGGCGCTCGACCGAGTGCGTGGAGGCCATCACGCAGCGCCAGTCCGCGCAATGACGCAGACCAAAGGTGTGTCCCAGCTCATGGACCGCTTCCTTCACCGTGCGCTCCAGCAGGAGGGCAGGATTCGGCGGCAAACCGTAAAACTCCTCGCGCAGGCGATGCAGAGAAACCAGCGCACATTGCCCGCCGAGCTGAGCCTCGCCGAAAACGAAGGTCAGCACGGGAACAAACAGGTCCGCGTCCGTGACGCCCAGCAGGCGGACGGCAGAACCTTCGACTTCGTTCGCCAGTTCCCGCAGTATGGCTGTGGCCCAATACTGGCCCCGTTCCGGGTCGAAAAAGGGCGTAGGGTCGAGCGATACGCTGAGCACACGGCAGGAAAGGTGGAAGACGGATGCCAGGCGCGCCGCGAGGGTGTCCAGAAACTCCAGCCGCACCGCGTCGCCCACGGGTTGAAGACAGATCGCACCAGTGGCGGACGGCAGGCGGCTCACTTCAAACCATAGCGCCGGAGCTTACTGTAAAGCGTGGAGCGGTCAATGCCCAGGATCCTGGCGGCACGGGACAGATTCCCGTCGCACTGGCGTACGACACGCTCGATATGCGCCCGTTCCACGTCTTCCAGGGTCGGGCCGTTGCCGGCCGGGTGCGGCTGGAGCTGGAAGGGAAAGTGGGCGGGCTGGATTTCGGCGCCCCGGCTGATGACCAGGGCACGCTCGATGGCATTTTCCAGTTCGCGCACGTTTCCCGGCCAGTCGTAGGTCAGCAGCAAATCCACGGCCTCGGGAGTCAGCCGCGGCACGGGCCGGTTCATGGCGGTGGCGTATTTCTTGAGAAAATGCTCTGCGAGAAGCGGAATGTCCTCGCGGCGTTCCCGCAGGGGCGGCAGCTGGATCGTGAACACGTTGAGCCGGTAGTAAAGGTCGGGGCGAAAGGTGCCGGCTTTGACGAGGTCCTCCAGGTTCTTGTTGGTGGCCGCGATGCAACGGAAATCCACCTTGATCGGCTGCGTGCCGCCCACGCGCACGATCTCTTTTTCCTGTAGCACGCGCAGCAGATCGGTCTGGGTCTTGAGACTGATGTCGCTGATCTCGTCCAGAAAGACGGTGCCGCCGTCGGCCACCTCGAACTTGCCCTTCTTGCGGTACTGGGCCCCCGTGAAGGCGCCGCGCTCGTGGCCGAACAGTTCGCTTTCAAGCAGCGTTTCGGTCAGAGCGCCGCAGTGTATGACCACCATCGGCATGTAGCGGCGCGGGCTCATGGCGTGGATGGCCCGGGCGACCAGTTCCTTGCCCGTGCCGCTTTCTCCGGTGATCAACACCGTCGTGTCCGTGGGCGCCACCATTTCGATCAGCTCCGCGACGCGCTTCATGGGCGGGCTCTTGCCGATGAGCTCGGTGGCAGGATAGATCTCCTGAAGGTTTTCCCGGAGCCGCGCCAGTTCACGCGTGGCGCGTTTGTGCTCGAGCGCTTTGGAAACCAGATGCACCAGTTCGTCAGGATCAATGGGCTTGGTGATGTAATCGTAGGCTCCGCGCTTGAGGGCCTGCACGGCGGTCTCGACGCTGGCGTATCCGGTCATGATGACGATGATGAGGTCAGGGTCGGCCTGGGCGAGGCGCTGCTGCAACTCCATGCCGTCCATGCCGGGCATCTTGATGTCCACCAGCGCAAGGTCGTAAGGTTTTTCCTGGATCGCCGCCAGGGCGTCGCGGCCGCTTGGCGCCAGACCCACTTCGTAACCCTCGCTTTCGAACCAACGCCCCAGGGAGTCCCGGACGACGAGTTCGTCGTCCACAATGAGGATGCGGCCCCGGGGCGGTTCCCGTTCCGGTTGCGGAGCGCTCATCACGCCACCTCCTGCGCCGGCGCGGCGGATTCGAGCGGTAACGTGATGGTGAATTCCGTTCCCTGTCCGAGAGTGGAATCCACATCCAGGCTGCCGCCATGTTCCTCGACGATTTTGCGGGCCACGGTGAGGCCAAGACCGGTACGGTGCTGGTTCTCCTTGGTGGTGAAGAAGGGCTCGAAGATCTGCGGCAGCACGTCCGGCGGGATCCCGCCGCCGGTATCCCGGACGCGGATCCGCGCTGCGGCGCCGTCCCGCTCGGTCACCACGAAAAGCCGTCCTCCCTGGGGCATGGCTTCAGCGGCATTGACCAGCAGGGCCAGCAGGGCCTGCTGGATTTGCTGGCCGTCACAGTAGCAGGGCGGCAGATCCCCGGCGAGTTGCTCGGAGATTTCAACCTGCTGGAGGTCGAGTTGATGGCGGATGAGGGCCAGCGTCTGGCGGACCAGGGCATTCAGGTCGCGCGGTTCCTTGCGCGGCGGCGCCTGGCGAGCGAAGGAGAGCAGATTCTTGACGATTTCGCCGCAGCGGTGGCTCTCACGCTCGACAATCCGGAGCTGTTCGATCAGTACGGCTTTGGTGGCCGGATCGAGCTGATCCCGCGCCAGTGCCTTGAGAATCAGCCGTGCGTAGGTCAAGATGCCGAACAGCGGATTGTTGACTTCGTGGGCCACAACCGCCGCCAGCTTGCCGAGCGAGGCCATCTTCTCACTGGCGATGAGGCGGTTCTGGGCCTGCTGCAGCTCGCGGGTCTTGCTTTCCACCCGCTCTTCCAGCGTGCGGGCCCAGGAGCTGATCTCCTGATGGGCGCGCTCGAGGTCGGCCGTCATCTGATTGAACGATTCCGCCAGCGTTCCGAGTTCGTCGCGGGAGCGCACCGGCAAGCGGTAGGATAGGTCGCCCTGGGCCACCTTCTTGGTCCCCATGATCAGCTCCTTGACCGGCCGGTGAACCATCAAAACAATCAGCAGGACGCAGGCGGCCGAGGCCGCCAGCGCCCAGAGTACCGTGACCGCGATCAGATGACTGCGGTACTCGGCGAGCTGGCGGTCCACGCTGTCCAGCCAGAGATTGACGTCAATCACTCCCAGAATGCGACGGTCCGGCGGATGCGCGTGGCAGGCCGCCGTCCAGCAGGCCGGCTGGTTCTCGATGGGACGGATGATGCCCAGGACTCGTTGTCCGTTGGCTGTGAAGATGCGTGCCCGGTCGGGCCGCTCCAGCCGGACCAGAGGGGACGCCTGCGCATGGCAGCGGTAACAGGCTTCCGCCTGTTTATTCACTGCGGTGTTGACTTCTTTGGGATCGGTCGAGAAACTGATGCGGCCCTCTTCGTTGAAGATGCGCACCACGCGAATCCCCGGCTCGGTCCCGATGGCGGTCACCGTGTAGTACAGGGCTTCGCGGTCGTTGTGGAGCATCTGGTACCGCGTGGCCCGGAGAATGACGTCGCTGATCCGGTCGGCGCTTTGCAGGACCAGTTCCTCGGAATGGCGGCGGTGCTCGCGCAAGCTGACGTAGCTGAACAGCGCCAGAAACAGCACCACACTCCCCACTGCGCCCGCAGCCAGCTTGAAGGCGAGTGTGAACCGTAACCGCGCCACTGCCCTCAGGATTGCTTCACCTGTTTCAGTCTGCTGTCGCAGGGCTGGGCTCGAGCTCGGCCGGCGCTGCCGCCGGAGTGTGCGCTGCTTCGAATACGGGCAGGTATTTCACCGCCAGCCGGAAGGCAGCAAAGCCCGCTGCGACAATGGCCAACGTAATGGAGACTTCGGTCCACTTCGGCAGATAGGTCGTGCCGGAGGCTGCCTCCATTCCGGTGATACTGACGTTCAGCCGGTGCGTGACGAAGCCGAAGATCACCATGACCGCGCACCAGTACAGGCTCCGCGGTCGGGTGCGGATGCTGCTGCGGAACAGCAGCAACATGGGAACGACGGTCAGCACCGTCTCCAGCCAGAACAGCCAGGTCTCGGTGCTCCCTTCCAGAGCTCGGGCGAGCGCGCCGCGGCGCTGCAGATCCCGGAACCGCATCGTGGAGTAGACCAGCAGCACCACTGCGAGCACACGGCCGAGACTGGCGAGCAACGGCAATTCCAGTTGCCGCCCGAACGCCTTGCTCGAGTGCCAGGACTCGAAAATGGTCATGGCCAGTCCCACCGAGATTGCGGAAATAAAGAACAGCAGGGGCAGCAAGGGCGTGTACCAGAGGGGATGCAACTTTTCCGGAACGATGAGGTACAGGCTTCCCAGCGAGGACTGGTGCAACGTGGAAAGAATCACCCCGGCGATCACCAGAGGAATCATGGCGCGGTGCATCCACACCAGCGGCCGCCGGCGTCCGAGCCGCTCCAAGATGAGGGGGAAGACTTCGAAAAACAGAACGGTGGTGTAGAGGGTGACGCACCAGGCCACCTCGAACATGACCGAGCGCGGATTCCACATCACGAGCGGATGCCAGATCCGGTAGGGACGGCCGAGGTCATAGAGCAGAGCCACGATCACAAGTACATAACCGAGGAAGGCCGTCAGAATGGCAGGACGGACGATCGGCTCGTAGCGGCGGATGTTAAATATGTGAACCACCGCCGCCAGGGTGAAGCCGCCCGCTGCAAGGCCCACGCCGCAGAGCACGTCGAAGCCGATCCAGAGCCCCCAAGGGAACTGATCGCTCAAATGTGTGGAAGCGCCGAGGCCGCGCGTAAAGCGAATCCAGGTGGCACAGGCGGCTGCCGCCATCACCGCCAGAAACACCGCGCGCCAGAACGTGAGCGGCCACCGGAGTTTCATGACCGTTCCCCTTTCTTCACCGGCTTTGCCGCACGCGGTCCTTCGGCAGCGGCCACCTCTTCACGGCGATGGGTGATCCAGTAGATGCTGCCGAGTAGGACGCTGCCGATCCCGACCACGTCCGGGACCAGGGACAGGGCGCGCCAGGTCAGGGCGGGAAGCGGCTCGTGCGGGAGCCGGGCCGGCAAGCCCAGCTGCGCGGGCGGAACGGCCGCCAGCATGAGGACCGACGTGCCTCCGGCCTCCCTGAGCCCGTAGATGCCGGGCCAATAATCGCCGGGACTGGCGGCAATGCGGCGCCGGGCCTCCTCAACCAGCTCCTCGCGCTTCCCGGTCACCGTAGCCCCCGTGGGACACGCCTCTGAGCAGGCGGTCGGCCGGCCATCGCGGAGCCGTTCCTCGCACAGGTTGCATTTCTTGATGCGGGGCAACAAGCGGCTCCACTCATAAACCGGAACCCCGAAGGGGCAAGCCAGCATGCAATAGCGACATCCCATGCAGCGGCTTTCATCGTAAACAACCGGCCCGGAGAGGGTCTTCTTCAGTGCGGCCACGGGGCAGACGGAGACGCAGGCCGGGTCCAGGCAGTGCATGCACATGCGGCGGCCGTACACCTCTCCCCGGGTGACGACCGCCGTGAGCTTGCGCTCCGAGAGTTTTTCTTCGGCCGCAACGGCGTCGTTGTAGGGCAAGCCCCACTTTTGGGCGCAGGCGCGTTCGCACAAGCGGCAACCGACGCAGCGCGTACTGTCGTAGAGGACCGCGAAGCTCATGACGCGTCTCCACTTCTATAATTTAGGTGTTTAACATCCGTTTATCTCCAAGCAATTCACGGTCCACTTTAGCGCGGCAGGAAGAACTCCTCGGTCAGCGCCTTCCAGGACTCTCCGGGGAGGGCGGAAAACAGATCCTCCACCGGGCGGCCGCCGTCCGCCGCCACCGCGCCGGCAAGCTGCGGCTGCTTGCGGTAGAGCCTCTCGACGGCTTCGCGCATCCATTCCCGCACCAGGTTCCGGGGCACGAGGTTGCGGCTCACAGTTTCGTCGTCGGGGGAGTGGACCACGAGCAACCAGCCGGATCCGTAGGGATCGTTACGCAGAACGGCGGGATCGCGGAGCGCATCTTGGTTGACCTCCACAATCTCCCCTTCCGTGGGCGAGACCATTTCGGCCTTCTCCCCGTCGCGGTAAAAGGAAAAGATCTTCTGTCCCTGGCGAATCCAGAGTCCGGGCCGGGGCAGCTCGATGCGCGCGATCTTGCCCATCAAAGCGGCCGCAAACTCATCAATGCCGACGCGCACCAGGTTCTTCCGCTCCCTGAGGATCCAGGTATGACCGGGGTGATAGCGGAGCCGCTTGGGGACACGGAAGCCCTCGACGAAGGTCTCCTCGAACTCCGGCGCGGGACGTTCGGCGCGCGCTTCCACGGCAACCCGCTTCCGGCTCAGCAGGTAGTCAATCACGATGAAGGTGAGAAACGTCAGCAGGACTAACAGGACGGTCATGGCATTGCCTCCTTTCCGGCCCGGCCCGGCTTCCCGCTCGGGGCCGGGCTCCGCCGGAGTTTACGCATCTGGGGAGCCACAACGGGGTTCGGAGAGCAAGTGCGGCCATCTGTCGTGGCGCCAGTGAATTGCGGGCCCAGTGCTGAAAGTTGCTGTACTAAGAGGGAAAAAACAGTGTTGGGATTCCCTACAGGAACGTGAAGGCGCGGTCTCCGCGGTCACCGGAAGCTGCGGTGCGGTGGACGGATAAGGGGGCGTTGGATTTTCCAACGCGGGTGTGGGCCTGCGCTACAGGTCGCTGAGGAACGCCCGGCGCAGCTTCTCGTAGGTCACGCTCAATTCCTCGGGTAGGACGCGAGTCTCACCGATGGTCGTCATGAAATTCGAGTCTGCGGGCCATCGCGGCAGTACATGCAGGTGGATATGTCCGGCCACGCCCGCGCCGGCGCATTCGCCGATATTCATGCCGATATTGAAGCCGCGGGGTTGATAGACCGTCCGGAGGTGGCGCTCGGAAGACCGGGCCAGCAGGATCATCTCTTCGAGGGTTTCTTCGGAGGCTTCCTCGAGCAGGGCCACGTGCTCGTAGGGCGCAATCATCAAGTGGCCGGTGGTGTAGGGGTAGAGGTTCAGGAGGATGAAGTTCTTGCGGCCGCGATGCAGGATGAAATTTTCCGCGTCGCGATCTTCAGCCGCCTTCTCGCAGAAGATGCACGCCCCTTCGCGCCCGGCTGTGCTGACGTAAGCGTAGCGCCAGGGACTCCACAGTCGGTCCATGATCGGCGCTCAGGCCGGCTGGCTCGAGCCGGAGGAGCCGGAGGCCGACCCCGGGCCTTCGCCCCCCTGCGGTTCGGTCTTCTGCTGGTTGACGAGATCCTTCAGTTCTTTGCTCGGTTTGAAATAAGGCACACGCTTGGCCGGCACCTCGACTCGTGCTCCCGTCTTCGGATTGCGCCCGATGCGCGGCCGGCGCTCCCGCGTGCGGAAGCTGCCGAAACCTCGGATCTCGATCTTGTCACCGTCGCGCAGCGAGCGCACGATGCTTTCGAAGATGGTGTCCACGATCACCTCCGAGTCCTTCCGCGTCATCTCCACTACTCGGGAGACTTCCTCAATCAGATCCGCCTTGGTCATTCTCCTCTCCTGCTGCTGATGCGCCCGGGCCGTTTGGGGCGGGCGCCCACGTTGTCTTTGGAAACCGCACTGCAGGTCAGGAGCGCACGTCGCCCTGACCTTTCAGATGGATGACTTCCTCGATGGTCATGGTGGCCGCGGCGGCCTGCCGCTGGTAATCCTCCAGCCGGCTCCGTTCTTCGTCTTCGGCCACAGCTTTCAGACTCAGGCCGATGCGTTTCTCGGCTTCGTTGAGTTTGATGATCTTGAACTCCATTTCCTCGCCGATCGGAAGCGGGGATTCGTCCCGATTCCGCTCCGGAGCGCCGGGAATCTCGGAATTATGGCAAAGAGCCTCGACGCCCGGCGCCACCTCGACGAAAACGCCGAAGGCCGCAGCGCGGCAAACCCGCCCGCGGACGATGTCGCCGACCTGGTGCGAACGGAAGAACGTCTCCCAGGCGTCCGGCTGAAGCTGTTTGATGCCGAGCGACAAGCGGCGGTGGGCCGCATCGATGTGCAGGATCACGGCCTGCACCATCTGCCCCTTCTTCAGAACCTCGGAAGGATGCTTGACGCGTTTGGTCCAGGAAAGGTCCGAGACGTGGACCAATCCGTCAATGCCCTCTTCGATCTCCACGAACGCTCCAAAGTCCACCAGCTTGCGCACGCGGCCTTCCACCACCGAACCGACACTGTAACGGGATTCGACGGTGGTCCACGGGTCGGGTTCGAGCTGCTTGAGGCCGAGCGAGATGCGCCGCTCGCGCGGCTGTACCGCCAGCACGACCGCTTCCACCTCGTCGCCGACCTTCACCACCTTGGAAGGATGCTTCATGCGGCGCGACCACGTCATCTCCGAGACGTGAATCAGGCCCTCGACACCAGGCTCCAGTTCGACAAACGCGCCGTAATCGGTGATGCTCACCACGCGCCCGATGACCCGGCTGTTGACCGGATAGCGTTCGGCGACGTTTTCCCAGGGATCCGGCAGCACCTGCTTCAAGCCGAGAGAGATCCGTTCCTTCTCGCGATCGAACTTCAGAACCTTGACGGTGATTTCATCGCCGGGATGAACGACCTCGGAAGGATGGCCGACGCGGCCCCAGGACATGTCGCTGACGTGGAGCAACCCGTCCACGCCTCCCAGGTCCACGAAGGCGCCGTAATCCGTCAGATTCTTCACCACGCCGCGCACGATCGCGCCTTCGTGGAGGAGCTCGAGCAACGCCGCCTTGCGCGCGTTCAGCTCCTCCTCGATGGCCTGGCGCCGTGAAACGACGACGTTACCGCGCCGCCGGTTCAGCTTCACGACTTTCACGGCGATGTCCTGGCCGATCAGGGCATCCAGGTTGTGCAGGGGACGCAGATCGGCTTGGGAGGCCGGCATAAAGGCCCTGACGCCCACGTCTACCGCCAAGCCTCCTTTGGTGCGCCCGAGGACACGGCCGGAAACCAGCAGACCTTCCCGATAGGCCGTTTCCAGGTTTTGCCACGCACGGATTCGGCGCGCCTTCTCGTGGGAGAGCAGGATGTAACCCTCGACCTCCGCGCCGTGCCGGTCCACGACCACGTCCACGACGTCGCCGGGCTGAACCTGAATAGAGCCGTCCGGCTCCATGAACTGTTGGATGGGTACGAGACCTTCGGACTTGTAACCGACGTCAACGATCACCTCCTGGTCGGTCACCTTGAGGACGTGGCCCTGGAGAACCTCGCCTTCGGCCGGAGGCGCAAAATGGCTGTAGTCGTCGATGAGCTGTTCATAATCGAGCATCTCACCGGCAACTTGGGGCTCCGGACGCCCGTCTGACTGGTTGCTGGCCATGGCCACGTCTCCACGAGAGCCGACCCGTCGGGACCGAATCAGGCCGCTGCGACGCACAATCGTGCCCGGGGAGGAACTCTGAGAAGGTGTTTGGTCTCGACACTGTAGCGGCCCCGCGACGTCGCACCCGAAAACTTCGACGGATCAATACGTTACAAAATATAGCCGAGCCACGCCGGAATTGTCAACTCGCAAGACAACTCGCGGCGCCTCTAAGCTTCGCGAGCGCCTTTTAGCGCCGGGGAAACCTCGGGTCGGCTTTGATCTCCTCGATCTGTGCGGTGTGGCGCTCAGCGTGGGCTGCCAGCAACAGAAGCCACTGGTAGGCATCCATGTGCTCGCGGACCGGGTGAGGCGCCATGTGCGCGCGCAGATCCTCCTGCGTTGCTTCCACGAAAGCAATGGTGCGATCCCGGCTCTGCTTGAAGTGTTCGATCAGCGATTCCTTGGTCGGCCACTTCCCTGAAGGGCGCAAAAACTCGGGAGCCTGCGCCCTCTGGCTGCGGTCTTTGACCATGCGAATCAGCTGTTCGTCGTCGGCTCGCGTGGCGCGCGGCACGCCCGTTGCGGGCGGGGATTTGAGAATCTTTTCCGTCACCAGCTGGAAGATCGCGTCTTCGGTCAGGACAATGTGCTCGGCACACTCGGCGATGGACCAGCGGTCCGGGGCCGGTTTGAACTTCCACTGGGCTTCCGAAAGACCCTCGACAGCGTCCAGGAAAAGTTTGCGACTTGCATGCAAGTGGCTCATGGCAAAGTCGCGATCACCCTGCGTCAGCGTCGCGGCCACTGCGGCCACCGCAAGACTAAGCCAGGGGGCAACACGCTTCATGGGAGACTCTCCTTCAGGCTCGAAAGATGGGTTCCACACCGCGCGCCGCCGCCAGTAGTTCGCTGCGTTCCTGCTCGGAGAGCGGCGAGAACCCCGCAGCCAGCTCCAGCGCCATGGCAAAGAGGCGCTCATCGCCGGGAGGTATCGCCGCTGTCACGTCTTCCGAGAGGGTGAAGCGCAGGGCGCGATGGGCCAGGTCGCGGTCATCTACCGGCTGGTACCAGCACTTCGGGTGAGCGGTGTGTTCCTGCCGCGTACCCTTGGGCCAGTTCGTATGGGCGAGCGCCTTAAGCGCCAGCCGGGCGACCCCTTTTTCGCGCGCCCGCGCCAGGACCTGCGGCCCGAAGTTGCCCTGGGCGTAACAGACGAAATTGACGGGGAACAGGACCGAATCGCAAGGGAACTGGTCCAGCAACGCAAGGGCTGCTTCCACGTTGTGGGCGGAGAATCCCAGGTAACGTACCTTTCCTTCTTTGCGCGCGCGGACGAACAGTTCGGCAGCGCCACCGGGGGACAGGATCTGTTCCACGTCCTTCATGGAGCTGACGGCGTGGAACTGATAGAGGTCGAACCAGTCCGTCCGGAGCCGCCGGAGCGACTCATCGAGTTCTGCGGCTGCTCCCGCGGCGTCGCGGCGCATCGTCTTGCAGGCCAAAAAGGCGTTCTTGCGGTAGGGTTGGAGCGCGATTCCGAGTTTTCGTTCCGCCTCTCCCTCCCAGTACGACGGGGCGACATCGAAGTAATTCACGCCCCGCTCGTAGGCCTCGGCTACGGTGCGGTTGGCTTGCTTCTGGTCCATGCCCACGACGACGATACCGCCGAAGCCGATGATGGAAAGCTGGACGCCGTCGCGGTACAGACGCTTCGGAATCTCCCGAGACGCCGAAGACAGGTTCGGGACTACGGTTCCCGCGAGTGCGGTTTTCAGGAAACGGCGGCGCTGCATTGTCGTGCTCCTTGTGGCACAACCATTCTACCGCCCGCTGGGCCGACGGCCTGCCTGCCGCTATCCGGCAAGTTCCACTTCGATCTTCTTGCTCTCGGCGTCGAGGTGCAGGATGCGGAAGCTGCGGATCTGTCCGCTGCGAAGCGGTTCCTTGCGGCCGGCCGGGACCTTGCCGTGTTTCCACTTGGCCGCCAGCATGGCGCTGAGCGTTTCCACATCCGCCGCCCCGGCTCCCGGTCCGGACTCCTCTCTAGACTCCGGCGGGATGCGGCAGACCGCCTGCACGCCGTCGCCCAGTTCCACCGTCGCCGTTCCGCCGGAGACCTCCACAAGGCGGCCGGTGACCACATCCCCGGAACGGTGCTCGGCAATGTATTCGTCCACCGTAGTGGGTTCGAGCTGTTTCATGCCCAGCCGGAGGCGCCGCCGCGCGCGGTCCGCTTCGAGCACCATGGCGCGTACGCGCTGCCCGGGATGGAGAACTTCCTTGGGATGCTTCAGCCGCCTGTCGCGGACGATGTCGCCGATGTGGATCATGCCCTCAACGCCGGGCTCGATCTCCACGAAGGCTCCGAACGCGGTCAGGCTCATCACCGTTCCTTCGACGACGCTTCCGGCCGGATGCCGGGAGTCGATCTCCTCCCAGGGATCGCCGAGCGCCTGTTTGAGGCCCAGGGCCAGGCGCCGCTCCGCCGGCCGCACTTCCAGCACGACGGCCTCGACGACGTCACCAGGCTTGACGACTTCGGAAGGTTTCACGGCGCGCCGGGACCAGGACATTTCCGAAGCGCGAATCAATCCTTCGATTCCGGGCTCGATCTCGACGAACGCTCCGAAATCCGCCAGTCGCGTCACCGTACCGCGTACGCGGTCGCCGGGTTTGTACTTCTCGCCGGCAAGCGTCCAGGGATCCGGAGTCAGCTGTTTCAAACCGAGGGAAATACGCCGTGTCGCAGGATCGATTTTGAGGATCTTCACGCGCAGCGTCTCGCCCTCGGTGAGCACGTCCGAAGGTTTGCCAACCCGGCCCCAGGCGATGTCGGTGACGTGCAGCAACCCGTCCACGCCGCCGAGATCCACGAAAGCGCCGAAAGGCGTCAGTGTGCGGACTGTGCCCTCGACGACGGCGCCTTCCTGGAGCGATTCGAAAAGCTGCTGGCGGCGCCGGGCTTCTTCTTCCTCGAGCACGGAGCGCCGGTCCACGACCACGTCCTCTTTGGCCACGTCCAGCTCGATGATCCGGCACTGGATCTCGCGGCCGATGAGGCTTTCCAGTTCCGCCACTTCGCGCACGCCGCTGCGGGACGCCGGCAGGAAGGCTCGCACGCCGATGTCTACGCTCAGACCGCCCTTCACCGCCCCGGTGACTGTTCCGGCAATGACGCGCTTTTCCGCGAAAGCCCGTTCCAGAGAAGCCCAATCCTTGGGCCGCTCCACCTGGACCACCGAGAGCCGGTAGTAACCTTCGGGATCGCGGCCGCGGATGGCGACCGGAAGCGTGTCGCCCGGCTTGAGCAGGAGCTCCCCGCGGGCGTCGCGCAGGTCTGCGGCCGGGATCAGCCCTTCCATTTTCAAACCCACGTCGCAGACCACGAATTCTCCGGTGATTGCCACGACGACGCCCTGCCGGGTTTCCGGCGAGCCGTCGCGGTCGTGACGGTGCTCCTGTTCAAAACGCGAGAGGGCCTCCGCGAAAGAGTCCTCGACGCCTGGCTCCGGGCGCAACGGCAGAGAAGCGGCGGGATCGGATTGCTGCTGACTCATGGGGAAAGGGAAACCCTATTGTGCCACATTCCCCGATAAGATGGCAGGCGTGAACGAAGGCGGTCGCTGGCGGATCCGCAGGGAAGACGCAGTCTGGCTGCTGCTTTTTTCCGCGCTGGGCCTGTTGAGTCCGGAGCGCACCTGGGTGGAGCTGGTGCTCCTGGGAGCTCTGGCCGCCGTGCAGGTCCTCGAGCCCAAGGTCTCGGCTCTCGAACGGCCGCAACGCAACGCAGTGTTGATCACGGTCAAACTTCTGCTCGGCTACCTGCTGATCGGTTACACCGGCGGGATCACCAGCAGCTACTATCTGATCCTGCTCGTGCCGGTGGTCTCGGCCGCGACGGCGTGCGGTCCGGCAGGCACGCTGTTGTTCACGGCCGGGGCCTGCGGCTCCTATCTTTCCTTTCTCCTGTTCGTTGACTGGGAGCGCTATGTGCTTCCTCCGGACCAGGCGCGCGAGTTGAGCCTGCGGGTTGTGTTTCTGGCGGTGGTGGCCTACCTCACTTACCGGCTCGCGGAAGCCAACCGCGTGGAGGCACGGAAGTATCAGAAGGCGACCGAAGAACTGGAGGCAGCGAACCGAAACCTGCAAGTGGCCGAAGCGGCCATGCGGCGCTCCGAGCGACTGGCGGCGTTGGGGCAGCTTTCCGCCGGACTGGCGCACGAGTTGCGGAATCCCCTGGGCACGATCCGCGCCTCGGCCGAAATGCTGCGGAAAAGCTTGCCGGAAGAGCATGGAGTGGCACGGGAACTGGCCGGTTTTATCGCGAGCGAGGTGGACCGCGCCAACTCCCTGGTCAGCCGGTTTCTGGAGTTTGCACGTCCGCTGGAGCTGCGGCTTTCCGAGGCGGACCTGAGCGAGGTGATTGACCGCGCCGTGGCTCGGGTGGAGCAGGACGCCGCCGGGCGCGGTGTCACGTTCCACAAGAACTACTCCCCCGACATCCCGCCCTTCTTGTTCGATGCGGAACTGGTAGAGCGGGTCGTCTACAACCTGGTGCTGAATGCCGCCCAGGCTTCGCCCGCCGGGGCCGCGGTCACTATAAAGACCCGTCCCGCTGATGACAGCGTGGAAATCGCCGTAATTGACCGGGGTTGCGGCATCGAGCCGCAGCATCTGGAAAGCATCTTCAACCCGTTTTTCACCACCAAGCCCGAGGGCGTCGGCCTGGGCTTGGCCATCGTCTCCAAGATCGTGGACGAGCACGGCGGTAAAATGGCGGTCGAGAGCGAACCTGGCAAAGGGAGCGCGTTTCGCGTCTACCTGCCAGCCCGGAGATCCCGGCGCGAGGCATGAGCCCCCGCATCCTGCTGATCGAAGACGAAGAAAAGTTGCAGCGCGTCATCGAGCTGCACCTGGAGACCTCCGGCTTCCAGGTGGACAAGGCGGCCTCCGCCGAGGAGGCGCTGAAGCTGGCCGAACATGCCGACGTCATTGTCACGGACCTGAAACTGCCGGGCATGGACGGGCTCGAGTTGCTTTCCCTGTTGCGCCGGCAAAACTCGCAGACCCCCGTGATCGTCATGACGGCGTACGGGACCGTCGAGAGCGCCGTCGAGGCCATGAAGGCGGGCGCCGTGGATTTCCTGCTGAAGCCGTTCTCCCTGGACCACCTGACGACCGTCATCCGCAAGGCGCTCGAGATGCGGGCCCTGCGCGACGAAAACCGCAGCCTTCGCGAGGAGCTGGGCAAGCGCTACACCTTTGACAACGTGATCGGGCGAAGTCCGGCCATGCAGGAGATCTTCGCCACGATCCTGCGCGTGGCTCCCACGCGCGCCACGGTGCTGCTGGCAGGGGAGAGCGGCGTGGGCAAAGATCTGATCGCCCGCGTGATCCATTACCACTCGCCGCGCCGCGACCGCCCGTTCGTCAAGATCAACTGCACGGCCATCCCGGAAAATCTCATGGAAAGCGAGCTGTTCGGCTATGAGAAAGGCGCGTTCACCGGAGCCGTCACCTCCAAGCCGGGCAAGTTCGAGCAGGCCGACACCGGCACGGTGTTTCTCGACGAAATTGGCGACGTGCCCCCGTCCATTCAGGTGAAGCTGCTCCGCGTGCTGCAAGAACGCGAATTCGAACGGCTGGGCAGCAACAAGACGCGGCACATTGATGTGCGCATCATCGCGGCAACGAATCAGGATCTGAGGGCCGCCCTCGAACAGGGAACCTTCCGCGAAGACCTCTACTACCGGCTCAACGTCGTTCCGATCAACATTCCTCCCCTGCGTGAGCGCAAGGAGGACATTCCGTTTTTGGCCGAGCATTTTGTGCGAAAGCTGGCTCCCGAAGTCGGCTCGCGCGTGGAGACCATTACGGAGGCAGCGATCCAGAAACTCCTGAAGTACCACTGGCCGGGCAACGTGCGCGAGCTCGAAAACGTGATTGAGCGAAGCCTGGTGTTGTGCTCGGGTACGAAACTCGACGCAGCCGATATCCGGCTGGATCCCGGCGAACGCCGCAAGGCGCCAATTCCGTTCCTGCCGGAAGGGATGACTCTCGAACAATACGAACAGGCCCTCATTCGCGAAGCGCTGGAACGCGCGGGAGGCAACAAGAGCCAGGCCGCAAGGCTGCTCGGGCTGACGCGGAATGCGTTCCGCTACCGCCTGGCGCAAATGGGGATCGAGGACAAGAGTCCGGAGCCGGCAGGGCCCGCCGAATCGGGTTAGGGGACCCCGTTAACGCATCCAAAACGACGTGCACTGTAATCCCGGCGGTACGCTTGCCGTCTTAATGAGTGTCTCTCGTGGTGGGCCATGCAAGGGGCAAGAGGTGAAGTCCGCGCTGCCGGGGGCCGGCATCCGGTTCCCGTGCCAGGATCCTTCCGGGACCCCGCAGGCTACATGGTGCAGGATGCGGGTCTCTACAAGCGAGTCATTACGGAGAAGGGCAGATCGAACTACGAGATTTTCCAGCGTTCCGGTCTTTATGAGGAGCTCGCCCGCGAGGGACTACTGATTTCACACCGCGAGGAGGATCCCGGCTGTCCCGGCTGGTGGAAAGTGCTAGTTCCAGAGCAACTGGAATTCGTCTCGTACCCTTACGAATGGTGCTTCTCACAGTTGAAAGACGCCGCACTGCTTACGCTGGAAATCCAGCAGCGCGCCCTCCGGCGAGGCATGTCGCTGAAAGACGCTTCGCCGTTTAACGTGCAGTTCCGGCTGACGCGCCCGCAGTTTATCGACACGCTTTCCTTCGAACCGGACGACGGCGGCCCCTGGATTGCCTACGAGCAGTTTTGCCGCCAGTTTCTGGCTCCGCTGTTGGCGAGCCTTCGGTTTCCGGAAGCGCCGCAGTACTTGAAAGTTCGCCCCGACGGATTTGACCTGGAGGCGGTGTGGAGGAGCCTGGCGTGGCGGACACGCCTTCGCCCGAGCGCTTTCCTCCACATCTATCTGCACGCCCGGGCCCGGCGGAGTTTGCGCGGGGCAAGCCGGGGCTCGGGACGCGCCCGGCCCGGAACCAAGATGCTACTTGCGGGTTCGCTCCGGCGTGCGGTGGAGCGCTTGAGGCTTCCCCGACGCCCGGTGCCCGAGGAGGAGACCCTGGAGACTCCCGCCTCCGCCGCGCTCAAGCGAGAGGTGGTGCATTGGGCACTGGCCGAGTTGGAGCCGCGAACCGTACTGGCTTTGAGCGGTCCCACGTTGCCGTACGCGCGCCAGGCGGCTCGCAACGGCAGGCATGTCATCTTTTACGATGCCGACCCGCGGGTGATCGAACGCGTGTACCTGGAAGAGCGGGCCGGCGGCAGCGGAAGGCTACTGCCGCTGGTGGTTGACCTCCGCAATCCCACCCCCGCGCTCGGCTTCGCCCTTACAGAACGCCAAAGCCTGCTGGAGCGTACCCGGGCGGATCTGGTGCTGGCCGTCGCTTCGGTCCTGGAACTGTGCCTGAACCAAGGGATCCCGTGCGGCCTGCTGGCGGAATTTCTTGCAAAACTGGGCCGATCGGTTCTGGTGGAGTTCGTCCCGCCTTCGGATCCCGCGGCGGCGCCCGTGCTCGAGCGGCTGGGAGCGGCTCGGGAGGAATACAGCCGCGAAGCTTTCCTTTCGGCTTTTCGGCGTTACTTCCGACTGGTGCGGGAAGTGTGGGTGCCCGTCACGGAGCGCCGCCTCCTGCTGTTTGCGGCTTAGGAGCTATGGTCGATTCCAGCTTTCCGCGCCGGCTCCTCGTCGTCGCCGCTGTGATACTGCTGCCGTTTGTGGGATTTCTGGTTTCGCACCGGTATCCGGTCTGGCGGCTGGAGGCTGTAGCGGCGCTGGCGTCGCTGTTGCTCAGCGCCGCGCTGCTGGCCTGGGTGGGGCGCGGGCGCGCCCTGTACGCTGTCGTCCTGCTCTCTGCGTGTGTCCTCGCGGCCGAGCCCCTGCGGCGAACGCTATCGCCGGCCGCGGAGTTCTCGCGGCCGGCCGTGTTCGCGGGGCTGGCTTTGGTGACCGGCGTACTGGCGGCGTGGCTCCGGGAGCGATTTTTTACGCTGGTTGTGGCTTTTGCCGGCGGGATGTTCGTAGCTCACTGCGTGTTGATGCTCGGGCGGCCGCCGCTGCCTGCCGTGCGAGCCGCAGGTCCACCCCGCCAGTCCCTCAGCCACGTGCTGTTTTTGGTGCTGGACGAGCACTGCGGTCCAGCCGGGTTGCCACGGGACATTCCTGCGTGCCGGCGCGCCGCAGCAGCCATCGAGAGGACCTTTCTGCGCCACGGCTTCCGGCTCTACCCGAACGCCTTCAGCAACTATGCCAGCACCGTGAGCTCCATACCCAGTCTGCTGAATGGCCGCCTGCTCCGTCGCCGCGGGGAGTTCAGCAACAATGAGCTTCCCGACTTTTATGGAGTGACGCACCTGGACGCGCGCCCGTTTTTCGAAACGTACCGCAATCAGGGATACCGAATCGTGGTGCTTCAGGACCGCCGGATCAGCTTCGAACACAGTAGCGCACCCTCGGAAGTGGTCGAGTACTCAAGCGAGTTGCAGTCCTTTTCCCGAGCGCGCCTGCCGTGGACGGAGAAGTTCGCCGTCCTGGTGGGGGCCTATCAGGCTTCGGACGAGCTGCGGGCATCCGTGAAGGGATTTTTCCCGGGCTTCCGTTTCGGCGCACGCGCGCTGGCCCCGCTGGCCGTTCCGGCTGACTGGCCGGCGTGGCTCGCAGGACGGTTGGAACAGGCGGCGGAGCGCACCCTGGTGTTTGCGCACCTGCTGGTTTCGCACGCTCCTTACCTGCAGAAGCGGAACGGAGAGATCCGGCGCCTCGGGCAGTGGTGGAACGATCAAAAATACCAGCCCGCCGACCCGGAGACATATCGGGACCGCTACACCCGTTACGCGGAGCAGATCGAATATGTGCAGTCGCGGCTGGACGAACTGTTTTCGCGCCTGGCCCGAAGCGGGATGCTGGACCAGATGACCGTGGTCGTTGCAGGGGACCACGGCCCGCGCGTACGGCTGCGCAGGCCGGGCCGGTATGGAGGATCAGCGGACCCGGAGCACTATGATTACTTGGCCTCGCCGCCCTTGGAAGACCTGCTCGACCGCTTCTCGGCCCTGCTGGCCATCCGGAAGCCCGGTCTGGCCCCGGGGAGGGATCCCCGCAAAGCAAGTCTGTTGCAGATCGCGGGTGAAATCCTCCACGGGCGAAGTTCGACGGACGAAACAAATCTTGTGTTTTTGTTCGAGCGGGACGGCAGGCCGAGGGGAGTCCCGATCGTAGACCTATGGAAAGAGTGACCTCGATGTGGTGCTATCTCGACCCGGCAGCCGGCAGCCTGACGTTCCAGATCCTAATCGGAGGGCTGCTGGCCGTGCTTGCGACGTTTCGTGGCTGGTGGCGTAAGCTGCCCTGGCCGCGCCGCAAGAAGCCGCCTCACTAAACGAAGACGGAAGGCCGGCTCGCCGGGCGTCCGGCCGGTTGCTAGAATCGCAACCAGCAGGATGCGCGCGCTTGTCCCAGTGCTGCTCCTGACCGGCATGGCCGGACAAGAGGTGACGGGGCCTACGCCCGCGGAGCGGCCTGCTCTGGTCAATACGGGCAGGCCGATGCGGCTGGAGTACCACTGCGGCGAAGAAGATCTGCGGGCGGCCGGCGCCGAGTGCACCGCTGAGCACCCCTGTCCGGTTTATCTCGAGCTGGCAGGTGTGGAAGGGGTGGGAACGAAAATCTTCCTGACCGGCAACATTCACACCCCGGCGGTGACGCTGTGGTCCGTGCTGTTGGCCAGCTCCGACGGCGGCAAGAGCTGGACGGAGCCCCATGAGCGCATCCCGGGGGCGATCCTGGAGCAAATTCAGTTCGTGGATTTCGAGACCGGCTGGGCCGGCGGCCAGCTCGTGCACCCGCTGCCGCGGGACCCGTTCCTTTTGTTGACCACCGACGGCGGGGTCACCTGGCGCCGGCGTCCGGTCTTCGACGAGAGTCGCATCGCTTCTCTGGAGCGGTTTTGGTTTGAGTCCCGCACTCGCGGCACCCTGTGGATTGACCGCACCCATTCCGGAGAAACGGAGAGCCGTTATGAACGCTACGAGTCGCTCACAGGTGGCGAAAGCTGGATGCTGCGCGAAGTCAGCGCGCGGCCGATCGCCGGGGCCGGCGCCGAGACGAGGCAGTCTGGATGGAGGATCCGGGCGGATCGCGCCACCAACGCTTTTCAGGTGGAACAGCACGAGGGAGAGCGCTGGCGCGCGGTGGCCGCCTTCCTGATTCCGCTGGGCGAGTGCCGTCCTGCCGAGGCCACGCCTGCGGAGCCGCCGGCCGAGCCTGCGCCGCCTGAGCCGCAGGTCCCGCCGGTCCCCGTACCCAAGCCGTGAGCGCCGCCGCTTCCATCGAACTGGAATTGTTCCGGCACCTGCTGGTCTCGGTCCCGGAGGAGATGGGTGTGGTGCTGCGAAAGACCTCCTACTCGGCCAACATCAAGGAGCGGCGCGATTACTCCTGTGCCGTCTACGACGGAGGAGGCCAAGCGGTGGC
Source organism: Bryobacteraceae bacterium (assembly GCA_035575135.1). Classification (GTDB taxonomy): domain Bacteria; phylum Acidobacteriota; class Terriglobia; order Bryobacterales; family Bryobacteraceae; genus JANWXD01. The sequence goes on from DATLYE010000023.1 coordinate 175,051, forward strand.
GATGGGAGATCACATGCCCGTGCATCTGGGCGCCATGCCGCTCGCCGTCGAGCAGGTCAGGCGGATGTTCCGTCTCGGTCCGGGCGACGTCGCGGTGCTCAATGATCCTTTCGCCGGAGGTACCCATTTGCCGGACATCACGGTGGTGGCCGGCGCCTGCTTCGGTCCCGACGGCAAGCCGGCGTTCTACGTTGCCAATCGTGCGCACCATGCCGATGTCGGGGGCATGAGCCCCGGCTCCATGCCCCTGGCCCGCGAGATTTACCAGGAAGGTTTGCGCATCCCGCCGGTCCTGCTTGTGCGCAACGGCGCGCCCCAGGCCGACGTCTGGCGGCTGCTGCTCGCCAACGTGCGAACTCCCGAGGAGCGGGCCGGAGATCTGGAAGCCCAGTGGATGGCCCTGCGGCGGGGTCAGGACCGGCTGGAGGATCTGGCGCGGCGCTACGGCGTCCTGCGAGTGCAGCGTATGATGGGCGCTCTGCAAGACTACAGCGAGCGGATCATGCGGCTGACCCTCCGCAAGATTCCGCAAGGAACGTACCGGTTCGAGGATTATCTTGACGATGATGGCGTCTCCGGAAGGCCGGTGCGGGTTGCCGTGGCTGCCATCATCAAAGGGGATTCGGCGGTGGTGGATTTTTCGGGGTCGGATCCGCAAGTGGAAGGCCCCGTCAATGCAAACTACGCGGTTACGGTTGCCGCCGTAATGTATGTGTTCCGATGTCTGGCCGGGCCGGATGTACCCTACACGGCCGGCTTGATGCGCCCGATCCGCGTGTTGGCGCCGGAGGGTTCAGTAGTGAACGCGCGCCCGCCGGCCCCAATGGCGGCCGGCAATGTGGAGACTTCGCAGCGGATCACAGACGCGTTGCTCGGGGCCCTGGCACAGGCGCTCCCCGGACGGATCCCGGCGGCCAGTTCGGGCACGATGAACAATCTCAGCATGGGGGGCTGGGATCCCTCTCGCGGCCGCCTGTTTGCCTACTATGAAACCGTGGCGGGCGGCATGGGGGCCTCGGCTGCGGGCCCGGGGCACAACGCCGTTCACACCCACATGACGAACAGTTGGAATACGCCCGTCGAGGCGCTGGAGCACCAGTATCCTCTGCGGGTGCGGGCCTACCGGGTGCGCCGGGGTTCCGGAGGCCAGGGAGCCCATCGGGGAGGGGATGGCATTGTCCGCGAGATCGAGTTTTTGGCCCCGTGCGAGGTGACGATTCTTTCGGATCGCCGGCGCCGGGGGCCCTACGGGCTCGAGGGAGGTGCGCCCGGAAAGCCGGGCCGTAACACGTTGTTGCGCGGTAAGGAACGCGTGCCGCTCGGCGGCAAGGCGAGGTTCGGGGTCCGGGGCGGCGATGTCCTGCGCGTGGAGACGCCCGGAGGCGGAGGCTACGGCCTGCCCGCCTCCCGGCCCAAGGGCCGGCTCCTGAGCGCTCGAGCGCGGACACAACGCCGCGCGAAGCTGTTATGATAAGGGAACGTTTGAAGAAGCCGTGAGCACAGCAACTCCGCCCACGCTGGTCCGAAAGTCCTTCCGATTCAGCCGCCGCCAGTCCATTGCATTGGTCTTTTTCTGCACGATCTTCGGCGCCGTGGCGCAGGTGTTGATCAAATCCGGCGCGAACGTCCTGGCCAGCGCCAGTCCGCTGGCGATGCTCACCAATCCCCCGCTGGTTACCGGTTACGGGCTGTATGGGATCAGCACGGTGCTTTTGGTTCTGGCCCTGCGAGACGGCGAACTTTCGATTCTCTACCCGGTGATTTCGCTGACCTACGTTTGGGTCACGTTCCTTTCGGTCGTGTTCTTCAAGGACTCCGTCAACTTCTACAAAATTGCGGGCGTCTCGATCATCGTCACCGGAGTCGCGGTCTTGGGCAAGGACAAGCCACGGTGAAAACTCCCGTCTCCTCCATGGCTTTGGTGTTACTGGCCTCCTTTATCGGCTCCTTCGGGGCGGTGTTTCTCAAGGCCGGAGCCGGCCGGCTGCACCGCAACCCGATGACTCTGCTGTTGAACTGGCGGCTGGCTTGCGGCGTGGGTTTCTTTCTTGTTTCTTCCTTCTTTTTTGTTCTGGGCGTGCGGCGGGGTGAGCTGAGCGTGCTGTATCCGATGGTGGCTCTGGGATACGTCTGGACGATGTTCTGGTCCCGGCTGTTTTTCGGGGAGCCCTTCACGCGTCACAAGTTCATCGGCATCGGCCTGATCTTGCTCGGAATCGTGATACTGAATTTGGGCAACCGCTGAACGAAGCCCTATCCTCTTCCGGTGCCCGACGTGCGAGGCCGTCTGGCCGTGGAAGATTCCGGTTTCACGGGTTCAGTCGGCGGGGATGCCGCTTCCGGTTGGGGTTTCGGCTTGCGGACTCTGCCGTCGAGCCGCTCTGCAATCATCTGTTCCTTCAGTTTCTGAAACTTCGCCGATCCCGGCTCTGCTCCGGCCGCGCTCACGTCGCGCTCGGTAATCTCCTGAGCGGCGGGCAGGTACTTTTGCAGGTAATTCCGGATGCGGTCATGCACCAGCCGGTGCTCGGAGCGGAGGTACAGGAACAGGATGTGTTCCCCCCGGGCGGTCGAGAGAAGCTGGTAGACTTCGGAGGCCTTGTGCAGTTTGGGGGATCGCAGCTGACGTTCCAGCGCCTTGGTCTCCGCCGGCAGCCGCTCCCAAAGCTCGACTTCGGATTTGTGCATGGCCGTGGCCTTGATCAGGGCGGCCCGTTCCTTCGGCGTCAGCTTTTCGGTCAGGAAATACAGGAGCAGGGCAAGATGATTTACCGGCAGTTCGACGCTGAACGGGATCAGTTCCCGGGCCTTCTGCCAGCGCGCGATGGCTTGCAGATTCAGTTTGGTCCCCGTGAGCGCCGGAGAAATCAGCGCGAGCAGCCGCTCTTCTTCGAGCAGGCGGAGGATCTCGGCGGGGTTCTGTTCCTCGGCGATCTCGCGCAGTTCCTCGAACAGTCGCCGCGCCGGAATGCGCTTTTCGAGTTCTTCGAGCCGGGCGTTTTCATACTGCCCTTGCGTCTTGGGTTCCACCGTGCAGCCCAGGCGTACGCGAAAACGGACGAGGCGCAGCAGGCGCGCCGGATCGTCGTGGAAGATCCGGTTGTGCACGGCGCGGATTTCGCGGTGCTCCAGGTCGGCCATGCCGTTGTTGGGATCCAGCATCAGTCCGAGCGAGGCCCGGTTGAGGGACAGTGCGATGGCGTTGAAGGTGAAGTCCCTCCCGCGCAGATCCTCGTGAATGGTGGCCGCAGTCACCCGGGGCTGTCCTCCCGGACGTGCGTACTCTTCGCGGCGGGCCATGCTGACGCTGGCGCGCACGTGGCCGGGAAACAGCAGTTCGGCCGCCTGCCGAACGGTATCTTGTGCCAGTGACTTGACGGCTTTGTCGGATAACAGAGCCCGGGCGACGGCAAGCGCGTCGCCTTCGACCGTGAAGTCCAGATCGCGAATGCGATGGCCCGCCAGCATGTCCCGAACCGCGCCCCCGGTAAGGAACAGATTCACCCGGGCCTCGGCCGCAGCCGCCTGGACCTGAGCCACGACGCGATTCTGCTCTGCGCTGAGATGGCTTTCCAGCATGAAGATGTAGTCACTCATCGTTTTGGCTCCGACTGTGTCGCCGCGACGAGCCGCCCTTCAATGAGCGCGCGGGTGAAAGCGGTCCACAGCCTGTCGGAGTCTGGACCGCACCACGTGAGTGTATACCTGTGTCGTGGAAATGTCCGCATGGCCGAGCAAAGTTTGGACGCTGCGCAGATCGGCGCCCCGCTCCAGTAAGTGGGTTGCAAAACTGTGCCGGATCACGTGGGGTGTGAGCCGGCGGCGCAAACCCGCCTTGCGCCCGTAACGGGCCAGCAACTTCCAGAAGGCCTGCCGCGTCAGCGGACCGCCCCGCGCCGTGACAAAAAGATACCGCGACGCCCTGGCTTTGAGTAACGCGGGCCGGGCGGTCTCCAGATATAGGCGCAGAGCCGACTGAGCGGGGCGGCCAATGGGGACCAGGCGCTGTTTGCCCCCTTTGCCGGACACCCGCAACACGCCGAGCTCGAGATTGACGTCCGACAGCTCGGCGTGGCACAACTCGGAGACGCGCACTCCAGTGGCGTAGAGGACCTCCAGCATGGCGCGGTCGCGGATGCCGGTGTGTTTCGACAGGTCGGGGGATTCCAGGAGTCGCTCTATCTCATTGCCGCTCAGATAGTTCGGCAAGGTCCGGGATTGCCGGGGGGAGCGCAGGAGCGTGGTCGGATCCGCATCCATCTTCCCTTCCGCCAGCAGATAGCGGAAAAAGTTGCGCAGTGCGGCCAAGTGCCTGGCGATCGAACGGCTCGCCAGGCCGCTGGCGTACAGCGTATCCAGATGGCGGAGGATGACGCTGGTGGCGAAAGGATCGGGGCTGCCGCTTTCGGCCGCCGTCTGCGCAAACCGGGCCAGGTCGCGGGCATAGGCCGCCAAGGAGTTCTCCGACAGCCCTTTTTCGATGCGGCAGTGATCGAGGAAAGCGTGGATTTCCGCACTCACCCGCTCCCCGTTCAGCATCGTGCCAATGATACAATACTCGCGAAAATATCGGAAGGAAGTTCCACACAAGGGCGCGAGATTTGAGCGGTTCGACCAGCAAGAAGGTGGTCGTGCGGCGCTTCGAACGGGATCCGGTCCTCGGATTCGTGAATCCGCGAACCTATCTGACGGCGGGGGGCGTCGAAGTCCTCACGCGGTCCGGGAGCGTGATCGTATTGCCGTACGCGGAGATCAAGGCCGTCTGCTTTGTGCGGGACTTCGACGCCGGGGCGGGGTTGCCGGAGCCGAAACTGTTTCACACCCGTCCCCGAACCGACGGCTTGTGGGTCCGCATGACGTTCCGCGACGGTGAGGTGGCGGACGGCTTGTTGGCCAACAACCTCCTGCAACTGGATCCCTTCGGCTTCACCGTGGTGCCCCCGAACCCGCTGTCGAACAACCAGAGATTGTTTGTTCCGCGGCAGGCCCTCAGCCAGATGCACGTGCTGGGCGTTGTGGGAAGCCCCCTGCGGCGCCGGAGCAAAGCTGGCGCGCCGCAACAGATCGAGATGTTCCCCAAAGAATGAAGGCTGCGCTCAACGGGCCGCCAGCAGAGCCCGCAGATAGCGGGCGCGCTCCGGGGAGCGGAGCTGGCGCAAAGCTTTGGCCTCGATCTGGCGGATCCGTTCCCGCGTGACGTCGAACTCCTGGCCGATCTCCTCCAGGGTGTGCTCGCGCTCGCAACCGATGCCGAACCGCATCCGGATGACCTTTTCCTCTTTGGGAGAGAGGGTCTTCAGGATGTTGGCCGTCTCGTCGCGAACGTTGGTCTCAATCACGGTATCGACCGGAGAGCCGACCCAGCGGTCTTCAATGAGATCGCCGAGCGCCGATTCGCCATCACGGCCCACAGGAGTCTCCAGCGAAACCGGATCCCGCGAGATGGTCTTGAGCTTCTGCACCTTCTCGACCGGAATGTCCATGCGCCGGCTGATCTCGTCATTGGTGGGCGCCCGGCCAAGCTCCTTTTCCAGCTCCCGGTTGGCGCGGAGGAACTTGTTCATGCTCTCGTTCATGTGAACCGGGATCCGGATGGTGCGGGACTGATCCGCAATTGCCCGCGTAATGGCCTGGCGGATCCACCACGTCGCATAGGTGGAGAACTTGTAACCTCGCCGGTACTCGAATTTGTCGGCCGCGCGCATCAACCCGATATTGCCTTCCTGGATCAGATCCAGCAGGTGAAGGCCACGGTTGACGTACTTCTTGGCGACCGAGACCACAAGCCGCAGGTTGGCTTCGACCAGATCCTTTTTGGCCTTCTCGGCCTCCTGTTCGCCTTGCCGCACGACCGCAAGCGTATGTCGCAACTCGGCCAGCGTGGCGCCGGCGGCCTTCTCGCGCTTACGAATCTCCCGACGCAGGGCGCGAATCCGCGTCTGGGCTTCAGTGCCGGAGCGGCCGCTCAGCTTGCTCAGCTCGCTTTCCAGACGCTCCAGCTCTTGGACTTCCTGTTCGATGTGGCGGGCAAACTGCTTCCAGCACAGCGGGGCAAACGGGATCGCCCGAATGGCTCGCGAAAGCTCCACGCGCGAGCGATTCAGCTTCCACTTCCACCGCCGGATGACCCCCTTTTTGGACGCAGACAAGGAGGCGAACTTTTCCGCCAGTTGCTGCTGCTTCTTGAAGAGGGCCGCGACCTGCACAAACTGCTTGAGGACCTCCGCCCGGCGCCGCTCGTGCGCCGCACTGCCGTGCTCGACATCGCCGAGATCCACCCAATTTTCGAGCTCTTCTTCGCCCCTCCTGAGCTTTTCGCCCAGCTCGACAATCTCCTTCTGCACGAGCGGGGAACGGCTGAGCGCCTTCTGCATGCGCAGCTTTCCCCTCTCCATCCGCCGCGCCAGCTCGACTTCGCCCTCCCGGGTCAGGAGAGGAACTGCGCCCATCTCCCGAAGGTAGACCCGGACGGGGTCATCCGTGTAGACCGACTCCTCGAGCGCCTGGGTGGCGTGGAGGTCGTCCGCCTCGGCGGTCTCCTCCGTATCAAAAAAACGAACGTCCTCCTCCTCCGCGAAGGGAAGACCCAAACTGTCGTGGTGGTCACTCAGGTAGTGATCATCAAAGTGATCCACGTTTCAACACCTCCACACAAACCGAGTGCGGTTCCGGCCTCCTTGCGCCGTTGTTTTCTCCGCCCGTTTCAGGTTCGCGCACTTGAATTAGCTGGGCTTATGTTCTTGGTCCCCGGTCGCCAAGGGGGCCAACTCATTATAACACCTTCGCAACCCTATGTTAAGCCCAATATTTCAGATGTGCACAATTGCCAACGGTTACAAAATCTTGAAACTGCAGGTTCCCTCCTAGAAGTAGTGCGTGGGTTTCTCGAGGTCTCTCAGGAGCGTTTTTGTCTCATTAAGTCCTTGAGTTCGTTGACGAAAGCCTCCACGTCCTGGAAATCCCGATAAACGGAGGCAAAGCGGACGTAGGCCACCTTGTCCAAGGCCCGGAGGCGCTCCATCACGTATTCTCCTATTTCTGTAGTCGAAATCTCGCGGTCCGGGCGCTCCGCCAGCCTCGCCTCGACGTCATCAACGATTTCCGCCAGCTTGGACATGCCCACAGGGCGCTTCTCGCAAGCCTTCAGAAGCCCGGTCAGTACCTTTTGCCGGTCGAACCGCTCCCGCCGGCCGTCTTTCTTCACCACCATGTAGGGCACTTCGTCAATCCGTTCGTAGGTGGTGAACCGCCGTTCGCAGGCCAGGCACTGGCGCCTTCTGCGGATGACGTCGCCCTCCTTGCTTTCGCGGGAATCAATTACGCGGTCGTGTTTGTGCCCGCAGAAGGGGCAGTTCATAGGGCGGCCTCGGCTTGCGCTTCCATCTCTTTGATTTTTCGAAAGTTGATCCCCTCGTGGAGGATCAGGGGGATGCCCACGGGCATGATGATGACGAACGTCATGATCCAGACGACCAAAGCCACGCTTGTGGCCACCTCCAGCGAGACGCGGAAGATCTCGGTCAGAACCACGATGGCGACCAGCTGCATGCCTCCCCCGATTCCGGGAATCTGGATCACGCTTCCGAAAGAGACGAATCCCATGAAGATCAGCACGCCGCTCCAGCTGACGTTGCGCAGTTGCGGAAACGCCTGGAACAGACAAATGTAGCACCCGATAATCAGAAGCCATTCCAGAACGGTGTAGGCGAGCAACAGCAGCAAACTGGTAGCGCTGCGCGTGGCCAGGACCCCTTGAACAAAAGCTTCGGCAATTTTGGCGGCCTTCTGGTGGTGGCGGGCTGGGAGAAACGCCAGACCCTCGACCATACGCCTTCTCATGGTTTCCGAGAAATAGCGCAAAACCAGGATAATCCCCAGGCAGATCCCGCCCAAAGCCGCGGCGATCGTGCCGCCTACACGGAGAACCCATTCCAGCCCCGGCCCTACTGCCAGATCCAGATGGCGAACTTGAGTGAGGGCAAACCCGAAGATCACCAGAGTAGCCAGAAGGTCGAAGATGCGTTCGAGCATCCAGGCGGCGACCTGGGAGCTGAAGGGGACCCGCTCTTTCATGGCGATCAGCAGGGGCCGCACCACTTCAGCCGGACGGCCGAGAAGCACGATGGCGGTAAACCCGATGGCAGTAGCGGAAAACAGGCCCCAGTGACTGACGGTCTCCTTCTGCGGTCGCAGCATCACCGCCCAGCGAAGCACCCGCCCGTAGAAGGAAGCCAGGGCAAAGGCCCCGCTGGCGGCCAGCCAGGCCGGATCCACGCCGAGAAGCGCGTCCCGAAACTGAACCCATTGGAAGCCTTGCTGCCGCCAGCGGAGGATGAACAGCACGGCCAAGGCGGCGACCAGGACCGCGAGAGCCGCCAGCCAACGCCACCTACGGGTTCCGATATCCGCCTCCCTTGGGCAACAGCGCCTCCGTTTCCGCGAAACCTGATGAGGTTGCCGGCTCCGCCGAAAGGACTAGAATGAAAAAACGGCGCGCCGAACCCAATGAACCTGCGCGAACTTATCATCATAATCTTTCGTTTTCCATACTGGAAGCCGGAATGGACAGTTGGGGTCCGCACGAAGCTCAGAACTTCGGCGGGCCGGCGAAGCGAGGCAACTCATGGCAGCCGCCGCCCAGTTTGCGCCACGTGGCGCCCTTGCTGCGCTGAGCAGCTTCGGTGGGGCTGGAACGCGCGCGGCTACGACGAGCGGGCGGCGCGTTGCGGGCAGCAGCTTGGATCCGGACGCCATTCTGATTGAGCGCTGCCTCCGCGGCGAGGAGGCTGCCTGGGAGGAACTCGTCAAGGCCTACACGCGGCGGGTGTATTCGCTGTGCTACCGTTTCACGGCCAATGACGCTCAGGCTCAGGAACTGACGCAGGAGGTGTTTCTGCGTGTTTTCCGGACCTTGAAATCGTTTCGAGCCGGCGAGGGAAGCTTCGCGACATGGCTCATGCGGCTGACGCGCAATCTGCTGGTGGATCATTACCGCCGCACCCGTCATGAACGCGTGACCGAGTCTCTGGAGGAACGGCTGCCGGTGCTCGAGGAAACCCAGGCGCTGTCCAGCCGCACGGACGGACTTCTGGCCGGCAGAGAGGCTGCCGAAGCGCTCCAAGCCGCTTTGCAAAGGCTCTCTCCGGAGTTGCGAGAGACTGTGATTCTCCGCGATCTGGAGCAGATGGAGTATCGGGAGATCGCCCGGGTTCTGAACGTGCCCGAGGGCACGGTCAAGTCACGGTTGAACCGGGGGCGCGCCGAGCTGGCGCGGATCCTGAGAAAGCGCAAGGTGATCGCATGAACTGCGCCGAACTGGAACTGCTGCTCTGCGATTACCTGGACGGAACCCTGCCGGAGGAACAACGCCGGCAGGTCGAGCAACACTTGTCGGGCTGCGCGGTCTGCGCCGAGATGGCGCGGGACGCCGCCGCCGCGGTGGCGTACCTGCGTCAGGTCCCGGCCGTCGAGCCGCCGCCGCAACTGGTGACGCGGATCTTGTTTGAACTGGAGGGGCGGCGGGAGCACGCGCGACCGAGGAGCGGCCTGCGCGCATGGTTGCGCCGACTCTGGGAGCCGGTCTTGCAACCGCGCTTTGCGATGGGTATGGCGATGACGATCTTGTCGCTGTCCATGCTGGGCCGGTTCGCGGGCATCAGTGTGCGGCAGATCCAACCTGCGGATCTGAGCCCCGCACGCATCTGGCAGGCCGTGGATGACAAGATCCACCGGACCTGGGCTCGCGTAGTGAAGTTTTACGAAAGCATGCGGCTGGTCTATGAGGTGCGGTCCCGGCTCCGCGAACTGACGGCTCCGGAGGAAGAGACTGCGGCGCCCTCCGGACCGGAACCGGCACGCGGAGGCTCCCAGGGACGCCGGCCCCAGCCCCAGGAGCGGTCCCCGTGACGCCAGACAAAGGAGTGGAGATTATGAATTGCTACATCCATGCCGAACGAGCCGCGGCGGCTTACTGCCGTACGTGCGGCAAGGGGCTCTGCCCGGAGTGCCAGCGCACCGCGCAGGGCACGATCTTCTGCCCGGAGCACGCGCCCGCGGCTCCGCCGGCCCCTCCCGCGCCGGCGCCGGGCGCCTCTCCGGCCTTAGCCTTCCTTCTCGGGCTGATTCCGGGCGTGGGGGCCATCTACAACGGCCAGTACGTCAAGGGGCTGATCCACGTGGTGATTCTCGGCGTGCTGATCAGCATCATCAGCTCGGGGGCGGCAGGCGGTCTGGAGCCGCTGTTCGGGCTGCTGATTGCGCTGTGGTTTTTCTACATGGCCTTTGAGGCCTACCATACGGCGGCCAAGCGGCAGCGCGGCGAGCCTGTGGATGAGTTTTCCAGCCTGTTCCCCGTCAGCACATCGCGCCCGGGCTTTCCGGCAGGCCCGATCGTGCTCATCGCGCTCGGGGTCGTCTTCTTGTTGAACAACCTGGGCCTGATCGAGATGCGCGAGATCCTGCGCTACTGGCCGGTGTTTCTCATCGCCCTGGGCGCCTACATGCTGTACACCCGCCTGGCGGGGGAGCGCCGGGAACAGGCTCGCTGGGGCGACGACCGGCAAAGTTTCCACAGTGAAAGGGAATCGCCATGAACCAGACACCGGGCTCTGTAATCGGAGCGATTCGCGGGCCGATCATGCTGATTGCCCTCGGCGGGCTGCTCACTCTGGATCAGCTCACCCCGTACAGCTTCGGGCGCACCTGGCCTGCCCTCCTGATTCTGTTCGGGGTACTGAAGCTGCTGGAACGCATCTTCGAAGGCGGCTCCCGCCCGCCCTATCCCCCTTACCGAACCTCTGCTCCGCCCCCGGCCGGAGGTGGCCAATGAGACGCCGTTCTCTCGCAGGTCCGGTGCTGCTCATCGTGATCGGCGTGGTGTTCCTGCTTCGGAACATCCGTCCGGAGTGGATCTCCTGGGAGCTGGTGGCTAAGTACTGGCCGGTTGTGCTCGTCGGCTGGGGTCTGCTGCGGCTGGTGGAGATTCTCTACTGGTGGCTGTCCTCCAAGCCGCTGCCGCGGGCAGGGATCTCCGGGGGCGAGTGGGTGTTGGCGGTTTTCATCTGTTTCCTCGGCGCCGGCATTTCGGCTGCCTACCACTACGCGCCGCGACTGCCGCCTCTGGTGATTCACGGCAAGACCGTGGAGCTGTTCGGCGAAGCCTACGACTATCCGCTCTCGGCCAAACACCCCGCGGCCGGCGTGCGACGGATCGTGGTGGAGAACCCGCGGGGTAACACGCGCATCACGGGTTCGGATGCCGCTGAAATCCAACTGAGCGGGCGCAAAACCATCCGGACTTTCTCGCGCCAGTTGGCCGACCGGCTCGACCGCGCCACGGCGGTGGAGATTCGCGTGGAAGGCGCCGAGGCGATTGTCCGCTTTCGTTCCGACGAACCCCTTTCCGCCACGGACCGTTCCGGGCCTGTCACTCCGCCGCCGGCGCGGATTTCCGCCGACGTGGAACTCGCCGTGCCTCGCGCGGTGGCCGTTCAGGCCTCGGGGCGCTACGGCGATTTCGACATCCTGCACCTGGACGGCGACGTGGAAATCACGAGCGACAACGCCGGGGTGCGCCTGCAAAACATCGGCGGCAAAGTGCGGGTGGATCTGCGGCGCAGCGACATCGTAAGGGCGATTCAGGTCCGGGGGGGCGTCACCATCGCCGGCCGCGGCAGCGACGTGGAACTGGAAGAGGTGAGCGGGCCCGTGGAAATCAACGGCTATTACTCCGGAGATCTCCGCTTCCGCAAGCTGGCCGGGCCCCTCGTGTTTCAGAGCGGAAACACGGAACTGCGCCTTGCACGGCTCCCCGGACAGCTCCATCTGGATTTGGGGGATCTGACCGGCTCCAACCTGGAAGGACCCGTGCGGTTCCGCGCACGCTCGCGGGATGTCCGGCTGGAGGAGTTCACCCAAGAGCTGGATCTTTCCGTAGATCGCGGGGATCTCGAACTGGTGCCCCGCCGCCTCCCGTTGCCGCGCATCACCGCCACGACCGAGACGGGCGACGTTGTGGTGGTTCTGCCGGCGGGAGGCCGCTTTGAGCTGGAAGCCGTGGCGGATCGGGGAGAAGTGAACAATGAATTCGGCCCGCCCCTGGTGGTGTCCGCCGAGCGGCGCGGGGGGACCGTCAAGGGGACGACGGGTCGCGGCCCGAAGATCAGCCTGCGGACCCATCGCGGCACCATCACGATCCGCAAAGAATCAGTCGAGCATCCTGCTCACGCCGTCGACTGAGCGGCCGCGGCCTGCAGGGCCGCCGGCGGCTTGTGTCCGGCTTCGATCTCGCACACAATCGGAACATGCGTGCGTGGTGTTTGCTGGCAGCGTTCCTCATCACCGGTTCCGCGGGTGCCCAAAAGCTGTTTGAGTTGAACGACGGAGAATTCCACGGCGACCCGCCGTTCCTGCTGGAGGAAGGGTGGAGGCCGCTGTTCAACGGCAGGGATCTGAGCGGCTGGCATGGTCAGGATGGCAGGCCCCACGGATGGATCACCACGCGTGGTGTGTTATGGGAACGGTTGCTTGCGCCCACGCGTCTGATTCCCGTACCGCTGCCGGGGGACCGGATGCTCAACGGACCTCAGGGCCGCGCCAACAACATCGTGACGGATGAGAAGTTCGGGGACGTGGAGCTCTATTTGGAGTTTCTGATCCCGAAGGGATCCAATTCGGGCGTCTACCTGCACGGGCTTTATGAAGTGCAGATCTTTGACAGTTACGGGTCGCCGGAGCCCATGAAGACTTCCGACTGCGGCGCGATCTACCACCGCTGGATCGACAACCGGGGCGTGGGAGGCTCACCGCCGTCGCGCAACGCCAGCCGGCGGCCGGGCGAGTGGCAGTCGTTCCAGATCTGGTTCCGTGCGCCCCGCTTTGACCGAAGCGGACGCAAAATCGAGAACGCCCGCTTCGTTCGGGTCTTGCACAACGGACTGTCGGTGCAAGACAACGTAGAGGTGGAAGGGCCCACGCGCGCTCACATGAACATCCCCGAGGCCCCGGAGAACCCGCTCATGCTCCAGGGCGACCACGGCCCGGTGGCTTACCGGAACATCTACATCAGGCCGCTGAGGCCCATCGTGATCCGGTAAATCTTCTCACCGCGCCGTGGCGTACCAGGCGGCGTTTTTCTCCGCGAAGTGCGCCAGCTCCGGCGGCAGCTCATCCAGCACGTAGATGGAGTTGGTCGGGCAAACCGGGACGCAGGCTCCGCAGTCAATGCAGTCGGTGGGATTGATGTACAGCTGGGGCACTTCGTCGAATCCCGGCTCGTCCTTCTTCGGATGAATGCAGTCCACCGGACAGGCCTCCACGCACAGCTCGTCTTTGGTGCAGGTGTCCACGATGACGTAGGCCATAAAGCTTTCCCGCCAGACTGGCTAGCGAGTGACTTGCCACTTTGACCGCACCGGAAAGTCACTGAAATTACGGCGCATGCCTTTGCCGGGGCTCGGCGGAGGTGGGGAATTTGCCCCACCCGAGCCTATTTGCCGATGCAGAAGGTGGAGAAGATCCGCCCGAGGATGTCGTCGGCCGTGGTGGCGCCCGTAATCGAGTCGAGCGGCTGCAAGGCGGCATAGAGGTCAAGCAGCAGCATCTCGTGGGGCAAGCCCTCCCGCGTAGCCCGCCGGGCCTGCTCGAGCGCCTGGAGGCATTCCCGGAGCAGCTGCTCGTGGCGCAGGCTGGTGATGAATCCGGGTTCCTGGGTCGGAATGCCGTCGGGCGCGAGAGTCGCGAGAATGCGCTCGCGTAGCTGTTCGATGCCTTCTCCGGTCAGAGCGGAGACCACGACGTGTTCGCCGGGGATTTCTGCGCGGCGCGGCAGGTCAGACTTGTTGGCGGCGATGAGGAACCGTCCGTATTGCCGCGCACGCTCGATCAAGGAACGATCTTCCTCCTCGAGCGGGGCGGAAAGGTCGAGTACGACAAGCGTGAGGTCGGCATCGGCCATGGCCTGGAGACTCCGCTCGATGCCCAGGCTCTCGACCAGTTCGCCCGTCGGGCGGATGCCGGCGGTGTCCATGAGTTTGACGGGGATGCCTCCCAAGGACGCCGTTTCGGAGATCAGGTCCCGCGTGGTGCCCGGGATGTCGGTGACGATGGCGCGCTCCTGCTCCAACAGCCGGTTGAACAGGCTGCTCTTGCCCACGTTGGGCCGGCCGACGATGGCAAGGCAGAAACCGTCGTGGACCAGTCTGCCGTAGGCAAAGCTGGCGGCGAGTTGTTCCACCTGCCGCGCAAGCGGCTCCAGGCGCGCCAGGATCTCATCGGCGGAGGCAACGGGCACGTCATCCTCGGCGAAATCAATACCGGCCTCCAGCAGCGTGATCAGCTCGAGCAACTGCTCTTTCAGCGGTGCAATCCGGCGCGAAACGGAGCCGTGGGTCTGCTGGGCCGCCACCCGGGCCTGGTATAGGGTGGTCGCTTCGATCAGATCCCGGATCGCCTCCGCCTGGGGCAGATCGATCCGCCCGTTCAGGAATGCACGGAGCGTGAACTCGCCCGGCTCGGCCGGGCGCGCACCAGCCTGGCAGGCGCGCTCGACACAGTAGCGCAGCACGACCGGGGAGCCGTGGCAGGAAATCTCCACGACGTCTTCGCCCGTGTAGGAACGCGGTTGCTCGAAGAACGTGACGATGACGTCATCCACCGCCTGGCCTTCGGAATCGAACAGTTGGGCCATGGCGGCCGTCCAGGGTCGCCACCGCGGCGGCCGCCGAAAGCGGAGGATCGCCTCCGCGATGGTGCGGGCCTGGGGCCCCGACAGCCTCACCACGCCGATCCCGCTGCGGCCAGGAGGCGTCGAAATGGCGACAATCGTGTCCCCGTGCTTCAACGGCGATGGCGTTTACGCACCGGCGGGCGGGCGGAGGCGGCCTCTTCGGGCCGAGGAGGCATGTCCGCCGGATAAATCACCACCTTACGCTGGCTGCCCAGCCCCGAGCTTTCGCTCCGCACCGCACTGTCGCCCCGCAGCGCCAGATGGATGATTCTCCGCTCGCGGCTGGTCATCGGGTTGAACTCGAACGGCCTGCCGGTCCGCTTGACCTTTTCGGCGGCGGCAAGGGCGCTGAGGCGGAGTTCTTCGATCCGCAGGGCACGATAGTCGTTGGCGTCGAAGCAAAGCCGGCTGTGGTCCTCCGGCGGCATGCGGAGCATCTCCATGGTGAGGTGCTCGAGGGCGAGCAACAATTCCGCCCGGTTGGCAAGCAGCAGCTCTACGTCCGGACCTGAGAAACGGACCACGACGTCGGGGTTCTCGAAATCCGGATGCCGGTTTTCCGGCCCCGTGACCTGGTATTGCAATCGCAAGCCCGCCCGGGCCAACAGGGGAGACAGAAACCGCCGGATGCGAGGGCTGACGGATTCCACGGTGTACTTGGGGGCGTCCACGGCTATTTCTTCGCGGTCTTCTTGCGCTTTGGAGCGGGCGGTGGCGCCACGACCGGGGCGGGAATGGTCTTGTTAAAGAACCACTGCTGGCCGATCGCCACCAGGTTGCTCGTCAGCCAGTACAACACCAGGCCGCTGGAGACTCCGTAGAACATAAAGCCCAGCACGAGCGGCATCATGAGCATCATACGCTGCTGGACCGGATCTGCTGTGGTGGTGGGCGTCATCTTCTGCATCACGAACTGGCTGACGATCATGGCAAGCGGCAGGATGCGGATGGGCAAGTGTTCGGGCTGGGACAGATCCGTCACCCACAGCCAGGAGGCCCCGCGGAGTTCGATGGCCACGGTCAGTACCTTGTAGAAGGCGATGAAGAAGGGGATCTGCAGCAGCATCGGCAGGCAGCCGCCCATGGGGTTGACGCCGTGCCGGCGGTACAGTTCCATGATCTCCTGATTCTGTTCCGCCTTGCGAGGATCGCGCAGGCTGATGCCTTTGTACTTTTCGTTGATGGCCGCAATCTGCGGCGCGAGCGCCTGCATTTTCTTCATGGACTTCAGGCTGGAGAACTTGAGCGGCAGCAGCAGGAAATTGATAATCACGGTCACGACTACGATGGACCAGCCGTAGTTGTGCACCCACCGGTCGTTGATCCAGTTGAGCGACAGAAACAGCGGCTTGGCCAGAAAGCTGAACCATCCGAAGTCCACGATCTGCTCGAGTCTGGGATTGACGCGGCGCAGGATATCCATGTCCTTGGGGCCCACGAAAAGCGCAAAGGCAGCGGGTCCTCCGAAACCGGCGCCCAGACACGGTGCCTCCTTGCCGTCGGGCTGCGGAACCATGTCGCTGAACGTGCGCAGCTCCAGTGCGATGCCCGGAGGGGCCAGAGCGACGGCCGCGAAGTAGGCATCTTCCAGCCCGGCAAACGAGAACCGGCCCGAGGCCGAGACCGGCCCGTTCTTGGCTTCCTTGGCCTGGTGCGAGAGGAGTTTTCCTGCGGACTCGTCGAAGTAGATGCTGCGCAGCCGGGCCAAGTAGTTCGGAACCGTACGATCGCCGAACCCGCCGCGCCACACAAGCACGTGGGGCTGGGGCCGGCCCTCCAGGATGACCTCGCTTGCGACATCCACGAGGTAACTGTCCTTGCGGAAGCGGAAGGATTTGCGCGCGAAAAGGCCTTGAGAGGCGAACTCAAAGTCGATCCCCAAACCATCGGCGGCAGGGTGCGCCACGAACAAGGCGTTGTTCAACTGTCGCGAGGCATCCGGATCCCTCAAGGCGACCGAAAGCGGAAAACCGATCCGGTCGGCGGCCGCACCGTGCACCAGCTCGAGCGGCTTGCCGTCGTTGTCCTTGTAGCGCTTGAGCACCCAACTGCGCACCGCCGCCCCCCGGTTGGAAAACACCACGCGGAGAAGTGACGTTTCGACCGCGTAGGTGGCCTCGCGTTCGGCGGTGATCTCGCCGGCCGCAGCCGGCGCAGGCCGCGCAGGCGGCACGGACACGGTCGCGGCGGGCGCCTTGGGGGGTGGTTTCGGCGGAGGTGTGGCGGGCCGGAAAAAATAGGGCGTCAGCAGCAGCACGAGGCCCATGAGCAGGAACGCCAGCAGCAGCCGCCGCTCCATGGAAATTTCGCCGGGTCCGGCAGGGGAAGGACCGCGATCGGGTGCAGGGTCAGGCATCGGCGTCTTCAACGTACGGGATCATATCCGCCGGGATGGAGCGGGTGGCACCGGAGCAGACGGCGGGTGCCCATCCAGAGTCCTCGCAAGGCGCCGTATCGGCCGACGGCTTCGCTCATGTACTCCGAGCAGGTCGGGTAAAACCGGCAGGCGGAGGGCAGCGCGGGTGAAATCCAACGTTTATAGCCGCGCAGCAGAGCTACGATGATGACACGCATCGCGCAAACACCCTTTGCACCTCGCGCTCCAGTTCTGCAAACGGCGCCTCGAGCGCAGCACTCCGCGGATTAAATACGACGGCCCATTCCGGCCCCAGTCGCCAGAGATTGAGCCGTACCGCTTCCCGCACACGCCTTTTGATGCGATTGCGAACCGTGCTTTTGCCGAGGGAGCGAGGTACGGTCAGACCGATCTTGGGTCGCGACTGGCCCGGACAGCGCAGACAAAATGCTGCGAAATACGGCCCCGAGATCCGGAAGCCCTCCTTATACACCTTTTCAAAGTCGGCGGATCGGAGGAGGCGCACCTCCTTGGGAAAGGCGAACGTTCGTCTGTTCGTTGCAACCGCCCTACTTTGCGTAACGGACTGCCCGCTCCGAACTCACCGTGAGCTTCTTCCGCCCCTTCGCGCGGCGCCGCGCCAGGACAGCACGCCCGTCCTTGGTCCGCATGCGAGCCCGAAATCCGTGTGTCTTTGCTCTGCGGCGGTTGTTCGGCTGATAGGTACGTTTCGGCATCTTTAATCCCTAGCCCCGTGCGGCATGCCTGCGCCCAAGCGCCGGCCAGAGGGGATTTGATCGAAATTCTCAGTATAGGAGGGCCTGCTTGCCGGTGTCAAACCGTTAGCGAGCATTGCCTTTCCTATCCAGGCACATGGTGACCCACCCCGGCTGCGGGCCGATTGCGAGGTATGCGTAGCGCCATTGCCAAGCTTTGGGGCGCTGCCAGACAGGCAAGCAGTGCGGGCGGCGCCGATTCTCCGCCCAGGCGCCTAGCGGGGGCCGGCGCCTAACCAAGCCAGTGAAGGCAGTCCCCCAGGTACGGCCAATCGGGTCACGAGCAAGTCGCCGTCGCAGCCATACACCGGACTGTAGCTGCGAGCTTCCATTGCGAGCGTCCACAGGCCGCGCTGCCGGTCCAGACGCCAGATCTGCGAGCGTCTCTCCAGCGCGGAGACGGGGTACACGCTCACGAACACCTGCCCGCCCTCACAGAGCGCCAGTCCGTCCACCCGGGCCGGCTCACGGAGCGGCAGGCCGGGGACACTCAGCAACGGCACTCCCCCCGCAGAGAGTTCCTTATAAATGCGAGCGGAATTCGAGTACCACCCCACCCGGTCTCTGGTGACCGCAAGGTGTGATCCTTCGGCTGGGTACTCGACTGCCGCGCCGGTTTCGAGAGTGGCTCGCGACACGTAGCGGCCCAACTCCGCTCCACGGGGAGAAAACCGGCGAAGCACTTCGTTGGGTGCGCCGTGCGGATCTGAGCCGTCCTCGCCCGCCACCCACACGCTGCCATCCGGAGCGATGGCGACCTCGAAGGGGTAGAAAGGGCTGAGCCGGATGAGCCGCTGCTCCCCTTGCGGGGAAATCAGGGCGAGCCAGGTGGCTGCGACGCCCTGCCTCGACGATGCCGAACCAGCCAGGGCGTAGCCGCCCCCAGCGGAGCGTTTGTACGCCGCGACCAGAACGCGGTCCGCCCCCGGGATTTGCAACGCGATCCGCGCGAGCCGAACCCCGTTGCCGTCGAAGGCGTACAGCACGGGCGCGACCCGGTTTGTGTCATCCACCGTGACCCATGCGCCCCCGGACCAGTTCGGAATCCGGCCCGCAGGATTCATGAACGGAATGTTGATTTGGCGCAGCACGGAGAGGCCCGGATCGCCGCTCTGGCTCGGCGCCGTCGAAGCGGAGAACAGAATAAACAGCACTGTTAGCATCCGTGTGATCGGCATGCCGGCGACTCCTTCCATCGTCGTTGGCAACTACCGTTATTGGCAACTGTAGCACCCCGTCAGTTACAGGGGCATCCCAGGATTCTGAACCCACAACCCGTGCGATCGGTGAGCCTGAGGCCGCGACACTGACCGCGCGGCAGGCCATCGCCAACCGATCCAGCTCGCCTCACTGCGAAGCGAAGGGGACTACAATAACCCTTTACCGGGAGCCTAGGGCCATGCAGCTGGGCGCCGTTACTTATAACGTCTTGAAAGACTGGGACCTCGAAACCATCATCCGTAACCTGGAAGCAGCCGGGTTCGAGGCCGTGGAACTGCGCACGGGCCATAAGCACGGAGTCGAGCCGTCCCTCGGCCCGGAGGAGCGATTGCGGGTGCGCCGGCGGTTCGAATCGAGCAAGATCCGGCTGCTGAGCTACGGCACCACGTGCGAGTTCCACTCGCCGGAGGCGGGCGAGCGCCGGCGGCAACTGGACCTCGCCCGGCAGTTCGTGGTGCTGGCGCACGATACCGGCGCCTGGGGGATCAAGGTCCGTCCCAACGCGCTCCCCAAAGAAGCTCCGCCCGAGGCGACCATCCGCCATATTGCCGAGGCGCTGCGCGAGCTGGGCGATTTCGCTGCGGGCTACGGCGTCGAGATTTGGGTGGAGGTACACGGGCGGGGCACGTCGCAACCGCGGGTCATGGCGGAGATCATGAAGGCGGCGCGCCACGACAACGTCGGCGTGTGCTGGAATTCCAACGACACGGATATCGTCAACGGCTCGATCCGCCCGAGCTTCGAGTTGCTCCGGCCGTGGATTCGCAATGTGCACATCAACGAGCTTGCCAGCGACTATCCGTGGCGTGAATTGTTCGCACTTTTGCGGCAGTCGGGCTACGACCGCTACACGCTCATGGAGGCTCAGGAAAGCCGGGAGCCGGAGCGGTTCCTGCGCTGGTACAGGGCCCTGTGGAGAGAGCTGGTGCGACCATGCGCCTGAAACCGCTCTTGGCCGCTCTTGCCGCGGCTGCCCTGCTGTGGGGCGCCGCGCCGCCGTCCCCGGAGGCACACTTCGGCCACAGGATGGGAGCCGACCGCACGGTGCTCGACTGGGACCGCGTGGTCAGCTACTTCCAGGCGCTGGCGCGGGCGACGGACCGCATCCAGGTGGAGGAACTGGGCAAGAGCACCGAGGGACGGCCGTTCATCGCGGCCCTCCTGGCTGCTCCGCAAACGCTGCGCAATCTGGACCGCTACCGGTGGATCCAGGAAAAGCTCGCCGACCCGCGCCGCACGCCGCCGGAAGAAGCCGAAAGGTTGATCCGCGAAGGCAAGGCGGTGGTGATGATCACCTGTTCGATTCACTCGACCGAGATCGCCTCCACGCACACTGCGGTCGAATTCGCCTGGCGGCTGCTTACCGAAGATCAGGCCAAGTTCCGGAAGATTCTCGAAAACGTGATCCTGGTGCTCGTCCCATCCCTCAACCCCGACGGCCTGGATCTGGTCACGCGCTGGTACCGCAAGACTCTCGGCACTCCGTACGAAGGCACCGAGCCGCCGGACCTGTATCACAAATACACCGGTCACGACAACAACCGGGACTGGTACATGTTCACTCAAAAGGAAACGCAGCTTACGGTGGCGCGGCTGCACAATGTGTGGCGCCCGCACATCGTCTATGACGTGCACCAGATGGGGCGCGACGGCGCCCGGATGTTCATCCCGCCGTGGACGGATCCGATCGAGCCCAACATTGATCCCCTCATCGTCCAGCAGTGCAACGCCTTCGGTATGGTCATGGCGGCGGACCTGACGGCTGCCGGCAAGACGGGCGTGGTGGTGAACGCCATTTACGACTTCTGGACGCCCGCGCGGCACTATCAGGCCTATCACGGCGGACTGCGGATCCTGAGCGAGAGCGCCAGCGTGCGGATCGCGACACCCGTCGTCATTCGCCCCGAGCAGATCGCCAAAACGGGGCGCGGCTATAGTCCGCGCGAGCGTAGTTGGAATCACCTGGAACCCTGGCCCGGCGGCGAGTGGCGGCTCCGGGACATCGTGGATTACCAGTTGATCGCCTGGGAATCACTGCTGTACCAGGCGGCGCTCCGGCGCGAAGATTTGCTGCGCAACTTTTACCGCATCGGGCAGCGTGCCGCGGCGCGAACGAACCCGTTCGCGTTCGTCATACCGGCGGCGCAGCGCGACCCCGGAGCGGCGAGAAAGTTGCTCGAGACGCTGGCGTTTGGCCTGGTCGAGATCGAACAGCTCCAGGAAGGATTCGCGGGGGACGGAAAACGGTTCCGCGAGGGCGACTACATCATCCGGATGCAACAGCCGTACAGTTCCTTCGCCAAGACCTTGCTCGAACGCCAGCACTATCCGGATCTGCGTGAATATCCGGGCGGACCGCCCCGGCGCCCTTACGACGTCACGGCCCATACCTTGCCGCTGCTGATGGGGGTGGAGGTGCATGCGATCTCCGGGCCGGTGAAGGTGCGAACGGCCCCCGCAGCGGGCTTTGGCGCTCCGCCGCCGGCGGCCGAGCCCATGGCGGCAGCAGATACCGACACTTGGCGCCGCGTGACGGAAATCTGGAAAACCGGCCGCCCTGTGTGGCGTGACGTTGAGAGCGGGGACTTTTTTCTGTCGGAAGGCCCGGGGCGCCGCCGGATCCCGAAGCCGCGCATCGGCGTCTATCGCAGCTTTGTTCCCGCCATGGATGAGGGATGGACGCGGTGGGTCCTCGATGAGTTCGGCTTCGATTACGTCCGTCTTAGCAATCCCGAAGTGCAGGCCGGCAGCCTGCGGGATCGCTTCGACGTCCTCGTGTTTCCGGATCAGCCGGCTTCGGTGCTCGAAGACGGATACAAACCCGGCGCCATGCCTGAGGCATACTGCGGCGGATTGGGCGATCCGGGGGCGGCCGCGCTCGCCGAGTTTGCCCGGCGCGGCGGAACACTGGTCTTTCTGAACCGCGCCACCGAGTATGCCCTGAAGCGCTTCGGTTTAGCGGCTCGCAATGTGACAGCGGGCCTTCGAGTGCAGGAGTTTTACGCCCCTGGCGCTTTGCTCCACGTGACGCTGACCGCAAAGCATCCTCTGACTGCCGGGCTCCCGGAGCGGATCGCGGTCTGGTCCGAGCAAAGCCCGGCGTGGGAAGCGCCCGAAGACAGTGTCGTCGCCCGCTACCCCGGTGAGCAGATTTTGGCCTCCGGCTGGCTGTTAGGCGAACCACGGCTTGCAGGTCGGGCGGCGTTGCTCGATCTGCCTCTCGGGCGCGGGCGCGTGATCCTGTTCGGGATGCGCCCCCAGTACCGTGGTCAAAGCTATCAGACCTTCAAGTTACTGTTCAACGCGCTACTGTATTTCTGAGCTTGTATTTCTGAGCTGCGGGAGGCCGCGGCGACTCCGGGCCCAGCCGCGGTACGCCCCGGCCCTCGCGCCTAACGGGCTCGCCAGGCGCCCCACTTGAGCGGCGCCACAGCCTCCAGCATCCCGTAGAGGGCAACCACAGGGTCCTTCGAGCCGCGGACTCTCTCCCAAATCGCCTGCCGGTGCGGTCCCGGCAGGCCCGGGATCCTGACGCCTTTCTTTTGCAAGCGCTCGAACTCGGCGCGCCTCTCCTCGGTCAGTTCCCTGGCGAGGTCGAGGAAAATCTGAAGCTCCCACAGCCACTCCATGGGTGATTCGGTCTTGAGAGGGGAGTTTTCGAGCAGAGCCAACCATTCCTCCAGCTCCGCGCGCGGGTCCCACCACGGAGGTGCCATATCCAGTATCAGGCGGTACAGATTGGCCTTGTGACGAAAAACATCCGCTTGTTCTGCGCGAGTCGCCGGCGCAAGAGTGCGCAGCGCGCTGAAGCACCGGTCCAGATTGCCGATCCATTCCGAGCGGCGCTCGCCTGAGGGATCCGCACTGCGCAGCTTGTCCAAACTTCGCAGGCATTCTACGCTGTCTTTCACTTCGCGGCGGTTCCCGAAGTACGTGACTTCCGCCGGCGCCACGGACTTCACAGGCTGCATTTCGGATGCGGCAAGTGGCTCAATCTCCACCCCCGCATCTCGCACAACCTCACGGAAGGCGTCTGCAATCTCTTTCGGAGCACGCCACTGCGGACTGTTCCGGGGAGTATCCGCGCAGCGTTCCTGAGTGAAGTGCCGCCGCAGATAGGTTCTAAGAGAGGAAACGAGGACCTCGCTGCTCATCCCGGACTGCCGCAACTGCCGGGCCAGCTCGCCGACGCGCTCGACGAGTCGCAGGCCTCCCGTAGCATACACAAACGCTCGATCGCCGTCCTCGAGTTCCCGCAAGCGTTGGGCGATCAACAGGGACATCCGTAGAAGCAAGCCGTGGTCCTGTGGGGCCGCGGAGTTCTCCAGCAAGAGCCGAACGAACCCGGGGATTTGCACTCCGGAGACCATCGCCCCGGCGTAGTCGGACAGCTCCTCGGCCAGTGCGTCCCCTCTCAGGCCGACGAGCAAGTTCTCCAGCGTGCTTTCGAGCAGCGACGGATCGAAGACCAAAGAAGTCTCGCAGCTGGCTGCAGGAGGCTTGATGTCGCGATAGCACTGGCGGAACAACTCCCTTGCTTTCGCCGGATCTGCTTTACGAAGCTCCCGCACGACGCGACACTTGAGTGAGAGTACGTCCAAACGGAGGCTGCTGGCCGCGAACACATATCCGTCACGCCCATAAGGAAA
>DATLYE010000024.1:0-114249 GCA_035575135.1 Bryobacteraceae bacterium
GCATCGTGCCCGAAAGCAGCAGGCGCGCCCCGCCCTTGTAGTTGCCGTTCTCGTCGATCACCGCCTTGGACTCGTGCGGGCAGGTCTTCATCGAGGCCATCGAGCCGCACTCGTAGCAGTAGAACGTCCAGTCCATATTCAGCGGGCGCAACACGAGCGCGTCCGGCGGAATCTCGTTGAAGATGCGCTGTGCGTCAAACGGTCCGTAGTAATCGCCGACTCCGGCATGATCGCGGCCGACGATCAGGTGCGAGCAGCCGTAGTTCTGCCGGAAGACGGCGTGCAGCAGGGCTTCGCGCGGGCCGGCATAGCGCATCTCCATGGGATAGCCGCCCTGCACGACGCGGTCCTTGCGGAAGTATTTATTCACCAGAGCATCAATGGCTCGCACCCGCACCTCCGCCGGGATGTCGCCCGGCTTCAGCTTGCCGACCAACTGGTGAATGTAGACGCCGTCGCAGACCTCGATGGCGATCCAGGCCAGATAGGCGTGCGAGTTGTGCATCGGATTGCGCAGTTGCAGCGCCGCCACCGTGGTCCAGCCGCGCTCTTCAAAGATGCGCCGTGCTTCGGCCGGCCGCTGGTAGATACCCCGGAACATTTCCGGGTAGTACGATTCCGAGAGCACCTTGACCGGCCCGGCCAGATTCACAGGCCCCTGCTCCATCACTTTGCGGACCCCGGGATGGGCCGTGTCGGTCGTCCGGAACACCTGCTTGCATTCATGGTGCTTGTCAATCCGGTACTTCTCCATCACCTGCATGGTGCCTATGATGGTTCCGGTCTCGGTGTCCCACAAAGCCACCTCTTCGCCCTGCGCGATGGAGCCGGCCAGGTCTTCGTCCGCCGAGAGCGTGATCGGGATGGGCCAGAACAGGCCGTTGCGTGAGGCGAGCGCCATGTCGTCGCAGACGCTGCGCCAGTCGTCGTAGCCCATGAAGCCTTCAAGCGGCGTGAACGCGCCGATGCCCATCATGATCAGGTCGCTCGTCTCCCGGCTCGTCATGGGCACCTTCTTCAGATGCCGGGCCTTGTTCCGTTCTTCCTCGCGCTCCTTCCCTTCGAGCAGGAGAGGCTTCAACTCCGAGGCGCCGTGCGGCGGCACAAGTTTGCTCATAAGCTTGGTTCCGATCGGCTGAACTTTCAATGTAGCCTGAGTGCGGTCTAAGAAGCTACCGTGCGGCTCAGCCAGGCCAGCAGGGCGGTGAGGGCAAGGCCCAGCCCCAGGCTCCAGCGGATCAGCGCCTTCTCGGCGGGGAGCAGCGGTTCCTTTGCTGCCCGCTCGAGTTCCTCTGCGAGGTTTGCCGGATCCTTCATGATGTCATCAGCGGCGGCCGTACCCCTGCAAAGAAGATCCAGGCGATGGCCAGCGCAACCCAGATGATGAAGCCGAACAAACAAACCACATAGACCAGAGCGAGCCGTCCGATCCCTTCCGCCCGCAACTTCCGGAAGTTGGAGACCATCCCGATCGTGAAAAATGTCAGCACGAAAAAGATGCCGCGAAACACGCCGGCCTCGGCCATCGCGGCCTTCACCCGGGGGACGAGCGGCGGCAGGGCGGAGACCAGGCCGAGGACCAGCAAGAAGGTGGCGGCGTATCCCAGGACGAACTTGGGAAACCGCTCCCAGACGGCTCGCGCAGACACGGTGTGGCCGGGCCGTGCCTCGATGCGCGTGGTCCAGATCCAGGCCAGCAAAAAGGCCCACACGCCGATGAAGGCGTCAATGAAGACCTTGACGGTGGCGCAGGCCGCCGTGATCCAGTCCGGCTGGTAGCGGACGCCTGCGACGGCCGCAGCTTTGGCGCGAATCAGCGCATCTGCGATCGCTCCGCTGGCCACGGCCGCGCCGTCGGTCTTCACCGCCAGTCCCATCCAGGCGCCGGCCACCATCGGCTCCTGGTAGAGAAACGTCTGGGCCAGAAAGGGCAGCACGAGCAGCTCGACGACGGCGAAGACGACCACAAGCGAGGAGACCATGACCGGGACCACCGGCCGGGCCCGGATGGCCGCCCCGGTGGCGATGGCGGCAGAGACGCCGCAAATCGAGATTCCGGAGGCCAGGGGCGCGGCCCACTCCCGGCTGAAGCCGAACCACTGCCGGGCCACATAGTAGACCACGGACCAGAAGATCAAGTACGCGACCAGAATCGCGCAGATGCCCTGAAACAGTAAGGACGCCGCCAGCCGGGCCTGCTCGGCGGCCGTGACGCCGAGCGCGCCGCCGAGCAGCACGACTGCGGTCTTGACATACAGCTCCGGCCGCACGGCTTCCCGGAGCTGCTCCGTCCACGAGGGTTTCAGATTGCCCACGAGGAGCCCTGCGGCGAGCGCGAGGATAAAGCCCGCCTCGGGCGTCAAGTTCAGCGACCAGGGGATTCCCAGGGCCGCCGTCCGGTCCGGCGTCGCCGCAATGTAGGCCCAGTGCCCCGCGATCCAGCACAGGTAAGCCACCCAGAAGACCACCGTAAAGGCCGCTGCAAAGCGGCGCACCCCTGCACCGAGCAGCGCGGCGCCTGCACTGAGCACCACGAGCAGAAATGCGTAGGTCGCCAGCAAACTGGCCCAGCCCGGCCATGATGCGTACCGCGCGGAAACCGGCGCCAGGGACGCCGAAAAGTCCTTCCAGAGCCGGGCGGTGACCACCCAGCCGAGCAGGTCGGCTCCGGCCGCGGAGGCCAGCGCCAGCCCGAACAGCACAAGGGCCAGCGCGACCGCCAGCCAGTCTTCGGTCCAGCCTTCCCGCCTCATCGCCGGCCGCCGCTCCTGTACCACCGCTGCAACAACTCCTCGGCGTAGAGCGCTCCCTGCGGCGTCTCTTCATGCTTGAAGTACAGGAACACATCCTTGCCTGCACTCAGCAGGTCCTGACACCGGGACCAGATACGGTCCAGTTCCGCCGGGGAGTACGACGGCATCCGTAGGCGGTAGTAAACAAAATCTGCCGTGATCACTTCTGGTATCTGGAGCCGCTCCGCCTCGGCCAGGCAGAGCGAAACGTTATGCCGGCGCAGCAAGTCGTAGACTTCGTCAGCGAGCCACGACGTGTGCCGGAATTCGAAAGCATAGCGCAAATCATTCGGAAGCTGCGCCAGGAATTCGCCGAGCAGCGCCACGTCCGCGCTCAGGTTCGGAGGCAGCTGGAACAGCACAGGCCCTAACCGCCCCGCGGACCGCAGCGGATCTATGGCGCGCAAGAAAATCTCCGTGGTGCTGCCTGCGTCCCTGAGCCGCGCCAGGTGCGTAATGCGCTGATGGGCCTTCACGGCGAAGCGGAAATCTGCGGGCGTCATCTCGACCCACTTCTCCAGAGTGGATCCGGACGGCATGCGCCGGAAGGTGTAATTGATCTCGACGCTGTTCAACCGTGCGGCGTAGTGATCGAGAAACCGGCTTGCCGGCAGCCGGTCAGGATAGAAGTCCGGCTTCCACTGCGCATAGGCGAAACCGGAAGTGCCGGCGTACAGAGTGGCCATCCGGAGCGCCTCTATAGCACGTCGGCAAAGCCCCGCTTGAGCCTGCGGAAGAACAGGCCGCCGAGGAAGAACGCCGCGACGGCGTAGATCGCGACGATGGCAAGCTGCTGCGGCTCCGGCAAACGGTAAGACAGCAGCGCTTCGCGGTAGCCGCGCACGACGTAGGCCATCGGGTTGGCCGCGATCAGGAACCGGAGCTGGGCCGGATACTGCTCTTCGGGAATGAAGATGGGCGTCGTCCAGAACCACAGCGTCAGCACGACCACCAGCACCTGCGCCGTGTCGCGCACGTAGACCTGCAGGGCCGCCACCACCCAGCCGATGCCCACCGCCAGCAGGCCCACCAGCGCCATGTAAACCGGGAGCATGAGAATCATCGGCCCGAAGTGATTGAGCCAGATGGCGATGGCGGCAACCGCCAGCGCGACGCCGATGAGGTGGTGAATCAGCGAGGACAGAAAAACCGACAGCGGCACGATCTCGGACGGAAAGACGGTCTTCGTGATGAGCGTCGCGTTTTCGAGCAGCGATGTCGCCGAGCGCTGCACCGTGTCCTGGAGCAGCAGCCAGGGGAGAAAGCCGCAGAACAGGAAGATCGTGTAGTTCTGGGTCACTTCGCGGGCGCCGAGGCGGACCTTGAGGCACCAGTCGAACACGAAGGTCCAGCTCAACAACAGCACCAGCGGGTGGATCACGCCCCAGACCCAGCCCGCGGCGGAGCCCACGAAGCGCTTCTCAAAATCCCGCCGGACCAGTTGCGCCAGCAGGGTCCGCCGCTCCACCAGGTTCTGGAGGAAGTACCGCCCGGGAAAGCGCAACGGCTGGGCCGCCAAGGTTCCCATCGCCGCCAGTATCGCACCGCCGGCAGTCACTGCGCGGGCATGCGGAGGGCTCCCACCGGAATGAGCCGTGAGGTGCGGCCTTCCCCTGAGGCGGGAAAGGGGCCGCCGCAGTCGCGGTCCGGGGCGGCGTAGCGGCCGTGACGGACCAGTGCGGTATAGATGCAGCGGCCGTCGTCGTGGCAGGAGCGGAAGCGGCCGCACTGGCCGCATGCCGTGTCATGATACTGCTCGGGGAGCGGAAACAGGACCTCGCGGAATTCCGGATCGTGCCAGGCCCGCGCCACGGAGACCTGCTTGAGATCCAGGCCTTGCAGCCGTGCGTCCGCCGTCAGCTTGTAGCACCGGTGGACCACGCCGTCGGGAAGAAAGAACATCTTGGTCATGCCCACGTCGCAGTGGTAGTCGGCCCTGCTTCCGGAACCCAGAAACTCGAACCGTTCGATGCGGCAACCGGGGTACTTACCCTTAAAATGCTCCACGATTTCATCCACGGGCGTCTCCGGAGGAAGCTCCATGTCATGGTTGCCCAATCCGGCGATGGGCAGGCGGACCGGCTCGAAGGGAACCACCTGCATGGCGAGCGCTCCGGAGCGCGCGGCAAAAGCGGCCACTGCTTCGAGCGAGTGCAAGTTCCGCGCCGTGAGCACGCTCTGGATCGAGAACGCGACGCCCGCACTCCGCAGGCGCGCGGCGCTGGTGCGCACCTGCTCGGGATAACCCGCGCTTCCCACGAGCAGGCGGTTCTCTTCCGGATCCATCGAATCCACGGAAAGCGAAATGTGCCGGACGCCGGCACCGGCCAGCCGCCGGGCGAGCGCCTCCGTCATCGGGTGCTTCGTGGTCACCAGCGGTGTCAGACCGGACTGCTGTGCGTCTCCGAGCACTTCCGGCAGGTCTCCACGCAAAAAGGGTTCGGAGCCCCCGGCCAGCAGATACTGCGCGCCCAGGCACGCCGCCTCCGCGAAAATCGCGCGCAGCCGTTCGCGCGGCAGGGTGGCGTCCGGAGCGGCCGTGCCGTGCAGCGGCTCGGCATAGCAGTAGGCGCACCGGCGCGGACAATAGCGCGTGACGCTCCAGTGCAGCACGCGCGGTCCCGGCAACGGCCGGATTCCCTCTGCCGGGTCGGGCGGCAACAACGCGGACGGGAGCACGGCAGGTGCCGGTCCGGTTGCGGCGCCGCCGTCCGTCAACACGGGTCCGAGTCTGCTCCGCAGCGAGCGCAACAGCGCAACTCCCTGCTCTCCGATCCCCTCTTGCAGCACCTGCTCCAGCCGGCTCCATGGGCGGCGGCCGTTCATCAGGACCAGCGCCGCCGCTTCGGCGGGCCACAGCGCGGCCACTGGCTGGCCGTCGGCAACCCGTTCGATGTAGGCGCGCCGGTTTCGGACGGCAAGCCGGAACGTCTTGGCCAGCGCCGGTTTCATCTCAGCGCGTGCAGAAGCGGTCTGGGGCATACAGGGTTCCCGAAGCCATCAGCGAGGACACATAACATCGGCCGCGCGAATGACACCCTTCGAAGGCGTCGCAGTTTTCGCAGGGCTGATCGTGATACGCCTGCCGGGCCGGACGCGTCAGGCGGGCCAGAGCTGCTCCGTTCCAGATCTCCAGCAGCGTGGAGGTCAAAAGCGACCCGGCAATCAGCTCCCTCCTTCCGGGCAAGTACCTGCAGCGAGTGACGGATCCGTCCGGGAGAACGTCGAGGGCCCGCACGCCGACCTCGCACACCGAATACTGGCCGCAGCGAACGCCGTCGGCTCCGTCCGTGGCCGAAGCCAGATCCACGACGACGGCCAGGCGGTGGCCCCAGCGGTTGCGCAGCCGTTCGGCGAGCTCCGGGATCGCCGTGCCGGTGGTCAGTCTGGAAGCCACCGGCCGGGCAGGGAAGGGCACACTGAAACGGCTGAGCTTCAGCTGCGGCACGCCCAGCTCCACCAGACGCGCCGCAAGCCCTTCCAGTCCGTCTGCGTTCCAAGCGGTTACGACCGCGTTTACTTCAGGCGCCAGCCCGGCCTCCAGGAGTGCGCGCAGGGCCTCCTCGGCCTCTGCGAGATACCCGGGCGCGCCTGCAAGGCGGGCGGCGTGCGCCGGCCGCGCATCGTCGAGAGAGTACGTGATGCGACTCAGGCCTGCGGCGGCCAGCCGGCGGGCCATTCCGCGTCCGATGGCAAACTTGGTCACCAGATGGGTTCGGACTCTCACGCGCGCGGCTTCGGCAATGACCTCGCTCAAGTCCGCCCGCAGTAAAGGCTCCCCGCCGGTCAGATAAAGGTCCGCCGCGCCGACTTCCGCCATCTCGCGGACCATGCGGCAAGCCGCCTCCAGCGGGAACGTGGCGTCCGGAGGCGTTCCGGCGCCGGCGCCGTGCGCAAACACCTCGTAGAAGCAGTAAGGACAGTGCCGGTTGCAGCCGAGTGTCACCATCCACGTCACGGCCGCCGGGGCCGCTTCGCGCTTGATGTTGGACTGAGGCAGGATCGGGAAAAGAGGCCGCGTACGGGCGAGCTGGCCAATCCAGCCGACATCGAGCGGCCTCGGCGCGCCGCCGCCCAGGTACGTCCAGTAGCGATCCACCACCCGTGCCACCCACCGGCTTCCTTCAGGGAGACACGCCGCGCAAACGCGCTCGGCTTCTTGCTGCGATCCGGTGGCGGCCAGACAGGCCAGAGCCACAGCTTCGCCCACTCCGAGCACGTGGACGACGGGCACGCCCTCGCGGGCGAGACTCGGCCCCGCCAGCCCGATAAAGAGGCGGACGCCCGCTTGCAGGTAGAGCGGCATCAACTGCCGGCCGCGCTCACTTGGGCGGCTGCTTGGTCTTCGGAGGCGGGTTGGAGACCAGATCCACTTTCACGATGGCCACCGTGCCCACCCGGCAGCAGATGGCGGACGATTCGATATGCCCCAGCACCTCATGCGGGGTCTCCCGCAGCAGCTTCCGCAGTTCCGCCACCGCCCGTTTTCCGATTCTGGCTGTCGCCATGGAGCCCTCCTTGCCGATCCGGCAAATTCGACCCACAATAGCACAAACTCGCGGGCGGGGAAACTTGGTAGATTGTCTAGCGGGAGGCAACAGGATGAGCACGGCGGTCAAGCCGCAACCGGTGCTGAGCGACGCCGAGTGGGCGCTGGTCGTCGAGCTGCTGGAGCGGGAGCGGGGCGAACTGCCCGCCGAGATTCACCACACGCGCACCAGCGCGCTTCGCGAAGAGCTGCGGCGGCGTCTGGAGATGGTCGAGGCCCTGCTGGCGCGCCTGCGCGGCCAGGCGGCTGCTTAAGCCGGCTCTTATCCGGCCGCGCGGGCGGCTTCCAATTCCGCCAGCTTGGGCGCCATCACATCCACGAGTTCCTTGACGGCGGCTGCGCTTTTGTGCAGCGCGGAGAGCTCCTCGCTGGTGAGTTTGATCTCGTAGATCTTCTCGATGCCCCGGGCGCCGAGCTTGACGGGCACCCCCACGAACAGGTCCCGGATCCCGTATTCGCCTTCCAGGTAGGCGGAGCACGGCAGGACCCGCTTTTTGTCCTTGAGGATCGCCTCCGCCATCTGCACGGCCGCGGCCGAGGGCGCATAGTAGGCGCTTCCGGTCTTGAGGTAGCGCACGATCTCCGCGCCGCCGTCCCGGGTGCGCTTCACCAGAGCTTCGATCGTTCCGGCATCGAGCAGGTCCGCCAGCGGGATTCCGCCCACGCTCGAGTAACGAACCAGGGGCACCATGGTGTCCCCGTGGCCGCCCAGCACCAGCGTGAAGACGTCTTCGAAAGACACATCCAGCGCCTCGGCGATGAAGGTGCGGAAACGGGCTGTGTCCAGGATTCCCGCCATCCCGATGACGCGGTTCTTCGAAAAGCCGCTCACCTTGAGCGCCACGTGGCACATGGCGTCCAGCGGGTTGGTCACGATGATCAGGATCGCGTTGGGCGAATACTTGACCGCCTGCTCCACGGTCGCCTTCACGATGTCGTAGTTGGCCCATAGCAGATCGTCGCGGCTCATGCCGGGCTTGCGGGGGAAGCCTGCCGTGACGATGACGATATCGGAGTTGGCCGTCGGCTCATAGTCGTTGGCGCCCACCAGCCGCACATCCACGCCCTGAACCGGCCCGGACTGCATGATGTCGAGGGCCTTGCCCTGAGGAATCCCTTCCACCACGTCCACGAGCACCACGTCGGCCAGTTCCTGGTCGGCGAGCCGGAGGGCACAGCTGGCGCCGACGTTGCCCGCTCCCACAACCGTGACTTTCTTGCGCATGATAGCCTCCTGCTTCTACAGATACGCCGGGCCGGCTCTCAAGCCGCGGCCACGGCGCTCATGTTCTCGACAATGGCGGCCCCGAACTCACTGGTCTTGAGCTTGGTGGCGCCTTCCATGAGACGGTGCAAATCGTAGGTGACGCGCTTCTGCCGGATGGTTTCCGCGATCCCGGCTTCGATGAGGTCCGAGGCTTCCTTCCAGCCCATAAAGCGGAACATCAGGGAGCCGGACAGAATCAGGCTGGAGGGATTCACCACATCCTGGCCTGCGTACTTGGGCGCCGTACCATGCGTGGCCTCGAATACCGCATGTTCGTCGCCGATATTGCCTCCGGGCGCCATGCCGAGGCCTCCTACCTGGGCCGCGCAGGCGTCGGACAGGTAGTCGCCGTTCAGGTTGGGCGTGGCGATTACGTCATATTCATCCGGCCGTAGCAGCACCTGCTGGAACATGGAGTCGGCGATGCGGTCTTTGAGGATCACCTTGCCGGGAACCGCGAGCGCGCCCCCGGCCTCCGCCTCGGTGATGCACACCTCCGGAAATTCCTCTTTGGCCAGCTCGTAGCCCCAGTCCCGGAAGGCCCCCTCGGTGAACTTCATGATGTTGCCCTTGTGCACCAGAGTGACGCTGCGACGGCCGTTTTCGATCGCATAGCGGATCGCCCGGCGGATCAGGCGCTTGGAACCGGTGACGCTGATCGGCTTGACGCCGACGCCCGAATCTTCGCGGATCTTGCAGCCCATCTCCCGGTTGAGCCACTCGATCACCTTGCGTGCCTCCGGCGTACCCTGGCGCCATTCGATGCCGGCATAGACGTCTTCGGTGTTCTCGCGAAAGATGACCACGTCCAGCAATTCCGGATGCTTCATCGGGGAGGGCACGCCCGGATAGTAGCGCACCGGACGCATGCACACGTACAGGGTCAGCAGCTGCCGCAAGGCGACATTCAGACTCCGGATGCCCCCGCCGACCGGCGTCGTCAGAGGTCCTTTGATGGCGATGCGGAAGCGCTGGATGGCCGCCAGGGTATCCTCCGGCAGCCAGGTCTGAAAGCGCTGGTAGGCCTTCTCTCCGGCGAAGACTTCGTACCAGACGACGCGGCGGCGCCCGCCGTAAGCCCGCTCGACCGCGGCGTCAAAGACCATGCGGGCCGCCCGCCAGATGTCCGGGCCGGTGCCGTCGCCTTCGATGAAGGGAAGGATGGGGTTGTCGGGAACCAGAAATTTGCCGTCCCGCACCTCGATCGGTGCGCCGTCAGACGGTACGGGAATGCCGTTGTATGATTCCATCGCTTTCCTCGTTGCAATTTGGGTGTCACAGCTGATTCGGGGCACGTGCCCCGTCCACCGGATTGTAGCTCATGCTCGCGGGCGGTCCGCCGGGGCGAGGACGGGCCGCCGCCACCACTATAACAAGCCGGATAATCAGACTCAATCATCCTATTTTGCGCACGGCCCTGGGGCAAATCCCCCGCCGCCGGGCGCGCCTGCGTCTAAGTTCCGTGCCGTGCTGCGCTCCGGTCTGGCACTCGGAGTGCACAATGGGAATGGCGGAACATCCGCCCCGAGGAGGCTGGAATGGCCGCACACGGCCGGCATTGCCGTACCTGGGCCTGTTACCGCTCGGCGTGCCGGCGCCCCTCCTCGACCCCCTGCCTTTGCCCTTTCCCTGCCGGCGGCATCCGGTTCTCCCGGGGCGCGTGTTCCGGCGGTGAACCGGCGCGCGCCGGTCCGGCACCCGCAATCGTAGCGAGCGTCATACGGAGAAGCCAGCATGCCTGAGGAAACCCTGACCATCACCGACAACCGGACGGGAAAGTCTTATACCGTACCGTTGTTCAAGGGCGCGGTCCGTGCCATGGATTTGCGCCAGATCAAGACCGGTCCCGACGACTTCGGGGTCATGAGCTATGACCCGGCGTTCATGAACACGGCCTCCTGCCAGAGCGCCATCACTTTCATTGACGGCGAAAAAGGGATCCTGCGCTACCGGGGCTACCCGATCGAGGAACTGGCGGAGAACTGCACCTTCCTCGAGGTTGCTTATCTGATCCTATTCGGGGAACTGCCCACCGAGAGCGAACTCAAAGAGTGGGTGGACAAGGTTACCCACCACACCATGATCCACGAGAACATCAAGAAGTTCATGGACGGCTTCCACCACGATGCCCACCCCATGGGGATGTTCGTGAGCACGATCGCCGCGCTGTCCACTTTTTATCCGGACGCCAGGAACATTCACGACCGGCGTTCCCGGCAGCTCCAGATCCTGCGCCTCGTGGGTAAGGTGCCGACCATCGCCGCTTACGCCTACCGGCACAGCCTCGGTCTGCCCTACGTGTATCCGGATAACTCCCTCAGCTACACCGAGAATTTCATGAGCATGCTTTGGAAGATGCCGGCCGAGCCCAAGTATGAGCCTAATCCGGTCCTGGCCCGGGCGCTGGATATCCTCTTCATCCTGCATGCGGATCACGAGCAGAATTGCAGCGCTAACGCCATGCGATCCGTCGGCAGCGCCCATGCCGATCCGTTCGTGGCTACGGCGGCGGCTGCGGCGGCGCTGTCGGGCCCGCTGCACGGCGGCGCCAACGAGGCCGTGCTGCGCATGCTCGACGAGATCGGCTCGGTGGACAACGTGCCCGCTTACATTGAGAAGGTCAAGGCCGGACACGTGCGGCTGATGGGGTTCGGCCACCGCATTTACAAGAACTACGATCCGCGGGCGCGCATCATCAAACAAACCGCCGACGAGGTCTTCAAAGTCACCGGACGCAACCCCAAGCTGGACATTGCGCTGGAGTTGGAGCGCATCGCCTTGCAGGACGAGTACTTTGTGTCGCGGAAGCTGTATCCCAACGTAGACTTTTACTCCGGCATTATCTACCAGGCCATGGGTTTCACGCCCGACATGTTCACGGTTCTGTTTGCCATTCCGCGGACCGTGGGCTGGCTGGCCCAGTGGCAGGAGATGCTTGAGGATCCGGAGCAGAAGATTGCCCGTCCGCGGCAGATCTACGTCGGCCACGGCCTCAGGCACTTTGTGCCGATGAAAGACCGGGCCGGGCGCGAGGTTCGCGAGCCGCAGCGGGTCTGAGAGACCGAGCCCTCCCCTCTGACGGGCCTTGCCCTGCCGAGGGGAGGGTCCCTGCCCAGCCGGAGGCTCCCGCAGGCAGGAGGTTCCCCACCTTCAGCGTGCGGGTCGCACGCAGGAAGGTTTGTCCCCGGCTTCAGCCGGCGCTTCGCGCCAGCGTGACCTTGCCGGACAGGGGCCCGCCGTCTGTTTCGCCTTTCAGCTTTCCTTCCAGGCGGCCGTCGGCCACTTCCAGCTCGAACGCCACGGGCGCGCCCGCGTCCGGAGG
This sequence comes from Bryobacteraceae bacterium, assembly GCA_035575135.1. Lineage (GTDB taxonomy): Bacteria > Acidobacteriota > Terriglobia > Bryobacterales > Bryobacteraceae > JANWXD01. The sequence goes on from DATLYE010000024.1 coordinate 11,931, forward strand.
AACCACCTCGAACGACAGCCGGTTGCCTTCCAGCTTCGCCTTTTCCAGCGGGAGCTTTTCCTCCGGCTCCCGGCCGATCGTGCCTGTGATCCGCTCGCCGCTGCGGGTGATCTCCAGGTGCAGCGGGTAGGTGCGGACTTCGCCGTCGGGCAGCTTCACTTCCGCCGTCCCGGTCCACTTTCCGGAAACATCTGCCGCCGCGCAGGCGGCCGCCAGACCGAGTAACAGGAAGAAGCCTGCAATCGTCTTAGGAGAACACATGTTGTTATGATACGTCAGAAGGTTCCCTGCAATCGTCGGACCGAAGGAGAGCCCCTCTATGATTGAGTTGCAGGTTAATGGCAAAACCTACCGGACCAGCGCGCCTGCGGAACGTCCGCTTCTCAACGTGCTGCGGGATGAGCTGGGGCTCACGGGCGCCAAGTACGGCTGCGGTGAAGGTCAGTGCGGCGCCTGCACGGTGCTGCTGGACGGCCGCGCGGTGCGTTCCTGCGTGACGCCGCTGCGCGCCGTGGGAGGGCGAGCCGTCACCACGATTGAAGGGCTGGCGCCCGCCGGCGGGCTTCACCCCGTACAAGAGGCGTTTCTCGAGGCGGGCGCTTTGCAATGCGGCTACTGCACTCCGGGCATGATCCTTGCGGCGGTAGCTCTGCTTTCGCGCAATCCCGATCCGGGTGTGGCCGAAATCGTGCGGTTCATGGACGGCAATATCTGCCGCTGCGGCGTCTATCCCCGGATCATCGCCGCCATCCGCAGCGCCGCCGCCAAAATGAGGAGGTCAGCATGATGGCGCCGGACAGAGCAGCCTCGGAGACTTTGATGGACCGGCGGGATTTCTTCCGCGCCCTGGGCGGGGTTGTGGTGGTGCTGACGGTGGAGCCGGCCGAGGGCCTGCAACAGGCACCGGGAGCGCGTTCCGGCGCGCAGCAAACTCCGCGCGAAATCGCCGCGTGGCTTCACATCGGTGAGGACAGCGCGATTACGGTTTTCACAGGCAAAGTCGAGGTGGGGCAGAACATCCGCACCTCTCTTGCGCAGGCCGTTGCCGAGGAGCTCCGCGCCCCGATCGAGCGCATCCGGCTCGTCATGGGCGACACCGACCGCACGCCTTTCGATATGGGCACCTTCGGCAGCCGCACCACGCCGTTCATGGCGCCCCAGCTCCGCCGGGCGGCCGCGGCGATGCGCGAGGTCTTGACGGATCTGGCGGCCGAGCGCTGGGGTTGTTCGCGCGAGCGCGTCGTGATCAGAGACGGCATGGTGAAGGGGCCCGGCGCAGCTCAGACGGCCTCTTTCGGCGAGCTGACTCAGGGCAAGCGGATCTTGAAGGAGATCAGCGACGCCGCACCTCTGACTCCCGCCGAGCGCTGGTCCGTGCTGGGAGCGTCGCGGCCCAAGGTGGACGGCGCCGCGTTTGTTACCGGCCGCCACCAGTTTCCCTCGGATCTGCGGCTGCCGGGAATGCTCTACGGCAAGGTGTTGCGCCCGCCGGCGTTCGGCGCCTCGCTCGTGTCGGCCGACCTCAGCGAGGCCCAGCGCATGCCGGGGGTCATCGCCGTGCGCGACGGCAATTTCGTCGGCGCAGCGGCTCCCGACGAATTCACAGCCTCGCAGGCTGTGGCGGCCATTCGCGCCGAATGGAAGCTGACGCCCCAGCCCGGAGCCGGCGAGCTTTTCGAGTACCTCAAGAAAAACCCCGCCGAAACGCAGGGCTTCGGCGGGGCCTCCCGCCATGAAACGGGCAGCATCGAGCAGGGTCTGGCGGCTGCGGATCACCAGCTCCGGCAGACCTACACCGTGGCCTACATCGCTCATGCACCGCTCGAGCCTCGCGCTGCGGTGGCGCAGTGGGAGGAGGGAAGGCTCACGGTCTGGACGGGCACGCAGCGGCCCTTCGGCGTGCGCAGCGAGCTGGCTCAGGCCTTCGGACTGCCGGAGTCCCAGGTCCGCGTTCTCGTGCCGGACACCGGCTCGGGCTACGGAGGCAAGCACACTGGGGACGCCGCCATCGAGGCGGCGCGCCTGGCGCGAGCCGCCGGGCGCCCGGTAAAAGTGGTCTGGACGCGCGAGGAGGAGTTCACGTGGGCCTACTTCCGTCCCGCCGGCGTCATCGAGGTTACCAGCGGCGTGCGCCGCGACGGGACCGTCACTGCCTGGGAGTTTCACAATTACAACTCCGGCCCGGCCGCCATTCGCACTCCCTACTCGATCGAGCATCAGAGAATCGAGTTTCATCCCGCGCGCTCTCCGCTTCGCCAAGGCTCCTATCGCGCCCTGGCCGCCACGGCAAACCACTTCGCCCGCGAGACGCATATGGACGAACTGGCCGCACTGGTGGGGATGGATCCGCTGGAGTTCCGCTTGAGGAACGCCAAGGATCCCCGTTTGCGGGCGGTACTGGAGGCGGCGGCGGAGAAATTCGGCTGGAGCCGCCGCAAGAAGGATCCGGGTGTGGGCTATGGGCTGGCAGCCGGGTTCGAGAAGGGAGGATATGTCGCCGCCTGCGCCGAAGTTGCCGTGGATCGCGCGACCGGCTCGGTACGGGTGGTGCGTGTTGTGGAGGCCTTCGAGTGCGGCGCCGTGGTCAACCCGGACCATCTGCGCAATCAGGTGGAAGGCTCGATCATTATGGGGCTGGGGGGCGCGTTGTTTGAAGCCGTCGAGTTCGAGGATGGCCGAATCCTCAACCCGCGCTTTTCCGCCTATCGAGTCCCGCGCTTCTCGGATCTTCCCCAGATCGAGGTGGTTCTGCTCGATCGTAAAGATCTTCCGCCTGCGGGGGGCGGCGAAACGCCGATCGTGGGGATCGCCCCCGCCGCCGGGAACGCGATTTTCGACGCGACCGGCGTGCGCCTGCGTTCGCTTCCTCTGGTTCCGCACGGGCTGAAGACATGAAGCGCGCAGGAGCTGCGGCCGCCCTCTGGAGTGCGTGGGCGGTGTTGGCGCAGTCGCCGCGCGTGCCTGAGGCGCTGGTGGCGGCGGAGTCCGCCGCGCTCGAAGCGCTTTACATCCACCTGCACCGCAATCCGGAACTGTCGCTCGAAGAGAGGGAGACGGCCCGGCGGATCGCGGCGGAATTACAGGCGGCCGGTTTCGAAGTGACTACCGGCGTGGGGGGCCATGGCGTGGTGGGCGTATTGCGTAGCGGCGCGGGCCCTACCGTGATGGTCCGCACCGACCTCGACGCGCTCCCCGTCACCGAGAAAACCGGCCTGCCCTACGCCAGCACGGTGCGCACCCGTGACGCCCAGGGCCGCGAAGTGGGCGTGATGCACGCCTGCGGTCACGACATGCACATGACCGTGTTTGTCGGTACGGCCCGCCTGCTGGCGCGTTTGAAGGATCGCTGGCGCGGCACCCTGGTGATGATCGGCCAGCCCGCCGAAGAGCGCGGCTCCGGGGCCGCCGCCATGCTCAAGGACGGCCTTTTCTCGCGGTTTCCGCGGCCCGACTACGCTCTGGCCCTGCATGTGGACGCGGCGCTGGAAGCCGGCAAGATCGGCTATCGCGAAGGGTTTGTCTTTGCGAATGTGGACTCGGTGGACATCACGATTCACGGCGTGGGCGGCCACGGTGCTTACCCGCACCTCACCAAGGATCCGATCGTTCTGGCCGCCCAGGTCATCCTGGGCTTGCAGACGATCGTGAGCCGCGAGATCCGCCCGCTGGATCCGGCCGTGGTCACCGTGGGCTCCATCCACGGCGGAACCAAGCACAACATCATTCCCGACCAGGTGGACCTTCAGCTGACGGTGCGCTCGTTTTCCGAGGAGACGCGGGAGCGGATTCTGAGTTCGATCCGGCGTATCACGGTGGAGACGGCACGCGCGGCCGGTGTGCCGCCTGATCGCGAACCCACGGTGAAGCTGATCAGCGAGGAATACACGCCGGCCACCTACAACGACCCCGCTCTGGTCCGCCGTCTGGTGCCGGTCTGGAAGCGGGAGCTGGGCGAGGACAATGTCGTCGAACGCGACCCGGAGATGGGCGGCGAAGATTTTTCGCGCTACGGTCGCGTCGAGCCCAAGATTCCGATCGTGATGTTCCGCCTGGGTGTGATTGACCCGCCTCGCATGGCTCAGCCGAAACCTTCCCTTCATTCGCCTCTGTTCTGGCCGGCGTTGCATCCCACCATCGAGACCGGCGTCAGAGCCATGACCGCCGCCGTGCTGGAACTGATGGCCAGGTAGGCTCGCTCCCGCGGGCGGGAGGTTTCCGGCGGCGGGGCAGGTCGCGCCGCCGGCGGGAAGGTCAACGGCGGGCCAGGCTCACGCCGTCGGAGTTGCACGTTCGATGGGCGAAATTAGAGACTGAGGGGGATGATCCGCCGCGTCGCTGTGCTCGGGGCCGGGACCATGGGTTCCCGGATCGCTGCCCATTTGGCCAATGCCGGAATCCCGTCGCTGCTGTTGGACGTCGTGATTCCGGGGGAACCGGACCGCAACGCCGCCGCGCGCCGGGGCATCGAGAATGCGCTCAAACAGCGACCGGGAGCGTTTTTCACCGAAGCCCGTACCGCTCTGATCACCCCGGGCAACTTCGAAGACGATCTGGGGAAGGTCCGCGAGGCGGACTGGATCATTGAGGCCGTGATCGAGAACCTGGAGGTCAAGCGGGAGATCTGGAGCAAGGTGGAGGTCTGCCGGCGCCCGGACGCGATTCTCTCCACCAACACGAGCGGGATCCCCCTGGCCCGGATCTGCGAGGGGTTCCCCTCCGACTTCCGCCGCAATTTCCTGGGCACGCACTTTTTCAACCCGCCGCGCTATCTTCATCTGGTCGAAGTGATTCCGGGCCCGGAAACCGAGCCGGGAGTGCTTCATTTCATCGCCGATTTCTGCGACCGCCGTCTCGGCAAGGGCGTAGTCCTGTGCAAGGACACGCCGAATTTCATCGCCAATCGCATCGGCAGCTTCTTCGGGGCAACCGTGCAGAAGATCATGATCGAGGACGACTACACCATCGAAGAGGTGGACGCGCTCACGGGTCCTCTGATCGGGTTGCCTAACACTGCAAGCTTCCGCCTGCTCGATATCGTCGGCCTGGACGTGTGGGCGTTCGTCGCGCGCAACCTGTACGAGCTGGTGCCTCACGATCCGTGGCGGGAGCGGCTGCTGCCTCCGGAGTTTGTGTCCCGGATGCTGGAGCGCGGCTGGCTGGGCGAAAAGACCGGACAGGGCTTTTACAAACGCGTGGAGATGGGCGCCGGGCGCGAAATCCAGGTCATTGACTGGAAGACGCTCGAGTACCACCCGGTGCGCAAGCCCAGTTTCGAGACCGTGGAGGCGGCGCGCAATATCGAAGATCTGCCGGCGCGTTTGTGGTTTCTGGTGCGCAGCGCCGATCGCGCCGGCTCGTTCCTCTGGAAGCTGTTCCGGGACGTGCTTTTGTACGCCGCCGAGCGGGTTCCTGAGATCTCGGACCGCATCGTCGAGATTGACCGCGCCATGCGCTGGGGCTACGCCCACCGGCTTGGCCCGTTCGAGCTGTGGGATGCCCTGGGCTTTGAGGAGACCGCCGAGCGGATCCGCAACGAGGGACTCACGCTGCCGCCGCTGGTTGAAAAGATGCTCGCCGTCGGCGCCAAATCCTTTTACCGCGCCGCGGATGCTGAGGGCCGGCCGCGTACGGAGTACTTCGATCTCTGTGACGGATCCTACAAGCTCCTCGAAGATCGTCCCGGCGTGATTGAGCTTGCGGCCCTCAAGCGGGCCCGCGGCGTCATCCGAAAAAACGCCGGGGCTTCGCTCGTGGACCTGGGCGACGGCGTGCTGTGCCTGGAGTTCCACAGCAAGATGAACACCATCGGGGAGGATCAGATCGCTCTGATTCATGCCGGCCTCGAGGAGGCTGAACGCAACTTCCAGGCCATGGTCATCGCCAATCAGGGCGAGCTGTTTAGCGCCGGCGCCAACCTGATGCTCATTCTGATGGCGGTCCAGGAGGGCGATTGGGAGGATCTGGATCTGGCGGTGCGCCGTTTCCAGCGAGCGAATCTGGCCCTCAAGTACAGCCCGAGGCCCGTGGTGGCCGCTCCCTTCGGGCGGACGCTCGGCGGGGGATGCGAGATCGTGCTGCACTGCGCCCGCGCGCAGGCTTCCGCGGAGCTGTATATGGGACTTGTCGAGACGGGCGTGGGACTGATTCCGGCCGGTGGCGGATGCAAGGAAATGCTCCTGCGGCTCGGCGACCCTCAAAAGGCCTTCGAGCTGATCGGCCTGGCCAAGGTGTCGGGCAGCGCCGAAGAAGCCCGCCAGCTCGGGTTCTTGCGCGAAGGCGACGGCGTGTCCATGAATCCCGACCGCCTTCTGGCCGACGCCAAGACTTTGGCTCTGGCGCTGGCCCCCGGCTACGCGCCGCCCGTTCCACAAAGGGAAATCCGCGTGGCGGGCGAAAGCGGCTATGCGGCGCTCAAACTCGGCGCCTGGATGGCGCATCAGGCGCACCAGATCAGCGAGTACGACCTTGTGATCGCCGACAAGCTTGCGCTGGTCCTCAGCGGGGGGCGTTTGAGCGGCGCGCAAACTGTTTCCGAGCAGTACCTGCTCGACCTGGAACGCGAAGCCTTCCTGAGCCTGTGCGGGAATCCGAAGACGCAGGAGCGGATGCAGCATATGCTTAAGACGGGAAAGCCTCTGCGGAACTGAGAAACGCCATGCAGGAAGCCGTGATCGTGGACTGTCTGCGGACTGCGGTGGGCAAAGCGCCGCGCGGTTCGCTGCGCTACAGCCGCCCCGACGATATGGCGGCGGCGGTGGTACGAGCGCTGCTGGAGCGCTACCCTCAGGTCCCTCGTGACGAGGTGGACGACGTGATTCTGGGGTGCGCCTTCCCGGAGGCGGAGTCCGGCATGAACATGGCCCGGAACGTGGCGCTGCTTGCCGGGCTGCCCGACTTGGTTCCGGGGATGACCATCAACCGGTTTTGCGCTTCCGGGCTCCAGGCCATTGCCCTGGCCGCGGAGCGGATTCGCGCCGGCGCCGCCCAGATCATCATCGCCGGAGGCAGCGAATCCATGAGCCTGCTTCCGCGCGCGGGGCATCACTTTTCTCCGAATCCGTGGCTGGTGGATCACCGGCCCGAGGTCTACCTGGCGATGGGACTGACGGCCGAGCGGCTCCAGCGAAAGTACGGCATCTCCCGGGAAGAGCAGGATGCGTTTGCGCTGCGCAGCCACCGGAACGCGCTGCGTGCGCAGGCCGAAGGCAAGTTCGACGACGAGATTGTGCCGTTCGAGGTGCGCGTGACCACGCTCGATGACGGCCGCCCGAAAACCGTGACTACGGTGTTTCGCAAAGACGAAGGGCCCCGCGCGGACACTTCTCTGGAAGCTCTCGCCAAGCTCAAGCCCGTCTTCGATGTTCAAGGTACGGTGACCGCCGGGAACTCTTCCCAGACGAGCGACGGCGCTGCCGCCGCCCTGGTCATGTCGGAGCGGAAGGCGCGGGAACTGGGGCTCCGGGCGCGGGCGCGCTTCGTCTGTTATGCCGCCGGAGGCGTGCCGCCGGAGATCATGGGCATCGGTCCCGTGGTGGCCATTCCGAAGGCACTCGCCATGGCGGGACTCAAACTGGACGACATCGGCCTGATCGAGCTCAACGAAGCCTTCGCCGTGCAGGCTCTGGCCGTGATCCGCCTTGCGGGGCTCGATGTGGAGCGCGTCAATGTCAACGGCGGCGCGATCGCGCTGGGCCATCCGCTGGGCTGCACGGGCGCCAAGCTCACCGCTACGCTACTGCGGGAAATGGAACGGCGCCGGGTCCGTTACGGCATGGTCACCATGTGCGTGGGCGGAGGGCAGGGCGCTGCCGGCATCTTCGAGCGGCTCTGAAAGGGGGTACCTATGGCTGCGACGGCTCTTCCTCTGGCGAAGACCCGGGGCGGGGCGTTCCTGATCGAAGCGCGGTCGCCTGAGGAGATCTTCACGCCGGAGGACTTTAGCGAGGAACATCTGGCCATCGCGCGCACCACCGACGAATTCTGGGAGCGCGAGGTGGCGCCCCGGCTCGAAGCCCTCCAGCACCAGGAGCCGGGCGTCGGTCCGGAGCTGTTGCGGAAATCCGCCGAGCTCGGGCTCACCGCCGTGACCGTGCCGGAACGCTACGGCGGCATGGAGATGGATTTGATCTCTGCCATGATCGTGGCCGAGCACCTGGCGCGGGACGGTTCCTACGCTGCCTGGCACGGCGCACACAGCGGGATCGGCACCCTGCCGGTTTTGCTTTTCGGCACCGAGGAGCAAAAACAGAAGTACCTGCCCCGGCTGGCGCGCGCCGAGATGATCGGCGCGTACTGCCTGACGGAGCCCCATGCCGGCTCGGACGCTCTGGCGGTGAAGACCCGCGCGGAGTTGAGTCCGAACGGCTCCCATTACGTGCTCAACGGCCAGAAGATGTGGATCACCAACGGCGGCGCGGCCGATCTGTTCACCGTGTTTGCCAAAGTGGACGGCGAGAAGTTCACCGCGTTCCTGGTGGAGCGGGCCTTCGGCGGGGTCACTTCCGGCGCCGAAGAGAAGAAGATGGGAATTAAGGGCAGCTCGACCACGGCGCTGTACCTGGATCACGTGCCCGTGCCTGCGGGCAATGTTCTGGGCGAGATCGGCCGCGGGCACATCATCGCCTTCAACATCCTGAACCTGGGGCGGCTGAAGCTCGGACCCTTTGCCGTGGGTGGCGCCAAGGAGGTGCTGGCTGCTTCGCTGCGCTATTCCCGGGAGCGGAAGGCGTTCGGCAAGTCCATCTGCGAGTTCGGGCTGATCCGCCACAAGCTGGCGGAGATGGCGGTACGGATTTTCGCCGCCGAAACGATGAGTTACCGCGTGGCGGGCATGATCGAGGCGCAACTGGCGGGATTCTCCTGGGAACAGCCGGACGCTGCGCAAGTGATGATGAAGGCGGTCGAGGAGTTTGCTCCGGAGTGCTCGTATGTGAAGATCTTCGCCTCCGAGATGCTCGACTACGTGGCCGATGAAGGTGTACAGATCCACGGAGGCTACGGCTATCACCAGGATTACCTGGTGGAGCGTGCCTATCGCGATGCGCGCATCAACCGCATCTTCGAAGGCACAAACGAAATCAACCGGTTGCTGGCGACCGGCATGTTGCTCAAGCGGGCACAGCGCGGTCAGTTGCCGCTCGCCGAGGCGGTGCGGAAGCTTCAGGCGGAATTGCTCAATCCGCCCGCGCCTTCCGAGAGCCGCGGCGAACCTCTGGAAGAGGAAGGCCGTCTGGCGGCGAACGTGAAAAAGATGGCGCTGCTGGTCATGGGCGCCGCCTGGCAGCGCTACCTGGACCGGCTGGAAGAGCAGCAGGAAGTGCTTGCGGCGATCACGGATATCTCGATGCAGGCCTTCGCCCTCGAGTCGGTATGGCTGCGGGCGCGCAAACTGCTTGCCCGGGGACGCGGCGAGCACGCCGCGGACATGTGCGCGGTCTTCGCGCGAGAGGCGATGGAGCAGGCCGACGCTGCGGCGCGGACGGCTCTGGCGGCGTGCGCCGAAGGGGATTCGCTGCGGGTGGCCCTGGCGGCCCTGCGGCGGCTGAGCCGCGCCGAGCCGGTCAATCTGGTGGAACTGCGGCGGCGGATCGCCCTACGTTTGCTCGATGCCGGACGTTACTTCGTCTGACGCGCGCCCCCGGATCGTGGTCCTGGTGGGCCTTCCGGGTTCGGGCAAGTCCACTTACCTCGAGCGGCAGGGAGTAACGGCGCTCTCTTCGGACGCGGTGCGAGTGTTGCTGGCCGATGACCCCACCGACCAGACCATTCACCGCCGCGTCTTTGCCGTTTTGCGGTACTTACTGCGGCACCGCCTCGAGATCGGACGGCCGGTGACGTATGTGGACGCCACGCACTTGACACCCTGGGAAAGGCGCCCCTACATCCGGCTCGGCCAGCTCTACGGTTGCGCCGTCGAGGCCCTCTTCTTTGATGTCCCTGTCGAGGTGTGCCGCGAGCGCAACCGGCGCCGCGATCGGGTCGTGCCCGACGAGGCGCTGGACCGCATGGCGGCCAAGCTGGTGCCGCCGAGCGTCGAAGAAGGCTTCGCGAAAGTGACGGTCATCCGGGAGTAAAGGCGCGTCTTTGCTAGAATTGAGTTCGGTATCCCTTCTCTTCAGGAGTAAGCAAACTTGACGCCGGAAACGACAGAGGACAAGACCTATCGAGCTGAGTATCACGGGAGCGGAACGTTTATCATTCACAAGCCCAAACGGAACCGCAGGAAGCTCCGCCAGTCCCGATTGAAGAACCCCCAGCGCGGCGCCCGCAAGTAGCGCCGCCTCCGCGATGCGCATCGCCGATTTCCGCCTCTACCCGATCGCGATCGCGGACCCGCCTTTGCGCAGCTCCTACGGCCTGCACGCGCCTTACGCCCTGCGGACGATCGTGGTTCTCCGGTCCACCGACGGACTCGAGGGTATCAGCGAAACCTACGGCGGCGAAGGGCCGCTGGCGTCGCTGGAGGCGCTGCGAGACCGGGTTGTGGGCTGCGATCCCTTCCAGCTCGTGCGGCTGTGGCTGGAGCTGTCGGCGGAGGCTGCCGCCGAGCGTGCCGCAGTGCCCGGCGGCCGGACACAAACCTGGCTGGTCCCCGGCGAGAATCGTCTCGACCGCCACGCCCGGAGCTTCGCTGCCATCGAAATGGCCTGCCTGGATCTGATCGGCAAGGCGCTGGGCAGACCGGTTTGCGACCTGCTGGGCGGGCGCGCCCGGTCCTCGGTGCCCTTTTCGGCCTACCTGTTTTACAAGCACGCGGGCGGAGGCGGAGAGGGCGCGGACCGCCGCGAAGATGACTACGGTGAGGTGCTGGATCCCCGGACGATGGTCCGCGAGGCGCGCCAGATGGTGGCGCGGTACGGTTTTCGTGAGATCAAGCTGAAGGGCGGCGTGCTCGAACCGGATGAGGAGATCGCCACGATGCGCGCCTTGCGCGAGGAGTTCGGCCCGGCCGTGCCCTTGCGGATCGATCCCAACTGCGCCTGGTCGGTCGAGACCTCGGTGCGCGTGGGAAAGGCGCTTCGCGAGGAACTGAGCGGGGGCGGTTATCTGGAGGATCCGACGGCGACGCTCGGGGGCATGGCGGAAGTGCGGCGGCGCCTGGTCGCGGCGGACGTGCCGACTCCTCTGGCGAGCAACGTGGCCGTGACCTGTTTTGAACACGTGGCCGAGGCGCACCGCCTGGATGCGGTGCAGATCGTGCTGTCGGACCCGCACTACTGGGGCGGCATCCGGCACGTGCAGCATCTCTCCTATCTCTGCCACGCCCTCGGCATGGGCGTCTCGATGCATTCGAACAGCCATTTGGGGGTGAGCCTGATGGCGATGGCTCACGCCGCGGCCGCATCTCCGCATCTGACCTACGCCTGCGACACCCACTATCCGTGGCAACACGCCGAGGACGAAGTGGTTCAGGGCGGGCGCATCCCCATCATCAACGGTGAGGTGGCGATTCCGGACAGGCCGGGTCTGGGCGTGGAGCTGGATTACGATCAGGTGGCCCGCGGCGTCGAGCGCTTCCGCAAGATCCCCTACCGCAAACGAGACGACGAGGCCGAGATGCAGCGGCGCGTGGATCCGGGCTGGCGCCGCATTCTACCGCGCTGGTAGAAGAGGGAATCCGGCTGCGTCAGTGCAGATAGCTCCGCTTGGGAGCTGGCGGGATGGTCCGGCAGGTTTGAAAACGAGGTGTATCGCGCAGGTTGAATCAGGCTGGGCCGGATTCCCTGATCCGCCTCAAGGATAAAGGGCCGGCGGGAACAGCCCGGATCGTTGGTCCCGCTACCGGTTGAAAAATAAGCAGAAAAATCAACGCGGACGGCTGTCACCGGCACTTTTTCAGGCGGCCGTCACAGGGCTTGCGGCAACAGGCCCGCCCGTGGAGGGATACAATCGGAGCTATGGCTTCATCCCAGGCGCCGGAACGCAGCGAGCCGCATCTCAGATTGCTGGTCCGGCTGCGGGACCAAGCCCTGGACGTGCGGCGTCTGGCCACGGGCCTTCCCGAGGAGATGCTCGCGCGGCGGCTGACCCCGAGTCAGTGGTCGCTCAAGGAGCTCGTCTGCCACCTCCATCGGGTCCAACAAGTGTTCGAGGGGCGCATCGAGGCGATGCTGGCCGAAGATGAACCGGAGATCGAGCCGTACGAGCCGGACGAAGATCGCGAATTTGCTCCTCTGGCGGCGCGGCCGACGGCGCATGCGTTGGGGCAGTTCCTGCTCGGGCGGGAACGCCTGCTCGGCCGGCTGCGGCAGCTGGCTCCGCCGCAGTGGCAGCGCAAGGGGCGCCATCCGGAATTTCCCCGTTACGACGTTGCGTTTCAGGTCGAATACATGACCTATCACGAGGCGCATCACATCTACCAGATGTTGCAGCGGCGTGCGCTGCTCGAGTCCGGGGCGGGCGAGGAGCTCTGAGACGCTCCAGCCTGTGCGGGTCTGCCGTTTACGGAGCCGTCTCGCCGATCCCTGCGGCGCGAAGCACATGGGCGGCGAAAACTTCCGGAGGGACCGCACCTTCGAATGCTGCCGTGTCGTTGAGAACGACCTTGGGAACGCCGCGCACGAGGTAGCGGCTGGCAAGTTGGGGGAACTCAGTGATCTCGACCGCGTCGGCGCGAATGTGATCGCTCTCGACGGCCATCTGGTGTGCGGTGCGCACGGCCCGCGGGCAGTAGGGTCAGGTGGGGGTGGCGAAGACCTGGATGTGCACGTCCCGGTCCACCCGGGCGAGCTGCTCTTTGACCTCGGGCTTGAGGTCGGTGACCCCTCGCGAGACGTCCACGATGGCCTCCACCAGCGTGGCGAATTCATAGCCGCTCGGGATGCCGTAGAAGCGGATGCCGTAATCGCGAGCCCCGATCACGGCGATGGCGGGGATTTTATCAATACCCTGGGAGCGGGCGCCGGCTTCGTCTCGGACAAAGTCGTAGACTTCCACGCTGAGCTGGTCGGAGAGCTCCGCCACCTCGCGCACGAGCTGTTCGGTTTGTTCGCAGAACTCGCAGGCGGGCATGCCCGGCACCCAGATGGGCGACTGGCGCTGTGTATACATCACCAGCTTTACGGGCCCCGTAAGCTTTTCGGCGAAAAGATCCGACAGCGCCCTACGGTCGTGTTCCCTCAGCAGCGGCATGAACGGCTCCCAATCGAAGTATAGGCGATGCCGGTTGCCGGCGCATTAGACCAGCTCGAGTCCTCCCGCCACAACCAACAGCTGGCCGGTGATGAAGTCGGAGGCTTTTAGAAAATAAGCCACCGCGTCGGCGACCTCTTCCGGCTTGGCGCCGCGCCCGGCAGGCGTGCGGCGGATCATAGCGAGCCCCCGCTCGTCAATGTCCTCGAAGGGCACCACTCCCGGGGCGACCGAATTGACGGTGATGCGGGGCGCGAAGGCCTTGGCCAGCGCGCGGGTGAGCATGATGACGCCGGCTTTGGAAGCGCAGTAGTGGGCATGTTCGGCCCACGGGCGCACGCCTCCGAGCGAACTGATGTTGACGATGCGGCCGCCGTCCCCCTTGCGCATCAGGCGCGCCGCTTCGCGGCAGCAGAAAAAGACCGCCTTGAGGTTGACGGTGTGGATGAAATCCCAATCCGCCTCCGTGATGTCCATGGGGTCGCGGCGTGTGAAGCGTGCGGCGTTATTGACGAGGCCGTACAGGCCGCCGGCAGCACGCTCCACCTCGGCGAACATGCGTTCAATCTCGGCCACGCTTTCCAGGTTGGCCCGGACGAGCAGGGCGCCCCCGCAGTCGGCTGCGGTCCGGCGTGCCTCCGCCTCGGAGGTGTGATAGTGGATCACTACACGGGCGCCCTCCTGCGCCAGTCGCAGGGCGATGGCGCGGCCGATCCGCCGGGCGCCTCCGGTGACCAGAATGACTTTGCCTTCGAGTTCGTTTCCCATGCGCCTTTTGCCGATTCACCGCCCGCTCACACGGTCGGCTCCCCGTGAACCTCGACCTCCTCCGGTTCGACGCCCGCAGCCGGCGGCTCCGGCAGCCGCCCCGTGCGGTCGGCCCAGAGCCAGAATAGCGCGGTAGAGGAACTCAGCAGGCCCGAGCATACCCCGATGGTGCGGGGATCGGTGGAGGTGGATGCCAGTCCCGCCCCCAGCATGGAAGCCATCATGGTGGCCCACGTCAGCGATTCGATCGTGGAAAAAACGCGGCCGCGGAAGGCGTCGGCAACGTGGCGCAGCAGCTGGGAATAGTTGAGCACCGACGTGACGCCCACGGCCGCCCGGGAAAGCGCGATGAACCCCAGGGCGGCCCAGAACCGCTCCATCACGCTGAACAAGACGTACGCTCCGCCGTGGATCAGATAGCACACGGCGATGGTCCGCTTGTAAGTTTCAAACCGGATGCGCCTGCCGAGCCGGTGGCCGATGGCGCCGCCGGCGAGCAGACCCAGACCCGCAAAGCTCCAGATGATGCCGATCCCGGCCGCGCCGCGCCGGAACACAATCTCTCCGAACAGCGAGAACAGGATCTGGGCTGCACCTCCTCCGCTGGCCCATCCCACGTGGAGCAAGGCGATGCCGAAAATCAGCGGGTGGGAGCGCATGTACCGCAGTCCCTCGCGGTATTCGTGCCAGGGACGCACGACCTCGGCTTCGGTAAGCGCGGCGCTGCGGGCGCGGAAATGACCCTGGGGCGCCCGGAGCCGGGCGATGCAGCAGGCGGAAAAAACAAACGAGCAGGCGTTGAGGACAAAGGCCCAGCGGTATCCCAATGTCGCGGCACTCACCCCGGCAGTCATCGTGCCGATCGTCAGCGTGGTCCACTGCGTGGTTTGCGTCAGCGCGTTCGCGGTGTGGAGTTCTTCGCGACTGGCGATGGCGGGCAGCAGCGCCGCGCGCCCGCTCGTGAAAAAGGGCGAAGCGAACATCAGCAGCCCGCTCAACAGATAGAGCAGCCATGGCTCGGGATGCTGCACCGTCAGGATGAAGAGCGACGCCAGTCCCGCCCGGACGAGGTCGCTCGCAATCATGAGCCGCTTGCGATCCATGCGGTCGAGCAGCACGCCCGCCAGCGGCCCCGCCAGAATCACGGCCAGACCCCGCGCCAGCATGATGCCGGTGACGACCAGACCGGAGCCAGTGCGTTCCACGGCCAGGCTGAAAACGGCGATGTTGTTGAAGTGGTCGCCGATCTCGCTGACCACCTGGCCCATCCAGGTGTAGCGGTAATTGCGGTTCGATTGCAGCAGCCGGAGGAACCCAGACCTCATGCGCGCTCGGCGAGGTAGACGCCGGCCAGAACGAGCACGCCCCCGGCCACAAGTCCGGCCGTGATCGGTTCGCCCAGCAGCAACGCGGCTCCGGCGGTAGCAAGAAAAGGCTGAAGATAGCCGAAAGCGGTCAGCCGGGATCCGGGGAGCCAAGCCAGTGCATAGGAAAAAATCAGATAGCACACGAGCGACGGAAACACGGCCATGTAGACGAAGCTCGCCCAGGCGGCCGCGCTGACGGCGGCAAAATCGAAGCGGAATGCGTACCCGAGGGTCAGGGGGGCGAGCATCAGCGCCCCGCCGACGTAGGCGAAGGTATTGACGGTGATGCTGCCGTAAGAAGCGGAAGGCCGCTTGCCCGCCACGGTGAAAGCGGCAAAGGCCAGGGCCGCAAGGAAGATGAGCAGATCCCCTACCACCGAGGCTCCGGAACTCTTGGAGGGCGCCCCGCTCAGCGTGACTGCGCCGGCCAGGGCCGCGGCCATTCCCGCCGCCTTCTGGAGCGTGATGCGCTCCTGACCGGTTGCGGCCGCCAGCAATAGCACAAGCACCGGCGTCAGGCTCATCAGCACCGAAGAATGCGATGCGCTGGTCAGAGCCAGGCCGCCGACGAAGAAGACCTGGTTCAGCGTGACGCCCAGGACGCCGAGCAGCACGAGCCTGGCGCGATCTTGCCGCGCGATGCCTGAACCGGTCCGGCCGCGCTTCCACAAGTACAGCGGCAGGATCAGCAAGGCCGCCAGCGAAGTCCGCATTCCGGCCAGCAGCAGTGCCGGGAACTCGCGCAGGGCGACTTTGCCGATGAGGAAATTGGCCGCCCACAGAAAGACCATGAGCAGGATCAACGCGTACAGGCGGCCGGAAGGCGGGCGCCGCGAGCGTGCGGATGGAACAGGCCCAGAGAGGTCCTCCGCCCGACTGACGCCGGCGGTTTCGCTCCTCAACGAATCGCCTCCTGCTGAACCATGACGTGGGACAGGTAGTCGAGATCGAGCGCGTAGCCAAACCCGGGGTCGTCGCGAATCTCAATGGTTCCGCGCGGGGTGACCTCTACCGGGGGCTGAATGATGTCGCGCTGCCAGTAGCGCTTGCTGGCGGAGACGTCGCCGGGGAGGACGAAGTTGGGGAGCGTCGAGAGGGCGATGTTGTGCGCGCGGCCTACGCCGGACTCGAGCATTCCGCCGCACCAGACGGGCACGCCCGCACGCTGCGCGACGTCGTGTACGCGCCGGGCTTCGGCAAAGCCGCCCACGCGCCCGAGCTTGATGTTGAGGATGCGGCATGCGCCCGCCCGAATGGCCTGTTCGGCGTGCCGGGCCGAGCGGACGGACTCGTCCAGACAAATCGGGGTCTCAAGCTGGGATTGCAGCGCGGCATGATCCAAAATGTCGTCGTGGGCCAGCGGCTGCTCGATCATCATCAGGTAGTAGGCATCGAGCTGTTTCAAGTGGGCGGCGTCGGCCAGTGTGTAGGCGGAATTGGCGTCCGCCATGAGCTTGATCCGCGGAAACCGCTCCCGGATCTGCCGCACCACCTCCACATCCCAGCCCGGTTTGATCTTGATCTTGATGCGCTGATAGCCGGCCTCCAGTTCGGCCGCGATCTTGTCGAGCAACTGAGCGACGGATTCCTGGATCCCGATGGAAACCCCGCAGGGGATTTCCCGGCGCGCTCCGCCGCCGATGCGCTTCCAAAGGGGCTCGCTGCACAGGCGCGCCTCCAGGTCCCAGAGTGCAGCCTCCAGCCCGCCGAGGGCCATGCGGTGGCCGCGGATGCGCGGAAACAGGGCGCCGGCTTCTGCCGCCGAGGGAATCGTTCTACCGACGAGCGCCGGCGCGGCGTAGTCGCGGAGGATCAGCCAGGCCGAATCGGTCCACTCCTCGTTGTAGAAGGGATGCTCTCCGGCGGTCACTTCCCCCCAGCCGGAGACGCCGTCCGAGACGGCCTCCACCAGCAGGATCTGCCGCTCGGTGGTACGGCCGAAGCTGGTCTCGAAGAAATGCAGGAGCGGCATTCGAAGCCGCCGCAGCACGACGCGCTCTAGACGGAAGGCCATGGTGGATACACTTTCTCCTTCCGAGGTCGGAGTGAAAACTGGGGCACGCGGCGTTCTACTCGAAGGGCCATGGAGCCAGAAGGTATTCTCCGGCGGCCTCGGAGCGCTCGAAACCGAACACGGCGAGGCCGCGGCCGAGATGTTCCAGAAACGCGTCGCTCACCGCCTTTTGGATCTCGCGCGCCCGGGCGGGATCCTGCCGGCGCAGCACCGCGATGTCCGACGGCACGCGGATGCGCGCCTGCGGCGCCGGGCGCCGAAGCGGGTTTCCCTCGAGAAGGCGTTGGACCCGCTCGCTGGCGATCCACCACTCCGCCACGCACCGGTCCGTCGGCAGGCCGCCGTGTAAGGGGCTGGTTGTGGTGCCGTATTGGTTGAGTACGTAGCGGCGCACGACCGCCCCGAGACGCTCAATATTGAAGTAGGCGTTTTTCAACTCCAGCGGGTCGAAGGTCCATTCGATGAGGTCTAGCCCGCGATGCAGTGCGTCGCGCCGCTGCTCGAGTTTGAGCAGCCTCCCGATGCCCCGGTTGCTGTAGTCGGGCAGCACGCCCAACATGTGGCTGTGCAAATAGGGCTTGCCTCCGGGCTTGAGGCCGGGAATCGCCAGGCAGAAGCCGACCATTCGCGGCCCGTCGAAGGCGCCGAAGGCCTGACCGCCGACTTTGGTGGCGACGACGAACAGGCGCACCGGAAGCAACTCGTACTCTTGGAAGCCCCAGATCGTCCGCTGCAGTTCGACGGCCTCCCGAAATTCGTCCAGGGCCTGAAGGGGCCGGACCTCGATCATCGGGCCTGCTTGGCTTCCTGCCACAGCGCTTCCATCTCGTCCAGGGTCGCTTCCGGCAAGGGTTTGCCACGCTCCCGGAGCTTTTCTTCGATATAGCCGAAGCGGGCGCGGAAACGTGCGTTGGCACGGCGCAGGGCCTGCTCGGCGTCCACATGCAGAAACCGCGCCAGATTCACGACGGCAAACAGGAGGTCGCCGATTTCCTGCTCGGCCCGCTCGACCGAGTTGCTCTTGCGGGCCTCGTCTAGTTCGCGCAACTCCTCTTCCACCTTGCGGCGCACTTCGTCGGCGTGGTTCCAGTCAAAGCCGGCCCGGCCGGCGCGGACACTGATCTGCTGCGCCTCCGCCAGTGCGGGCAATGCCCGGGGAATTCCCGACAGAATCGAACCGTCTGCGGCGCCCCGTTCGTTTTTCTCGGCCGCCTTGATTTCGTCCCAGCGCCGTTTGACCTCCGCCGCGGTTTCCGCGCGCGCGTCTCCGAAGACATGCGGGTGGCGGCGGACGAGCTTGTCGTTGATCGCATCCAGGCTGTCCTCGATCCGGAACAGGTTCTGCTCGGCCGCCATCTGGGCGAAGAATACGGCCTGAAGCACCAGGTCCCCCAGCTCTTCGGCGAGTTGTTGCCAGTTGCGGTTGTCAATGGCTTCCAGAACCTCGTAGGTTTCCTCGAGCAGATAGGTCTTGATGGTATCGAAGGTCTGCTGGCGGTCCCAGGGACACCCGTCGGGTGCGCGGAGCCGGGCCATGATTTCGACCAGGCGCTGAAATTTTTCCCCTGCTGTGGAGCCGTTATCTGAAGTCATCGTTCGCGCCGGCGGCGCGGGGAGAACTCAGGATTCCAATGTAACATATGGGCGCGGCGCAGCCGGGAAAGTCAGGATTCGTCACCCCTTCCGCCGAGCTGTGCACCGAAATACCTGCCTGGGCCCGGCGATACACCCGCGCGTCGAGGAAAATGAGAAGAAGAGAGAGAAGATGCCAGCCGGTCCGGTCGAGCTGCATCGCGCAGCGCGCCGCTTGTTCGAGTACTCCGTAGTGGGTCTGGCCGCAACGGGCTTTGCCGCTCTGGCCACATCCGGGCAACTTTCCGGCACCGGTATCGCGCTCGTGGTCGCGGCAGTGGTTGCTGCGTCGCTGCGCGCGGCCGGCGTCGTTCGCTTTCGGGTGCCGGCCACCGGAGCAAGCGCGGCGGCGGTGGCGGTGTTTGCCTGGGCAGTCTGGGACCGGTTTTACGGAACCCGGGACGTCGTTCACGCTCTCGTGCACCTGATTCCGCTGCTTGCGGCCGTGCAACTACTGGCCGCTTCGCGGGGCCGGGATTTTGTCTTCGTGAAGATTCTTGCGCTGCTCGAGCTGTTTCTCGCGGCGGTGGTTTCGGCCAGCGTGAACTTCTTCCTGTACCTGGCGCTGTTCGTGCTGTTTGGGGTGGCGTCGTTTGCCAGCGGAGAGATTCTCCGCTCGGCGGGCGAAGGCTGGGTCGTGGCGCGCGAGGCGGCTCGACGGCTGCCGCTGCATCTGTCGCTGCTGAGCCTGATCGCCGGCGGCGCGATCCTCATGCTGACGGCATGCTTCTTCCTCGTGTTGCCGCGCACCGCCGGGGCGGCTCTCCGGCGCCTGGTCACGGAACGGACGGTACTGGCCGGCTTTTCTGAAGACGTGCGGCTGGGGCAAATCGGAGAGATCTTGCAGCGTTCGACGCCCGTCATGCGGGTCCGCGTTCACCAAGGCATTCTGCCGGCGCACGTGCGCTGGCGGGGAACCGCGTTGGTGCGTTTTGACGGCCGGCGGTGGTTTACGCCGCCGGCCGCCGGAGGCTTCCTGCCGCTCGATGGCGGGCGAGCCCTTCTGGCGACGGATGCGGAGCGGCGCCGCCGGGGTGCTCGGGTACTCTACGAGGTTCACCTGCTGCCGGCGGTTTCCGGGGTGGTCTTTGTGGCGGGTGTGCCGGAAGTTTTGTGGATGGACGCACCGGGCCTGTGGCGTAATGCCGCCGGAACGCTGCGGGTGGCGCCCGGGATGCCCTCGGCCATGCGTTACGCCGTGCACAGCTTTCTGGGTGATCCCGGCCCGTCTGGGTTCCCGCTGCGCCCGTCGGAGTTGCAGGACTACCTGCAACTGCCGCCGCTCGATCCGCGCGTTCCCGCCCTGGCGCAGAAGGTGACACAGGGGGCCGGAGAAGTCGAAGCCAAGGCACGGGCCCTCGAAGCTTTCCTCGCGACCCGCTACGGCTACACGCTCGAACTGCCGGCCCAGGAAACCGCCGATCCGCTCGCTTACTTCCTGTTTGAGCGCCGCAAAGGCCACTGTGAGTACTTTGCGTCCGCCATGGCCGTGATGTTGCGCACCCTCGGGATTCCGTCCCGTGTGATTACCGGATTTCATGCCGCAGCTTACAATCCCGTAAGCGGCTGGTACGTCGTGCGTTCCTCAGATGCCCATAGCTGGGTGGAAGCGTGGATCCCGGGTCGCGGATGGCTCACATTTGATCCCACGCCGCCTGCGCCGGCCCGTCGCAGCACATCGGTCTGGGCCCGCCTTGGTTTCTATCTGGATGCGGCGGAGATGTTCTGGCAGGAGTGGGTGGTGGGCTACGACCGTGAACGCCAGTTGTTACTGGCAGTGCTGATGGGGGATTCCGGCCGCAGCTTCGGCGAACGCTGGCTGGAGCGGGCGGGCGTGCGAGTGGCTCGGTGGCGCGTCACTGGGGGAGAGTGGATTCGCCAGTACGGCCCGGGCGCCGCCCTCGTCGCGAGCGGTGTGCTGGTTGCGATTTTCATCGGCCCGCGCCTTGGCCGGCGGTGGAGCACGTGGCGCCGGGTCCGGCGTGCGCGGCAGGGACAGGCCAGCGCCTCCGATGCCACGTTACTCTATGGACGGCTGCTCGAGGCGCTGCGGCGCCGCGGTTTCGAAAGGCCCGCATGGCTCACACCGCGGGAGTTCGTGCAGACGTTGCCGCCCGTGACCCTGCGCAGCGCCGTAGCCGAGTTCACGGACCTGTACTACGCCCTCCGTTTCGGGGCGCGCAAGGAAGTCGCCCCGCGATTGACCGACCTGCTGGAGCGCCTTGAGGACGGGCGCTGACAGCCCCCTCCGGCGGAAGGCCGCGCGGGCCGGGCCGACCGGCGCGGGCGAGGTACGCTAGAAAAATCCAGTGCTTTTCGAGGACTGGGAGCGCATCGCTATGAGCAGGTACGCGAGCAAGACGGCCGTGCAGGACCGGCTTGGCCGGCGGCTCCTCAACTCTTGTCCCGCAGAAATCCGCGGAGACACGATCGTGGTCACGTGCGGCGCGTCCTCCGGCAGCCCTCCGGAGGGCCGGACGCCTGCGCGGGGAGCAAGGCTGTGGGCGCTGTTGCTCGCCGGCGTCGTTGCGGCGCTTCCGGCCGCAGCCCAGCGCGATTTGTCAGGCTCGGTCCGCGTCTGGCTGGCCTTGGAGAAACTCCGGACACTGGGCAGCGCCTTGATGATCGCCGCCCATCCGGATGATGAGAATACGAACCTGTTGGCCTATCTGGCCCGCGGGCGAAAGATCACGACCGCCTATCTTTCGCTCACCCGGGGAGAAGGGGGGCAGAACCTCATCGGACCCGAGCAGGGGGAGCTGCTGGGCGTGATTCGCACGCAGGAGTTGCTGGCAGCTCGCCGCATTGACGGGGCGGAACAATTCTTCACCCGCGCGATTGACTTCGGGTTCTCCAAATCCGCCGAGGAAACCCTGGCCAAGTGGGGACGCGAGACGATTTTGGGCGACATCGTGCTCGCCATCCGGCGATTCCGGCCGGATGTGATCGTGCTGGTTTTCAGCGGGACGCCCCGGGACGGGCACGGCCATCATCAGGCCTCGGCGCTGCTCGGCAAGGAGGCTTTTCTGGCGGCAGGCGATCCGTCGCGGTTTCCCGAGCAGCTTTCCCGTGTCCAACCTTGGCGCGCCAGGCGGCTGGTCTGGAACGTATTTTTCTGGAGCGAGCAGCAGCAAAAACTGGCACAAGAAACGGGAGGCTACGTCGTGGTGGATCCCGGCGAGTACGACCCGGTGCTGGGTTACTCCTACGCCGAGATCGCGGGCATGAGCCGCAGCATGCATCGCAGCCAGGGCTTCGGTTCGCCTGAGCGCAGAGGTTCGGTGAAAAACTACCTGGTCCACGTGGCGGGCGAACCGGCCCGGTCGGATCTTTTCGACGGCGTGGACACGAGCTGGAACCGGCTGCCGGGAGGTGCGCCAGTGGCGGCCATTCTAGCCGAAGCCGCCCGCACGTTCGATCCCCGCGCCCCGGAAAAGCTGATCCCGTGGTTGCTCAAGGCACGGCCGCTCATCGAGCGCATCGCCGATCCCTGGGCGGAGCGCAAGCTGGCCGAACTCGACGAAGCCCTGGGCCTGGCGGCCGGTTTGTGGCTCGATGCCTCCGCCGAGCGATTTCAAGTTGTCCCGGGGGAGAGATTCCGAGTCGAGCTTGCGGCCGTCAACCGCTCGTCGTTTCCGGTCACCCTCGAAGCGGTGAGTCTGGAGGGAGTTCGCGAGGCGCCCGAGCTGAAGCTGGGCCAGCCGCTCGTCTACAACGAGCTGGTTCGACACACGGCATCGGTCTCCTTGCCGGAAGATCAGCCCTACTCACAACCGTTCTGGTTGCGGCAGCCGGCCGGCGGAGCCGTGTATTCGCTGGCCGATGCCGAACAGGCCAACCGGCCTGACCCCGAGCCCGTACTGCGAGCGCGCTTCCGCCTGCGTTTCGGCGAGCAGACGATCGAGCTGGTGCGTCCGGTGGCCCACCGTTACGTGGATCGGGCAGTCGGTGAACTGGTGCGGCCGCTCGAGGTCGTGCCCCCGGTCTCGGTGCGGCTGGAGACCGCGGCGGTCGTGTTTCCGGAGGCCGGGCCCAAAGAGATTGATGCGATGGTGTGGAGCCACACCTCCGGCGTGCGGGGACGGCTCCGGATGGAGGTGCCCTCCGGTTGGCGTGCCGAACCAGACGCGGCCGCCTTTGACCTCGAAAACCCCGGAGAGCAAGTGGCGCTGCGGTTCAAGCTGTCGCCCCCGGTTGCGGCCTCGTCGGGGAGCCTTCGGGCTGTGGCGATCGTGGGAAGCCGCGAGGTCGCCTCCGGCGCGGTTACCATCCGCTATCCGCACATTGAGCCGCAAACGGTGTCGGTCCCGGCGCGCGCCCGGGTCGTGCGAGAGGACATCCGCACGCTGGCGCGGAAGGTGGGCTACGTCATGGGCGCGGGAGATGAAGTGCCCGCGGCGCTGCGCCAGCTTGGCTGTGAAGTGACCCTACTCGAGAGCGCGGATCTGGCGCGCGGAGATCTGGACGGCTTCGACGCCATCGTTACGGGCGTGCGCGCCTTCAATGTGCGAGCGGACCTGCGAGCCAACTTCCACCGCCTGCTGGCCTACATGGAGCGTGGCGGCACGCTCGTCGTGCAGTACAACGTGCTTCCTTTCGGAGGCCAGGCGGCGGGCCTGGAGCGGATCGGGCCTTATCCGCTGCGGATCGGGCGGGCCCGCGTTTCGGTGGAAGAAGCACCGGTCCGCTTTCCGGACCCCGACCATCCGTTGCTGCGAGCTCCGAACCGCATCACAAAGGCGGATTTCGAGGGATGGATACAAGAGCGCGGGCTGTACTTTGCCTCCGAGTGGGATCCGCGCTACCAGCCGCTGTTCGAGTCGCATGATCCGGGGGAAAGTCCGCTCGCCGGCGGCACGCTGGTGGCGCGATACGGGAAAGGAGCTTACGTGTTCACGGCCTATTCATGGTTCCGCCAGTTGCCGGGGAGCGTGCCCGGCGCCTACCGCATCTTCGCGAATTTTCTGAGCGCGGCCAAGGTGCTTCCATGAGCCGCCTGGATCTGGAGCGACCGGAGCTCACCTCCGACGAGAATCCTCCCATCCTGGGCACGTGGCGCCG
Source organism: Bryobacteraceae bacterium (assembly GCA_035575135.1). GTDB lineage: Bacteria > Acidobacteriota > Terriglobia > Bryobacterales > Bryobacteraceae > JANWXD01. The sequence goes on from DATLYE010000024.1 coordinate 35,904, forward strand.
CTTGTATCTGGCAGTGGTGGCGTGGCTGGCGGCGTTGATTGTTTTGTTCTATCTCTTCAGCAAGGCGTTTGCGCCATGAGGCTGCTGGACTGGCTGGTGCTCGGCGGCTCGCTGGCGGCCGTGGTTTTTTACGGCTTGTGGCGCGGACGCGGCAGTGACACGGTCGGCAAATACCTGCTGGCTGGAAAGACGATGCCGTGGTACGCCATGGCCCTGTCCATCATGGCGACGCAGGCCAGCGCCATTACGTTTATCTCCACGACGGGACAGGCCTACGTGGACGGCATGAGATTCGTTCAGTTTTACTTCGGCCTGCCCCTGGCCATGATCGTGCTTTCGACCACGGCCGTGCCGATTTTTCACCGGGCGGGCGTCTACACCGCCTACGAGTACCTGGAGCGGCGGTTCGACGCCAAGACGCGGGTCCTGGTGAGTCTGATCTTTCTCATCCAGCGCGGGCTGGCGGTGGGAGTGGCTCTGTATGCACCGGCGGTGGTGCTTACGGTGATCCTCGGCTGGCCGGACCGGCTCACGACGGTGGTGATGGGTTCTCTGGTCGTGCTGTACACGACACTCGGCGGCATCAAGGCGGTGACGTGGACGGACTTTCAACAAATGCTGATTATGACGGCAGGAATCGTCGCCGCTCTGGCAACTGCCGTCTTTCTGTTGCCCGACGAGGTCTCCTTCGGGGATGCGCTCACTGTGGCGGGCGCCGCTGGCCGGCTGAACGCCGTCACCACCCGCTTCGACTGGAACGACCGTTACAACCTGTGGAGCGGCCTGATCGGGGGCATGTTTCTGGCGTTGTCGTACTTCGGCTGCGACCAGTCGCAAGTGCAACGCTATCTGACCGGGAAATCCATCGCCCAGAGCCGGCTGAGTCTGCTGTTCAACGCCGTGGCGAAAGTCCCCATGCAGTTTTTCATCCTGTTCACCGGCGCCATCGTTTTTGCGTTTTACACCTTCGAGAAACCGCCGCTGCTGTTCCAGCCGGTGACGCTGGAACGGATGCGGCACGAGCGCGGATTTGAAGAGGTTGAGCGCCGCTACGAAGCCGCGTTCGCCCGGCGCAGGGAAGCGGCCGCACAACTCCTCGAGGCGCGCCGGAATGGGGACGCGGCGGCGCGTGCGGAGCGCGTGCGGGAGTACCGCGAAGCACAGCGGCTTTTTGAAGAGGCCCGTAGCCAGGCTGCACGGTTTGCGGAAAGCCGCGGAATTTCCGGCGTGAACGATACCAACTATATCTTTCTCACCTTCGTGACGCGCTACATGCCGGCAGGGGTGGTGGGTCTGATCATGGCGGCGATCTTCGCTGCGGCCATGTCGTCCATTTCCGCCGAGATCAATTCGCTGGCGACGGTCACCGTCGTGGATCTTTACCGGCGCCATGTCCGCCGCCAGGCTCCCGACAGCCACTACCTGAAGGCAGCCAAACTGGCCACCCTGTTCTGGGGCGCTTACGCCGTCCTGACGGCGGAGTTCGGCGCCAGTCTGGGGGCGCTGATCGAGGCGGTTAACATGGTGGGCTCGTTCTTCTACGGCGGGATGCTTGGAGTGTTCATCCTGGCCTTTTATTTCCCGCGCGTGACAGCGAACGCAGCCTTTGCGGGGGTGCTGCTCGGTGAGGCGGCGATCCTGCTCACGTGGAGGCTCACGGGCGTTTCGTTCCTCTGGTACAACGTGATCGGCTGTGTGGTCGTGGTGGCGGCCGGAGTGCTGCTGTCGCGGCGGCGGATGAATTGACCCGGGCGGAATCAGGTTCCCGGCGGATCCGGTTTGCGGCGGGCCCGTGGCGTTTCTTGCCGCCTTCGGCCGGCCTCACGCTGCCCGCACTTGCGCGGCGATCTCCCGCAGCTCAGGCAGTACGTCGCCGGCAGGCACGGCTTCGGCCCCGCGGCGCCCGAGACCGAAATACAGCTTCCGGTAGAGCGGATACAGGCGCTCGTAGATGGCGTTCTCCTGCGGATCGGGTTCGACGGTGCGGTAGCGCGGGCACAAGGCATCCTGAGCTTCTTCGATGGTGGAAAACGCGCCGGCGGCCAGAAAGGCGAAGATCGCCGAACCCAGGCTGGTCACCTCGCTTTCGGGGACAAGCACCGGCTTGTTGAACACGTTGGCGTAAACCCGGTTCAGGGTTTCGTTTTTCGGAGGGATGCCGCCGCCGTTGATCACGCGCCGAATCGGCACGCCGTGCTCGGCCATCCGTTCCAGGATGACGCGGGTGTGGAAGGCGGTTCCCTCGATGGCAGCGAACAGTTCGTCCTGGGCGCTGTGCGTCAGGTTCCAGCCGAGCGTCACGCCGCCGAGCTCGGCGTTGACGAGCACAGTGCGATCGCCGTTGTCCCAGGTGAGGCGGAGCAGACCGGTCTGGCCTGCGCGGTAGCGCTCCAGGCCCTCCGACAGGCTCGCCACGGTGGTTCCGGCGCGCCGGGCAATGGCGTCGAAGATGTCGCCCGTGGCGGACAGTCCCGCTTCGATACCGTAGTAGCCGGGGTGGATCGAGCCTTTCACGATTCCGCACACGCCGGGAATCAAGCCCACCTGGCGCGCGATGGCCATGATGCAGGTGGAGGTGCCGACCACGTTGACCACGTCGCCTTCGCGGATACCGGCTCCGATCGCATCCCAGTGGGCGTCGAAGGCGCCGATGGGGATCGGGATGCCCGCCCGCAGGCCGAGCTGTCCGGCCCACTCCTCGCAGAGGCGGCCGGCGATTTGATCGGAGGTTCCATAGCGACCGGTCAGCTTGGCCCGCACCCCGGCCAGCAGCGGGTCCACCTTGACGAGAAAGTCCTCGGGGGGAAGTCCGCCGAGGCTCTCGTTCCACATCCACTTGTGGCCCATGGCGCAGATGCTGCGAGGCACCTGGGCGGGATCGCGGATGCCGCATAGCACGGCGGCCACCATGTCGCAGTGTTCGAGGGCGGTCACCATGCGCCCGCGTTTGTCGGGGTTGTGACGCAGCCAGTGCAGGAGCTTGGAAAAGCCCCACTCGGAGGAGTAGACCCCGCCGCACCATTCAATGTGCGGGAGCTTTTCCCGATGGGCGACCTCGGTGATGAGAGCCGCCTCTTTCTTGGCGCGGTGGTCACACCACAGGTAGTATTCGTCCAGCGGCTCGAGCCCTTCGCCCACCGGCACCACTGTGGAGCCGGTGGTGTCGAGTGCGATGGCCTCCACGCTGCGGCCGTCCGTGCCCGCAGCCTCCAGGGCCTTGCGCATGGCCTCCGCCAGCGCCCGCATATGGTCCTCGTGGCGCTGGGTGGCATGATCCGGATCTTCTTTTTTTCGGAACAGCGGATACTCCGCCGTCGCGGATCCGAGCCGCCCGCGGCGGCTGTCCACGATCGAAACCCGCACGCTCAAGGTGCCGAAATCCACGCCTGCAACGACAGCCATCTTGCGACCTCACTTCGTAGACGATTCGCTCAGAGAAAATCCGGGCCGGGAACGGCGGCTATTGGTGCCAGTAAATTTCCCAGCCGAGATACCGCCTGCCCGCCTCGTACACCATCGAAGCCACGTGGGAGAGATTCGCCGCCACGTGGTGCTCGAAGCCGTTCTCACAGATGTAGCGGAGCAGCTCCTGCAGGCGGGGGATCTCCACGACGCCCGCGCCGCCGAAGGTCTCCAGCGGGTCTTCGGTGAAGCGGCCCTCGCCGACGTAGGCCGAGATCACGCCCTTGCGGTCGTTGGTCGAAACCCGCAGGTAGGTCATGGGGCCGGGCTTCACGCGGCCGACCACGGTCCCGAACGTCCGTTCCTTGCCCACCGTACCGGCGATGATTTCCTGGAAGTCCATACGGAAATCCTGGAAAAAGTGCTTCGGCAGATTGCTGCAATGGAAGCAGACGGCTTTGTCGGGGTCGTCGCCATAGTTGTTGTTCCAGTCGAGCAGGGCGCTCGGGGTCTGCGAGGCGAGGGCCAGAGCGTACATGGCCACCGTGCCGCACACGTCCACTTCGCAAGCACTCGGCAGGAGCTGATTGCTCATCATGCTCATGACCGTACAGGGAACGACGCCGAAATACTCTTCAATGGCGGTCCAGCACTGCACGGCGCTGATGGTGACATCCGTTTCCTTCATCCACTGCTCGATGACGGCCGCCAGCTTAGCCATCTTGAGCAGCGACTCCTCCGGGATGCCCTGCGTGGAGACGTACCCGCGGATGGCCGCCAGTTTCTGCTGCGCCGCCTCGTCGTTGTCCTTCATGCGCTGGATGCGGCCGAGAATCTCCGACAGATCCACGGTCTCGACGTCAATGCCGTAGGCTTCGAGGATCTTCTCGCTGTAGCGCACCGTATTGAAGGCCGCCGGGCGCGCGCCGATCGAACCGATGCGCACCTTGCGCAGGCCGTTCACCACGCGGCAGACGCCCGCGAACCACTCCAGGTCCTTGCGAAACGCTTCGGAATCCGGCGCTACGGTGTGCAATCTGGTGAGCGAGTATGGGATGCCGTACTGCGTCAGGTTGTTGCACACCGACATCTTCCCGCAGAAACTGTCCCGGCGGTCGCGTATCGTCATGCGCCCGGCCGTATCCGGCGTGGCCTGCACCAGCACCGGCACCTTCAGGTCCGCCAGACGCAGGGTTTCGGCGACCGCCCGTTCGTCTCCGAAGTTGGGCAGGGAGACGATGACGCCGTCAATTTCATCACGGTGTTTGCGGAACAATTCGGCGCACTTTTTGGCTTCCGCACGGGTTTCGACGGCGCCGAACTTTGTGTCTTCCGGGCCCGGGCACACGACGCCCATGCCCGCTGATTCGAGTACCCGGATCATCTCCTCACGGCCGGCCTTGGCCAGATGATCGGGGAAAAAGCCGCGGTTGCCCACGATGAGGCCGAAAGTCATTCGTCTTGGCATAAGGTTTGATTGTAAGCCCTTTCAGGAGCGTTGTCAGCTCCATCTTAATGTTCTTCTACTATGGCGAGGTCCCAAGGGCCGAGCGTGAGGGCCGCTCCGCGGGAAAGCGGACGATCCGTGAGCAGCTCGCGCCCTTCGCGGTACGGATACGTCAAGGACTGGGACTGGCCTGAAAAATTCAGGTAAAAGTGCAGGGTGCGACCGGCCCGGTTCACACCGTGCTTGACCCGCACGGGCGGCGGTAGCTGCTGATCGGGGCCGGTGAGTCCGGCGAGCGCCAGCACCTCGGCCAGCACTTTCTGCTGCAGTTCGTCGGAGAGGAACGTTCCCTGGTAGGTCAGCGTTCCTTTGCCGAAGCGGTTGCGAATGAGCGCGGGATACTTTCCAAAGAAGGGATGATCATACCAGGCAAGCGGCTGGGCGCTCTCCGGGATGATCATTTCGGCCCAGACCGAGACGCGGTTGTGCTCCCCGGCGCCGTAGGGGTCGCCTTTCAAAGCGAGCGGCTGCGCCAGGCTCGAGAACTCCTGATAGGAAAAACCGGCCGCTTCCCGGAGCGGTCCCGGCGCGCGTGTCCAGCGTACGGTGGAGTACTCGTTGGTAAAACCGCTCTTGAAAGACAGCACCAGGTGGCCGCCGTCTTTGACATACGCCGCCAGCCTGCCGAGCAATTCGTCGGAGGCCACATAAAGCGGCGGCACCACCAGCACTTTGTAACGACCGAGATCTGGCGTCTCGGGGAAAACGAAATCCACCTCGACGTTGAGCCGGTAAAGGGCGCGGTACATCTGCTGGAGGACAGTCATGTAGTTGACGCGGTCGTCAAACGGCATGAAACGGAGAGCGTGATAGGAATCCACACTGGCAAGGATGGCGACGTGGTTGTGTTTTCGCAGGTCTACCAGGCGGGGGCCCAGGTGCTTGAGTTCACCGGCGATGCGAGAGACCTCCCGGTAGACCCGGTTCGGCTCGAGGTCGTGGGAAAGCACTCCCTTCCAGTACGTTTCTTGGCCGTAGTGCAGCGAGTGCCAGTGCCAGTAGGCGACCATATTGGCTCCCGTCGCAAAGTGAGCGAAGGCGCTCAAGCGCAGCTGGCCGTCGTAGGGAGGGAACTGTGTGCGGGAATCCCAGCCAATGGTCTGGGCGTTGGTCTCGGTGACCAGGTAGTTTTGGTTCTTGAGCGAACGGCACAGGTCTCCGGAAAGGCTGATGGCCGCTCCGTCGAGCTTATCCTGGACGGCGTGATAGGGATTGACGGCGGCAACATCCAGGTGGCGGGCGATGGCGAGCTGATCCACGTCCGTGCGTACGCCGCCGACAAAGTTGTGCGTGATGAACTGATCAGGCCGTTTGTGCTGGCGCACGATGGCCGCCTGCCAGGCCAGGAAATCCGTCACCGTCTGGCGCTGGAAACGTTCCCACTCGAGCTTGTAGCCCGGGTTGAGGATGCCGGCGCGGGGAGGGAACTCGTCCCAGTCATTGACGAGCTGCCCCCAATAGGCGAGGCCCCAGAGGCGGTTCAGTGTGGCGGTGGTTTTGAATTTGCGCCTCAGGTAGTTGACAAAGTCTGCATGCATGTGCGCGGCGCCCGAGGGGTTGGGGTGCGTTTCGTTGTCAATCTGGTAGCCGATGACGGCGGGGTGATCTTTGAAACGCGACACGATCTGCCGAATGATTCGCTCGGCGTAGTAGCGGTACACCGGATGCGTGAGGTCCATGTTTTGCCGCGGCCCGTAGGCGCCCCCCGGCGCCGAGCCCGGGTAGGTGGGCTGCGTCCGCACGACCAGGGGAGGTGCCTCCGTGAGATGGCTCACCAGGATTTCCGGGTGCTTTCGGTAAAGCCAGGGCGGGATGGAATAGGTGGGTGTTCCGAGGATGACTTTGATCCCGGCTTTGTGCAGGCGGTTGAGGATCCGCTCCATCCAATCAAATTCAAATTCGCCGTCACGCGGCTCCCAGTTCGTCCAGGTGGACTCGCCCAGTCGAACCACATTGATGCCGGCACTCTCCATGAGCCGGACGTCCTCTTCCAGCCGCTCATAGGGCATGTACTCGTGGTAGTAGGAGACTCCGTACAGGAGCGTGTCGAACGGGCGCGGCTGGGCGAGCAGGGGCGTCCAGGCAAGAAAGATGGAAAAGGCCACTGTCTTACCGTGCATCGTTAAAACCTCCAAGCTCCGGCTTACTTGGCCGGCCACAGCGGGTGCGGAGCTCCGGCGCCGGGCGGCGGTCCAAGATGATACCGCAGGGCGAGGCCGAATTCGGCCGGACGCGACAAGCCTTCCCAGTGCGCGGCGATGCGTCCCGCCGGGTCTATGAGGAGCGTGGCCAGGGCGTTGCCGGTCGAGATCCCTGACGCCTGCCGCAACGCCGGGTCGTGTTGCGAGCGTATCCGGCCCAGATTCCAATCGTCGGGCAGCTCGGCAGCGGACTGCGGATCACCCTCCCAGACCAACAGCGCCTCCAGCCGCTTGCTTCCGTACTGCGCCAAGGCCGCCTGCACGAAGACCAGCTGACTGCGACAGGGCTCCGGTTCTTTGCCCGAGAAAATCAGCACGAGCCACCGGTCCTTGCTGCGGCCGCTTAGGGCGAGGCGGTTTCGCTCCGGGGGGCGCCTCCCTCCCGCGGGCTCCAAGGCTCCGGCACGCAGCCGCGCGGCCGCGTCGAGTAGCGGCGAGCCGGGCAGCGGCTCGAGCATGGCACTCCAACGCGGGTCGGCAAGGACCTCATCGGTTGCGGCCGCCCGGCGCCAGGCCTCGATTCCCTCAAACGCAGCGCCGCCGTACTCCCAGACCGGCTCACCATCGCCGGCGTACCAGTAGACGTTCCCTTCGAAGCGCAGGTCACGGCTCGTGTGAACCAGCCGCGGCACGGTGGAAAAGACGACGTTATGGCGGAAGACGTTCGGCCGCCGGCCGCGAAACTCGGCCTGATCCATCTGAATGACAGGAGCGTTGATGGGTGGCGTCCAGTAGAAGGTGTTGTTGTGGACGACAACGCCGTCCAGGGCTCCGCCCTCCCAGGTGGAGATGTAAAAGTCGCCCTGGCGCCGCGCCAGCTTCGGGCTGCGGCCGTTGTTCACGCAGACGTTGTAACGCACGATGCTGTTGCTCGTAACCTCGCCTTGAGCGGCGAACACCGAGGCGCAGTAGCCCTGGGCGTCATGGGCGTAGTTGTGTTCCACGACGTTGTCGTCATTTCCCCAGTCAATGTCATAGACGCCGCCGTCCACTCCCGGCGAGTCCGTGAAGAAGCCTTCGGTAAAGCGGACGGTGCAGTTCCGGCAGCGCCAGGTCCAGATGCCGTTGGGCGTGCCGGTTTCGGCGGAGGGGTTGAGACCGGTCAACCAGGCTGCGCTTTTTTCGATCACGCCGTTTTCGACCTGGAACAGGACGATGCCGTCCCCGTAGACGTCATGGGCGATGCAATTGCGGATCACGACATCGCGAATCCGGCTTTGACGCGATCCGCCGCGCACCAGGATGCCCGCCCACTGCGTGGTCGTGCGGGCGGTGACGCCGTCTATGACGACATCTTCGATACGGAGCGCCTCCGGCGCCAGGATGGTTACGAGACCTGAGGACTTGGTCTTGACCTGCCCGCTCACTTCTTCGACCAGCAGGTTCCTCAGCCGGAAGTGACGCAGGGTTCCGGCGGTGCCGCTGACGAGCACGCCGTAGGGATTGCCGCCGCGGGTGTGCACGTTCTCGATGTGCCAGTGGTGCTGATCGAGTAGTTTGATGGCGGCTTCGCGGCCGTGCGCCTCGATAACGGGCAGCGGGCCCGAACCCCAGGCGCCCAGGCGGATGGGACGCCCCTCGACTCCCGAGCCTTTAGGCCACAACATGCCCCGGCAGCGCGTGCCGCGCCGCAGCAGTATGGAATCGCCGGGTGCGAAGGTTGTGGCGGCGACTTTTTCGAGTGTGCCCCAGGCGGCGGCGGGTGACGTGCCGGCGGCCGCGTCGGAACCCGACTCGCAGTCCACGTAATACGTGATCCCTGCAACCAGCACCCCAGGGGCGAATGCACACCAAAGGATTCGTAGCACGATTCGCGCGCGGGCGGGAACGGCCCCGGGGGATCGGGGCCGTCCCGGAAGCGAGTCTCAGAAGTCCAGCCGGATGCCGACCTGCGTCTGGCGCGGCAAGCCGCCGACACCCACGACCTGCCCGAACAACGGGCTGGCCGGGTTCGTGTCAATGTCGGTGAAGCGGTGGCGGTTGAAGGCGTTCAGCCACTCGCCCCGGATCTGGATCTTGAAGCGCTCTTTGACGGAGAAGTTCTTGCGAAGGCCGAAGTCCTCGCTGTAGAAAGCGAAACCGCGGATCTGCGAGAAACGGTAACTGGCGTTGCCCCGCACGTAGCGCGGCGGATCCTTGATGATGGCCGTATTGACCTTCTTGTGAGCCGCCGTGCCGGGCGTGGAGACCAGGGACATATCGAAGCGCTTCGGGTCGAAGGCGACGCCGAGCGGCTCGTTGTTCGGGTTCACGATCAAAGCCCGGTTGGTGGCGAAGTTGGCGTTCGGCGTCGCGGTTCCGCTGAAGCCGAGCGGCTCGCCACTGGACCAGTTGCCGATAAACTGGAGCGTCCAGCCGCCGAGCAAGGCATCCAGCGCCGGGTTCCAGGCGGCCCCGAAGCGCTTGCCTTTGCCGAAGGGCAGCTCCCAGCTCAGGCCCGCCTTGACCACGTGGGCGCGGTCGAACGGGGACACTGTCTTCTCCAGCTTGAGGTTGTAGTAGTCCATCGGGCGGCCGTAGTTCATCCAGGTGTTGAAGGCGGACTCGAGGTTATCCAGGCTCTTCGAGAAAGTGTAATTGGCGATCCAGTTCAGGCCGTGGGAGTAGCGTTTATTCAGCGATACCTGCAAGGAGTTGTACGTGGAGAAGCCGAGCGGTGAACCCCACGAAAGAATCGTGCTCCAGTAAGGCACCTGGGGGAACGGCTGGAGCGTCTGCTGGACCGGCATCCAGGTGCCGGGCGTCTTGAACGGGTAACGGGCGCCGAGCGCTTTGGCCGCCGCCGGAATGGCTTCGTCGCGATCGATCCACTGGCCGAGGATGTCGCCGAGCACCAGCACCTTCGGGTCGAGCTGGAGAATCTGTCGGAGCTGGTTCGCCACGATACCTGTGGACTGCGATCCCACGTAGCCGATGTCGAACACCATTTGTCCGGGCAGCTCAAACTGCAGGTTGGCGTTCCATTGCTGTGTGTAGCCCACGCGTCCGGCATCGGGATCCCACGAAACGGCGCCCCAGAGGTAATTGGCCGCGGAGGGGTCCAGCGTGTTCTGTTTGACGACGCCGGGGTAGCCGTTGTCCCAGTTAAAGGCCGCTCGCAGATTCCCCGGGTTGGTCACCGTGTTGGACTTCCCCCAGCCGAAGCCGAACCAGGTCACTCCGCCCCAGGGATCGCCGGTCCAGTCGTTCGGGACGCGGGCATTGAAGTAGATGCCGTAGCCGGCCCGGAAGGCGATCTTATCTCGCACCTGCCAGGCGAGCCCCACGCGGGGTCCGAAGTCGTTGTACTCGTTGTCCACGAAGCCGCGCTTGCCGTTACGGCCCGGTCCTTTGCCGGCATAGACGATCGCACCCGGCAGGCCTGACTGTGGATCAATCGCATCCGGCGTGAACGTGAACAGGCGGTCGAAGCGCTCGGTCTGCACGGGCTGATAGTCCCAGCGCAGGCCCAGGTTCAACGTCAGATTGCGGCGCAACTTGAAATCGTCGTGGACAAACCAGGCCCAGGTCCGGATCTCGGAAGTGGTCGGTGTCCCAACCGGAACACTGGCGCTGTGCACTTCGCCAAGCAAGAAGCTGGCGAAGGGGTGGCCGGTCTGTGGAAATCCGGGAAGGCCTGTTTGCTCGCGGTTGAAATTGAAGCTGGCCGGGCCGGAAATGTCGCGATAGCTCAAGTAGAAACGCCGGATGTCAATCCCGAATTTCACCGTGTGCCGGCCTTTGATCCAGGAAACGGTGTTGGCCAGCTGGTAGGAGTTTGCGGCGATCATGTCGTTCTTGTTGTAACCGATATTGGCGAGGTTGACGCGATCACCGCCGCTCCAGTTGATCTCCGGAAAGTTGGAATTCTGGCCGATTCCGGAGATGCCCAGGATCTGTCCGCCGGGCTCGTCCACATGCTTGGAGATGCTGGGATTGAGCTGGCGGTTGAAGGCCACGATAAAGTGATTGAGCAACGTTGGGCTGAAGGTGTAATCATGTGCGACGCGGGCCATGTAGGTCTCCACCGTCTGGAGGCGCGCCTTGGACAGGGGCCCGCCGTCCGGATCCTGATCGCTCCAGACGCCGCCCTGATCGAGCAGCACGCGAGGTCGCGTCACCCAGGCGAACATCCCTGACAGCTTCTGCCGGTTCGAGAGATTCTGATCCGCCTTGACGGAGAACTGCTTCTGGTCGAAGCTGGCGGTGTTGAAGACCGGGAAGAAGCTGTTGTTGATCATGGCGAACCGCCCGTCGGGTTCCCGGACCAGCGGCGGATACCATTTCTTCATGATTTCGGCCACCTTCTGCGAGACGCGCGAAATCCGCGATTTGGGGATGATGTTGCCGGGGAAGGGGTCGCGGACGATGGTGCCGCCGACCGTTTGCGTGGTGGCCGGATCGTAGATCGCACCGCGGAGCACGTCGCGCCCGAGCGCGTCCTTGCCGATGACCTGGTTGGTGAGGTAGCGGCTCATGTCGCCGTCGTACCACTCCAGCAGCGGCACCGTGCGGTTCGGACTTCCGAAGCCGCGGTTGACCTCGGCGTACTTCTCATAGGCGACGTAAAAGAAGGTCTTGTCCTTGCCGTTGTACACGCCCGGCAGGTAGACCGGGCCGCCGAAGGAGAAGGCGTAGTTGTGCCGGCGATCGCGCTGTTTGGGGCGCCCGTAGAAGTTGTTCGTGAAGGTGTTGGCGTCCATCCACTCGTTGCGCAGCTGGCCCATAGCGCTGCCATGGATCTCGTTGGTGCCGGATTTCATGACGAAGTTGAAAATGCCGCCGGCGGTGCGCCCGTATTCGGCACTCAGCCCGCTGGTCTGGACCTTGAACTCTTCAAGCGCCTCCATGGATACGCTCGACTCGCCGAAGTGGCCGCCGATGTAAATGGTGGCGGAAGCGCCGTCGAGCAAGACCTCCTTGGAGAACGCGGGCCCGCCGTTGATGCGGCTGGTCCAGTTGTTCCCTTCCACGCCGGGCGTCAGGCGGTAGGCGAAATCTTCCGGATAGCGGCCTCCGCTGAAAGTCAGCGGAAGGTCAATCACCCGGCGTTGTTCGAGGACTGTACCGACCTCGGGCGTTTCGGTTTGCAGCAACGGAACGGACGCCGTGACTTCGATAGACTCAACCGTAGCTCCCAGTTCCAGCCGGGCATCTACGCGCGCCACCTGGGCCGTGCTGAGCGAGAGACCTTCGCGCACGAGGCGCTTGAATCCCTGGGCCTCGAACGTGATGCGATAGCGGCCGACAGGAAGATTGGGTACGGTGTACTGGCCCACTTCGTTGGTCCGTGATTCCCAGACGGCGTTGGTGTCCACGTTCTGGATGGTGATGGCGACGTTGGGGATCACCGAGCCCGTCGGGTCAGTGACGGTTCCGGTAAACGTGCCGCGGTCCTGCTGGGCCGGTGCGACGCTTACGAAGAGAACCAAAAGCAGCCAGTAAAGGCAAAAAGTTCGCGGGCGAGACATAAGACCAACCTCCTTTTGCGGAGCGTCCCACCCGCGCTGGTGCGGAGCCGGGAGCTCCGCATGTGCAAGCGCTTACGACAATTCCAGTATGCGCGACAGGCCTCCGGCTGTCAATAGCCATTTCTCACAACCTGCGCCGGTGGTGTAGAATGTGACGTCGCGGGTCATTTGCCGTGGGCTCGCATCTGTCCTGCAAGGTAGAGGTTTCGAAGCTGTGACTTTAGAAGAAGTTGCCCGGCGCGCAGGCGTCTCGACCGCCACCGTTTCACGGGTCCTCAACAACGCAGGAGTGGTGAAGGAATCCACGCGCCGCAAGGTGCTGGAAGCCTGTCGCGAGCTGCGCTACCATCCCAACCTGCATGCGCGCTCCCTGGCGGGCGGCAAGAGCCGCACGCTGGGAATGATCGTGTCCAATATCCAGAATCCCTTTTTCCTGGACATTTTTTGCAGTCTGGAATCGGTAGCCTTCCAGCACAACTACGAAGTCGTCGTAGAGCACACGGACTATCGGCCCACGCGGCTCGTTGCAGCCGTACGTTCCATGCTGGGCCGCCGGGTGGCCGGGCTGGCGGTGATCGTCTCCGAGATGGAGCCCTCGCTGATCGAAGAGCTTAGCGCCAGCAACATCCCGGTAGTCTTCTACGACGTAGGCCATCCTGCGCGGAACATCACCAACATCAAGGTGCGGTACGAGAAGGGCATGCAGCGCACGGTAGAGTATCTGTACTCGCTTGGGCACCGGCGGATGGCCTTCGTGGGACACCACGCCGGCCTGGATCCTCTCCACGAGCGCCTGCGTGCATTCCTGGATACGATGGGCCGCTACTGCGGCGAGGTCCGGTACACGACCGCCGTCAGCTCCGACAGCCCGGCCGGAGGGCGGCAGGCGGCTCACCAGTTGCTGGCGTCCGGATTCGAGCCTACGGCGATCCTCTGCGTCAACGATTTCATGGCCCTGGGCGTGATTCGGGAGCTGCGGGAGCGCGGGCTGTCCATTCCGGGAGATGTCTCGGTCACCGGATTCGACAATATCGGCATTTCCGAGTTCAGTTGTCCGGCACTGACCACCGTGAACATTCCACGGCGGAGAATCGGAGAAATGGCCTTTGAAATCCTCGTGCAAGGGCAGAGCAGCGCCATGAATTCCGAGCGGGAGATTCTGATTGATCCCGAACTGGTCGTGCGGGAGTCCACGGGCCCGGCGCCGGAAGGCTGAGCAGCACGGATCCATGCGCAACCTCTTCACGTTCTTTGTGGTGTCGGCCTGGCTGGGCACGGCGCCGCTCCCGGCACAGCTGCCCGAGTTCTACAGGGTCGTGGACCGGATGGTCTGGGTGGTTTCGGATGTGGACAAGACCCTGGCGGGGTGGCGAAAGCTCGGATTTCGGGATCTTGAAGATCCGGTAGATGTGGACCTGGATGTGGAATACCGCGGCAAGCGCGTCACGGCCCGGCTGCGGGTGGCCTCCGGCCGCATCGGCGACGTGCCGGTGCACTGGATTCAGCCTCACAGCGTTGACAACGCCTATGGCGAGTTCCTGGCTCGTCACGGAAACGGGGTGTTCAGCCTCGTGCATCGCGTGCCGACCGCGGAGGCGCTGGAGCAGGAACTGGCGCGGTTAAAGGGGCTCGGCGTCGGCATCCTGCAAGAGGGTTTCCTTGCCAGTGAGGCTGGTCCCGTCCGATACGTGTTTCTGGACACGGAAGCCGGGGGTAAATACAGTCTGGGACTCGTCCATATTCCGGGCGATGTGCAGCGATCTCCGCTGGCCGTGCCGGATTCCACTTCCGGCCGGAGAATTTCGCAGTTCGCTTTTGTGGTGAGAAATCTCGAAGCGGTTTCACGTTACTGGGAGAAGCTGGGATTCCCGCCGATGGATGTGACCCATCCGCAAACGCGCGACCTGATCTACCGGGGCAAGCCGGGCGTCTTCCGGATGGAGCTCGGCTGGCAGCGACACGGCAAGGTTGTCTATGAGTGGGTCCATCCGCTGCAGGGGCCGAGCACGTATCACGAGTATTTTGACCGCCACGGCGAGGGTCTGCACCATATCGCCTTTCAGGTGGCGGACATGGACCGGGAGATCGCCGAGTGGACGTCGCGGGGCTTTCCCATGTCGCAGGGGGGCGCCTGGGGTGAGAAGGACAAACCCGGCTCCGGCCGGTTCGCTTACATGGACACGCAGGCGATCGGCGGCATCGAGGTAGAGCTTCTCTGGAACTACAAGTAAGCGGATCCCGATTTTTGTCTTGCAGCCCGCCCGGGCTTGCCCTACAATCGAGGCAGAGCGCAAAGGAGCGAGAGGTGGCTACCATGCGCAACCCGGAGAAGCACAAGAAAAACCTGGTTCTCACGTGGGAGGAGGAGGATTCGTTTCCGACTCATTCGCGCAGCGCACACTTGCTGGGTCCCCGCGTCAAAGTGACCAAGCCTGTGGCCGTCAAGGGACGGAGCGGCAATCCGGCGCCGCCCAAGGCGGACGTTCTGGCCATGAGGGAACCGGCGCCGCCTGCCAGGATCACGATCAAGCAGTCCCAGCCGGCTTCCTGGGACCATCTGAAAAAGCTCGAGCGCCTGCCGAATCTCCGGGCGCCGTATCAATACAAGGCGCACCGTTAGGACGTCCCGGAGCCGCCTCAGCCGGCTATGATTTTCTTGCGGACGGCGTAAAGAACCAGCTCCGCCGTGTTGTGGAGGTTGAGCTTCTGCATCAGGTTGGCGCGGTGGGTTTCCACCGTATACACGCTGAGATTGAGGAGTGCGGCCACTTCTTTGTTGGATTTGCCCTCGGCCAGAAGCTGCAGGATCTCTTTCTCCCGGTCCGTGAGCAGATCGTAAGAGTCTTTCAGGCCGCGCTGCTGTAACATCCGGACATAGTCTTCGAGCAGCGCCTGTGCGATGGCGGGGCTGAAGAAGGTCTTGCCTTGCGCGACGGCTTCGACGGCCCTCAGCAGATCGCTCTCGGCGGAATCCTTCAGCAAATATCCCTTGGCGCCGGCGGTGAGAGCGCGCAAGATGTATTCTTCGTCCGAGTACATGCTCAGGATGACCACGCCCGTTTTCGGATTCCGCTTGACGATCTGGGCTGTCGCCTCGATGCCGTTGAGCTGCGGCATGGCGATATCCATGACGACCACATCGGGGGAAAGCTCCGCGGAAAGTTTTACGGCTTCACGGCCGTCGGCAGCCTCTCCGACGACCTCCAGTTCCGGCGAGCGCTCGAGCAGATACTGGAGGCCCCGGCGCACGATGCTGTGGTCGTCGGCCAGCAGGATGCGGATCTTGCTCATGAGGCGGCTTCCTGAGGGGCGGGGATCTCGACCTGCAAAAGTGTGCCGCGCTGGGGCTGGGAACGGATGGTGACGGAGCCACCGAGTTCGCGGACGCGCTCCTCGATGCCCAGCAGACCCAGCCCGCGACCCCCGGCGTCGCCGGCAAGTCCCACCCCGTCGTCCTGGATCATGAGCGACAGCTTTTCGGGCCCGCCATGCACCGCCACGCGAATACTTCGCGCCCGGGCGTGGCGCGCACAGTTGGTGAGCGCTTCCTGAACGACGCGGAACAGGCAGGTACGGTGGCTTTCGGGAAGCCCATCGAGAGATCCGTCAATTTCCACAGTGACCGGGATCCCGCTCCGGCGCGCGAAGTCGCGGCCCTGCCACTCCAGGGCCGGCCCGAGTCCTAAATCGTCGAGCATCGCGGGGCGGAGGCCGGTGGCCAGATCGCGGACGGCCGCCAGGGTCTGCTCGGCCAGTGCCTTGGCCTCCCGCAGATGGCGCTCAAAGTCCGGTGGGGAGTCGCGGAGTGCGCCAAGGCTGGCAAGCTCCATGCGCAGAGCCGTCAGCATCTGCCCGACCTGGTCATGCAGCTCCCGGGAGAGGGACTTGCGTTCGGACTCCTGGGCTTGCACCAGTTGCTGCGACAGGCGCCGGAGTTCCTGTTCGGCCTGTGCGGTGCGCCTCTGCTGTTGGCGGGCCTGTCGCTCAAGGGTGTGAATGCGCAGGATGCTCAGGGCGGCCACCAGCAGGCCCAGGGACAGCGTGATCCCCAGCATGGCCCACAAGTAGCGGCGGAACTCTGCTTCGCTGTGGCGCAGCCGCTGGCGCTGCCGCGTCAGACTGGCCTGGGTCAGCTTCTGGATCTGTCCGGCCAGGGCCAGTACGGCGTCACGGCGGGGCAAGACCTGTCGCCGCAGAAAAATGGAGCCCAGGCTCATCTTCTGCTGGGGAGTCCAGGCGAAAACCGGTTCCAGTGAATCCCAATAGGAGTCCACTTCGAACAGCAAGCGGTTTAGGGCAGCCGGATCCTCCCTTCCCACCGTGGCGCCAAGGTCGCGCAGGCGCTGTTCGGTGCGCCGGCGGATGGCCAGCAATTCGCGGCGGTGCAGATCGGCGGTCAGGTGCGACGGGTCGAGCAGATAGTCGCGCACAAAGATTCCCGAAAGGTGGATATCGGCCTCCAGCTCGTGCAGCGACGCCGTGACATTGCGGTCCAGTTCGTAGAGCGAGGCCACCTCGGCCTGGATCTGTTGGCCCCGGCGGTACGTTCCGATTCCCGTGAGCGCGATCAGGACCACCAGAGTCCCGAAGCCGAAGATCAGAACCGGCACGCCGCGGGATCGCATCGCACCCTTCGAACTGTATTGTCTCAAAGCGTAATCTCGGACCGGGACCGCACGGTGCCGGGCTGATTTGGCTGAGAAAAATCCGGCGCTCATGCCACTACCTCTCCGAGGGTGATAGAAAGGCGGGAGGTCTGCTTGGACCCCCGGCCGGAAAGGATGCGGTTGTGCAGTTCCCAGAGGAGAATCACATCGAGGACGACGAGCTGGAGCTGTATGCGCTTGGCAGGCTCTGCGAATCCCGTGTGGTGGCTGTGGAGGAGCACGTGCTGATCTGCGAAAGCTGCCAGGACCGGTTGGCGGAGACGGAAGCCTATGTCGAGGCCGTACGCGCCGCGGCGGCGAAGTTGGCCGAGCAGCCCGCACCGTGGTGGCGGCGTTGGTGGGAGCGCCTCGGAGCGCTGCGGT
The DNA here is from genome assembly GCA_035575135.1 of Bryobacteraceae bacterium. Lineage (GTDB taxonomy): Bacteria > Acidobacteriota > Terriglobia > Bryobacterales > Bryobacteraceae > JANWXD01. The sequence goes on from DATLYE010000024.1 coordinate 53,494, forward strand.
GGACTCCGAAACCGGTTTGGGCCACAGCGAGTGCGCTGGCGCTGCTGGCGATGGTGTGGGGGGGCACCTCCTGGTTCAGTCGGACCCGATCGGATCTGCCGCCGGTGGCTGTGGCCTTAGTGTCCGTCCGGGGCGAAGATCCGGCGATCGGCCGCGCCCCCGCCGGAAGACCGTTGCGCCTGGAAGCGGATCTGACCGGTCTGGAGGTGGCGGGGAATTTGACGCTGGAGCTGGTGGATAGCAAAGGCACGCCGCTCGAGCGGTGGGCGGTGACCGCCGAAGGCAACCGCGTCAAGGCCGTGTCGCGGCCGCTCCCGCCGGGTCGCTACTGGGTGCGCCTCTACGCCGCGGGCACGACCGAAGAACTGCTGCGGGAATACGGCTTCGAAGTGCGCTGAACTCCGGCTGACCGGCGCTCGCGGCGCCGTCCGGCTGTGAACGTGCGATTCGGTTGGCAGGACTCTTCAATTGCCTCGGCGGACTGCTACGGTCCTCCCTGTTTCACCCAGGCCACATTGAACCGGGCGTGTTTGATCGCCTTGCGCGGAGCGCCTTCGGGCAGGTGGTTCAGAAAATAACTATAAGTCACGTGCAGCAAACCATCCCGTGTCTGAATGATCGAGGGATAGTGGAAAGACCCCGCGCTTTTTTCCCGGGTGTCCCGCTCCAAGTGGCGGCGCCACTTCCAGTTGCGGCCTTCGTCGTCGGATAGGGCTACGGCCAGCGAATGGCGGCCGCGCTCGGTGTCGTTGTACACCATGGCCCAAAGGCCTTCCCGCAGGCGAATCACTTCGAGTGCCGAGCCCGGGTTCGGGATCTCCGTATCCGTGACCGGCGACCACGTCACGCCGTCATCGCGTGAGGTACTCAGCAGCACGCGCTTGGGCGGCGGGCCGTTGTCGCGCATATACGCCACCAAGGTCCCGTCGGAGCGGCGCACCAGCGCCGGCTGGACTCCTCCGTGGCTGACCAGGGGCTCGCTCGACGACCAGCTCAGGCCGCCGTCATCGGTGAAGGCGATGATGGAAAAGTCGTAGCCGTCCGAGTACAGGGGGACGAGTATGCGGCCGGACGGCAGCTCGAGGGGATGTGCACGCGTCATCCAACCAAGGCGAGAAAAGTACTTGTCCCCCGCCCGGTCCAGGATGGTTTTCAGATAGTCGGCCAGCCGTCCTGCCGGAGCTGCTCTCCATTCCGGCTCCACCACTTCGCGCACCTTGGCGGCAAAGTTTCGGGGGATGAACAGGAGGTTGTCGCTCCACTGCCACTGCGGGGCGCCGCGGCCGGAGTATTCGCCCGCAATCCGATACTTCATCAAAGCGGTATGCCACTCGTTGGCCAGAATCACCGGCCAAAGCAGCCACAGCCGCCCGCGGGAATCTACAAACAACGTGGGATTGCAATCGGGAAAGCCGGGAGTGTCGGCCAGAGTAAAGGGAGCCTCCCAGCGGTCGGAGCCACGGGGCCGCCGCGACGCCAGGATGCGCACGTCGTCGGCGGTCCGCTCGCCCGAGCCGTGATACCAGCAAGCCAGGAGGTCGCCGTTGGGCAGTTCGACGATCGAGGAGGCGTGATTGTGCCAGTGCTCGAGCGGGAAGATCAGTTCCGCCTCGTAAAAAGGCGGTTGCGGCGCCTGAGCGGCGAAGCTCAGCGAGGCCGCCAGCAACGCAACTTGCAGCCGCATGCCCGCCAGTGTACTACCATGTGACGCAGAATGACCCGGCTCAGCAGAAGAGCGTTTCTCGGGGCGGCGGCTGCCGCCGCCGCGCCTGCTCAGCGCCGGCCCCGCCCGCCCAATATCGTCTTCATCCTGGCGGACGATCTGGGTTACGGCGACTTAGGATGTTACGGCCAGAGGCGGATCCAGACCCCACACCTGGATCGGATGGCCTCCGAGGGCATACGGTTTACTCAGGCGTACGCCGGCAGCACGGTCTGCGCCCCCTCGCGCTGCGCCCTCATGACCGGCTTGCACATGGGCCATGCCTGGGTCCGGGGCAACCGTTACCCCGACCTGCCCCTGCGGCCCGAGGATTACACGGTCACGGAGGTGTTGAGATACGCCGGCTACGCGACGGGACTGTTCGGGAAATGGTCCCTCGGAGGGCTGGGCACCACTGGGTATCCGACCGTCAAAGGCTTTGACGAATGGTTCGGTTACTTCAGCCAGACGCACGCCCATAACTACTATCCGGAGCACCTGCTGGAGGGCAACCGCGAGTATCTGCTGCGCGGCAACTTCGGCGCCAGGCGCACCGAATATGCTCACGACCTGTTCACGCGGCGCTCCGTAGATTTCATCAAGCGCCACAAGGACCGGCCGTTTTTCCTCCACGTGTGCTACACCATTCCGCATGCGAACAACGAGTGGGGGCGGGACACGGGCAACGGAATGGAGGTGCCCGATGACGCGCCGTACTCGAGTATGAACTGGCCGCAACCGGAGCGGAATTTCGCCGCCATGATCACGCGGATGGACCGAGACGTGGGTGCGATTCTGGCGCAACTCCGTGACAGCGGCGTGGACGAAGATACGATCGTCTTTTTCTCGAGCGATAACGGCCCGCACAAGGAGGGCGGGCATGATCCGGAATTTTTCGACAGTAACGGTCCGCTGCGCGGCATCAAGCGGGATTTGTATGAAGGCGGCATTCGGGTTCCCATGATCGTACGGTGGCCGGGGAAGATCCAACCGGGCCGTGTGAGCGAGTACGTGTGGGCTTTTTGGGACTTCCTGCCGACAGCGGCCGAACTCGCCGGGGTCCCTGCGCCGCGAGGAATTGACGGGATTTCCGTCGTCGCCGAACTGCTAGGCCGCCCGCAGAAGGAGCACGAGTATCTGTACTGGGAGTTTCACGAACGGGGCTTCAGTCAGGCGGTGAGAAAGGGTCCGTGGAAGGCGGTGCGCGTGGGCAAATCCGGCAAGACGGAACTCTACCACCTCGGCGAGGATCCGCAAGAGAGCCGTGACATGGCAGCCCGGCACCCGAAGCTGGTGGCGGAAATAGAGGAGCTGTTCATGACGGCGCGCACCGAGTCCGTCCATTGGCCGGTGCGATGAGCCGGGCTCAGGGAGCCGGGCATCGCGACAGCCGGTAGGTTCGCCCGCGCCATTCCATCGTGTCGGAGAAGGCCGAGGCAGCCAGCGAGATCAGCCAGGCCCATGTGGCAAGGGGAGTCCACCAGGCGTGCACCCACTCGTGTCGCTTGAACCATGCGCTCCAGTCTGGTAGCGCCTGGCGTGCCAGGGCGGCGCGGTGTGCTCCCTTGGCCATGCCGATCCCCCAGAGCACGACCAAGCCGTACTCTCCCAGCAGCCCCCCGGAGAACGCTTTGATGATGCAGGCGACATCCGCCGCGGCATAGAGGGCGTGAGAGACGAGCGCCAGCCACCACAGGCGCGGGCGGTAGAATCGTGTGATCAGCAGCTGCCGCCGCGTCCAGCTCCAGAACTCGCGGGCCGTCGTATGGCCGGGCGAGACGACGAGCGCACCCGGACTGAACTGGATGCGGAGCCCTGCTTTGCGCACGGCTTCGCTCAGCCGGTAGTCATCGCTTACGGCTCCGTGCCAGAAATCCCGCACCCGGCCACGGTCGAAGACGTCGCGGCGGATGGCCATGGCGCCTCCCCAGGCAAAGTCGGTTTGTTCCGGGCCGAAGCGTCCTGCGATGACGGCGTTCCATACACTGCGCAACAGCGACCAGAAATCTGCGGGTTCGGGCAAGTACCAGCGGTAGCCCGTGCTGGCTCCGACGCCAGGGTCCGCCAAGGGCCGTACGAGCGCCCGTAGCCAGCCGCGGCTGGCGCGACCGTCGGAGTCGGCAAACGCCAGCACCTGGCTTTGCGGCCGGGATGCGTCAATGCCTGCCAGCAGATTCTGGATCTTCTCACCGGTGTTGCCGCCGCGCTCGCCCGCGAGCACCACGCAGGCGCCGGGCGGGACGACGCCTTCGGGAATGTCTTCCGCGCTGCGTGCCGCGACGATGAGTTCGTAGTCGGGGTAGTCTTGGCCGGCAAGTGAAGCGAGGTTTTCGCGCAGGCCCTCCTCAGGGCCTTTGACCGGCACAATCAGCGTCACCGGGGGCAGCCACGTGTCCGCGTCTGCGGAGGCGAGAGCCTCGCGGTAGAAACGCGCCCGGCGGCGCTCCCCGCGCAGCCCGGCTAGCGCCAGCAGCAGGGCGGGCAGGAAAATGGCCCAGAACCAGGACACGGCAAAAGTGTAGCAGACGCTGCGAGCCGATATACTTGGAAACAATGCGGCTGGAGGCGGTTCTTTGTCTGGTCTTGACGGGGGGAGCCTGGTCGAGCCCTCTCCCTCATGAGGAATATCGCGCGCGGCGCGCGGCACTGCTCAAGGCCCTTCCCGACGGAGTGACCGTCCTGTTCGGCCGGGGCGAACGCGAGGCGGAAGACCTCCGCAGCGGCTTCGTTCAGGAGCCCAATTTTTTGTACCTGACGGGCTGGCAGGAGCCGGGAGCGATTCTGCTCTTGGCTCCCAGGGCAGGAGACGCACCCGCCCGGGAGGTGCTTTTTTTGCCCGACCGCAATCCGGAACGCGAGCGCTATACCGGGCGGAGAGCGGCGGCGGAGGACCAGGATGCGCACACGGTGACCGGCTTTGAGGAGGTTCTGCCCGTACGCAGTTTCGAAAGCCTCCTGTTCCGCACGCTGGAGTCGTACCGCAAGGTGTACGTCCTTGACGGTACGGCGGGTGCCGACAGGCTTCGCGCCATGCTTCCACTCCGGGAATTCGGAGACGCCACCGAGGCCATCGGCCGGTTGCGGTTGAAAAAATCCCCGCGCGAAGTCGAGCTCATCCGGCGCAGTGTCCAGGTAAGCGTGGAGGCACACCGGGAGGCGTGGCGGCGGCTCAAACCGGGTCTGTTCGAATACCAGGCGGTGGCCGCTCTGGTGGGAGGCTTTCTCGAGCGAGGTTGTGAACGGCCGGCCTACACTCCCATCGTCGGCTCGGGACCGAACGCACTGGTGCTGCACTACTCCGGTCTTTTCCGCCGCATGGAGTCCGGTGACTTGCTCCTGATTGACGCCGCCGCCGAATGCGCGGGCTACGCCGCGGATATCACCCGGACGGTTACCGTCAGCGGAAAGTTCACGCCTCGCCAGCGCGAGCTGTACGAACTGGTTCTGGGAGCCCAGAAGGCGGTGATCGCCGCCGTCAAGCCGGGCGTGAACCTGAGGAGAGGCGAGCCGGACAGTCTTACGGACCTGGCGCGGGACTACTTTGACCGCCACGGCAAAGACCGTCACGGCAACCCGCTGGGCAAGTACTTTACGCATGGCATCGGCCACCACGTGGGGCTTCAGGTCCACGACGCCGGCAGGCTGCTCATGGCCGGACCGCTCGAGGCGGGCATGGTGATCACCATCGAGCCGGGCCTGTATATTCCGGAGGAGGGGATCGGCATCCGCATCGAGGATGTCGTGCTGGTGACCGACACCGGCGCCGAAGTGTTGAGCGCGTCGCTGCCGCGCGAAGCGGACGAGATCGAACGCGTGCTTGCGACCCGGGCTTCCCATGCGGCTTCCCCATAGGCAGGCGGCCGGCTATCTGCTGGCGGTGTGCGGCGCCCTAGTCCTGGCGCTTGTGGCCGGTTACACGGCCTTTGCACGGCAGGTCGATCTAGACGCCTACGACTGGATGTTCCGGCTGTTTCCGCCGAAACCCTGGAAGCCCCAGTCGGCTCTATTGGCCATAGACGAAGAAACGCTCGTGTCGCTGGGCGGATTGCGACGCCTTCGCGAGATTGTGGCCGAAGGGCTCGAGCGCGTGGCCGCCGCTCACCCGCGTGCTGTAGTCGTGGATCTGACCTTGGCTGATTCCGGCGATCCGGAGGCGGACGCGCGGCTGGAGGCCGCCTTGTCCCGCGCGCCGAACCTGGTCCTGGCCGCAGAGATGTTTCCCGACGGCCGGGGCTGGCAAGATCCGCTTCCGCGGTTCCAGCGGTGGGCTGCGGCGGTGGGTCATGCGCACGCCGCCCCGGACGAACTCGACGGGGTCAACCGCAAAATTCCGCTGGAAAAGGTTGCGGGGCGCGAGCGCCGCTGGGCGCTGGCGCTGGAGGCATTCCGCCTCAGCCGGGGCGGGGGTCCGGTAGTGGAGGCGCCCGAGGAGGTCCACGCGGGCGGCGTCGTGATTCCCGCCCGGCGGGAGGAGGCACGGGCTGTGGCGATTCGCTATCTCCGGCCCGGGGCCGATGGGAACACGCCGGTGCCGCGCGCTTCGATTCTGGAGCTGCGCCGGAACCCCAAGCTGGCTGCCATCTTTGGCGGAAAAGTGGTCTTTGTGGGCGTCACGGCGCAATCGGCGGCGCGTGACCGCCTGGTGACGCCCTACAGCTCCTCGCTCCCCATGCCGGGAGTCGAGATTCACTTGAACGCCTTCGAGACGCTGGCACAAGGGAGATTTTTGCAGCCGGTCTCAGAGGCGGCGACGCTCGGCGTGTGTGCCGCTCTGGCGTTGGCGGCGGGTGTGATTTTCGCCTTGCTTTCCGGCTGGCCCGCCTATGCGTGCGCCTTCATACTCCTGGTGGCGGCCCACGGGCTGCCGCTCGTGGCGTTCACCCGCGACACCGTCCTCTCGTTTTCGCTGCCTGTGGCGGCGGCCTGGCTTTCGACCGGTGCGGCGGCCAGCTATCAACATTTCGTGGTCCGCCGCCAGTTGCGTCGCGCCGAAGCGGAAAAGAGCCGGTATCAGCAGGCCGTGCACTTTGTCACCCATGAAATGCGCACTCCGCTGACGACCATTCAGGGATCCAGCGAGCTGATGAGCCGCTACGACCTGAGCGATGACAAGCGCCGGCAAATTGTGGATCTGATCCGCACCGAGTCCCGGCGCCTGGCGCGGATGGTGGAAACGTTCCTGAACGTGGAGCGGCTGTCGGCCGGGCAGATGGAGTTGCGGCGCGAGCCGTTCGCGGCGTCCGAACTGGTGGGGACCTGCGTTGAACGCGCCCGGCCGCTTGCCGAGCGCAAGCGCATCCGCCTCCGGATCGGCGAACTGGATGAGGAAACACTCACCGGGGACCGCGAGCTGATGGAGTACGCCCTCTACAACCTGCTCACCAATGCCGTCAAGTACTCGCCGCCGGAGACCGAAGTTTCCGTCAGCGGCAAGCGGGAGCGGGGCTGGTTCCGCCTGGCCGTGCGGGATCAGGGGATCGGCATGGACGAACAGGAACTGCGCAACATCTTTCAGAAGTTTTACCGGACGCGCAGAGCCATTGCGTCGGGAGAGAGCGGGGCCGGCATCGGCCTGTCCATCGTCGAACAGATCATCGCTCATCACGGCGGGCGGATCGAGGTGACCAGTGCGCCGGGCAAGGGCTCCTGCTTTACACTAGTCTTACCGGCGAACGTTTCTCTGACCGCGCAACGGCAGTGAGGAATTGACCGTGCAGAAGTTGTTGGTTGTCGAAGACGACGCCGGAGTCCGCAGCACCGTCGTTACGTTCCTGGAGCTCGAGGGCTACCAGGTGGACGCCGCCGCATCCACCGAAGAGGCCCTGCGGCGGTTACAGGACAACAGCTACCCCATCGTCATCACCGACATTTACCTGGACGAGCGCACGGGGCTGGACGTGCTGGAGGCCGCGCGTTCGAAAGACCCCCAGTGCGCCGTGATTCTCATGACGGCGCGCGGCAGCATGGAGACGGTCATGGCGGCGACGCGGGGCGGGGCCTTCGACTACATCGCCAAGCCCTTCGATCTGGACGTGCTGCTGAAGACCATCAAACGGGCTCAGGATTTGCGGACCGGCCGGAAGGAGGAAGAGGCGGAAGCCGAAGTAGAGGATCCTCCGGAGTCGGAGATGATCGGCAGCTCACCGCAAATGGTGGAGATTTACAAGATCATCTCCCGTGTGGCGCCGACCGACGCCACGGTGCTGCTGGAGGGGGAGACGGGTACGGGCAAGGAACTGGTGGCCCGGATGATCCATCGCAACAGCCCGCGGGCCGGTCAGCCTTTCGTGCCTGTGGACTGCGCCTCGATCGCCCCCGCGCTTCTGGAGAGCGAGCTCTTCGGCGCGCTTCGCGGCGCCTACACCGGAGCGGATCGCGACCGCATGGGCGTGTTCGAGGCCGCCAACCGCGGCACGGTGTTTCTCGACGAGATCGGCGATATCGAGCTGAATTTCCAATTGAAGTTGCTCCGCTTTCTGCAAGAGCGCGAGATCCGCCCGCTTGGGGCCCCGCGCGGCAAGCCGGTGGATGTGCGTGTGATCGCCGCCACCAACCGCGACCTGCAGAAGATGGTCGAGCAGGGGAAGTTCCGGGAGGACCTGTGGTTCCGGATCAATGTCGTGCGCATCCTCCTGCCGCCGCTGCGGGAACGGCGCGGGGACGTGCCGCTGCTGGCGCACTACTTCGTCAAGAAGTACAACCAGCGCTACAATCAGCGCGCTCGTCTGACGGAGTCCGGGCTGAAGGCGCTCGAGGAATACACGTGGCCGGGCAACGTCCGCCAGCTCCAGCACCTGATGGAACGGCTCACGATTCTGGCTCCCGACGGCCGCATTGATCAGCGAGCGGTGCGCGAAGCCATCGAGCAGACTCAGCCCCGGGAGCATCCGGGGGAGACCCTGGCTGAGGCGGAAATGGAGCAGATCCGCAAAGTGCTGGCAGCTACCGGAGGCAACAAGAGCCGGGCCGCACGGATCCTGGGGATCGAACGTAAGACGCTGTACCGCAAGCTGGAGCGGATGGGGCTTTAGCTCCCGCGAGGGTACAGGCGAAGATTCCTGTCGTTTTCGGGGTTCCCTCTCCCGGTTTTAGGAGTAAAATCAGGGTAGCATTAAGCCGAAGATGGCTGCGTCCTTTGGAAGGAGGACGGCAGGCATGTTTGAAAGCCTTGACGAACACATCAAGCACGACGAGGAGGCGGAAACCACCCGGACGGAGAGGATCCTGCGCTGGGTGGCCGTAGTCGTGATTTCGGTCGTGGTTTTTGGCGGGCTGTACTTCGGCGTCCGGCTGCTTGAGTGAGCGGGGCGGATCAGTCGAGGCAGCGGCTCGGAAAAGCCGGAGTACGACAGATGCGGGCCATGACGCTCTTGACCCGGGCGGGGTAACTTCCGAGTGGATTGTAGGTCTCCAACATCTCATCCAAGTCCTTGTTCCGGTAGAGGTTGGAGTTTGCGAGCCGTTCGGCCACCACGTGGATGCCCGCCCCCAGCGTGGGGAATTCTTCCTCTCCCGAGTCCCATCCGAAAAGGTTGTTGTTGCGATACTGCTTGCCGCCTCCGGACTCGATGACGGCGATGGCGGGGAGCAAACGCCAGTCGAGGTCGTGGTGGTCGGCCGCCAGCAGGAAGTCCTTCGCCAGATGTCCGATCGGCGACCCTCGGTCCTCGAAGAAGTCCTTTAAAACCAGCAGCCTGGGATCCTCTCTGTAACGAGGGGGCCGAAACTGCTGGCCAGGACTGACCGGCGAATAACCTGCCAGCAATCCTCCGATAAGAACAGCTGCTCTCAGGGCCAACCGTTTCAATGTCTAACCTCTTCCGTTTCAGATAATTAGCAGGGTTGCCTGGGAGCGCGTCGTGATGATAAACCCTGCCGGCGCCTGTTGGACCGGCGCCGGTTACAGCTCAAATTCTAACACATTCGCGGGGAAAGCCGCATCCGGGCCTACCCTCCCCGCTCGTATGTCTTCTCACCTGCCCGAATGGGCACAGAAAGCCGGTTCTGCTTCGGCGGGAGCGGACAGGTGGTGTACGGATTGAAGGCGCAGGGAGGGTTGTAGGCTTTATTGAAGTCCAAAATCACCTTGCCACTGCGCGGAGGGTCCGCGTAGAGGAACCGACCGGCTCCGTAAGTTTCCTTGCCGCTGGTCTGGTCGCGGAAGATGAACCACAACCGGCCGTTGTCGAGAACCGGCTCCAGCCGGCAGTCGCGGCCGGCGATCCGGAACTCGACGTAGCCCGGACTCATATGGTACTCAGTGTCGCCCAGGATGTTGAGAATGGGTACGCGCTTAGGCGGATCGTACGGGATGAACCTGGCCTCGATGCGGTAGGCCTCATCCACGGCAAACCACTTGCAACCCCGGAACTCCTTGCGAAACTGGCTGTTTTTGTCGCGCAGCCGGACCCCGAGACGCTGGCCCCGTCTGATGACGAGCATCGAAAGATCGCCGACGGATATGACGTCGGCGGGGCCGGGAACGTCCGGCCGCATCTCTAACGTCGTGACCGGACGACCTGCCGAGCGTACCGAAACGCCGGGGCTTGCACGGAACAGGACTTTGTCCCCTTCGAGGATGAACGTACCGGCGTGCGCGGGAGCTCCCGCCGGCAAACGGATCCGGCTGTCCGGCGCCGAGCCGGCCGAGTTCTCCCCCGGTCGCAACCAGAAAAGACCGACCAGCGTAAGCCAGCCGTCGTCTACCCGGAGGCGGCTTTCCCGCTGTGCACGCCACCTCTCCACTTCCGCCCTGTACGCGGAGTCGTTTCCGCCGCCCAATAAGGCCATCAGCGGGAGCCAGGCGATCGCCAGAGCAGCCATTATCGCGGGCGGGTCGTGGGTGCTGGAGCGGGCCGGGCCCCAGAGGCGGGTTCGGATGAGGAGGGCTCCTCCGTGCGGACCAGACCGAGCGCTCGGCGCAGATCCAGTTCCAGCCGGTCCCGGATCTCGGGATGCTCCTTCAAGAACTGCCGGGCGTTCTCGCGCCCTTGACCGATACGCTCACCCTTGTAGCTGAACCAGGACCCGGTTTTCTCGAGCAGGTTGTGCTGAACGCCGAGATCCAGAAGGTCGCCTTCGCGCGAGATTCCCTCTCCATAAATGATGTCGAATTCGGCCTCCCGGAAGGGCGGCGCCAGCTTGTTCTTAACGATCTTGACCTTGGTGCGGCTGCCGATGATGTTCTCGCCCTCTTTGATGGCTGCCACGCGCCGGATATCCGCCCGAATTGTGGCGTAGAACTTGAGGGCCCGCCCTCCCGTGGTGGTTTCGGGGTTGCCGAACATCACGCCGATCTTTTCCCGGATCTGGTTGATGAAGATCAGGCAGGTGTTCGACTTGGAAACCACGCCCGTCAGCTTCCTGAGGGCCTGCGACATCAGGCGCGCCTGGACCCCCATGTGCGCATCGCCCATCTCGCCGTCGAGTTCGGCCTTCGGGACCAGGGCGGCCACGGAGTCAATGACCAGCACGTCAATCGCACCGGACGTGATGAGTGCGCTGGTGATCTCGAGCGCCTGCTCGGCGTAATCGGGCTGGGAGACGAGCAGGTTGTCCACATCCACGCCGAGCTTGCGGGCATAAATCGGGTCAAGAGCGTGTTCGACGTCAATGAACGCCGCCATTCCCCCGGCTTTTTGCGCCTCGGCGATGACCTGCAGAGCGACCGTGGTCTTACCGGACGACTCCGGGCCGAAAATTTCCGAGATGCGCCCGCGAGGAAACCCGCCGACGCCCAGGGCGGCGTCGAGGGAAAGCGAGCCGGTCGAAATCGCGGCCACCGGAACAATGGCCTCTCTTGCGCCCAGGCGGAGGATGGAACCCTTGCCGAACTGTTTTTCGATCTGACTGAGCGTCAGGTTCAGCATGCGTGCGCGCTCAGCAGAGTCGGAGCGCGCAGGAGCGGCGGCTGCGGCGCGCGGCGAGGCGGCTGCCATGCGGATGCCTTCTTTTTCATCCATGAATCACACGTTCCTTCCGGGGAGGGATGGTTCGAAGACGATTATAGCCGATGGCCGCTCAGCTCATGAGGTGCGCGGCCCCACACGTAGCGGCCGGAGCGGAGTGCCCTGAGGTGCGGACGTCAGTCCCGAAATCGCCGGTCCCGCCGCGCCGCAAAAAACAGCACCCCGCCCAGGATCGCCACGGGCGGAACGAGCATCACCAGGATGCCGCGGTTCAGCACGCGGGCTCGTTCGGCCTGCTGGGCTTCCGCCGTGCGCAGGCACATGACGCACTGGCCCCCCAGGCCGGCGGCGAAAAGGACGGCTGCGGTCAGGACGCGGACAGTCTTCATCGCGGCCGCATCTCCATCAGGCGGAAGGAATCCGGCATGAAGATAAACAGCAGCAAGATGCAAAAGACAAGCATCGGGAACAGAGTCAGGAAGAGGCTGAAGCGCTCGAACTTCAGGTGCATGAAGTAAGCAATGATCAGCGAACCTTTGATGACGGAGAGCCCCATCAGAGCGGTGAGCATGATCAGAAGCGGCACGTGGAAGTAAGCCAGCAAGACTTCGACCACGGTCATGGCGAGAAGTGCCACCCAGACCCAGACGAACGTTCTTGCCGTGACTGCCGCAGCGGTTGCGGAGCGCGTTTCCATCGGTTGCCTCCTAAATGTGGACGGACATCAGGTAGACCAGCGGGAAGATGAACATCCACACCAGGTCCACGAAGTGCCAGTACAGGCCGCTGACTTCGACGTCCTCGGGCTTGAATTTGCCTCGCCCGACGCCGATGGCGATCACGCCCAGGTAGATGACCCCCACGATGACGTGCGTCATGTGCAACCCGGTAAGGGCGAAGAAGGTGGCGCCGAACAGCGGTTCGTTCCAGGGATTGGCGAACGGCGTCACGCCCTCCTCGACCATGAGGTGGCGCCACTCGGTGGCGTGCAGCAGGACGAAGGCGGCGCCCCCGGCCATGGTGGCCAGAATCCACCCGACGGCGCTGCGGCGGCGGCCGTGGTTCATGGCGTGTACGCCCATGACCATGGTGAGGCTGCTCGAGAGCAGCACAAACGTCATCAGGGAAGCAAAGAGAATGCTCGGGGAGAAGTGGAACGGCGTGGGCCAGTTGGGGGTGGCGAGGCGCAGGTACGTGTACGCCACCAGAAGCGCAGAAAACGTCAGCGCATCGGAGATGATGAACAGCCACATCCCCAGCTTCTTGGAGTTCATGGCGAAGGGGGAGGCCCCGCCGCTCCATGTCGCGGTCCAGGTTTCGGTTCGGGCTTCTGCCATCAGCGAATCACCCCCAGAATCGGAAAAGCAGGAGCAGGTAGATCCATAACCCGTCCATAAAGTGCCAGTAAAAAGCGGAAACGTCTACGGCCGTGCGCCGTCCGGGCCCGAGCCGCAGTCTCCAGGCCCAGATCGTTATGAAGACAAGAGCCAGCAATCCTCCGGCGAGGTGCAAAGCGTGGGCGACCGTAAAGAGGTAGAAAAAAGAGCTGCTCGGGTTGGTGGCCAGATAAACGCCGGCCGCCACCAGCTGCCGCCACGCCGCGTACTGGCCGGCCAGGAACAGGAACCCCAGAACCGTGCCGGCCAGCCACAGGTGGTTGAATGCCTCGCGCCGTCCCTGGCGCAGCGCCCGGCGGGCCCGCTCCACGGCGAAACTGCTGGCCAGCAGCACGCCGGTATTCACCCACAGAATGCCGGGCAGCGTGAGGGTCTGCCAGTCCCCGCCGAGGCCGCGGCGGACGATCATCGCGCTCGTCAGTGCCGCAAACAGCATGACGATGGCGGCGCAGGCCACGACGATCCCGGTGATCCCGGCCCGCCGCGCGGGTCCGCCGCGCCGCCCGCCGTCACCGTAGTCCGGCGTGGCGGGAGGAGCCCCGCGCAGCACGTCCGAGGGCGAGACGCGCGCCATGGCTCACTCCTGCGTCTTTGCCGCCCCGACCGGCTCGTTTTGCATCAGATAGTCTTTGTCCGCGCCGGGGACGCTGTATTCGTAAGCGCCGCGGTAGACCTCCGGGAGCCGGCCGCCGAAGTTGTCATGAGGCGGCGGGGATGGAACCGTCCATTCCAGGGTGGTTGCCTCCCAGGGGTTGACCGGCGCCCGGGCGCCCTTCTTCATGCTCCAGAAGAAGTTGAACAGGAAAATCAACTGCACGGCGGCGGTGAAGAAGGCGGCATGCGTCATGAAAGTATGCACCGGCATCAGCTGCCCTAAGAATTCAAACTCCTTGAAGTCCGCATACCGCCGCGGATTGCCGGCCACGCCCACAAAGTGCATGGGCGTGAAGATGGCGTAGACGCCGATAAAAGTCAGGTAGAAGTGGATCTTGCCGAGCGTCTCGTTCATCATGCGCCCGTACATCTTCGGAAACCAGTAGTAGGTCCCGGCGAAAATGCCGAAGATCGCCGCGACGCCCATGATCATGTGGAAATGGCCGACGACGAAGTAGGTGTCATGCAGATACAGATCGAGCGCCGGCTGTCCGAGGAAGATGCCGCTGATGCCGCCGGTGACAAACAGCGACACAAAGCCGAGCGCGAACAGCATCGGCGTGGTGAACCGGATGCGGCTTCCCCACAGCGTGCCGATCCAGTTGAACGTCTTGATGGCGGAAGGCACGCCGATGGTCATGGTGAGGACGGAGAAGGCGATCCCGGTGTACGGGTTCATGCCGCTGACGAACATATGGTGGCCCCAGACCAGGAATCCCAGGAATCCGATGGCGAGGATCGCGTAGACCATGGCGCGGTAGCCGAAGATCGGCTTGCGGGCGAAGACAGAGAGGACGGTAGAGGTCAGGCCCATGCCCGGCAGAATGGCGATGTAGACCTCGGGGTGGCCGAAGAACCAGAACAGGTGCTGCCACAGCAGCGGGGAGCCGCCCTTATGGTTCAGGATCTGGTCGTTGACCACGAGCCCGGCCGGCAGGAAGAAACTCGTCCCTGCGACGCGATCGAGCAGCAGGAGGATGCCCGCCGCCAGCAGGACGGCGAATCCCAGCAGGCTCAGGATGGCCGTGACGAACCATGCCCAGCAGGTCAAGGGCATGCGCATCAGCGTCATGCCTTTGGCGCGCAGATCAATGGTGGTGGCGATGAAGTTGATGGCTCCCATCAGCGAGGCGCCGCAAAACAGCGCGATGCTGAGGATCCACAGCGTTTGTCCCGTACCCTGTCCCGGGCCCGCGATCTCGCCGACGGCGCTGAGGGGCGGGTAGGCGGTCCACCCCGACAGCGGGGCCCCGCCGGGAACAAAAAACGCCGCCAGCAGCACCACCAGGGCCGCAAACGTGGTCCAGAAGGAAAGCATGTTGATGACCGGGAAGGCCATGTCTTCGGCGCCGATCTGCAGCGGCAGGAAATAGTTGCCGAAGCCGCTCTGCGGTGCCGTGGTGAGGACGAAAAACACCATGATGGTCCCGTGCATGGTCATCAGGGACAGGTACAGCTCCGGCGTCATGATGCCCCCGGCCGCGCCCGTGGGCCACAGCTTCTCGAACCAGGAAACCTTGGCGTCGGGGTAGATCATGTGGAAGCGCATCAGCACCGACAGCAGCATCCCCACGAAGACGGAAAACAAAGCCAGCAGGTAGTACTGCTTTCCGATGACTTTGTGATCGGTGCTGAAGATATACTTGCGCAGAAAACCTTTCGGCGCCGCGTGCACCGCGTGGTGAACGACAGGAGATGACATCCGAACTCCCCTCTGCTGCGCTTCCGGAACACTCCCATCCGGAAAGCGCAGATGTTATGGCTGCTGGAGCTGACGCAACTGCTCCAGTTGCGCCTGCTCCCACTTGCGAAACTCTTCCGGCGTCAACACCTCCAGGGTGCTGCGCATCTGGTGGTGCCCGAGCCCGCACAGCTCCGAGCAGGGGATCTCATAGACGCCGGTCTTGTCCGCCTGGAAGTGCAGCGGGATTTCCATACCGGGCACCAAATCCTGCTTCAGACGCAGTTCCCGCACAAAGAAGTTGTGGATCACGTCGCGCGACTTCAGCGTCAGGCGAACCGGGGTCCCGGCCGGAACGCGAAGCGACGATGTGACGATGTCGTCCCGGGCCGCCGGATCCGTGTCATCGAGCCCGAACGGATTGCCGGCGGCGTCGTTGATCAGCTTGATGTCCGTACGGCCGAATTTCCCGTCGGGCCCCGGATAGCGGAAGCTCCAGGCGAACTGTTTGCCCAGCACCTCCACGCGCAGGGCATTCTCGGGAGGACGCGCCAGATGAACCCCGGCGAAGACGCGCGTGCTGGCCAGAACCGCGCCGATGAACAGAATGGCCGCGGCCGACGTCCAGAGCGCCTCCAACTTGTTGTTGCCGTGGGAATAAACGGCCGGCTTGCCGCGATCCCGGTAGCGGATGATTACGTAGCCGAGCGCCAGTTGCGCCAGGAAGAAGATGACGCCGGTGACCAAAAGGGTGCTCAGGAAGTGCTGGTCATAGGTAATGCCGTGCTGGTTGATGGGCGGGGGGAACCACCACAGACGCGCCAGGAAGACATAAACGATGACGACGGCAAACGCCCAGACAATGAACGCCAGCGGCATCCCGCCTCCTCTCCAGAGGACGCACCCTCTGATTCCGAGGCTCATACATATCACACCCAGAGCGAAAGTGCAACACTCCCGCCGAATTTTTTTTAAGTCCGTGCTCGGCCCCGACCGGCCCGGTCAATTGCGCCGTACGCTCTCGAGAAGGCGGAAAAACTCCGGGAACGAAACCGCTGCCGCCCCGGCTCCCTCAAGGAGAGATTCTCCCTCGGCGGCCAGTGCGGCGACGGTGAAGGCCATGGCGATCCGGTGATCGCCGAAGGAATCCAGGGCGGCGCCGCGCAGGCGCTGGCGCCCGGCAACGCGGAAGCCGTCCGGCAGCATTTCCACGGAAGCGCCCATACGGCGGAGGTTCTCGCACACGGTGGCGATCCGGTCGCTCTCTTTGACGCGCAGTTCGGCGGCGTCGCGAACCGTTAAACCTTCTTCGCTCAGGGCGCCCAGGACCGCCAGGACGGGAATTTCGTCAATCAGGGCCGCCGTCATGGCCTTTTCGACCACTCCTCCGCGCAGAGAGGAGCTGCGCACTTCGATGTCGCCCACCAGCTCGCCGGCCCGCTCGCGGACGTCCACGACCCGAATGCGGGCGCCCATGGCGCACAGAAAATCGAGCAGCGCCGCGCGGGTGGGGTTGAGGCCCACATCTTCGAGGAGCAGTTCTGAGCCGGGCAGGATCAGGGCGGCGGCGATAAAGAACGCCGCAGAAGACAGGTCGCCCGGGACCTCCAGCCGGCGTCCCTGCAGTCGCGGGGCGCCGGTCACGGAGATGCGGCGGCCGCTGACTTCGACATCGGCGCCGAATTGACGGAGGGCGATTTCGGTGTGGTCGCGCGTGCGCACAGGCTCGATGACGGTCGTACGGCCCGCAGCGTACAGGCCGGCCAGCAGGATGCAGCTTTTGACCTGCGCGCTGGCGACAGGCAGCTCGTATTCGATGGCCCGCAACTGTGCTCCACGGATTTCCAGCGGGGGAAAGCGTCCTTCCCTCGCCTGGACCCGTGCCCCCATTAGCTCGAGCGGCCGGAGGATCCGGTCCATGGGACGGCGCGACAGGGACTCATCTCCTCCGATGCGGCTGGTAAAAGGCTGGCCGGCCAGCACACCGGCGAGCATCCGGATGGTGGAGCCCGAGTTGCCTGCATCCAGCACGGTCCCGGGCGGCTCCAAACCGTGGAGCCCCCTTCCCCGGATGACGACTTCGGCGCCCTGCGCCTCCACCGGCACACCCAGGGCGCGCAGGCATTGGAGCGTCGAGCGGCAGTCGGCGCCCGTGGCGTAATTTCGGATGCGCGTTTCGCCTTCGGCGAGGGCGCCCAGGATCGCGTAACGGTGCGTGATGGACTTGTCGCCGGGCAACCGCAGGGTGCCGCACACTCGCGCTGCCGGCAAGATGCGCTCGCTCATTGGGGGAATTTTCCATTCTACGAGAAGCGGCCTTGGCCACAGCGGGGTGCCTCCGGCCGGGACCCGGCTGAACTCCGCTGCGGGTTCTTGACAGATCCGGGCCAGAGGAGGCAGAATAACACCAGGCGAATAAAAAGCGAAAGTTGTGCCCTACTACGCGGAGCTTCATGCCCGTTCCGCCTTCAGCTTCCTGGAAGGCTCCTCGCTGCCGGAGGAGCTGATCGAGCGGGCGGCGGAGTTGGAGATCCCCGCCGTCGCGCTGCTGGATCGCGACGGCGTCTACGGCGCTCCCCGCTTTCACATGGCGGCCAAGAAGGCCGGCCTGCGGGCGATCATCGGCGCCGAGGTGACCTCGGCCGAAGGTTGCCGCTATTCGCTGCTGGCGGCAAACCGCACCGGCTACCAGAACCTGTGCCGGCTCATCACGCGGATGAAACTGCGCGCACCGAAGGGCGAAGCCGCCGCGACGCTGGAGGATCTGGCCCAGCATGCCGCCGGGCTGATCTGCCTCACAGGCGGTGAAGAAGGCCCCTTGGCGCCGGCGCTTCAAAAAGGGTTGCCTGAGGCGCGCGCTTGCCTGGAGCGCCTGATTTCCGTCTTTGGCAAGCACAACATTTACATCGAACTCCAGCGCCATTACGAGCGAGGCGAGGAAGCGCGGAACCAGGCGTTGATGGAACTGGCCGCCAGCCTTCGGCTGCCGCTGCTGGCGACCAACGGCGTGCGCTATGCCCGTCCGGAGCGCCGCGAACTGCTCGACGTCTTCACGGCGGTCCGGCACAAGGTCACGGTTTTCGAAGCCGGCCGGCTGCTGGAGAGGAACTCGGAGCGGTACCTGAAGCCGCCTCAACAGATGGACCGTCTCTTTGCCGACGTTCCGGAGGCGGTTCGCAATACGGAGGAACTGGCGTCGCGGATCGTATTCACGCTGGCGGATCTGGGCTACCGTTTCCCGCGCTATCCCGTGCCGCCGGGTGAAACGATGAACTCGTTGTTGCGGCGGCTGGTGGAGGCCGGGGCGCGCGAACGCTACCGGCCCTCTGATGAGCGCGCCCGCCGCCAGTTGGAACGCGAACTGGCGCTGATCGAGAAGCTGGACCTGGCGGGCTATTTCCTCATTGTGTGGGATATCGTTCGTTTCTGCCGGGAGCAGGGCATTCTGGTGCAGGGGCGCGGATCGGCGGCCAACAGCGCGGTCTGCTATGTTCTCGGCATCACCGCAGTGGATCCGGTGGGCATGGATCTGCTGTTCGAACGGTTCCTGTCCGAGGAGCGCGGCGAGTGGCCGGACATTGATCTGGACCTGCCGAGCGGCGAGCAGCGCGAGCGCGTCATTCAGTACGTCTACCGGCGCTACGGGCCCCGCGGCGCCGCCATGACGGCCAACGTGATCACCTATCGCGACCGCTCCGCCGTGCGCGACTTGGGCAAAGCGCTCGGCTTTCCGGAAGCAGCGCTGGCGCGGCTGGGCGCGCTGGCGGCGGGCTTCGAATGGGACGATCCGGAGAACACGCCGGAGCGCTGCTTTCGCGAAGCCGGTCTGGATCTGCACGATCCGCTGGCGCGGAAGTTTCTGGAGCTGTACCAGGCGGCGCAGGATCTGCCACGGCACCTGGGCCAGCACTCGGGCGGCATGGTGATTTGCGAAGACGCCCTCGACGCCGTCGTGCCGCTGGAGCCGGCCACCATGCCCGGGCGCGTCGTCATCCAGTGGGACAAAGAAGACTGCGCCGACATGGGCATCATCAAAGTGGATCTGCTCGGGCTGGGCATGATGGCGGCGCTGGAGGAATCCATCCGGCTGATCCGCGCGGCATGGGGCGAAGAGGTGGATCTGGCGCGTCTGCCCAAGGACGATCCCGCGGTCTACGAAGCCTTGCAGAAGGCCGACACCATCGGCATGTTTCAGGTGGAGAGCCGCGCACAGATGTCCTGTCTGCCGCGCCTGAAGCCGGAGAAGTTTTACGACCTGGTGGTGGAGGTGGCCATCATCCGTCCCGGGCCGATCGTGGGCAAGATGGTGCATCCGTACCTGCGGCGGCGGCAGGGGCTGGAGCCGGTCAGCTATCCGCACCCGTCACTCGAGCCGGTCCTGCGGCGCACGCTGGGCGTGCCGCTGTTTCAGGAGCAGTTGCTGCGCATGGCCATGACGGTGGCGGGCTTTACCGGCGGTGAGGCCGAGGAGCTGCGGCGCGCCATGGGCTTCAAGCGCTCCGAGAAACGGATGAAGGAGATCGAAGTGAGGCTGCGGCAGGGCATGGAGCGCAACGGCATTGATCCGGAAGCGCAGGAGAAAATCGTGCAGTCCATCACGTCCTTTGCGCTGTACGGATTTCCCGAGTCGCATGCCGCCAGCTTCGCGCTGCTGGCTTATGCCAGCGCCTGGATCAAGGTGCACTACCCGGCGGCCTTTGTGGCGGCGCTGCTCAACTGCCAGCCCATGGGCTTCTATCATCCGGCCACACTCATCAAAGACGCGCAGCGCCACGGAGTGCATTTCCGGCCCGTGGACGTGGCGCGCTCGGAGGTCGCCTGCACCATCGAGGAAGACGAGCACGGCCACAAGTACGTGCGACTGGGATTGAACTACGTCAAAGGATTGCGCGCGGAGGCCGCGGCGGCGATCGTGGCGGAGCGCGCCCGGGCCCCGTTCCGGGATATCGAGGATCTGATCCGGCGCGCGCGCCTGCGCAAAGACGAAGTCGCAGTGCTGGCTGAAGCCGGGGCGCTGAATTCGCTGCTTCCCGCGCACGAGGCACACCGGCGGGCCGCGCTGTGGGAAGCCGCGCGGGCGGTGCGCCCGGCCGGGGAGTTGTATGCGGAGGCCTCCCCTGCCGGCGTGCCTTCCCCGCTGGCGCGCATGACGCTGCCCGAGCGCCTGCGGGCCGACTTTCGCACGACCGACGTCACCATCGGCCCGCATCCGATGCGGCTGCACCGCGAGCGGATGCGCAGGATGGGCGTGCGCGCGGCGGCCGAATTGAAGCTCCTTCCGAACGGCGCCTGGGTGCGCACGGCCGGTTGCGTGATCTGCCGCCAGCGGCCCGGAACGGCCAAGGGTTTTGTCTTTCTGAGTCTCGAAGATGAAACCGGAGTGGCCAATGTGATTCTCACGCCGGACTTTTTCGACCGGCACCGGGTGACGATCGTCAGCGAACCCTACCTTGTGGTGGAAGGCCCGCTCCAGAATCAGGACGGGGTGATTCACGTGCGGGCCGAGCGCGTGGAACCGATGCTGCCCGTCGAGGTCGCGGTCGAGTCGCGGGATTTCCGTTAAGCCCGGCTTCGGATGGATCCCTGCCCCTCGGCTGGTTCGCGTAATGCCCGGAGCCGCCGGAGCCACGGCCGCGGTTTCCTGGCGCCGGAACTCACCGTCTTTGCCGCGGCGACTCCTCCCCCCGCTGCCCGGATGCCTGGCCGCCCTGCGACGATCCGCCCCGATGCCTGGGCATGCGTCCGGCCTCCTGGAGGGCCCGGCGAAGCAGATACTCGATCTGGCCGTTGAGGCTGCGCAACTCCTCGGCGGCCCACCGCTCCAGGGCTTCGTGTACCGCGGGATCCAGGCGGAGCAGGAATGCCTTGCGCTGTGCCACGGGCTGCCTGTACCGGCCGGTTACGGATAGAGCGTCCCGGTGTTGACCACCGGCAGCACGTCGCGTTCGCTGCAAAGGACAACCATGAGGTTGCTCACCATGGCCGCCTTACGTTCCTCGTCCAGGTCCACGACATGCTTCCGCCCGAGTTCTTCCAGGGCCATTTCCACCATTCCTACCGCACCCTCGACGATCTTTTGCCGCGCGGCGACCACCGCAGCCGCCTGCTGGCGGCGCAGCATGGCGCCGGCGATCTCCGGGGCGTAGGCCAGATGACTGATCCGCGCTTCCAGCACCTCCACTCCGGCCTTGGCCAACCGATCCTGGACTTCGCGCCGTAATTGCTCTGTGATTTCTGCCACGGACAGCCGCAACGAGATCTCCCCTTCATGGGCGTCGTAAGGATAGCTCGTGGCCAGGTTGCGTACGGCGGCTTCGCTTTGCACGTGGACGAAGTTCTCGTAATTGTCCACGTTGAAGAGGGCTTCGTAGGTATCCACGACGCGCCAGACGACCACCGCCGCGATCTCGATCGGGTTACCGTCCCGGTCGTTGACCTTGAGCTTGCCGCTCTCGAAGTTGCGCACGCGCAGCGAGATTCTCCGGCGCGTGGTCAGCGGGTTCACCCACCAGAACCCCGAGCGGCGGATGCTGCCCTTGTAGACGCCGAACAGGGTGACCACGCGGGCTTCGTTCGGGTTGACGACGGTGAGTCCCAAGAACAGCACCCATCCGACGCTCAGGTAGATCGCCGCCGCTACGATGCCGGGACCATACCCGGCCCGGGAAGCGGCGATCAAGCCGAGAACAGCGAGAATCTCGAGTACGAGTCCCCCGACCAGAAACGGCCAGCCGGAGCGAGGATGTAATTCGTGTTCTAGTTGCATGGCGCCTCTTAATATCGGAATGATATCACAAAGCTAGCACACCACGCAAGGAGTCTGCTGCGGGGGCATCGAACGGGCATGCTGGCTGGAACCGGGGGACCGGGCTCTGGGGCTGCCGGTTGGCACCGGGCACACCGTGCGTCGCGAGGGCACAGGCAGCGCGGACTGACGCGGGCCCGCCCCTCTGCTACTGGATCAGAGCGCCCTGGCCGTTCGTTCCGTTTTCGCCGGAGTCTTCGCGCACGACGCAGGCGGCCGCCACGCGGTCGCCTTCCTCCAGTCGCACCAGGCGCACGCCTTGTGCGGACCGGCCGGACTGCCGGATCTGGGCCGCTTCGAGGCGAATGATCTTTCCGCTTTCGGTAATGATCATCACGTCGGAGTCCTCTTCGACGGCCAGCACGCTGGCGACTTTACCCGTTCGCGGAGTGACCTTGATGTTGATGACTCCCTTGCCGCCCCGGGATTGCAGCCGGTATTCCTCAAGGGGGGTGCGCTTGCCGTAGCCGTTCTCGGCGATGCTCAGCATGAGCCCGGACTTGGCCACCACCTCCGCTGCGACGAGGTAGTCGCCTTCTTCGAGCGTCATCGCCCGGACTCCGTGCGCCGGGCGGCCCATGGCCCGCACGTCAGTTTCCGGGAAGCGGATGGCCTTACCCTCGCGCGAGGCCAGAAACAGGTAGTCGCTTCCGCCGGACATCCGTGCGGCGATCAGCTCGTCGCCCGGGTCCAGCGAGATCGCGATGATGCCGCGCGACATCGGGTTGTCGAACTCGGTGAGTTCGCATTTCTTGATGATGCCCTTGCGCGTCACCATCACCACGTAGCGGCCGGCTTCGAATTGCCGCACGGGCAGAAATGCGCAGACCTTTTCCCCCTCCTGGAGGTGGATCAGGCTGCTGATGTGTTTGCCCTTAGCGGCGCCGGCCGCTTCGGGGATCTGGTAAACCTTCAGCCAGTAGACGCGACCCTGGTCGGTGAAGATGAGCAGGTAGGCGTGAGTGGAGGCGACGATGAGGTGCTCCACCACGTCCTCGGCGCGCATGGTCATGCCGGTGCGTCCCTTGCCGCCGCGGGACTGGCGCCGGTAGGTGTCCACCGGAGTGCGCTTCACGTAGCCGCCGCGCGTTACGGTCACGGCCACGTCCTCTTCGCGGACCAGATCCTCGAGCGCGATGTCGCCGGCATCTTCGACGATCTGCGTGCGCCGCTCATCGCCGAACTCCTTCTGGACTTCGCGCAGCTCCTTGATAATCACGTTGCGCAGGACTTTATCGGAGCCCAGAATCTCCAGGTATTCGGCGATGCGCCGCTGGGTGTCGGCCAGTTCTTCGAGGATCTTTTGCTGTTCCATGCCCGTGAGGCGCTGCAGTTGCAGTTCGATGATGGCCTGGGCCTGCTTTTCCGAGAAGTCGAAGCGCGCCATGAGGCCTTCGCGGGCCTCCTTCGGTGTTTTCGAAGCCCGGATCAGCTTGATGACGGCATCCAGATTTTCGAGCGCTTTCTTGAAGCCGAGCAGGATGTGCTCCCGCTCGCGCGCCTTACGCAACAGGTACTCGGTGCGGCGCCGCACCACCTCGACGCGGTGATCAATGAAGCGCTTGAGCGTTTCGATCAATCCCAGCTCGCGGGGCTGGCCGTTGACGATCGAGAGCATGATCACGCCGAAACCGATCTGCATCTGCGTGTGCTTGTACAGGTTGTTGAGCACGACCTTGGGCTCCTCGCCCCGCTTCAGTTCGATCACAATGCGCATCCCCTCGCGGTCGCTCTCGTCGCGGATCTCGGCGATGCCTTCGATCTTCTTGTCATTGACCAGTCCGGCGATCTGTTCGATCAGGCGCGCCTTGTTGACCTGGTAAGGAATCTCGGTCACGACGATGGCGTCCCGGTCTTTGCCGAGGTGTTCGATGGCGGCGCGGGCGCGGAGCTTCAGCTGGCCGCGGCCGTGTGCGTAGGCGTCCCGGATGCCCTGTCGCCCGAGAATGAATCCTCCGGTCGGGAAGTCCGGACCGGGAACCAGTTCCATCAACTTGTCGAGCGGAGTGGCCGGGTCCTGGATGAGCGCGATCGTCGCCTCGAGGATTTCCGTGAGGTTGTGCGGCGGGATGTTGGTGGCCATGCCCACTGCGATGCCCGAGGCGCCGTTCACCAGGAGGTTCGGGATGCGCGCCGGCAACACTTCCGGCTCCACTTCGCTTTCGTCGTAGTTGGGCCGGAAATCCACCGTCTCCTTGTCAATGTCTTCGAGCAGCGTCGCTGCGATGCGCGACAGGCGCGCCTCGGTATACCGCATGGCCGCCGGGGGATCTCCGTCAATGGAGCCGAAGTTGCCCTGTCCCTCGATCAGCGGGTAGCGCATGGTGAACGGCTGGCCCATGCGGACCAGGGCGTCGTAGACGGCTGCGTCCCCGTGAGGGTGGTACTTCCCGAGCACTTCGCCGACGATCTTGGCGCACTTCCGCGTGGGCTTGTTGGCGGTGAGGCCCATCTCGTGCATGCCGTAAAGGATCCGGCGGTGCACAGGTTTGAGGCCGTCGCGGATGTCCGGCAGCGCCCGGCCGATGATCACGCTCATCGCGTAATCGAGATACGACCGGCGCATCTCGTCTTCGATGTTGACCGGGATCAGATTCTTTTCCGGCGGTCCGCCGAGCGGAAGCTGCGTTCCAGGTGGCGGGGTTTCGGGAGAACCGGGTCGTTCCGAATCGGGCAAGGTGCGCTCCTCTGACTGGAGTTTCGCCTGATCTTCGCTACAAGACCAGCTTGTATTCTACTTTATAATTCTAACATAAGTCTCTGCCAGACAGGGAGGTTAGAGTCTTGAGGCGGTCAGAAAATCCCGCCGCCGGCGGCCAGCCGGATCAGGCCGATCAGGATGGCGAAGCTGCAGCAAACCACACCCACGATCGAGCCGCCCCGGTCGGGACCCTTGGCGGTCGCCAGAGCCACGACGCTGACGACGAGGCCGACGGCGGCGAAAGGAATGTTGAGCCAGTTCAGAGAGCCGAGGCAGGGAAAGAATGCGACGATCATTCCGAGCATCGCCAGAATTCCCCAGATCATGCTGAGCACTTGCATGCGACACCTCCACGTGCGCCGCTACGGTGGCGGCGGAGAAAACGGGCCAGCCAGATCAGCGCCGCGACTTGGTTGCTGATGAGGCACAAATAGAAGGCCGCACCGAGGGCATTTGCATCGAACGCAGCGCCCAGCCGCCCTCGGGCGGCGCCGGTAAAGCTGCGTGTGAACCCGCACAACGGACAAGCGGTGCGGTGAGGATGGCGGAGGGCCGGCGCCAAGCGAGCGGTACCGAAGAATTCCAGCCCCACAGTTGCGGGAAGCGTGGCCACGGTCAGGCAAGCCCACAGGCCGAGACAGGCTCGCCGGAGCTCGGAACGAGGGAGGCGCCCGGACGCCGCAAGCTAGGCGATCAACGCCGCCACGGACATCAAGCAGCCCGCCGCAACCGCTGCGGGAGCCCAAGGATGGTGTGCCGCCGCGATATCCCAGTCGCCACGCAGCAAATGCCAAACCGCACGGGTCATTCCGCAGCCCCAGCATTCGATACCCAGCCAGCGGCGGAACATGCAGGCGTCGGGCAAAGCGTCGAGCGCGGCGCGCGGCAGGAGGGCCAGAGCCGCGACAAGCGCCGGCGGTGTCACGGCTGCCAGCAATGCGATCCGGCGCATGATTCAGTCCGCCAGAGGTTGTCCTGCAGCGTCGGTGTTGATCGAGCCCGTCAGGATCAGGATACCCTCGATCAGTCCCCAGATCGCGGCGGCAATCGAAGTGATGCCGCAGGTGAGGAATCCGAGCAAAGCCAGAATGAGCTGTGCGGCCCCGATGGCGTTGTAGCCGAGATAGAAGCGGTGAATGCCGAGGGCGCCGACGAAGATCCCGAGCAGACCCGCCGCCAGCCTCGACTTCGGGCCGCCGGCCGCTCCCGTCGCCGCCAGGCGTGCCCCGCATTTGGTACAGTACTGCGCAACGGCGTCTGTCGGCGCGCCGCAGTGATGGCAATAATTCCGGCCGGCGCGCGGCGGAACGCCGCACGCCAGACACATCACTGCCTGTTCGGCCACCTCTTTGCCGCAATTCCGGCAAAACATATCGCCTCCCTGCTGTGCCTACGAAATCCGATCACGGGAAGTTCCTCTCAGCGCCTCCGGCCGAGAATCCAGTCGAGCGCTTGCGAGGACTGATAAATGAGTGCCTCGGGATAGTGCTCAAACGGGTGGAAGTATTCGAAGGTGACGTAGCCGCGGTAGCCGGTTTGCTCGAGGGCCTCCACGACCGCCGGCCAGTTTGTCGTACCGTCCAGCAGCGTGCGAAAGGTATTCAGGTGGAACTCGCGCGTGCGCTTGTCCCACTCCTTGAAGTGGACGTTGCGGATGCGCTTGCCGAGCACCGGAATCCAATGCTCCGGGAACTGGTACTGCATGATGTTGCCGGTATCGAAATGCACGCCCACCCAGGGGCTGCGGAAGCCGTCCACGAAGCGGTTGATTTCTTCGGCGCTCATCAGGAAGCCGTTGGCGAAAATGTTCTCCACGTTCAGCGACACCCGCGCTTTGGCCGCCGCTGGCAGGAGCTTTCGGATCGCTTGTTGCGCCCGCCGCCAGCAGAGTTCGGGGGGCACGGGCTCCAGACCTTCGAGCCAGGGGATGTAACAGGACCCTGCCACCACGAGCAGATTCGGGGTTCCGACCCACTGGGCCGCCTCGATCATCCGCGCCGCCAGTTCGAGGCCCTTGTTGCGCTGAGCCGGATCGTTGCTGGTCAGCGAGTAAGGGAACCAGAGAAACGAACAGATGCCGCTGACCTTGATGCCGCAGCTGCGGGCCAGCCGCCCGATCCGGCGCAGGTCGGCCTCGGAAGTTTCGGCGGAGAATTCTCCGGTGAGGTCGAAGTTGAGTTCGACGGCGTCATAACCTGCCTCCCGGGCCAGGCGAAAACATTGCTCGAGGCTCCACTTGGCGGGGTAGGGAAAAGCCCAGAGGTTGATGGATTTTTGGAAGCGACTCCGGCGTGCGGGGGCCGGCATAGTGGGTGCATTGTGTCACGGCGCTTCGGCCGGAGTCAACAGCAGATGGCGCCGGCGGCCACCCCTCCGCGGCGGGCTACGGCGGGGTTCCGGCAAGCAGGCGGAGTCCGCGCGCGGCGTTCAAGCGCCGCCACAGATCGTTGTACCGCGCTTCCTCCAGCGGCTGTTTCAACTGAAAGTTAAACGCCCTGCGGTTGCCGTAATGAAACTTGGACCGCTCGAACGTCGTAATGGTGAGTTCGAACGGGCCCGAGCTGCTGAGATTCTCGATGTCCTGATCACGCCAGGTGCGCGACAGGCCGGGCTTGGCGGTTTTGTAAACGATCCGATCTGGTCCCACGATGAGAACGCCTTCCGAGCCCCACAGCCGGCCCAAGAGCTTCGCCGGAACCTGCCACAGCGGCCGCACGTCTTCGTCGGCCAGAGCTGCGACCATGCGTTGATCGAGCCGTTGCCGGAGAAAGGTGTAGACTTCGCTGAAACTGCGCCCTTGAGCCGCGGCAAAGGTATATTCCCGATCCACGCCGAGCCGCCACTTACTGTCCTGGTAGGTCAGAATCGTCAGGCGTTGCTCGGAAAGGTAAAGCTGCTGGATGTCCGTCCAGCTCCAGTTCCAGCGGTGCTCGGACGGTTTTCCGCCTGTGGTTTCCGCGTAGGCGACGCCGTCGCTCGTGATCCGCAGCGTTCCGGGGCGGTCACGGAAGGCGTGATCGTGCCGGACGGGAAACTCGAAATTCTGAGCGGCGGCGGCAAGTGCAACGCTCAGGAGGATGCAAGCTGCTTTTTCAATTCGAAGTGCCATTTCCAAACCTCGTAGATTGCCGGGTAGACCACCAGCTCCAGCACAAAGGAGGTAAAGATTCCGCCGATCATCGGCGCGGCGATGCGTTTCATCACGTCGGCGCCCGTGCCGGTGGACCACATGATGGGGATCAGTCCCATGAACATCGTGGCCACCGTCATGAACTTGGGCCGGATGCGCTTGACGGCTCCGTGCAGAACAGCCTCCTGGAGGTCGCCCAGGCTCCGCAACCGCCCCTCTTTGCGAGCCTGCTGGTAAGCCAGGTCCAGATAGAGCAGCATGAAGACGCCGGTTTCGGCATCCACGCCCAACAGCGCAATCAGGCCGACCCAGACTCCAATGCTCATGTTGTAGTCGAGCAGATACAGCAGCCAAATGGCGCCCACCGCGGAGAACGGCACGGCCAGCAGAATGATCATCGTCTTGGCGACGGAGCGCGTATTCATATACAGCAGCATCAGGATCAGGAACAGTGTCAGCGGCACGACCACCAGCAGCCGTTGTTTGACGCGCTCCATGGCTTCGTACTGTCCGCTCCAGGCGATCGAGTAGCCGGGCGGCAGGCGGACCTTTTCGCGGACCACCCGCTTGGCCTCTTCCACATAGCCGCCGATATCTCTGCCCGCAACGTCTACGTACACATAGCCGGCCAGCATGCCGTCTTCGTCCCGGTACATCGAAGGCCCGGGCACCAGCCGAATCTCGGCCAGTTGTGAAACAGGAATCTGCAGCTTGCCGTCCATGGCGGGAACCAGCACCCGGCCCAGGCGGTCCAGGCTGCTGCGGAAGTCGCGGAAGTAACGGACGTTGACGGGGTAGCGCTCCCGTCCTTCGACCGTGGTGGTGACTTGGTCGCCGCCGACGGCGTTCATCACGATCATCTGGGCTTCGTCAATGGTCAGGCCATAGCGGGCCAGCGCCTCCCGTTTCCACCGGAAGTCGAGGAAGTAGCCTCCGCTGGTTCGTTCGGCAAAGACGCTGCGGGTACCGGCAACCTGCGGCAGCAGTCCTTCGATCTGTGCGCCGATTCGTTCGATCTCGCGGAAGTCCGAGCCGAAGATCTTGATGCCCACGGGCGTCCGGATGCCTGTGGTGAGCATGTCAATGCGGTTCTTGATCGGCATCGTCCAGGCGTTGGAAGCCCCCGGGATCTGGAGCGCCCGGTTCATCTGCTCTACGAGCTCTTCGGTGGAGATGTGGTCGGGAGTGATGTGGCGGAGGATGCGCTTGGCCCATTCCGGGGCCCAGGCAGAATACCAGGTTTCTTTTTTCCGCCACTGGTCGCGCGGTTTGAGCAGCACCACGGTTTCCAGCATGGACAGGGGCGCCGGATCGGTGGAGGTTTCCGCCCGGCCGGCCTTGCCCAGCACGCGGTCGACTTCGGGGAATTGCATGAGAATGCGGTCCGTCACCTGGAGCAGGCGTTGGGCCTCCGTTACGGAGATTCCGGGCAGCGTGGAGGGCATGTACAGCAGCGAGCCCTCATCGAGCGGGGGCATGAATTCCGAGCCGAGACGCCGGTAGACCGGAATGGTGGCGACCACGGCGGCGACGGCGCCCCCGATGACGAACCACTTCCAGCGCAAGGACCAGCGACAGACCGGCTCATACAGGCGGATCAGCAGCCGGCTGATGGGGTGCTTCTCCTCGGAGTGGATCTTGCCCACCAGGACGGCGTTGGCGGCCCGGGCGAGCCAGCGCGGCCGGAAGTCGAAGTTGCGCATGTGGGTGAACAGCAGCCGCATGGCCGGATCGAGAGTGATGGCCAGCACCGCGGCGACGATCATGGCCAGGTTCTTGGTATATGCCAGGGGCTTGAACAGGCGCCCTTCCTGGGCTTCGAGCGTCAGCACCGGCAGGAAGGAAACGGCAATCACCAGGAGGGCAAAGAAGCTCGGCCCGCCCACCTCCTTGACCGCCGAGATCACCACCTCGTGGTAGTCTTCCTTACGCCCGCTGCGTTCCCATTCCTCCAGCTTCTTGTGCGTCTGTTCCACCACGACGATGGCCGCGTCCACCATGGCGCCGATGGCGATAGCGATTCCCCCGAGCGACATGATGTTCGAGGTGAGGCCCATCTGCTGCATGGGGATGAAGGAAATCACGATGGCCACCGGAATGGTGAGGATGGGGATGATCGCGCTCGGGATATGCCACAGGAAGATGAGGATCACCAACGAGACGATGGTCAATTCCTCGATGAGGGTGCGCTTGAGGGTGTCAATGGAGCGCAGGATCAGATCGGAGCGATCGTACGTGGTCACGACGCGGACGCCGGCGGGGAGCCCGGGCTCGATTTCGCCGAGTTTCGCCTTCACGCGCTCGATGACACGCAGGGCGTTCTCTCCCTGGCGCATCACCACGATGCCGGAGACGACCTCGCCCTGCCCGTTCAGGTCCGCGATACCGCGACGAATGTCCGGGCCGAGGACGACTTGGCCCACATCGCGCACGCGGATGGGAACGCCGTTGGCGGTGGAGGCCAGTACGATGTTGCCGATGTCGTCCGCCGATGTCGCGTAGCCGCGCCCGCGAACCATGTACTCGGCCCCGCTAAACTCCACCAGCCGGCCGCCCACGTCATTGTTGCCTTGCCGCACGGCTTCCACGACTCGCGCGATAGGAATGTTGAGCGCCGCCAGCCGGTTGGGATCCACGTTGACCTGGTACTGGCGCACAAAGCCGCCGAGGGGCGCAACCTCCGCCACGCCCGGTACCGATTGCAGGTGGAAGCGGAGGTACCAGTCCTGGAGCGAGCGCAGTTCGGCCAGACTGCGCTTGCCGGTGGTGTCCACGAGCGCATACTGGAAGACCCAGCCGAGGCCGGTGGCGTCGGGCCCGAGTTCGGTGCGCACTCCCTGGGGCAGGCGCGGGAGCACGCCGGAGAGATACTCGAGCGTTCTCGAACGCGCCCAGTAAATGTCAGTTCCTTCCTCGAAGATGATGTAGACGTAGGAGTAACCGAAGTCGGAGAAACCTCTCACCGTGCGCACGCGCGGCGCAGCCAGCATGGCCGTGACGATGGGATAGGTGACCTGATCCTCGATAATGTCCGGGCTGCGATCCCAGCGCGAATAGACGATGACCTGGGTCTCGCTCAGATCCGGGATGGCGTCAAGCGGCACGTTTTGCATGGCCCAGAGCCCCGCGAGAACCGCAGCGCCGATCACGACAAACACGATGAACTTGTTGTGCGCCGAGAACTCGATGATCCGGTCAATCATGTCGGTGACTCCCGGGCTGCGGCGCCGGCGCGCTGGCGGGAGCTGCCGGCTGTGTGCCGGCGTGCTGGTGAGGCGCCATACCCGCCGCTGCGGCTTTCAGGCGGCTTTCCGAGTCGATCAGGAAGGTGCCGGAGGTGACAATGCGTTCACCCGGCTGGAGCCCTTTCAGGATGACGACGCGATCTCCCAGAAGCTCGCCGGTTTCCACATGCCGCGGCTCCAGATACCCGTTGCCGCGGTCCACGAAGACCGTCTTGGTCAGGCCGGAATCGAGCACGGCGTCTACCGGCACGGTGAGGCGCGGCGGTTCGGCCACGCGGAACTCGACGTCCACGAACATCTCGGGCTTGAGGAGCAACCTGGGATTGGCCAATTCCAGGCGCACCTTCAGCGTACGGGTGGCAGGATCTACCGAAGGCTGGATGTAAGTGACACGGGCCGGAAACCGTTTGCCCGGGTAGTAGGCCAGCGAGACCGTGGCGGGCTGGCCGAGGCGAATGGCGGCGGTCTCGTATTCAAATACGTCGGCCATCACCCAGACCCGGCTCAGGTCCACGATGGTGTAGAGCTCCGTGTCCGGCATTACCCGCTGCCGGGGGAAGGCGTTGCGCGCCGTGACGTAGCCGGAGACGGGCGAGTAGAGCGTGACGGTGCGATGCGGCTTCCCCGTGCGTTCCAACTCTTCAATCTGGGCGGGGCTCATGTCCCAGAGTTCCAGCCGGCGCCTTGCAGCCTCGATCAGGCTTTCGCCCATCTCCCACCGCTCCATCTGGCGTTGGGCGCCCCGGAGCATGGTGTGCGTGGCCGGCGCGGGCGGCTCCGCGGGCGCCATCACACGGCGCGCCTTCAGGGCCAGCAGATACTCCTGCTGGGTGGCCAGCAATTCGGGGCTGTAGATGGCGAGCAAGGGCTGGCCTTTCTGGACGAACTTTCCGGTGAAGTCCACGAACACTTCCTCGATCCAGCCGTCCACCTTGGAGTGAATGCGAGCGATGCGAGTCTCGTCCACGTCCACTTTTCCCACGGCCCGAATCGTGCGGAACCCGGAAGTGACTTCCGCCGTCCCGTAGCGCACGCCGATAAGCTGCTGCCGCTCGACGGGAACGTGGAAAACGTTCGGCGGCAGTCCGGCCCCCGGTTCGGGTTGCGAACCGGCCGCCGCCCCGGGCTGCTCCAGGGGCACCAGGCGCATGCCGCAGATGGGGCAGTCACCGGGCCGATCCGATATGTAGGACGGGTGCATGGGGCAGTAATAGCGGCTTGCCGGGGCAGTACGATTCGCTTCTGCCGCCGGCGGGCGGGGTCCGTACCACCGGCCCCAGCCGTAGCCGGCGACGAAGGCCGCCGCGGTCAGGACCAGGATGCCAAACAGCGTGACGACTTTCATTTGAGCGCTCCTGTTATCGGACCCAGTCAATCAGCTCCGTTCCAGTAAGTTCCTCTAACTTCACTAGAGAAATATGGAAGCTGAGCATTTCCTGATGGTAGTTTTCCTCGTACTCCACCATGGTCATAAAGTTGGAAAGCACCGTTAGGAAATCCACCGCGCCCGTTTCATAGGACGCGACGGAGGACTCGAGCGCCAGACTGGCTTGGGGAATCACGAGCTCGGCGTAGGTTTTCATGAGGCGGTAGGAGGTCTGCGCCATGAGATAGTTATCCTTGATGCGGAAGTGGACGGCCTGATCCGCCGCTTCGAAGCTGCGCCGGGCCTGTGAGAGATTATGGGCCTGCTCGGCCACGGCGGCGCGCTGCTTTCTCCAGAAATACGCGGGAAGCTTGAAATCCACGCGCAACTGGTACATATCCGGCATCCGGCCCATGTTGAAGTAGCCGGCCGACAGCGCATAGTCGGGATAGTAATCTTTGCGTGCGAGATTCAAGGCCAGTTCGGAACGCCGGACCATCCTTTCTTCACGCCGCAGCAGCGGAGAGTTTTCGCGCGCCCGCCTGTAAAGATCTTCCAGGCCGATCCGCAGTTCGCCGGGGATGATCTGCGGCGGGCGGGGCAACGGTGTGTCGGGGTGGCGCCCCAGCAGGGAGTTGATCTCGGCCTCGGCGCTGCGTTTGTCCTGCTCCATTCTTTCGATCCGCGTCTCCAGAATGGAGAGCTGCGTGTGGGCCTTGAACAAGTCCTGCTGGGCGGCGCGGCCGACAGAGTAGCGAGCCTCTGCGATGCGGAGAAACTTACGGAGCAGTTCCCGGTTGCGCTCGAGCACCGCGATAGCCTCATAGGTGTGGTGCAGGCGGTGATACGCCTGCTTCAACCGGGAAAGGACATTGAGCTGGATGGCCTGGTACTCCTCAAAGGCCGCCTCGGCTTCCCTGGAGGCCATCTCGGCCCGCAGCTTTCGCTTTCCGGGGAAGGGCAGCTCCTGAGTGAGCATGAACCCCGCGTTGCTGGTCGGATGTACTCCGAGGCCCGCCAGCGGCAGCGGGCTCCCGTTGCTGGTGTAGCCCACCGACAGCATGGGATCCGGCAGGCTGGCTTCCTGCGAAGGCCGCTGGCGCGCGGCTTCATACCGCTTTTGGGCGGCGAGAATTTCCGGATTGCTGCGCAGCGCCTCGTCCATCAGCGGGCCAAGCAGCAAACCTTCTTGCTGGGCCGCCAGGACGGCGGGCACGACACCAAGTGCGCAGTAGAGTTTGTAAGTGCGGATCACGGCCACCTCCCGAAGACGGCGGGGCAGACTCCTGCCGAGCCCGCCCCGCGCGCAGTGCTACCGGGCCTCTGTGATCTGCCGGATCACGATGCCCCGCATCCCTGCCTTCTCGATCACCGTTCCGGTGACCCGGACCTTCTTTTCCACGAAGGGCATGAGTTTTTCGTTGGGATTCTTGTGGTCGAGCGAGACGGGCAGGTAAAGCAGGCCGCTTTGGCTGTCCAGCAGCGCCAGGGGAATGCCGGCTTTGGCGCACATCGCCGCGCACTTTGCGTGGGCTGCGCCCTTGCTGTCATGGCCGATGTAGCAGGCAGTGTCCACGATCTCGCCGGAGATCGTGACGGACTTCCCTTTGGCCTGGCCCTGAAGCGCCGCAGCACCGCCGGCCAATAACCCGGCCAGAGCCACGTAAGCAACATATGACTTCATCTCCAATCCTCCTTTTCAGACTCCCATTCGTTTTGACCGACCACGACGGTAAGCCGCAGTTCGGCCGGAACAAATTGAGCAGACTGACTTTGCGGAGGATCAGATCAGAAGTACGGAGTTGCGGAGGTATAGCTGAGGTGGCGACGTTCCGGTGAACCGCCTCTCGACAGGAGACCCTACAGCCACCGCCGGAAGCACCGCTTCGGCCGAAAGTGCGTTCAGAGCCGGTTCCGGCGCAGGAAGACCGCGCAGCGAGCCGGCGTCCGGCAGCACGTAAGAGCTGCCGGCGAAATGCCGGGAACAATCCGGAGGAGTCTGCGACTCACCGCAGTGATTCGGCGGTTGCGGGCAACACCGGGAGGCGTGGACGGAAAAGACTTCAAACGTGGCGCAGGCGGCGCACTGCATGCCGAACCAGCCGGCAACACCGGTGAAGGCGAGCAGCATTGCAACCGGACGCAGGCGCACCACATCACAGAATAACACAACTCCGCCATCGGACGTATTATGACGGTAGGTGGGGCTTGTGACGCGGAGGCTGACCGTCCTCGGTTGCGGGCTGGCTGCGGCGGCCGCGTGGCTATGGTTTCGTTCGGAGCATGCCGCCCGGCCCAGGGCCTGTCCGCTGTGCCTGCGGCCCGTGCATAGCACCTCCGCCGTCGAAGCGGAGGTGGAGGGCCGCCGCAGGACGTTATGTTGTGCCGGCTGTGTGCGGTCGGCTCACCGCCAGACAAGGCGCCCCGTGAAAATTTTGCAGTTCACGGATTTCGAGTCCCTCCGGCCGCTTCGGCCGGAGGAGACGTTTCTCGTAAGCGGGAGCGACGTCAATTTGTGCACGCGCCGCGAGCCGCTCGTGGACGCTTCCAAGCATGCTTTTGAAGAGCACTACGACCGGTGCTCACCCAGTTTCCTGGCGTTTGCGAGCCGGGAGCGCGCAGAGGCCTTCGCCCGCAGCCACGGCGGCACCGTAGTTCCCGCTGCGCGTCTGCTCACCGACCCAGGCGGCGTGGTTGCGAGTGTACCGTGAGCGGAACAGTGGCAGGGTAAACTGGCACAGATCCGGCGGACACAGTCTCCCCCGTCTTACTCGTGTCGCAGCACTCGCACCGGAGGACCATGTAGGCGCGGGATTGAGCGGCGCGGCCGTGGTGAGGAGACCTCAAATAAGCCCCATGTTATGCTGATGCTGTGCGCGGCATCCTGCGGAGTCTGGCCCTCGGCACCACGGCCTGCGTACTCAGCGCCCAGACCAGCCCGCTGCTCGACATCCTGACTGTAGAACTTGACAGGAATTTCAAGGTCCTCAAGGAAAAAGGCGACCCGCCGCCGTACTTTCTGGCGTACGCCGTATTCGACACGGAAACCCGGTTGCTTTCGGCCACACTGGGTTTTCTCGAGGGTAAGTCGGCCAACCGCTCGCGTCTGCTGGATGTGACGATCCGGGTAGGCACGCCGCAGCTGGATAACTACCACAGGCTCCCAGGGGATCGTCCCCGCTTCAGCGCCGCCGTCCCCATCCCTCTCGAAGACCTGCCTGCGCCCGTGCGGCAAATCGCCTGGCTCGAAACCGACCGTACCTACCGGGAGGCCGTCCAGCGGCTCATCCGCATCCGAACCAGTACCCAGGTCAAGCCGGCGGAGGAGGACCCCTCGCCGGACTTCTCGATCGAACCTCCGGAGAAGTATGTGGAG
Source organism: Bryobacteraceae bacterium (assembly GCA_035575135.1). Taxonomy (GTDB): domain Bacteria; phylum Acidobacteriota; class Terriglobia; order Bryobacterales; family Bryobacteraceae; genus JANWXD01. The sequence goes on from DATLYE010000024.1 coordinate 89,459, forward strand.
CGATGGGAGCCACTGCAGTTTTCGGCGGGACTCTGGGAAGACCGGCTCCGGAAATGGTCGGCGGCTCTGGGACGGCGCCGGGAAATTCTGGTTTCGAGCGTTACGGTCTTCGCCCAGCGCGAGACAAAATACTACACAACCAGTGAGGGCACCCGGTTACAACACGGCCGCGGTCTGGCGCGGATTGTGATTTCTGCGCGCGGCCGCGCGCCGGACGGCATGGAACTGAGTGTCGGAGAAACCTTTGAAGCGGAAACGCCCGACCGGTTGCCGCCCGACAAAGCGGTCATGGAAGCGATTGAGCGTGTGGCGCGGAACCTGGCGGCGCTCGAGCGAGCGCCGGAGGCCGAGCCGTTCGCCGGTCCGGCTATCCTTTCCGGGCGCGCGGCCGGGGTTTTCTTCCACGAAATTTTTGGACATCGCATTGAAGGGCACCGGCAGAAAGACGAAAGCGAAGGACAGACCTTCGCCAAGAGCCTCGGCACGAAAGTCCTGCCCGAATTCCTCTCGGTGATTTTCGATCCCACCCGGCGCAGTCTGAACGGGGTAGACCTGAACGGTTACTATCTTTACGACGATGAAGGGGTCAAGGCGCGGCCGGTGGTTGTGGTGGAAAACGGCATTCTGAAAACCTTCTTGATGTCGCGCTCGCCCGTGCGCGGTGTCGAGCGCTCGAACGGCCATGGCCGGCGTCAACCCGGCTTCGAGGTGGTCTCGCGCCAGTCCAACCTGATCGTGGAGTCCTCGCGTCGCGTTCCGGAAAAGAAGCTTCGCGAGATGCTCCTGGAAGAAGTCCGCCGGCAGAACAAGCCCTACGGGCTGTATTTCCAAGAGGTCACCGGAGGATTTACCCAGACGGCGCGCGGGGGCTTACAGGCGTTTGCGGTAATCCCGATTCTGGTTTACCGCGTGTATCCGGACGGGCGGCCGGATGAACTTGTGCGCGGGGCGGATATTGTGGGCACGCCGCTCGCCAGTTTCTCCAAGATTCTGGCCACTGGAGACAACCTCGAAGTCTTCAACGGGTTTTGCGGCGCCGAATCCGGCTCGGTGCCCGTCGCTGCCGTGGCCCCCGCGATTCTGGTATCCGAGATCGAGATTCAGAAGCGCGAAACGTCGCAGGAGCGGCCCCCGTTGCTGCCGCGCCCGGATTTGGGATCGGGGCTCTTCCGATGAGGATGCCGGGTTACGTTTTCGCGGCGGCGCTGCTGGCCGTCGCATCGGGCCAAGGCCAGACGCAGGAGCCGGATGTGATCCTCCGCGCCCTACGGGACGAGGTCACGCGGACGCTTCAGTTGCAACTGCCCGGTCTGGAACGGCCGTATTACGCCGAATTCGCGCTCCATGATGGCGAGAGTTTCGCCGTCTCCGCAACGCTCGGCGGAACCCTCGCGCGGCGCAACAACCGCTTTCGCCTTCCTTCCGTTCAGGTGCGTGTGGGCGGCTACGAATTCGACAATACGAACTACGCGTTCAGCGATTTTGGCTTTGGCGCGCGCGACGCAGGCCGTCCGCCCCTGGAAGACAGCTACCCGGCGCTGCGGCATTTCTTCTGGCTGGCGGGGGATGCGGCCTATAAGGCCGCAGTCCAGGCGATGGCTCGCAAACGGGCCGCCCTCAAAAACGTCACCGTAACGGAAAACCTGCCGGATTTCCACCGGGCCGAGCCCTTTCAGATTCGCAACGAAACACCTCGCATGCACGTGGATGAGGAGCAGTGGGCTGCGGTGGTCCGGCGCCTGTCGTCGGAGTTCGCCGACTTCCGCAACCTGATACGCTCCGGAGCGGACTTCGAGATCGTCCAAAGCGACTATTACTTCGTCAACACGGAAGGAACCATGTGCCGGGTGCCGGAGCGGCTGGTACAACTGCGCCTCCACGCCATGGCGCTCGCCGCCGACGGAATGAGCGTGCGCGATGCCGTTACGTTTCTGGCGCGGGAGCCGGACGGGATGCCCGCGGAGAGTGAATTGCGCGAGGCGGCAAGAAAACTGGCCGCCCGCGTGACGGAGCTTTCGCAGGCGCCGGTCGGAGAGCCGTACACGGGCCCGGTCTTGTTCGAAGGTGAAGCGGCCGGGCAGATGTTCGCCGAGGTTCTCGGACGGAACCTCGTGGCGCGCCGGCGGCCCGTGGGGGAGCCGGGGCGTCCGTTGCCGTTTCAAAGCGGTGAGTTTGAGGGACGCGTGGGTTCCCGGGTGCTACCGGATTGGATGGATGTGGTGGACGATCCCACGCAGGCGGAATGGCGCGGCCGGCCCCTGCTCGGGCATTACCTGGCGGACCTCGAGGGCGTGCCCCCGAGCCCGGTCCGATTGATCGAACGCGGCATCCTCAGAAACTTCCTGCTGACACGGCAGCCCGTGGCGGGTTTCTCGGCCTCCAACGGCCGGGCGCGCCTGCCGGGGGCCTTCGGGCACAAGACTGCCTGGTTTGGCAACCTGTTCGTGCAGGCCGCGGAGGCCTCGCCCCTGGAGGAACTGAAGAAAAAGTTCGTGTCCCTCTTCCGCGCGCGTAATCTGCCTTACGGGATCATCGTGCGCAAGATGGACTATCCTTCTTCCGCGTCGGTGGACGAAGTGCGGCGGCTTTTGGCTCGCACGGCTCAGGCCGGTGACGGAGGGCGTCCGGTCAGTCTTCCGTTGCTGGTCTACCGCCTCTACCCGGACGGACGGGAGGAGCTCGTGCGGGGGCTGCGCTTCCGTGGGTTCTCTGCCCGGGCGCTCCGGGATATTGTGGCCGCCTCTGTAGAGACCTTCGTGTTCGAATACTTGGAAAACGGCGCACCCTTCGCCTTGAGCGGGGCGAGTGGGTTCGTAGCGGAAAGCACGGTTATCGCTCCTTCGGTAGTGTTCGAAGAGCTCCAGCTCGAGCGGGCGCAGGAACAGGTTCCCACGCCTCCGGTCGTGCCGCCGCCATCCCTGACGTTGCGTCGCTGACAGCGATGGGTTTAATCGGACGCGCCGTATTCCGCGAAATCCTCAGCGGAGCGTTGCTCGGGACGCTGCTGTTTACCTTCGTGCTGTTTTTGCAGCGTACAGGGCAGCTCTTCGAGCCGCTGGTGCGCGGCGCAGCGAGCCCCGCTACCGCCGCCCAGTTGCTGCTGCTGGTTCTGCCGTCGGTGTTGCCCTTTACCGTGCCCGCCGGCACGCTGGCCGGCATTCTGATCGCCCTGAGCCGGATGGCGACGGATGGTGAGGTCACAGCCCTGCGGGCATCCGGAATCCCCGGAGCGCGCCTCGCTACGGCAGTGGCGGTCTTTGCGGCAATCGCCACGGTGATCACGGCGGCAGCTTCCTTGTGGCTTGCCCCGTGGTCGATCCGCCAGACCTACCGGATACTGAACCGTCTGGCGGCAGCGCAGGTCACGGCGGAGATCCGGCCCCGCGTTTTTCAGGAACAGTTCCCGGACACGATTCTTTATGTCGCGGATGTCGTTTCGGGCCCGGTGGTCCACTGGCGCAAGATCTTTCTGGCCGACCTGCGGCCCCCCGGCGAGCGGCGCACCGGTCCCCGCGAGGCCGGAGAAGGCCCGCGCATCACCGTGGCGCGTGAAGCGATCGCGATTTCCGACGTCGCCCACAACCGGATCCAGCTTTCCATGCTGGACGGCAGCACGCACGAGCCCGGGAAGACGCCGGAGGCTTACTACCACAGCTCCTTTCCCCGCGGCGAGCAAGTGCTCCACGTCCGTCCGCCCGGTGAGCAGCGCGCTCGCCCGTTCCGGGAGACGGACACGGGCCCGCTGTGGCGCTTGGCGCGCGAGTCCTTGGAAGCCCGCCTGGAACTGCATCAGCGCCTGGCCTTGCCGGCCGCCTGCCTGATCCTGGCACTGGCGGGCATTCCGCTGGGAATTTCCAACCGGAAATCCGGGAAAGCGGCCTCGGTCGCCCTGGCGGTCCTGGTGGCCTTTCTCTATTACCTCGCTCTGATCAGTTTGATTGGTCTGGCGCGACAAGGAAGTCTGCCGGCTGGCCCGGCGGTGTGGACTCCCAACACGGTGCTGGCCATCACAGGCCTTGTGCTGCTCGTGGGGCTGGAACAGCCGGGGGCCTCGGGCCTAGCGGAGCGTCTTCGCGGAGCTCAAGTCGCGGTGGGCCTTGCGCTGCGCCGCTGGAGAAGCCGCCGGCGGCGCACTGATGGTACGGGGGGGCGCCTCCTGCTGCTGCCGCAGTTGCTGGACACATACATCCTCAGCAGTTTCTTGACCTATCTCGGGGTTTTTCTGGCTGCCTTCGTCGTCATGACCCACGCCTATACGTTCTTCGAGCTGCTGGGAGACATCCTGCGGAACAAGATCCCCATGGCGCGCGTGGCGGAATATCACTTTTTCCTGACACCTAAATTGATCAACGATGCCGCGCCGGTGAGCGTGATGGTGGCGGCGCTGGTGACGTTCGGCGTGCTCGCCAAGCATAATGAGCTCATCGCCTGGAAGGCCTGCGGTGTCAGCGTCCACCGGCTCGCCTTGCCGGTTTTGCTGGCTGCCGCAGCCGTGAGCGCCGCACTCTTCGCCTTCGACTACTACTACGTGGCCCAAGCCAATCGCCGCCAGGACGCCATCCGCAACGAGATCAAGGGCCGCCCCGTGCAGACCTATCTGCGCCCCTTCACCAAGTGGATCTTCGGGCGAGGGTCGCACATCTACCACTACAAGTACCTGGATCCGGAAGCGGCCGTGATGGCCGGCGTCAGCGTGTATGAGCTGGACCCGGAGACTTTCCAGCTGCGGCGTCATGTGGCCGCCGAACGCGCCCACTGGTCGGCCTCGGTGGGCACGTGGGTGTTCGAGAACGGCTGGGTGCGGGATATCCGCGGCGTCCGTGATCTGAACTTTCGGGTCTTCCAGGCGGCCACGTTCCCCGAGCTCGACGAGCCGCCCAGCTATTTTCTGAAGGAGGCCAAGCCCGATTCGCAGATGAACTTCCATGAACTGGCTGCCTATATCGCTGATCTGGAACAGGGCGGCTTCGACACGGTGCGGTTGAGGGTCCAGCTCCAGCGAAAGTTCTCTCAACCGCTGTCCGCCTTGGTGCTGGCTGTGGTGTCGGTGCCCTTTGCGTTCCTGACGGGCAGCCGCGGGGCGCTGGCGGGCGTCGGCGCGAGCCTGGGCATCGCGGTTGCCTACTGGGCGTTGAGTCAGCTTTTCGAGCAGATCGGCAATCTCGGGCAATTGCCTCCGGCCGTCGCGGCCTGGTCTCCGAATCTCCTCTTCCTGCTGGTCGGCGCGTACCTGATGGGACGGATGCGGACTTGAAGGATCGAAAGCCGGACCCCACCGCGCCGCTGCCCGCATTACAGTACGTAGAGGGACCGCAGTGATCTTGAAACGCGAGGACCCGTTCCGGGACGTGCCGGTCGAGATCGTGGCCCGCTATTGGGATGCGCGGCCCTGCAACATCCGTCACTCCGCCAAGCCGGTGGGCAGCAGGGATTATTTCGACGAGGTCGAAGAGCGCAAGTACCGGGTCGAGCCGCACATCCCGCGCTTTGCGGAGTTTCCTCGCTGGCGCGGCAAGAAAGTGCTCGAGATCGGCTGCGGCATCGGCACCGACACGATCAACTTCGCGCGGCACGGTGCCTGGGTGACGGCCGTGGATCTGTCGGAAAAGTCACTGGAGCTTGCCGAACAAAGAGCCCGCGTATACGGCCTGAGCGAGCGGATCCGTTTCTTCCGCGCGGACGCGGAACGCCTGAGTGACTTCGTGCCGGTCGAGCCGTACGATCTGGTTTATTCCTTCGGAGTTCTCCATCACACGCCCCGTCCGGACCGGGCGCTCGCCGAGATCCGGCGCTACATGGCGCCCGGGAGCGTTTTCAAGTTGATGGTCTACCACCGGCGGTCCTGGAAGGTTTTCTGGATTGTGATGAGCCGCGGCAAGGGACGCTTCTGGCGGCTGGACGAGCTCGTGGCGCGCTACTCGGAAGCACAGACCGGATGCCCGGTTACTTACACGTTCACGCCCGGCCAGGCCCGGCGCTGGCTCGCCGCCGGCGGTTTCCAGGTGGTGCGCGCAGAGGTGGATCACATCTTCCCCTATCGGATCGCAGACTACGTGCAGTATCGGTACCGGAAGGTCTGGTATTTCCGCTGGCTGCCGGCCGGGACTTTCCGGTGGCTGGAGAAACGCTTCGGATGGCATCTCTGCCTCACCGCCCGGCTGGCGCAGCCGGCCTCTGATTCGAATTCGCGTGCCTGAGACCAGACCATATCTTTCCGTCGTCGCGGCCGCCCGTAACGACGACCACGGGGGCAACTTGCTCGGCCGCATGCAGGCCTTCGTAGAGGGTCTGATCGGCCAGGCCAGGCAACACGATCTCGCGCTGGAACTCGTGCTCGTCGAGTGGAATCCTCCGGCGGACCGTCCGCGGCTGGCGGAGGCGTTGCGCTGGCCGGCTGAGTTCGGTCGGGTCTCGGTGCGCATCATCGAGGTGCCGGCGCGAATCCACGCCCGGTACCGGTATGCGTCGGTCCTGCCGCTCTATCAAATGATCGCCAAGAACGTAGGAATCCGCCGCGCCCGGGGCGAGTTCGTGCTGGCCACCAATGTAGACATCCTGTTTTCCGATGAGCTGTTCCGGTGGCTTGCCGCCCGCAGCCTGGAGCCCGATCGGATGTATCGCGTGGATCGCCTGGACGTCATGGCGGAGGTGCCGCTGGAGGCGTCCGTGGAGGAGCGCTTGGCCTGGTGTCGAAGTCACCTGCTGCGTCGGCACACGCGGGCCGGGACGGTGCGGCTCACCCCGGATGGTAGGCCGTGGCCGGAGGCCGTGGATGTGGCGGATCCCGGTAGCGGGATTGTGCTTGGGGAGGGCTGGTTTGCCCCCGTCAGCCACGCCGGGGTTGTGTTTCGCTGGGCAGGCAGCGAGGCCGAAATTGAGGCGGCGGCTCCTGACGGCCGGCGTTCCACACTGGTCTTGGAACTGGAGCCGGGCCCTGGGGTCGGCTTCCGGCCGTTCCGGATGGAAATCCTGGGAGAGCCCGGCACACCGCTCGGGGAAGTCGAGATCCCGTGCCGCGGCGAGTTGCTGTTGGACGGGGTTTTTCGTGGCGCCGGCGCCCGGCGCGTGCGGCTGCGCGTCAAAGGAGGCGGACAGCGCGTGCCATACGATACGCGGGTCCTGAATTTTCGGGTGTTTCGTTGCGGCTGGACGGAAGCCGCCGCAACGGGTCCGGCAGTCTTGTTTCTTCCGAGTCGGACAAACGTGTCGTGGCGGCGCGCGGGGCGATTTGTGAAGCGGACGTGGCATCTCATGCGGCGTCTGGCCTTTTTGCCCTTTGAGTTGCGCCGGGCAACGGAGCCGGTGCGCATCGGATTGCCGGTCCCGGTCCGGGTGATCGAGAAACTTCGACTGCGTCTGGAGGGCGGCGGCTTGACGATTGCCTTGGGGCCGCGGCCGGAAACGCCGGTGAGCCCGCCCCTGCCGCAGCCAGGCGGCGAGCCGGACGTGCTCCACACCAATGCTTGCGGCGACTTCACGCTGCTCGCCCGCCGGCACTGGCTGGAGTTGCGCGGCTATCCGGAGTTTGATCTGCATTCGATGAACATTGACTCGGTGTTTTGTTACATGGCGCATTACGGTGGGGCGCGGGAGGTCGTGCTGCCTTACCCCATGTGCATTTACCACATCGAACACGCCACCGGCTCGGGCTGGACGCCGGAGGGCGAGAAACAGCTTTTTGACAGGCTCGCGCGCAACGGAATTCCTTGGCTTTCGTATCACGAGGTCGCCGCCTGGGCAGCCGAGATGCACCGGCTTGGCCGGCCGATGATTTTCAACCTCGAGGACTGGGGCTTGGCCGCGGAGCGCCTGCCGGAGACCTTCCTGCCGGACGGGCGCCGGGCACGCTAGGGGGTGGCGGATGAGCGATCTTCCGCTGGTCACCGTCGTAACGCCCTGTTTGAACGCAGCCCGCTATCTGGAAGAAGCCATCCAGAGTGTCCTGAGTCAGGATTATCCGCGCATCGAGTACATCGTCATGGACGGCGGATCCACAGACGGCAGTCTCGAGATTCTTCGAAAGTATGAAGGGAAACTGGTCTGGTATTCGGGTCCTGATCGGGGTCAATCGGATGCGATCAACCGGGGGTTCCTGCGGTCATGCGGCACGATCTTTGCCTTCCTGTGCGCGGATGACGCCTACCTGCCGGGAGCGGTCACGACGGCCGTGCGGTACATGCTCGCGCATCCGGAGTACGCCGGCGTCTACGGCGAGGGTTGGCTCGTGGACGAATCCGGAAAGATCGTGCGAGCCTACCCGACGCGGCCCTTCGATCCGGAGCTGCTTCAAAAGGAGTGCTTCATTTGCCAGCCGGCGTCTTTTTTGCGCCGGGAGGTGTTTGCCGAAGTGGGCATGCTCGACCCGGAGCTTCACTACGGCCTGGATTATGACCTCTGGATCCGGGTGGCTCGCAAGTACAAGCTTCTCAGGCTGAGGGAATTCCTGGCCGTCTCCCGCATGCACGCCGGTGCCAAGACGCTGCGGCACCGCGCCGCGGTCTATCGAGGAAACATCGGCGTGCTCCGGAAGCATTTCTCCTACGTGCCTTTCCGGCATATTTACGGCTATGCCTGCTCGCTGTTAGACTCCCGGGACGGCTTCTTCGAACCCGTGCCGCCATCCCTGACCAAGTATCTGTTGAGTCTCGTCATCGGCTCACGGGTCAACTTCCGTCATTTGCGGCGGTTTTGGAGTGAGGCCTTGGGGGAGGGTTTTGAGGCCCTCCGGCGCGGGGTCTGGCCGAACGGCGTTTTGCACTGTTAACTTGCCTGGGGTAAGCAAGTCGCCGCCACAGCTAAACGGCTAGCCCGAGGCGCAGGAATACCCAAAATTTTTCTTGACGGCCTGATGGGTTTGGATTAGCATAGACTTACCAATCCATTAGGAGGTCTGAACGTGAGGAATTCGCCAGGCAGTCGTTTTGCATGCTTGCTGGGGCTGCTGATCGGGTTGCTCGTGGCCAGGCATGGCCTGTCCCAGCAGACGTCCGGTCTCATCACCGGAGTGGTCAAAGATCGCCAGGGGGCAGTGGTGCCGAACGCGAAGGTGGTCCTGATCAACGAACTTCAGGGGACAGTCACCCGGGAGTTGGCGACAGGGCCCGACGGTTCCTTTGTCATCGCGCCGCTGCTGCCGGCCACGTACACGCTGACCGTGGAGGCTCCGGGTTTTAAGAAGTTCGAGAAACGGGACATCAAGCTGTTCGCCAACGACCGGATTGCGCTGACCGACATCGTGCTCGAGGTCGGAGCGGTGACGGAAACGATCACCGTGGAAGCCACGGCTGTGCAACTGCAGACCCAAAGCGCGGAGCGCTCCGGCATCGTCACGGGCACGCAGGTCGTCAACCTGGCGCTGAACGGGCGGAATTACCTCGACTTGATCAAGACCGTGCCGGGGATTGTGAGCCTGTTCAACGGCCAGGTCGCCGGTCCGGGCGGTATCGGAGCGATCTACGCCAATGGCCAGCGGGGTAACCAGAACAACCTCACGCTGGACGGTGCCGCCAATATGGACACCGGCTCAAACGGCACGCAGCACACCAGTCTCAATATTGACGCCGTGGCCGAATTCAAGATCATCACGAACAGCCAGCCGGCCGAGTTCGGCCGTTCCGCGGGCGCGGCCATCAACATCGTGACCAAAAGCGGCACGACCGAATTTCACGGTGTGGGCTATTGGTTTCATCGCCACGAGGGACTCAACGCCAACAACTGGCGCAACAACATTGACGGGCTGCCGCGCCGCAAGTACCGGTATAACTATCAGGGCTATAACATCGGCGGGCCCGTCTACATCCCGGGGAAGTTCAATGTGAACAAAGACAAGCTGTTCTTTTTCTGGGGCCAGGAGTGGCAGGAGCAGCTCGTGCCGAACGCCACTCGCTACGTCACCGTACCGACGGCTGCGGAACGGGAGGGCGACTTCCGGCTCACGCATGAGGCCGACGGCCGCCCCGTGGTCATTCGCGATCCGCTCACCGGCCAGCCCTTCCCTAACAACATCATCCCCGCCAGCCGGATCAACCCCGACGGGCAGAAGATTCTCAAGTGGTATCCGTTGCCTAATGTGACCGGCTTCCCAAATTACAATTACCAGTCCCAGGTCTCCAGTTCGTATCCGCGACGGCAATTGATCGGGCGGATTGACTGGAACATCAACGAGAAGTGGCGTGCATTCTTCCGCGTCATCCGCGACAAAGACGACCAGATCATGCCCTACGGGCAGTGGAACGCGGATTACAACATCCCGTTCGGTCCGATGCACTTCGGGCAGCCGGGCGCCTCGGCTATCGCCAACCTGACGACCGTGATTGATCCGACGCTGACCAACGAATTTATTTTCGGGCCGAGCCGCAACCGCCTCGACATCACTCCCAGGACGGACGCATTCTTCCGCAAGAACCTCGGGTTGAGCTACCAGATGCCGTTCCCGAATGCGGATCCGCTGGGGCTGGTGCAAAACTGGCGCTTCGGCGGAGTTCCGAATGCTCCGTTCACGGGTTTCAACGGAACTCCGTTCTTGAACGTCAACAACACGTTTGAGTTCACCGACAACCTCAGCAAAGTCCGCGGTCCCCACCAGATCAAATTCGGCGTGTACGTCCATCGCAGCCGCAAAGACCAGACGGCTTTTACATCCGTGAATGGAAATATCTGGTTTGATCGGGACGCCGCCAATCCGGGGGATACCAACTGGGCTTTCTCGAACGCGCTGCTCGGGAATTTCCAGCGTGTGCAGCAGTCTAATATTGTTCGCAACGGGAAATACCGCTATACCAATTTCGAGTGGTATGTCTCCGACGTATGGAAGATCACGCCCACGCTGACGCTGGATGCCGGGATTCGCTTCTATATCATTCAGCCGCAGTACGACGCGGCGTTGCAAACCTCCTCGTTCAACCCGGCGCTGTGGGATCCGAGCCGCGTGGCGCTGCTGTTCGAGCGCGCCCGGAACCCGCAAGGGCAGATCGCAGCGCGCAATCCGCTCACCGGAGAGTTCTTCCCGGCGGCCTTCATCGGAGCGCTCGTGCCCGGCACAGGGCGCCTGATTGACGGCGCCTATGTCAACGGGATTGCCCAGGCCGGTGTGAACGACTATCCGCGGGGGCTCATTGACAGCCGCGGAGTCCATTACGCTCCGCGCCTCGGCATTGCCTGGCGTTTCATGGACAAGACGGTGCTGCGCATCGGCAGCGGGGTTTTCTACGACCGGTTCCAAGGAAATCCGGTGTTCGACATGCTGCCGAACCCGCCTTCCACGCTGAGCCCCACCATCTGGTACGGAAATCTCGCGACGTTGGCCTCCACGCCGGGCGTGTTGTTCCCGCAGACCTTACGGGGCTTTTCGCGAGACGGTCACGTCCCGACCACCTATAACTGGAACGTGAGCATCCAGCGGGAGCTGCCGCACCAGATCATGCTGGATGTGGCGTACGTCGGCTCGGTCTCGCGCCACCTGCTGAACATTTACAACGTCAACCGTCCGGGCTTCGGGAGTGCCTGGCTGCCGCAGAACCAGGACCCGACCACGACACCGAGGTTCGATGGAACGACCACGCTGCCGGTCAACTTCACGCGGCCTTACAAAGGGTACGGCGATATCAATATCACGCAGTTTGGCTCGACGTCGAATTACAACTCTCTGCAGGTCGCGGTGAACCGCCGGCTGGCGCAGGGACTCCAATTTGGGGTGGCCTACACCTGGTCCAAGGCCCTCGGCACGGCCAGCGGCGATGGCGACGGGTTCCACCCGACCAACGCACGCATGGCGAACTACGCGCCGCTTACCTTTGACCGGCGTCACTATCTGGTCTTCAACTACATCTACGACACGCCGAAGTTGGCCAAGAATGGCAACCCGCTGGACAACTGGCTGGGCCGGGCCATCTTCAACAACTGGACCATCTCGGGAATCACCACCATCACGACCGGCGAGCCGCTGGGCGTAGGTTTTGGAGTCTCCGGCGTGAGCGGTGCGGTGCTGAACCGGATGCTCACCGGTGATGAGACCTGGGGCCCGCGCGTGCGCCTGACTGGGACGAAAGCCCAACTCTCGCGCGGGCAGCGTAACGAGTACCGCTGGATCGATGCGGCCGCATTCGCGCTTCCCACAAGGCCGAGTCTCGGCCTGGAGTCCGCCTTGCGCGGATACATTTACGGGCCGGGTACGCACAACTGGGACATCTCGGTTTTCAAGAGCTTCCCGTTCACGCGCGACGAGCGGCGCTTCGTACAGGTGCGTCTTGAGATGTTCAATGCACCGAACCACACACAGTTCAGTGCGATTAACACCGGGATCACGTTCAATGCGCAGGGGCAGGTCACCAACCTGCCGACGGCTCTCGGCGGCGGGGGCGGACGCTTCGGCTTCGGGGCCGTCACCGGCGCCCGTGACCCGCGCATCATCCAGGTGGCCGCCAAGATATACTTCTGATGTGCGATGGGCTCTGGCTCTGGCGGCACTCGTCCCGCTGGCCGCCCAGCAGGAGGATTTGCTGGCGAGCGGCCAGCGGGCGTTAGCGCGAGGTGACCTGCCTGAGGCGGAGGCGATCTACCGCGAGTACCTCAAACGAAACCCGGCTTCGGCCGAGGGCTATAGCAACTTGGCCGCGGTTCTGGCACGACGGGAGAAGTTTGAGGAGGCCATTTCTGCCTACCGCAAGGCTCTGGCCTTAAAGCCGGACCTCACGCAGGTCTATTTCAATCTGGGCGTGGCGTACTTCCGGGCGGGGCGCCATGCGGAAGCCGTTGCCCCCTTCGAGGCGTTCTTAAAGGCGCAACCGGGAGACGCCCGCGCGCGACAACTGCTGGGTTTGTGTTTGGTGGAGACCGGCGATTACGCGCGCGCGATTGCCCATCTCGAGCAGGCTGCCCTTTCCCGCCCTGGCGATGTCTCACTCCGGTTTGGTTTGGCGGTTGCGCACATTCGCGGGGGAGATCCCGAGAAGGGCAGGCGGCTTCTGGAGCAGCTTGAGTCGGAGGGAGGCAACAGATCTCGCGTCTTGCTGCTCGAAGGACTCCTGTACTACCGTTTGGGGCGGTACGACGAGGCTCAGAGGGCTTTAGAGAACGCGATCGCGCTCGAGCCCGGATTAGCTCCGGCACTGGCCGCCCTCGGGCGGCTCCATCTTCGCGTGCATGATGACAAGAGCGCCATCTCCTATTTTGAGAAGGCGCTTGCGCTGGCTCCGGATGACGCCGAATCTACTTATCAGCTCGGCGTACTGCTCGATCGCAACGGCGATTCCCAGCGCGCCCGCCGGCTGCTGCGCCGGGCGATTGAGCTCCGGGCGAATTATCCGGACCCGAAATACTTCCTGGCCAAGATCGAGTTTCGGGAGGGTGATCTGAGGGCCGCGCTGCGCCTGCTGGAAACTGCGGCCAGAGAGGCTCCCGGGCAGCCGGCCATTCACCTGCTTCTGGCGCGAACCTACCAGGCGCTCGGCGAAACCGGCAAGGCGCAGGCTGCCTTTGCCACCGTACGGCGTCTGAAGCAGGAGCGCATCCACGGAACCGTCCGGGCGGACGACGACTTGCTGCCAGAGCCGTAGGATGCATCATTGCGCCGACAGGTCACAAAACCGTAGCGGATGATCGCGCGGTGGATCCCAGGAGCTGTCCGGTGGCCCGTGAACCTGTCGCAGGATCCCTGGCTGCGACATTCTTTCGATCTACTCCGCACGAAATGGGCTGAAGTGCCCTTTACCCGTTTCGAGCGGCTCGACACGCGCACATTGCTCGGGCGGTCGGATGAGGAGCTCGTGAGAATCTGGCAGACGGCTCACGATTCGACTGCCACGGGAGAACGCTTCGGCCATCGCGGCTGGTACGAGTTGCTCTACCGGGAAATTTTCCGAGGACGGAAGGTGCTGGACCTGGACGTGGGCTGCGGGCTCGCGCCGAGTACGATCTACTTCGCCGAGCATGGCGCGCATGTCACGTTCGTGGATATCGTGGAATCCAATGTGGAATTTGTCCGGAGGGTTTGCCGCGCCCGGGGCGTCACCGGACAGGCGTTCTGCTACCTCGAGGATCTGCGGGCGTTGGACCAACTTCCAGGAGACTACGATTTCATTTTCGCGTGCGGTTCGCTGGTCACCGTGCCGGTGGAAGTAGCCCGGCGCGAGGCGCAGGCGCTTCTCGAACACTTGCCTTTGGGAGGGCGCTGGATCGAGCTGGCTTACCCGAAGAGCCGGTGGCTTCGCGAAGGGGGGCTCCCTTTCCACCTCTGGGGTGCCAAGACCGATGGGGGCGCGCCCTGGATGGAATGGCGCGATCTGGACAAGCTGGAGTACATCCTGGCCCCCGCGCGCTTTGATGTCGTGTTAAGCTTCGAGTTCTGCGGCGGCGAGTTCAACTGGTTCGATCTTCTGCGGCTAGACTAGGGAGGCGGTGGAAACTCAATGAAGATCGCTGTCGTGGGCTTGGGCAAACTCGGCGCCGTCATGGCAGCCGTGCTGGCCGAGCGCGGCCATACGGTGACGGGTGCCGACCGGAACATTTCCGTCGTCCAGACGGTCAACCAGGGCCGGGCGCCGGTGGCCGAACCGGGTTTGGAAGAGCTGATCGCGCGGAACCGGGATCGGCTGCGCGCCACGCCGGACACGGAGGAGGCGGTTGCCGGAGCGGATGTCGTTTTCATTGTGACCCCCACACCATCGGGTTCTGACGGAAGGTTTTCCGTTGAGCTGGTTCTCGAAGCTTCCGCGGCGGCCGCGCGAGCCCTGCGCAACGCAACCGGATTTCCGGTCCTGGCCGTGACGAGCACCGTGATGCCTGGGGATACCGGCGGCCGGGTCCTTCCGCTCGTCGAGGAGGTTTCCGGCAAGCGGTGCGGTGTGGACTTCGGGCTGTGCTACAACCCGGAATTCATCGCGCTGGGTTCGGTGGTCCGGGACTTCATGAACCCGGACATGATCCTGATCGGGGAGTCGGATGTGCGCTCCGGCCGGGTCCTGGAAGAGCTGTACCGCAGTGTGTGTACAAACCGGCCGGCCGTGGCGCGGATGAACTTTGTCAACGCGGAACTGACCAAGCTTTGCGTCAACACGTTTGTGACCACGAAGATTTCCTATGCCAACCTGCTGGCCGAAGTCTGCGAGCGACTGCCGGGCGCGGATGCGGGCGTCGTGACGCAGGCGCTCGGGCTGGATAGCCGGATCGGCGCGAAGTATCTCAAGGGTGCGCTGGGCTACGGCGGGCCGTGCTTTCCTCGTGACAACGCCGCGTTTGCGGCAATGGCCCGGGCGCTCGGTGTGGAACCTTCCCTGCCGGAGGCCACCGACCGGATCAACCGGCGTCAAGTCCGCAGAGTGACGGACCTGATCCTGCGGCTGCTTCCTCCCGGCGGCACGGCGGGCATCCTGGGGCTGGCTTACAAACCGGATACGAACGTGGTGGAGGAATCACAGGGCATGCTGATCGCGCAGTGTTTGGCCGAACACGGCATCCGCGTCATTGCCTACGACCCGGCCGCCATGGAGGCAGCGCGCGGGATCCTGAACGACCGGGTCCGGCTGTGTTCTTCGATGGCAGAATGTGCCCGAGGAGCGGATGTGCTTGTGATCGCCACCCCGTGGGAGGAGTTCCGAGGCCTGGGGCCCGAGCACCTCAATTGCGGGACCCGGCAGCCCGTCGTGCTCGACTGCTGGCGGCTGCTTCCGCCGGAACGGTTTGACGGTCACGCCCTTTGGGTTACACTCGGGCGCGGTCCGCGGGCCGCGTCGGTCGCGGGTTCAGTAATGAGCTGATCCGTTGCCATGAGTCAGGTTCGAGTTCTCGTAACCGGGGCCGGTGGTTTTATCGGGCACCACCTGGTCCGCCATCTCAAAGACCGGGGCTACTGGGTGCGGGGCGTGGATCTGAAGCTGCCCGAATTCTGCCCCACCGCCGCGGACGAATTTGAGTTGCTGGATCTGCGCCGCTGGGAGAACTGCCTGCGGGCTACGCGTGGCGTGGACGAAGTGTATGCTTTGGCGGCCGACATGGGTGGAATGGGATTCATCTCCTGCCATCATGCACAGATCCTCCACAACAACGCCCTGATCAACTTCCATACGCTCGAGGCGGCAAGGCAGAACGGCGTCCGCCGGTACTTGTTTACTTCTTCGGCGTGCGTGTATCCGGAGTACCGGCAGGCGGCGCCCGACGTGACGCCGCTCAAGGAGGAAGATGCATATCCCGCACTGCCCCAGGATGCCTACGGCTGGGAGAAGCTCATCGCCGAGCGGCTGTGCCTGCACTACCATCAGGACTACGGTCTGGAAACCCGGATCGTGCGGTTTCACAACATCTTCGGGCCCTACGGCACCTGGGAGGGCGGCCGGGAGAAGGCGCCGGCGGCCCTGTGCCGGAAAATCGCCGTCGCCAAGCTCACCGGCAACCCGGAGGTGGAAATCTGGGGCGACGGCGAGCAGACGCGATCCTTCTGCTACATTGACGACTGCGTGGAGGGTATCCACCGGTTGATGCGGTCGGACTTCGCCGAGCCGCTGAACCTGGGCCAGGACCGGTTGGTCACCATCAACCAACTGGCCGACATGATCGCGGCGATCGCGGGCGTTTCGATTGTGAAGCGCCATGTGCCGGGGCCGATGGGGGTCCGCGGCCGCAACTCCGACAACACACGACTGCGCCAGGTCCTGAACTGGGAGCCCCAAATCTCACTGGAGGAAGGTCTGGCGCGGACCTATGCCTGGATCGAGGATCAGGTGCGCGCCCGTCTTTCCTAGTACTTTCCTGCCGCGGTGTCTGTAGTACCCAACTAACAAAGTTGTAGAACCAACGGTTCTTGTTCGCCGGAGCGCTCCCTCTTAAACTCCAGTTATGAGAGACCAGATTTTCGGCGGTGCTTCATGAACCGGCTGGGCTTGATGGTTTGCCTGCTCCTCGGGGCGGGATCGGCCTGGGCTTCCGTGATTACATTTGGTGAACCGGGTCTGCTCCTCGGCGACCCGCTCTCGACGCAACTGGCGCCCTTTGGAGTGCTTTTCAGCATCAGTGGGGGGACGGCGCTGATCGGCGGGCCGTTCCTCCCGCCGGCGGGCTCCGCGGTCTCGGGGCAGTATTTGATGGTGAACACGTGTCATTATCTCGCCTCTACCTGTTCAGGGTCTCCCGCCGTGCTCTCGATCTCCTTCGTTTCACCTTCAGATCCCAGCCATCGGGGCTTCGTGGACGGATCTACGATCTTTCTCGATTTGTGGGACACCAATGCGAACCCGTCACCCCGCGTGATCATTCACGCCTACGATGTGCTTGGGACTCATTTGGGAACCCTCCAGCTGCTTCCCGAGTTCGCCAATAGCCTCGGAGGCCTGACCGGGCCTGTGCACCGGCTTGAGATCGTGGATCATGGTGCCGACGGGCACGTGATTGACAACTTGCGGTACGGGCCGATCACTCCGGTGCCTGAGCCCTTCTCCGCAGTGCTTGCCGGGTTAGGTCTTGCGGGTCTCGGTCTTTATCGCCGGAGAGCCGGGAGGCGCCTCGGACGCTAGTTTGACCCGGTTTCAATCCTGACGAGCCGGGAGCCGCCCGTACCCACGGGGAGCTCGGGACGGACTGTCTGGGGGGCCCTCCAGAAATCGATGTACGAGATTTGGTGGACGCAGGAGACCGTGCAATAGGGGGCGCAGCTCTTCTCGGTAACGAACTCCCGCCGAATGTCTTCGATGGTGTACTCTTCGAGGGGCTTTGCGGGGTAGCCCCGCTGTTGCGAGCAGTAGTGCACGAGGCCGTCTTCGCAGATGTAAAGATAGCGGGCGCCTGCGCGGCAGCGCCACCGGCTCGGGCGCCCGTGTGCAATGTCGTCCTGAAAATAGTTGATCTGGGCGTAGCTGCGCTTTTCGAGCTGCTTCATCTCCAGATAAACCTGGCGCTCGCTCTCACTTAAGGGCCGCAGCTGCCCGCCGCCGTCGTGGATGATTCCCACGGTCGAAGTGAAACCCAGCTCGACGGCGCGGCGCCCGATGACGAGAGCATCGGCCGGATTGCGGATTCCGCCTCCCACCACCGAATTGATGTTGACGTGAAACTCGGCATGTTCGGCCAGCAGGCGGAGCTTCTTGTCCAGCGTCTTCAGGCTCTTTTTGGAGACCTCGTCCGGGGTGACATTGTCAATGCTGATCTGAAGGTGGTCGAGCCCTGCGCGATTCAGTTGTCGGATTCGCTCTGCGGTGAGCAGGAAGCCGTTGGTGATCAGGCCTGCGATCATTCCGCGCCTGCGAATGTGCCGGATCACCTCATCCAGCTCGGGGTGGAGCAGGGGCTCGCCCCCGCTGATGGTGACGATCTCGACTCCCAGGCTACGCAGAAGATCAACACGCCGCCGAAGGGTGTCGGTGGGTATCGGCGGCGAGTAATCGTCGTACTCGTTGCAGTAGGCACAGGAGAGATTGCAGCGGCGGATGGGGATCAAGTGGGCCAGGATCGCGTGATCGGTGGAGATCAACCCCCGCGCGATCATCCGCAGTTCCCGATAACGCCGGTGAACCGCCTTCAGTCGCCTACGCCACAACAAGTCCGCCCTTGGCATACCACAGCAGCCTCATATTACAGCACGGAAACCAATGAGTTGCGAAGACTCTGGCGGCTGGCTGCGCCTTTTCGCGCCTGAACGGAGAAAATTCGCGATCTGAGGGCGCGGTCCGGGCCCTTTACGGTTTGGGCGGAGACTTGCTCTCCACCGGCTCGCCGTACTTGACTTCGGCTTCGGCTTTGAACTGCTTGTAGTCTTCGTACCGGACGATCATGCGGACGGGCTGCCGCAGGCCGGATTGAAATACGAGTACGTCGTCGGCCCGGGTGTAGGTCGGAAACCAGTACTTGCCGTCAATCTGCTCGCGATAGGTCTCAAATTTCGGGAACTGATTGTCGGAATTCTTCTTGAGCAGCCCCACGCCGCGTCCGTAGGTCTTCACGATTTGCAGGTCCCGGTCGTCCACCCAGATCTGGCCTTGGAAGTACCGCTGCCCCGGCTCGAGCTTTTTCGGCTTGACCGCAAAAACGTAACAGGAGATCTCGTCAACCATCTGGCGGCCGAGATAACGAATGTGATACTTCGGCAGTTCATTGGTGGTAAGGACGAAGGGCTGCACGTTGCGGAGGTCCTGTTCATCTTCCGGCGTCAGTATCAGATTCTTCAGCGTCGAGACGGGGGCGTATACGACGCGTTCCGTGCGTTTGCCCTCCGGAGAGAAGATAATGTCAGAGACCATTTCGTGCTTGCCGATGACGCGTCCCGTTTCCGAGAGCTCCTGAATGCGAAACGTCTGGCGGTAGGTATAGTTTTCGCGCGCCCGGGCGAATTCCGCCTCCTTGGCGGCGAACTTCTCGATGATGGCCTGGATTTCGGCCTCGCTGGGATCCGGTTTGGAGTCGCCGCCGTTGAGGCCGGCGAGTCCTGCCAACGCCAGGCTCAGTACCCAGTAGTGCATCGCTCTCCCTCTTCCCATTCGGACGCCGGCCCCTTTAGGCCGGTTTCCCCAGAATCTGCCTTGCGATGGTTGCCAGCTGCATGTTACTGGTGCCTTCGTAGATCCGGCCGATCTTGGCATCGCGGTAGAGTTTTTCGACCGGATAGTCCTTTGTGAAGCCGACCCCTCCGAAAATCTCCACGGCTTTGGAAGCCACCTGCTCGGCGATCTCGGAGCTGTAATATTTGGCCATGGCGGCCTCCGTCACGAAGGGCAACCCTGCATCCCGGAGGCGGGCGGCATTGTAAGTCAGCAGGCGCGCGGCTTCCAGCTCGGTGGCCATCCGGGCCAGGTCGAACTGGACCGCCTGGAACTCCGCAATGGGCTTGCCGAACTGTTTTCGCTCGCGCGCGTAGGCGATGGCGTGTTCGAGGGCCGCCCGCGCCAGGCCGGTCATCTGGGCGGCGATGGCGATGCGCCCTTCGTTCAGCGTCTCGATGGCAATCTTGTATCCTTTGCCGACCTCGCCCATTACATTGCTTTTCGGCACACGGCAGTTTTCGAGAATCAGCTCGCAGGTCGAGGAGGCGCGGATGCCCAGCTTGTCTTCTTTCTTGCCGACCTGAAAGCCCGGAAAATCGCGCTCGACGAGGAAACAGGTGATCCCGCGGTAGCCGGCCTCCGGATTGGCGTTGGCGAACAGGACGAAAAGTCCGGCCTCGGCTGCGTTGGTGATCCACAGCTTCCGCCCCGTGATCAGGAACGCATCGTCTTGTTCGATGGCCCGCGTGGTCAACGCAAAGGCGTCCGAGCCGGCGCCCGCTTCTGAAAGCGCGTAGGCTCCGACGGTCCCGGTGGCCAGCCGCGGAAGGTAGCGCCGTTTCTGCTCCTCGCTACCCCACCGCAGAAGCGCGTTGTTGACCAGCGTATTCTGCACGTCCACGACGACGGCCGCGGCCGGGTCCACGGCGGCGATCTCCTCGACCGCCAGCACGGCCAGAAAAAAGGTGCCGCCCTGCCCGCCGTACTCCTCCGGAATTTCGATCCCCATCAGGCCGAGGTCGAAGAACCGGCGGATCAGCTCGGAGGACATTACGCCCTCCTCGTCCATACGGCGCACATGGGGCGCGATCTGCTCGCGCGCGAACTGGCGGACCGTAGCCTGGAACAACCTCTCCTCTTCGCTCAGGACCGTGAGGGGCCGGATCAGGCCGGATTCCAGGGCAGCCGACATAACATTGATGCTATCAGTCTAGCGCCGGCAGCGGCGCAGCAGCGGGGCGGCACGGTACAATACGCCTCGATGTCCGGCGGCGTCAAATGCAGAGATTGGAAACGCATTGCCGAGGGCCTGCAGCTTGGAATCCCGGAGGCGGACCTGGACCGGATCACTGCTGTGCTCGATGCTCTGGAAGCGGCATTCCGCCCGCTGGCGGCCTCCATTCCGTTCGAGCTTGAACCGGCCGTGATATTTCAGTGCGAGGCCGAGGAGATCCCATGACCATTCAGCAAGCCGCAGCCGGCCTGCGCGAGCGCCGTGTCTCGGCGGCGGAACTCACCGAAGCCGCTCTCGAGCGCGCCCGGCGGCTGGCCGGGCTCAATGCCTTCATCACGGTGCTGGAGGACCGCGCACGGAAGCAGGCGCGCCAGCGGGATGAAGAGCTCGCCCGCGGGCAGGATCGCGGGCCTCTACACGGCATTCCGGTGGCGCTGAAGGATGTGTTTTGCACGAAGGGGATTCGCACGACGTGCGGCTCCCGGATCTTCGCCGACTACGTCCCGGACCGCGATGCCGCGGTCGTGGAGCGCCTGGAAGCGGCCGGCGCGGTGCTGATCGGCAAGACCAACATGCACGAGCTGGCTTTCGGCATCACGTCGAGTAATCCGCATTTCGGCGCCGTGCGCAACCCCTGGGATCTTGAGCGAATCCCGGGCGGCTCCAGCGGCGGCTCGGGCGCCGCGGTTGCCGCCGGTATCGTATTCATGGCCATGGGAAGCGACACCGGCGGCTCGATCCGGATTCCGGCGGCTTTTTGCGGCACGGTGGGGCTGAAGCCCACCTTCGGGCGTGTGAGCCGCTACGGCGTCATGCCCCTCGATTTTACCCTCGACCACATGGGTCCGCTCACGCGCTGCGTCCGCGATGCCGCCATCACCCTGTGGGCGATTGCAGGCCACGATCCGCGCGACGACACGTCAAGCCGCCGGTCCGTGGATTCCTATGTGCCGCCGCAGGAGGTGAGCCTGACCGGGGTGCGTATCGGATTGCCGGAGAATTTCTATTTCGAGCGGGTGGATCCGGAGGCGGCTGCGGCAGTACACCGCATGGCTCGCCTGGCGGAGTCGCTTGGAGCGCACGTCGTTCCCGTGCGGGTTCCCGACATCGCCGCCATGAACACGGTCGGACGGATCATCGTCCAGGCCGAGGCGGCGGCGTTGATGGAGCGTTATGCGGACCGCCGTGAAGACTTCGGCGCAGACGTGCGGGCGCTGCTCGACCAGGGCCGGCTGCTTCCGGCGACGGATTACATCAACGCCCAGCGGTTGCGGAGGCTGATGCGCGGGCAATTCCAGGAGGTGTTCCGGGCGGCGGATTGCCTGCTGGCGCCGACGACGCCCTCGGCGGCGCCGCGGATCGGCCAGAGCACCCTCGAGTTCGACGGCGCCGCCGAAGACGTGCGGCTGGCCTCGACGCGTCTGGTGCGCGCCGTCAACGTGCTGGGGCTTCCGGCTTTGTCTTTACCTTGCGGGTTCGATCGCCAGGGCCTGCCGCTCGGCCTCCAGATCATCGGCCGCCCGTTCGAGGAAGCATTGCTGTTCCGGGTGGCGGCGGCGCTCGAGGACGCCACGGATTTCCACAACCGGATGCCCGCACTATAATGGGGGAACAACGGGAGGTAAACGGATGGATCTCAGCCGTCGGAGTTTCCTTCAAGGCAGCGCCACGCTCGCCGCAGCCGCGGCGCGGCCGTCCAGGGGTTTTGCAGCCAACGACCGAATCCAGTTTGGCTTCATCGGCGCCGGGGCACGCGCCCACGAACTGATCGAGGCGCTGCTCAAGCACGACGGTGTCGAGATCGTCGGCGTGGTGGACGCCTACAAGGGCCGCGTGGAACGCGCGATTGAGCGCACCAAGGGCCGCGCGAAAGCTTACAAGCATTACACCGACCTGCTGGCCGACAAGTCCATTGACGCCGTCGTGATCGCGACTCCGGATCACTGGCACCACCGGATGATTCTCGATGCCATCGCCGCCGGCAAGGACGTTTACTGCGAGAAGCCCATGACCTACCGCTCCTCCGAGGGCGTGGAAATAATCAAAGCGGCACGGGCGGCTGAGCGCATCGTGCAGGTCGGCAGCCAGGGTATGAGCGGCGAGATCCAGCGCAAGGCCAAGGAGATCATCCGCCAGGGCAAACTCGGGCAGATCACGATCATTCGCGCCGCGTACAACCGCAACACGGCCTCCGGCGCCTGGATTTATCCGATTCCCCCCGACGCCTCGCCCCAGACCGTGGACTGGGAGATGTTTTTGGGGCCCGCTCCCAAGCGGCCGTTCAGCCTGGAGCGGTTTTTCCGCTGGCGCTGCTACGAGGACTACTCCGGAGGCATTGCCACGGACTTGTTCGTGCATCTGTGCACCACGATCCACTTTCTGATGGACGCCAAGATGGCGGCCAAGGCCGTGGCCATGGGCCAGCTGTATCGCTGGAAGGAAAGCCGCGAGGTTCCTGACACGCTGAACGCCATCCTGGAATACCCGGAAGGATTTGTGGTGAACCTCAGTTCCACGTTCAATAATCAGATCTCAGCGGAGGGAAGCTTTCAGATTCTGGGCACGGAAGGGAGCCTGACGATCGGCTGGGACGGCCTGACGTTCTACCCGGAAAACGCTATTGAGGACAACCGCTGGATCGTCGAGAGCTGGCCCCGGGCGCTCGAAGAAGCTTACTACCGCGATCCGAAGGTGCAGGCCGCCGAACTGCCGGCCACGTGGAAGCCGCGCATCGTTCCCGGCATCGAACAGTATCGCGCACAGGGCTGGGACCCCACGGTTTCCCACTTCGGGCACTTCCTGGAATCCATCCGCACGCGCAAGCCCTATTGGCAGGATGCCGTCGCAGGACACCATGCGGCCGCCTGCGCCCATATGATCAATCTGGCGGCCAAGCAGCAACGGCTGGTCGAGTGGGATTTTGCGCGGGATGACATCAAGGCCTAAAGTCTTGGCCGCGTTGCGCCGTAGCTATCATAAGTCGTAGTCGAGGCATCCCGCGCATGGCTGCAACGACCAGCGAGTCAACTGCGTCGTCCGAGGCCCGGCCTCTCCGGGCCGCCGGACGCGCCGCCGCGTGGTTCGGCGGTCTCCTGCTGGTCTGCTACGCGCCCGTGCTCGGCAAGCTTGCGCGCCAGTGGATCGAGGATCCGGACATGGGGCACGGCGTCTTTGTTCCGGTTGTGGCTGGCTACATGGTCTGGCGCCGCCGCCGGGAGCTGGCGGCGCTGAATCCCGCGCCCAACTGGTGGGGTCTGGCAGTCGTCGTTTGGGGGGCGGTGCAGCTCTATGTGGCCACGCTTGGCGCGGAGCTGTTCCTGGCCCGGACCGCGTTTCTGATCTCGCTGGCCGGCTCGGTGCTTCTGGTGGGTGGTACGCGAGCCCTGCGCCTGGCGGCGTTTCCGCTGTTTCTGCTTTGTTTCATGATCCCCATCCCGGCGATCATCTATAACCAAATCACCTTCCCCCTGCAGCTTCTGGCCAGTCGTCTGGCAGAGGAATGGCTCTCGCTGACCGGCCTGCCGGTTCTCCGGGAGGGCAACATCCTCGAGCTTCCCTCACGGAGCCTCAACGTGGTGGAGGCATGCAGCGGCGTGCGTTCGTTGCTTTCGCTCTCTTTCCTTTCGCTGGTGTTTGCTTCCTTCTTCGACAAAAAGGTGTGGATGCGTCCGGTGCTGCTTGCCGCCTCCGTGCCCATCGCCGTCGCGGCCAACGCAGGGCGCGTGACCATTACCGGGCTTTTGGGAGAATGGCGTCCGGAATTGGCCGAGGGCCTTTTTCACGACGTCTCCGGATGGATCATTTTCCTGCTGGCTTTGATCATGCTGACCGTCTTCCACGGGATGGTGAACGCGGTCTACGGCTGGGTCTATGGGCGTCGTTAATCGGTCGGGGTGGATACCGGGCGGGCGTGCCGGGCAGGTTCTGACGGTGGTGCTGCTTGCGCAGGCGGCGCTGTTTTACGGATTTTCCCGCAGTGAGGAAGTTCCGGTGGCGCGTCCGCTGGCTGAGTTTCCCGTTGTGGTGGACACCTGGCAGCTCCGGCAGGAAGGAACCATCGAGAAGGAAATCCTCGACATGCTGCGCGCCGACGATGT